>JAWPMO010000001.1:4347547-4968626 GCA_033344875.1 Ilumatobacteraceae bacterium | reverse complement strand
CGGCGTGACGAGCAGGAGCGACAGCGCCACCGCCCTCGCCCGGCGGCGGATTCCGAGCAGTGCCATGAGGTACCAGGCGACCGACCATGCGGCTCCGGCCCAGACGGCGCCGAGGGTGCGTGCCGCGGTGACCTTGCTGTCGAACACGCCGATCCCGGTCAGGACCCGAGCCGCCACACCGGTCACCACGTAGTACGGCGGGAACTGGGAGGCGGCCGTGTTGAATCCGTTCTCCTGGAAGTCGGCGGGGTCGTACTCCTCGAGGCCGCACCCGGGCCCCTCGTACCCCGGCGCGTCGACGCTCCGGCAGGCGGCTTCGGCCATCGCCTCCTGCCCGATGCGCTCGTTCCGGAGCGGGATGTCGAACTCGCCGGCTCGGATCACGAAGTCGACGTGCTGGAGTTCGTCGATCGGCGAGAGGGTCTCGTACGAGGCCTGGTGGAGCCCGACGAACAGGAGCGAGACCAGGAACAGCCCGACGCACACGTACCAGTCGTCGCGCACCCAGACCGCAGCGTCGCGCTCCGGTTCGTCGGCACGGTCGTCGGTCTCCGATGGCGGGTCGAGGACGACACCGGCGACCGGCGTGTCGTCGTACGAACCCGGTGGACGGTCGCCCGGTGTGTCGCCGTCGGCGGGCTCTGACATGGCGAGGACCCTACCAATCCACCTGGTTCCGGCACGGCGGGCCGGACGCGGCGGAACCAGGCCGGGAGCGCTCCCCGGCACGGGCGTCGCGCCTGCGGAGCCCGGCGACGGATAGCGTCAGGGCGATGTCTTCCACGACGAGCAACGCTGAACCGGTCGTTCACGTCTCGCACCTGTCGAAGCGCTTCCGGCTGTTCCACGAACGCAACCAGTCGCTCAAGCAGTCGCTCCTCAACCTGCGGCGCAGCACCTACGAAGACTTCTGGGCGCTCCGCGACATCAGTTTCGACGTGCACGAGGGCGAGACCTTCGGCATCATCGGGCACAACGGCAGCGGCAAGTCGACGCTGCTCAAGTGTCTGACGAAGATCCTGCAACCCGACGAGGGCACGGTCTCGGTCGACGGTTCGATCTCGGCCCTGCTCGAACTGGGTGCCGGCTTCCATCCCGAGCTCAGCGGCAAGGAGAACGTGTACCTCAACGCCGCCATCCTGGGTGTGTCGCGACGCCAGGTCGATCAGAAGTTCGAGGAGATCGTCGAGTTCTCCGGTCTCGAACAGTTCATCGACACCCCCGTGAAGAACTACTCGTCGGGCATGTTCGTCCGGCTCGGGTTCGCCGTGGCGGTCAACGTCGACCCCGACGTGCTGATCATCGACGAGGTGCTCGCCGTCGGCGACGCCGACTTCCAGGCCAAGTGCGGCGACAAGATCGCCGACTTCCGCGACCGCGGCAAGACGATCGTGCTCGTCACCCACGGCATGTCCGACGTGGTCCGGCTCTGCAAGCGGGCGGCGTGGATCGACCACGGCAACCTCCGCATGATCGGCCCGCCGCAGGACATCACCGAGGCGTACATGCAGACCACCCACGACGGTCGGTCGGTGCAGTACCTCGACGGGCTCCGCTGGGGCACCGGCGAGGTCCAGGTCGCCGCCGTCGAGATCCTCGGCTCCGACAACAAGCCCATCGACTTCGCCGTGTCCGGCGAACCACACGCGATCCAGCTGTTGCTGACCGCGGACGAGCCGGTGATCGCCCCGGAGATCGTGCTGTCGATCTACGACCAGAACGCGACGCTCGTCTCCGAGGTCAGCACCCGCAACCGCGACGCGTTCATCGACGTGGTCCACGGTGAACGGATCATCAGATTCGAGCTCGACACGCTGCCGCTCACCGAGGGCACCTACGAGATGAGCTGCTCGGTCGTCGACGAGTCGGGCCAGCGCGAGTACGACGTGCGGAGCCGGTTCGTCAAGTTCGACGTGCTCAAGGGCGAGTCGGGCGACCGCGGCCTCGTGACGCTCGGCGGCACGTGGAATCTCTACCCCTGACGACGGCGCCGACCGGACGGCGCAGCGGCGGTCAGAGCTCTTCGGCGAACCGGCCTTCGAGCTTGTCGAACAGCCACCAGCCGAACAGCAACGCGACCACGGCATACCCCGTCAGCAGCCCGTAGTCGATCAACCGCGGCATCCGCAGGTTGAACATGAGATCGCGGAACACGCGCACGACGACGGCCATCGGCAGGTCGTTGTAGATCCGCACGATCGTCGGGTACTCGTCGAGCCGTTCGGCGACCAACCCCGGTCGGTACACGATCGGCGTCGAGAAGAACCATGCCTGGACCACGATGCCCCACAGGTACGTCATGTCGCGGAAGTAGACGTTGGCGGCAGCCAGCGCGAGTCCGAATCCGGCGGCGAACACCGCGAGGACGAGCGAGGTCAGGATCACGAGCGGCAGCCACTGCAGCACGATGTATCCGAACAGCGCGAGCGCGATGCTGAGCACGGTGAGCTCGATCGCCAGCGTGAACATCCCGGCGAGGATCGTGGCGACGACGAGGTGTTCACGGGGGAAGGCGACCTTGCGGACGAGTGCGCCGTTGCTGACGATGCTGCCCATCGCCTCACCGACCGACACGTTGAAGAACGACCACGGCAGCAGCCCGCAGAGCAGGAAGAATGCGTACGACGAGTTCCCGCTGGGGACGCCGGGGTCGGGGTTGGCGCCGATCACGATCGAGAAGGCGAACGTGTAGACCAGCATGAACGCGATCGGGTTGAGCAGCGACCAGCCCCATCCGAGCAAGCTGCGCTTGTACCGGCCGCGGAGTTCCCGCAGCGTGAGGTTCCAGAGGAGCTCGCGGCGCGCGATCAGTTCACTCGCCGAAGACATGGATCGGGAGCGTAGTGCGGCTCGCGGCCCAACCGGCGGGGATCGTCAGTCGATCGACCACGGCAGACCGGGATGAACGGCCTGGAGGTGTTCCATCATCTGGTCCGCGACCAGGTTCGTGGTGCTGAGCATCGACTCCGCCTGGGTCCGGTATCGACCGAGCAGCTGGGCGACGTGGACGCCGTGCTCGCCGGCCGCGGCGATCCTCAGCCACAGCTCCCAGTCCTCCCAGCCGAAGATCATCTCGTCACCCGTGCGGTAGCCGCCGTGGCGGGCCCAGGCGTCGAGCCGGATCATCGCCTGGGCATCGATGTAGTTGCCGGCGCAGAGTCGCTCGACGCTGAACGCCATGGCGCTCCGCACACCGGGTTCGACACCGAACTCCTCGAGCGACGAGTACGCGAACGCGGCATCGGGGTCGTCGTCGAGCGCCTGCGACAGCCGCGCGATGGCGTTCGGGTAGACCAGGTTGTCGGCGTCCATCACCATGACCCGGTCGGCACGGGCGTGAGCGAACCCGAGGTTGCGGGCGGCCGGCAACCCACGGTTGATATCACTGCCGAGCAGCAGCACCGGCAGATCGGGATGCTCGCCGATGAACCGCTCGACGACGACGCGGCCGTCGTCGGACGAGTGGTCGTCGACGACGATCACCTCGAGATCGACGCCGACACTCGCCGCGATCGAGTCGAGTGTCTCCAACACCAGGTGTGCGTAGTTGTACAAGGTCACGACCACGCTGACCTGGGGAGACGCGGTGCCGTACGCCTCGGACTCGACGATCTCGGTGTGGTCGTCGACGCCGTACACGAGCAGCGATCGGGCCCGCTCGATCCGCCGCTGCAGGTTGGTCTCGGCGATCAGCGCTCGGTACAACTTCGTCCGGATCGCGCGGTTCGGCCGGAACACGGGCAGCAGCGGCCGCTGCTCGGCGGCGACCATCCGCTGCCGGTACTTCGGCGTCCGACGCGGCGCGGGTTCCGGTGCGGGAAGCCGATCGAGTCGGTCGAGCAACGGGGCGATCGAGGCTTCCAGCGGGTGCATCTCGATCGCTGCGCGACGGGCCGCTTCGCCGATCTCCCGGCAACGGGCGTCGTCGGCCAACAGTTCGGCCACGGCACCTTCGAGATCGTCGGTGGCGATGAAGTCGCGGCCCTCGACGAACGGCTCGAACCCGGTGACGGGCTCGGTGACGATGCAGCAGCCGTTCGCCATCGCCTCGATCATGCGGGCCCACTCGAAGTAGCCCGGGCGCTGATCGTCGCGGTGGATGTTGAGCAGGATGCGGCTGCGGGCGAGCAGGCGGTACTTGTCGTCGCCGAACACGAGCCCGGGCGTGTCGGGCCGTACCGGCTTGGAGAACGAGAACAGCCGCAGGTCGCAATGGTGCTGCCACAGTCCCGGCGCCATGGCCGCCAGGCGGGCCGCCCGCCGCTCGGTCTTGCCGCCGAGGAGCACCACGTCGATGTCGCGCTCGACGTTCGGGGCGACCATCGACGGGACGCCGCCGAGCCGGAGGTGCGCCGCATCGACACCGGCAGCCTGCAGTGCGGCCACCCCGTGCGTGTTGATGTCGAGCGCCATCCGACCCGCCGCAGCCGTGACGAGACCGATGTCGAACCAGCGCGTCCCGGGCTGCTCGGTGCACACAGGAACGCTCAGGCGGGCCGAGCGGTCGATGGTGGCGTCGTCGTCGCCCCCGAGCAGGTAGAACTCGTGCGGCGCCACCACGAGGTTGATCGCGTCGGAGTCGTGGGGGGTCGAACCGTCGTCGACCAGCCGGGCCGTGCGGCCCGTGAGCGCTCCCGCTTCGGTGATCCAGCGGGCGATGTCGGTCATGAACGCGTTGCCGCGCGGGGCGACGTACACGTTGAGATCCCGCACGGCGACGTCGGCCATGTCAGCGAGCCCGGAGGCGTCGCACCAGGTCAGCAGGGGTGCGTGCGACCTTCGACGCCACGCGCTTGGCCACCTGGGGCTTGTCGGGGGCATCGATCACGCCGGTGACCATCGAACGCAGGTACGCCCGGCGACTCGTGGCCGCCGGCAGTTCGGCCGCCAACGCACGGAGTTCGGCGCGGCGCTCCTGCGATTCACGCTCCAACTCGTCGAGCCGGCGTTCGATCGCCGCGGCGTCCACCCGGTCGTTCATAACACCGAGGCTACGGCGTTCGAACGCCGACCAGGAGTACGCTGCGAGGTGATCGCCCATGCGTGAGATGACCCGACCGCCGGGACTCGAGCCCGAGACTGCCGAGGTGCAGCCGTTCCCCGAGGCGATCGAGCGCGCCATCGGCCGTGCCGGCCGACCGCTCGGCTGGATGTGGGATCGTGGTTTCCGGTTCCTCTTCGTGCTCGACGCGGTCAGCCTGTTCGCGTCGATGGTGGTCATCAATCTCGTCCGGTTCGGTTGGACCTGGCCGACGTATCCCCGGAGCCACTACTGGATCGGGTTCGGCCTCGCGACCGCGATCCACCTGCTGGTCAACTACTTCGCCGGCCTGTACGAGCGCGAACCCCGCCTCGGCTACCGACCGTGGCTCCCCCGTATCGCCGTCGCGACGGGCATCGCCGTGGCGATCGACGGTCTCGCCGCGGTCCTCACCGATCGATACCTCATGCCCCGTCTCAACCTCGGGGTGCTCCTGATCGTCGCGTCGGTGTGGCTCACCGCCAACCGCACGATCAGCCGCTACTTCGCGAATCGTCGGATGGGCCCCTCACGGGTGCTCCTCGTCGGCCACGGCGTGGCGGTCGAGTTGGCGCAGCGGCATTTCGCCGGTGCCTCGCACGCCGTCGTCGTCGGCACGGCCGAACACACGACCGAGCTGTTCGACCGCGTCCACGGTACGACCGCGACCGACGTCCTGCTGCTCGACCTGTCGGCGTTCTCGTCGGCCTTCCCCGAGCCGCTCACCGCGCTCGACCGTGAAGGCGTCGGCGTCCACCAGCGCGTGAGCGCCAGGGAGACCCTGCTCGGCCTCCAGTCGGTACGCGAGATCGCCGGGATGCCGTTCACCCGGATGCGGACCCACGCGATGGCGTCGCACCAGTTGCGGCTCAAGCGCCTGTTCGACCTCGTGGTCACGATCACCATCGCGCCGATCGTGCTGCCGCTCCTCGGGTTGTTGGCGCTCTACGTGCGGGTGGTCGCCGGCGGACCCGTCTTCTTCCGTCAGACCCGCGTCGGCCTGCGCGGCCGCCGGTTCGAGGTCATCAAGTTCCGCACGATGGTGCCCGACGCCGAGGAGAACGGGGCACAGTACTCGTCATCCGGTGATCCACGGGTCGTGCCGGCGCTGCGTTGGATGCGGTCGACCCGAGCGGACGAGCTCCCCCAGATCTGGAACGTCCTCCGTGGTGAGATGTCGCTCGTCGGGCCGCGCCCCGAGCGGCCGGAGATGATCCTCACCATCGAGCAGGACGTCGCCGGGTATGCCCGACGCCACGAACTCCCACCCGGCATCACCGGCTTCGCCCAGATCAACGGGCGGTACGAGACCGACGCCGCGTTCAAGCTGGGTTACGACCTCCAGTACCTCGTCAACTGGTCGATCGTGCTCGACATCCAGATCCTGCTGCGCACCGTCTGGGTCGTGCTCAGCCGCCGTGTCTGAGGCACGACCCGCACTGCGGGCGGCGTGTCACAGGCGCGACGTCGAACGTGACGGCTGGCCGACCGTCTCCGTGGTCGTGCCGGTCCGCAACGAGGGCCCGACGTTGGAGCGTGCGGTGGTGTCGATCCTGTCGCAGGACTATCCGCGGCCGTTCGACGTGTGTCTCGCGGTCGCTCCCTCCGACGACGACACGGCCGCCGTCGCCGCCCGACTGGCCGCCGCGCACGACCGGGTACACGTCGTCGACAATCCGGCCGGCGTCACACCGGCCGGCCTGAACGCGGCGATCTCCGCCACCTCCGGGTCGATCGTCGTCCGCGTCGACGGACACGCCGAACTGTCCGACGGTTACATCACCCGGGCCGTCGAGACGATGTGCCGGACCGGGGCGGTCAACGTCGGCGGTATGCAGGTGCCGCGACCCGAATCTCCGTTCGAAGAAGCGGTCGCGTCGGCGACCACCTCGTGGGTCGGAACCGGCGGCGCCACCTACCGCGTCGGCGGCGCCGAGGGGGCGGTCGACACCGTCTATCTGGGTGTGTTCGACCGTTCCGCCGGCAACGCGGTCGGCTGGTTCGACCAGACGCTGATCCGGAACCAGGACTACGAGTTGAACATCCGTCTCCGCCGCGCCGGTGGCGACGTGTGGTTCGATCCGGCCCTGAGCGTCGGCTACCGGCCGCGGGGTACCTGGCGGGCACTCGCCGAGCAGTACTACGAGTACGGCTGGTGGAAACTCGAAGTCCTCCGGCGGTATCCCGAGTCACTTCGGGCGCGCCAGGCGGCAGCAGCCCTGGTCGTACCAGGGGCTGCGTTCGCGGCGGTCGCCGTACTGCGCTCCCGGCGGCTCAGACAAGCGGGCATCGTGGTCGGCGTCCTCACGGTGGTCGCGGGCCGCCGGGCTCCCCGGCTCACCCGCACTGCCGGCGTGCTACTCGTCAGCCAACTCTCGTGGAGCACCGGTTTCCTGGCGCGTCTCCTGCGCCCCGGCAAGCGGACGGAACCGGCACTCCTCAGGACCCCCCGGGTAGCATCCTGCGAGTGACTCAGCCGAGCCCGCAGGGTGTCATCGCGACCGACGGTCTCTCCGACGCTCGCGAAGCCGAGCGCCTCCCGTCGTACCTCCGCGGCATCTGGGAACGTCGCCACTACATCTCCTACGTCTCCAAGGCTGCGCTCCGCACGCGGCAGATCAACTCGGTGCTCGGCAACCTCTGGCACCTGCTCAATCCGTTGCTGCAGATCGGCGTCTTCTTCCTGTTCTTCGGGCTCGTGCTCGACACCACACGCGGCGTCGACAACTTCCTGGGGTACCTGTCGATCGGCATCTTCGTCTACAGCTACTCGCAGAAGTGCGCGATCACCGGAGCGCGCAGTCTGGTCAAGTACCGCGGACTGATGAAGATGGTCTCGTTCCCACGGGCCACGCTCCCGATCACGACCACGGTGACCGAAGCGCTCGCGACGATTCCACCGTTCGCCGTGATGTTCGTCGTCGCGCTCCTCACCGGCGAGCCCGTTTCGGCCAGCTGGCTGCTGGTGATCCCGTTCTTCGTGGTGCAGACCGCGTTCAATGCAGGGCTCGCGATGATCACCGCTCGTTCGGTGAGTCACCTGGCCGACGTGCAGCAGGTCTTGCCGTTCATCTTCCGGCTCGGCTTCTACTTCTCGGGCGTCCTGTTCAACGTGAACGCCTACGTCGACGGCAAGTCGTACGAGATCATCTTCCGACTCAACCCGCTCTACTGCTTCCTCGAGATCTACCGCGGCGCCGTCCTCGAAGGAAACGTGATCGACTGGCAGCTGGCGATGATCGCCGGCGCCTGGTCGGCCGTCCTGCTCGTCGGCGGCCTCTGGTGGTTCCGTCGTGCGGAGGACTCGTATGGCGAGGGATAGCGGGCCGGCCCTCGAGGCACCGGAATCGGCCCCGCCCGCGATCGTCGTCGACGACGTACACATCCGGTATCGGGTGCTCGAGGACCGCAATCTCCGGCTCGCCGAACTCGTGAGAAGCGGCTTCCGGTCGCGGCGCGGCACCGAGGTCCACGCCGTCCGCGGCGTCAGTCTCACGATCGGCGTCGGTCAAGCCGTCGGGCTGATCGGACCGAACGGTTCCGGCAAGTCGACCCTCTTGCGCGCGATCGCCGGGGTCCAACCGATGTCGGCCGGACGTGTCCTCATTCGCGGCCGGGCGCAACTCCTCGCCGTCAACGCAGCACTCGACGCCCAACTCTCGGGTCGTCGCAACGTCATGCTGGGCGGGCTCGCGATGGGGTTGCTGCCCGACGAGATCGAGGCCCGCATGCCCGATGTCATCGAGTTCTCCGAACTGGCCGATGCGATCGATCGGCCGATGCGAACGTACAGCTCGGGCATGAAGGCGCGACTCACGTTCTCGATCGCCACGATGACGCAGCCGCCGATCCTGCTGATCGACGAGGCGCTCGCCGTCGGCGACCGTCACTTCCGACGAAAGAGTCTCGAACGGTTGAGGGAGATGCAGCAACAGGCCGGAACCCTCGTGATGGTGACCCACAACCTCAACGAGATCCGCCAGACCTGCTCACGAGCGATCTGGCTCGAATCCGGGCAGATCGTGATGGACGGTCCGGCGGATGATGTCGCCAACGCGTACGAAGCCGACGATTAGCTCACGGCCTCGGCGGTGAACATGACCGACGCGGCGCGATCCGTCGCGGCCCTCCCCGAATCGGCGAGGCAGCTCGCTCCCTCCGCGACACCGTGGGCCCAACGCCCGCACCTCGACGGTCTGCGGACCGTCGCGGTGTACCTCGTCGTGGCGTACCACGCAGGGGTCAGCGGATTCGACGGCGGTTTCATCGGGGTCGACCTGTTCTTCACCCTGTCGGGGTATCTGGTCACGATGGTGCTGCTCCAAGACCTGTCGAACCACGGTCGAATCCGCTTGACCAGGTTCTACGGCCGACGAGCGCGACGGCTGATCCCGGCGGCGACCGTCGCGGTGATCGGCACGTCGCTCGGCGCGCTCCTCGTGCTCACCTCCTTCGACCGATCGACGCTGACCGGCGATGCCACGGCCAGCTCACTCTGGTTCGCGAACTGGCATTTCCTGCACGAGAGCAGCGACTACTTCGCCAGTGAGGGGCCCGAGAGCCCGTTCATCCATTTCTGGTCGCTCGCCATCGAAGAACAGTTCTACGTCGGCTTCCCCCTCGTCCTCATCGTCGCCTGGCGGCTCGCCCCACGGTTCGCCTCGTTGCTCGCGACGATGATCGTGGCGATCGTGCTCAGCGTCGCCGCACAGATCGTGCTCGCCGACGGCGACACCAACCGCGCCTACCTGGGCACCGACGCACGCGCCTACCAGATCTTGGCCGGGTCGGCGCTCGCACTCCTGTTCTGGCGGCACGACGTCAGGTCGATGGTGGAGCGGTGGCGAGGCGGCGCTGCGGCCGTCGGCGTCGTCGCCCCCGTCGTCCTGACCGTGTTCGTCCTGCTCGCCACACCGGCGATCGACGTCGACGTTTCCACCAGGGGGTTGCTGGCCGCGGTCGTCGCCGTCGGTTCGATCGCCTCGCTCGAGTTGGGCCGGTCCGCGGCGACCGGTGTGCTGTCGCGACCGACGGTTCGGTACCTGGGTCAGATCTCGTACGGCACCTACCTCTGGCACTGGCCGGTGTTGGTGCTGACCGAAGCGCTGGTCGACATGGGCCCGGTCAGTGCGCTCGTGGTTTCCGGCGTCGTCGGCACGGCCCTCGCCGCGCTGAGCGCCGAGATGCTCGAACGGCCGGTTCGACGGCCGTCGCGGCTGGATCGTGCGCCGGTCGTGGCGATCGCGCTGGGCGTGTCCGCGGCGACCGTCGCCGGGCTGGTCGTCGCGCCGGCGCTCTTGGAAGCCGATCGCACCCCGACCATCGTCGCCCGGTCGTCCTCCCTCGACGGTGCGATCACCGACGACGTCGTCGTGCCCGACGTCGACTGGTCGGCGCTGGCCGTCGCGGTTCCCGACGTGCCGACGTGCGAGCGACTCGACGGCTCGGATTGCTTCGTCGCCGAGGGCTCCGCCGGCACCATGCTGCTCATCGGCGACAGCCACGCACGGATGCTGCTCCCCGCCCTCGAGCAGGTAGCGGCCGGTCGCGACATGTCGCTGGCGCTCGACTTCTCCCAGGGATGCCCGTGGCAGTTCGAACTCCTCGGCGATGCCGACGGCGACAAGTCCCGACGCTGTGCGGAGCGGCGCGAACTCACCTACGGCGGACGGATCGAGATGATCGAACCCGAACTGATCGTCGTGGCGGGCTTTCCGGCGTCGGTCGAGGGCCGAGGTGCGATGACCACACCGAATCCCGCGTGGCAGGGCCTCGACCGAGCAAGCCTCGTCGAGCGTGCGACCATCGAGACGCTCGAGCGACTCGAGCAACACGGTGTCCCCGTACTGGTCATCGAGCCCTTTCCCCATCTCGATGCCAACCCGGTCAGTTGTCTCTCAGCGGCGACGATGGCATCGGAGTGTGTGATCGAGGCGCATGCGCAGGGCACCGAGGAGGCCGCCGAGCGAGCGATCGCCGCTCGATCGGACCTGGTTCGCACCCTCGACCTCGACTCGATCACCTGCCCGACGCTGCCGCGATGCGTTCCGATCGTCGACGGGATCGTCGTCCGGCGAGATCCGCACCACCTCACGATGGAGTTCGCGGCGACGCTCAGCGGCCCGATCGCCGAGGAGATCGACCAGATGCTCCCCGGCTCACCGTCGCCCTGACGTCGGTTCGAGCGGTCTATGACTGCCGGGTGTCGAGCAGACGACGCGGCGCACCCGACGACGTCGCCGCCTCATACGACTCCGCCGGAACCGTCCCCAACTGATCCGCCACCAGATGCACACTCGTCAAGTCCGCATTCTGGAAACACACCCGACCATCAGCACCAATCGGCGCAATCGCCACATTCGGATCCACCGAACCAGCCCGATAGTTCACATTCGACGCATTCGGCACACCCGACACATCCGACGACACCAACACACCGAACCCATCACCACCGGCCAACACCGGCGTCAGATTCACCACCGCCGCATCACCCGGCGAACCCGACACCGCCAAACACCGACGAGCACCCGGCTTGATCGCCTTGCCATCCTCACGGGTGTCGAGCAGACGACGCGGCGCACCCGACGACGTCGCCGCCTCATACGACTCCGCCGGAACCGTCCCCAACTGATCCGCCACCAGATGCACACTCGTCAAGTCCGCATTCTGGAAACACACCCGACCATCAGCACCAATCGGCGCAATCGCCACATTCGGATCCACCGAACCAGCCCGATAGTTCACATTCGACGCATTCGGCACACCCGACACATCCGACGACACCAACACACCGAACCCATCACCACCGGCCAACACCGGCGTCAGATTCACCACCGCCGCATCACCCGGCGAACCCGACACCGCCAAACACCGACGAGCACCCGGCTTGATCGCCTTGCCATCCTCACGGGTGTCGAGCAGACGACGCGGCGCACCCGACGACGTCGCCGCCTCATACGACTCCGCCGGAACCGTCCCCAACTGATCCGCCACCAGATGCACACTCGTCAAGTCCGCATTCTGGAAACACACCCGACCATCAGCACCAATCGGCGCAATCGCCACATTCGGATCCACCGAACCAGCCCGATAGTTCACATTCGACGCATTCGGCACACCCGACACATCCGACGACACCAACACACCGAACCCATCACCACCGGCCAACACCGGCGTCAGATTCACCACCGCCGCATCACCCGGCGAACCCGACACCGCCAAACACCGACGAGCACCGCGCGTCAGCACCGGCACGGGATCGGGCGCCCCGACCTGCATCGAACCGTCGACCCCGACGCCGATGGTGCGGCGGAGGCCGTCTGCCTCGAGCTCGATCGTCCAGCCGCCATCGACCGACTTCGCATTCGTCGAGATGTCGCCGCCGACGGGGGTGGTGGAGATCACGGTGATCATCCGGGCGGAGGTGCCCGTGTCACGGACTCGGACCACGGGAGCCGGCACACGGTGGCCGTCCGCTTCGGAGAACCAGCCGAGCGCAGGGTCCGGCTGTCCTTCGACGACCGACGTCGTCCCACGGGACTGCCCGGGGAGCGGCACCCGCAGCACATGGATGTCGACGTCCCCCTCGGGGTGTCGCGCCACGACCTCGGTGCGGGTCTGCGATGTGACGACGGCACCGGGAGGCAGGTGCCAGAGCTGTTCGAAGAGCCCGTCGGTCGTGCGGGTGGCCCGATCCTGTACGACCATCACCCCGTCGTCGGGCAGCACGATCACGCCGCGTGTGCGAGGGGCATCGCGGAGACCGCCGTCCTGAAAGGCGTAGGCGTCGTCGGAAACCTCGTCGAACCGCCAGCCGGGTCCGGAGTCGGACCGTACGAGTTCGGCCGGGGTACGGAGGCGGGGTGGGACGTCGGGGAGGACGAGCACGTTGTGCGCCTCCGGGCTCTGCAGAGCGGCCCGGTACGTGGCATCGCCGTACCCGCTGTGCCCCGAGTCGATCAGGACCTCGCGACCGTCGACCCAGAAGGTGACCGAGGTGTGATCCTCGTGGCCGTGATGGTCGCGGCCGGGCCCGAACCGGAACGTCCAGTACGTCGACCGTGCGAGGTCGACCCACGAATTGCGTCCGACGACGTAGCCGGCGTCGAACACGCGCAAGGTTCCGTCGGGGGCGGTGCCCTTGGTGCCACCGGGAACCGTGTAGGCGGTTGGCGAGCCGGCCGGAGTCGGCGGTTCGACGGTTCGGAACGCATCGCCGATCGGCGTCGTCGTCCCGTCGGGAGCACTCATCCACGCCAGCCAGGTCAGGAGCGCGCTGCGACGTTGCGTGATGTCGGGCACGGGGGTGAGACCACATGCGGCGACCTGGTCCTCGACGGCACCCCATCGCTCCCAGACGAAGCGTCCGTAGCCGGGGGTCTGTTCGGCCAACACACCCTGCTCGTCGATCATCGTCTTCACCAGCGACGCGAATCCGGAACGTGCCTGGTCGCGCCACGCACCGACGCCGAGGTCGCAGCCCCCCATGAGGAGCCCGAGGTGAGGGTCGATCGCCTGGTTCCAGTCGTCGAGCCCACCGACGATGCCCGACAGCCATCGGGCGTGGGCCTCGAGGGCAGCGTCGATGCCGGCGTGGTCGGTCACCGCCGCAACGCAGGCGATCGCCGTCGTGCGTTGGCCGGCGTGCATCGGGTACCACGCGTCGGCGGCGTCGGGTCCGCCGCCGACCGGGTGATCGGCGGCGAAGTCGAGCACGATGGCCACCGCACGGTCGAGGTACCTGCCATCGCCGCTGCGGCGGTGTTCACGGACCAGTTCTTCGACCCACTTCAAGCTGTACAGCTGGCGCGCCGGACCGTCGCCGAGTGACGATCGGTTCCAGTTCACGTTCCCCGGTCCGATGTCGACGGTCACCGACGACGTGACGCGGACGGTGCCGGCGAGCAGGTCGTCGGCGTCGTTGAGGTTCATCAACCCGTTGGTGGGCAGACAGCCGTCGGCCGCAGCAGCCCGCACGGTCGTCGTCTCCGTGCCGGCGGAGATGCCGACCAGGAGTGCGAACGAGACGAGGGATCTGAGGACACGCATACGACTAGTGCTTCGTCACCGGAGTCCCGGAACTTGACACCGAGCTGGTACCGGACGACGCCCAGAAGCTACCGGCACCCCGGCCACGAGGGAGCGCGCCCGGCGGTCTCGGTAGCATCCGACGACATGCCCCGACTCGTCCTGCACGCCGGCCTGCCGAAGACCGGTTCGACCTCGATCCAGCGGTTCCTGAATGCCAACGCCGAGGCTCTGGGCGAGCAGGGCGTGTGGTTCCGCCCGGTGGCCGATCGGAAGAACCGTCGCGACCACAACTTCTTGGCGATGGCGTTCTGGAACCGCGTGCAGCGGATCTACGCCGACCGTTACGGCGACGATCTGGAGCGGCTTCGGGGCGACAGCCTGCAGGCGTGGACCGGTCAGCTCGACGAGTTCCGGCAGAGTGATCAGGAGACCCTCCTGATCTCGGGCGAGTTCTTCACTCGGGCGGGGGCCGCTCACGTGGCCGCCTTCGCGAAGGAGCAACTCACCGACTTCGACATCAGCGTGGTGTTCTACCTCCGCCAGCCGTCCACGCACTACGTCTCCTGGCTCCAGCAGCACCTCAAGGGCTCCAACAAGATGATGGCCTTCGGTCGAAATCGGTCGAACTGGGCGAGGCGCCTCCGGATGTGGCGAAAGGTCGGGGACGTCACGGTTCGCGAGTTCAGCCGAGCGACGCTCGTCGGTGGCGATGTCGTCGACGACTTCGCATCGGTGCTCGGCGTGGACATCCGAGGATTCGACCGGCCGACGGACGCGAACGAGTCGATCTCCGCGGAGGGCATGGACCTCCTGGTCGAGCACCGTCGCTTCCATTGGCCCGACGGCCGCGACCGCATCATGCCCGAATCGCTGCGACTGATCGAGCAGATACACACGATCGAGGCGGCGGCGGGCGACCGGCTCGGCGTCAGCCCCGCCCGGCTCAAACCAGAACTCGCTGCGTACCTCGACACCGATGTCGAGGAGCTGGCCAAGCTCGACCGGAACTTCGGATTCCGGTACTCGGCGATCGGAGACCCTGCGGTGCTCAGCCCCATCGGTGACCCCGACGAGCTGGAAGGGCGGGTGTTCGAGTCGCTCGACCAGCTCGTCACGATCGACCCCGAGGCGCGCGCACGACTCAAGGCCGAGCTGATCGATCGCGGCGCCAAGTTCGGCCGGAGCTGACCACGGCGCTCGGAACCTCCGGCTACACGATCGGCGGTCGTCCCAGCTTGGTCAACCGCCACACCGTCCGCCAGCGGATGGGGCGCCTCGGGACCGGAACGGTCCAACCGGCGAGCCAACCCTGCCGATAGCTGCGGCGACACGATCCGGCCGGCGCCCGCCACCACCCGGCGACGAGCCAGATCAGCACGTGTGGGAGTGCCACCGCCCAGGGGAGGTTGCGGCGAGCGATCATGACGCGGTTCCGGCCCGTCCGCCACCAGCCATCGGCGTGCCGACCGATCGGCATCGCCGGATGCTCGACCTCGACGTCGGCGAGGTACCTCACCGCGTAGCCGAGATCGTGGAGGCGCCACGCCAGATCGAGTTCTTCGTGCGCATAGAAGAGGTCGCCCCAATAGCCGCCCGCCCGCTCGTACGCCTCGCGACGGATGACCGACGCACCACCGAGGAAGGTGACGACGTCACCCGACCGTTCGCTTCCCGACGCACCCAAACGGGGCACATGGCGACGAGCGGAGCGTCCCGTCTCGTCGACGATCCGGAGCGTGACGGCCCCGATCCGAGGGTCCGATTCGAACAGCTCGACGATCCTCGACGTGGCGTCCGTGTCCAGCAGGACGGCATCGTCGTCGAGGAACCCGACGACCGGTGCGTTCGCAGTAGCGAAGCCTGCGTCGCGACCGGCCGGCACCCCGACGTTGTCCTCCATCACCTGCAGCCTGACCGTCTCCGGCAGCTCCGACCGCACGACCGAGGCCTCACCACCGTTGGCGACGACGACGACTTCGGCATCGTGGTCCTGGGCATCGACGGACTCCAGGGCGGCCCGGAGTTCGGGAAACCGATCGCCCATCGTGAGGAGCACCCAGCTGAGACGCGGCGCGTTCACGACGTCGGCGCCTCGACGTCGGCGAAGGCCAGATCCAGCCCGGGGCGCCGCTCGGTGGCGACGGACCGGAAACGGCGGTCCGGCTCTGCCCAGGTGTGAACGTCGCCACCTCGTCGGCGAAGCACGTACTGGAAACCGTGTGTCCGATAGGCCGTCCCCCCCAACCGGCGGGTCGCGTCGAGCAGCTCACGGTCGACCCCGCGAGCGACCGGGCGCCACCCACCCACCCGCTCCAGCCAGCCGGTGGAGGTCAGGAGGGTCCCGCCGGCCAACGTCCGGCTGTACGACTCCGCGCCGTACGCGAACCGCCGAATCGTCAGATCGGACCCTTCGAGATACACGAACTCGGCCGCCTTCCCCACGACATCGGCACCGGAGTAGCGGTACGCGAGGCACAGGTCACCGAGGTGATCGATGCCGTACCAGTCGTCGTCGTCCCATTTCGCCACCAGGGCGTGGCGGGCGTGACCGGTGAGCGCTGCCAGCACGTCCCCGAACGGTTGCTCGGCACCGAAGCGCTGCACCGTGGTGTCCGACGGCCCGAGGGCCTCGAGCCGTCGGCTCGTCCCGTCGGACCACTCCGAACCGTGCAGACCGACGAGCAACTGGACACGCACACCCCGTTGCCGGGCGACCAGGCCGACCGCCCGTTCGATGTCCGCCGGACGCTTCGTCGCGAGCAAGACCGATACGCCGGGCGGGTCGGCACACCCTGCACGTCGATCGAGCAGGTGCATGGCCGAGCGGCGGCCGCGGATCGAGTGCAGCTCACGGGCGTGTCGGCTGCGTCCGACACCGGCGGCGATCGCTGCGCCCAGGTCGTCGCCGAGGTCGGCGGGCAGGTCGGCGGGTCGGCCGGCCCAACCGAGCGGGGCTCCCGCCGCACCGAGCGCTGCGATCGCATCAGCGGCCCAGGGGCTGCGAGTGGCCTCCGGCCGGAGGACCACCTGCCTGCGTCGACGTGCCGACGCGACGAACCGGGAGAACTCCGCTGTACCCGGCTCGGCGAGTTCACCGACGTTCAGGTCCCCGCGACCTCGCTGAGGGAAATGGATCGGCCGCCACCGATCGCCCGGCCGATGGTCCTCGGTCGAAACGGGTCTGGCCGGCAAGGTCGCGAGCCGAGTTCCCATGATCGGCGACAGCCACCCCTCGAGTCGACGGCGTCCTGCCACGAACTGTGTCCAGCGCGCAGCGATCACGCTGGCCGCCGACACCAACCACGTGCGGACGGTCGACATGGGGCCCGAGACTAACGACGCACGACCGGGGTCGAACCGCGCGACGGCGTCGCTCAGGTGGATTCCTCGATGTTCGGCCTCACGACGTGGAACCCGAAGTGGCCGCAGAACTGCAGCATGCGATCGTTCTTCTGGCGGATGGCGCCACGCCGGTGACGTTTCGAACCGATGATCCGCTCGTTCAGCGGTGACGTCTCCGTGAAGAACCGGTTGAGCTCGTCGGGGCGTCCGCGCACCTGGCGCTCGATCAGGGTCGGGCCGTCGATGCCCGGGCGCATCTCGACCAGCTGCAGGCCGGCGTCCTGGACGATGGTCTTGAACCCGAACGGGGTGAAGTTCCAGTAGCTGAGGGCGTGGTACGGCTCCAGGTTCGACGTACCGCCGACGAACGCAGCACCGGGCTTGAGGACGCGACGGATCTCGCGAAGCAGGTGCTCCGGGTGGCGGACGTGCTCGAGCACCTGATTGCTGTAGATCAGATCGAATGCGCTGTCGGCGAATGGCAGCTCGATCCCGTCGAACGCGACGAGACGGCGCTTCGAACCCGGTTTCCGACGGTCCACCGCCGGTGACGAGACGATGTCGACGCCCGTCCAGACGAGTTCTCGGTCGAGCGAACGGACCACCCGCTCCGAGCGTCCGGTCCCACAACCCACATCGAGGACGTGTCCACCGGTCGGGACGCTCGCCCCGACCAGCTTGACGTAGTAGTTGCCATCGACCTGGATCGCCCGGTCGTCGGGAACCACGTCACCCAAGAGATCGAGTTGCCTGGCCATTCCACCGATCCTCTCTCGCCGCGGCCGCCCACCCTATATCGTCGTCGGAGTCGAGGTCGGCCCACCCGTGACCACGACGTCCGCCCTCGTCCCGTCGGCGCGATGCCGGACCAGCGCCTGAACCGTGCTGGTATCATCCGTCCGGATGCGCGCCCACGGCACCAGTCACGATCCGACGCGGACCGCGGAAGCCGTGAGCGGCGGGATCCGGACGCCGTCATCATGACGAAGGTGCTCGGGCAGCAGGAGCGACCGCACGTCGCGATGGCGATCCAGGGACTGCACGGCACATCCGGGGGCGCCGAACGTGTCTTCGTCGATGTCGCGAATGGGCTCCATCGGCGTGGCTTCCGAGTCACGGTGCTCACCTATCAAGCGCTGAACGGGACGCCGTTCTACCCCCTCGACTACGGGATCGCCCGCTTCGACGGGAGGCCACGCCACGCCGCCGGCAGTGGCCGAAGCCTCGCAGACCCCCTCGCCGGGGTGTCGCGTCGCCATCGCGCGGTGGCGGTCGCCACCTGGCTCGCGACGTACGCCCCGAAGGTCCTCCGCTACCGAAGGCTGCTCCGACTCGCCCGGCCCGACCTCGCGATCGGTTTCCTCCCGTCGACGTTCCCGTATCTCACGCTCGCAGCGACGGGTTCCGGCGTCAAGACGATCGCATCCCTGCACAACGTCCCGGATCGCGACCTCGGCGGAGATCCCGAACGATGGGACCAGAATCCGGTCGACATCGCGATGCGCCGCCGGAGCCTCGCGACGGCCGACGCGACGACGGTGCTCCTGCCGTCGTTCGTCGAGCAGCTCCCGCCCGACGTCCGCGCCAAGGCCTCCGTGATCCCGAACATGATCCATCCGTACGGCGGTGAGCCGGCCGATGTCTCGGACGATGACGACGACAACACCATCCTGGCGGTCGGTCGTCTGGCTCCGGCGAAGGACCACGCCACCCTCCTGCGAGCGTGGGCGCTCCTCGAACCGTCCAATCCCCGCTGGCGGTTGCGCATCATCGGCACCGGACCGCTCCGGGCCGACCTCGAGTCGTTGATCGTCGATCGGCAACTCGAGCGCGTCACGATCGACGAGCCGACCGCCCACATCGAGGACGCCTACACCTCGTCCAAGTTCGTCGCGATGTCGTCGTCCTACGAAGGCTTCGGACTGGTCACCGCCGAAGCGATGGCGTGCGGCGTCCCCGTCGTCGGTTTCGCCGACTGCGAGGGCACCAACGAGATCGTGATCGACGGCGAGAACGGACTCCTCGTCGACCCGGGCACCGACCGAGTCGAGGCGTTCGCGACAGCGATGCAACGTCTCATCGACGACGAACCCGAACGACGACGACTGGCCCGTCAGGCGCCCTCGACCGTGGCGGGCTTCCGACCCGATGCAATCATCGATGCCTGGGAGGACCTGTTGCTCCGCGTCCATCGAGGAAGGCCCGGACGGTGACCACCCTCACGATCTGCATACCGGCGTACAACGCTCACGATCACATCGAGCGGGCGATCCGCTCGATCTGCGTCGACGAGGTCGACGGGGAGGTCGAGATCCTCGTCTGCGACGACGGGTCGACGGACGACACGCGCGCGATCGTCGAGCGGCTCTCCGACGAGATCCACCAGATCCGTCTGATCGCCAATGCCCGCAACCGCGGTCGCCCCTACACGCGCAACCTGCTGCTGCAATCGGCCCGTGGACGCTTCCTCACCTGGCTCGATGCCGACGACGAGAAGTACCCGGGCATGCTCCGAGCGCAGCTGGACGAACTCGGGCGGGTCGAAACCGAACTCGGCACCGGCCACCTGGACGGCCTCCTCGTCTACACGAACTATCACTGGCTCCGCCCCGACTGGAGTGGTCCGAAGCTGATGGCACCCGAGGAGCCGGACGATCCGATGAGGTCGCTCCTCGATGCCAGCTTCGGCGGCTACCTGTGGCTGATGATGGGCCTCCGTACCACGTTCCTCGAGGCCGGGCCGTTCGACGAGCGACTCCCCCGGCTGCAGGATCTCGGCTACTTCATCCGGTTCGCCGAACTCGGCGGACGGTTCCGACGGGTCGACACCGAGGCGCCGCTGTGCGTGTACCACAAGGAAGACAGCGGACGCGGCACGATGGACGTCTGGCGCTCGTGGAACCGGATCTGGCGCACACACCGCCACCACTACGTGTCGTACGGCATGCGGAACGCCCGCAAGTGGCGACGGCACCACTACCGGGTGGCCCGCCGGTACGCACGGGCCAACGATCATTCGCTGGCGCTGGCATGGATTCTCGGTCTCGAGATCCTGTTCATCCTGCGCGGTCGATTCAGGCGGCTGGTGTTCGATGCGTAGCGAGACATCCCACTCGCCCCGCAGATCTCCCACTGCACACGTCTTCGGTGAAAGGACAACCAATGAGCGGAACTGACCTCGTGATCGTCGGGCTGGGTTACGTCGGCCTGCCGCTCGCCCAACAGGCGGTCGCCAAAGGACTCCGAGTGGTCGGCTTCGATGTCGACACCACCACGATCGACGCGCTGAACAACGGTCGCAGCCATGTCGACGACCTCGACGACGACGACGTCCGCAAGATGGTCGAATCCGGGTTCTTGGCGTCGTCCGACCCGACCGTGTTCGAAACCGCCTCGGCGGTCGTGATCTGCGTACCGACGCCGCTCGACGAGTCGGGTGGTCCCGACCTGGCGGCGGTGAAGGCGGCGACCGAATCGGTCGCCCGGCATCTTCGGCCATCCACGCTGGTGGTGCTGGAATCCACCACCTACCCGGGTACGACCGAGGACGTCGTCCGCCCCATCCTCGAACAGACCGGACTCGTCGCCGGCACCGACTTCGATCTCGCGTACTCGCCCGAGCGCATCGACCCGGGCAACGCCGTGTACGGCGTGCAGAACACCCCCAAGGTCGTCGGTGGCGTCAACGAGCAGTCGACCAGCGCGGCCGTCGCGCTGTACCAACGCTTCATCGACACCGTCGTGCCGACCTCGGGCACGCGCGAAGCGGAGATGGCCAAGCTGCTGGAGAACACCTACCGGCACGTGAACATCGCGTTGATGAACGAGATGGCGATCTTCTGCCACGACCTGGGCATCGACCTCTGGGAGTCGATCGCGGCTGCCAGCACGAAGCCATTCGGGTATCAGGCGTTCTACCCGGGCCCCGGTGTCGGCGGCCATTGCATCCCGATTGATCCGAACTACCTGTCGTACAAGGTTCGCACGCTGGGGTACCCCTTCCGGTTCGTCGAACTGGCACAGGAGATCTCGGCCCGGATGCCCGCCTATGTGGTCTCGCGCGTCATCCGAATCCTCAACGACGAAGCCAAGTCGGTCAAGAACGCTCGCATCCTGCTCCTCGGCGTGACCTACAAGAAGAACATCGCCGACGAACGGGAGTCGCCCGCTCGCCCGATCGGACGCCGACTCCTCGAACTCGGCGCCCAAGTGGAGTACGGGGACCCCTATGTCGATTCGTGGAGCATCGACGACATCGACGTCCCCCGGCGAACCGATGTGATCGAGGCCGCCGGCGATGCCGATCTGATCGTCCTCCTGCAAGCCCACGACGACTTCGACCTCGACGCCGTCACCGGTGCCGCGAGCGCGATGTTCGACACCCGAGGAGTGCTCACCGGCGCGAACGTCGAGCGGTTGTGATGGTCGTCGAACAGTGCCAGGTCCCCGTTGGGGGCGCGCAGCCGCACACCGGCGCCACGAGGTTCCACGTCCCCCGGCTCGGGACCTCGGGGAGTCCGACGTGAACGCGTCGATCGTGAGGATCGTGGGGCCCTCGTACTGCGGCTCGACGGTGCTCGGGTGTGCGATGAACACCGGGACCGGCGTGTTCTTCGGCTCCGAGATCTACCGGTACCTGTCGAGTTGGCGCGCCGCCGAGAACGACGGCCGGTTTCCCAGCTGCGACTTCTGCGGGCCGTCCTGCGACTACTGGTCGGAGCAGCTCCGAGACGAACTCGAGGCGTCGAACGCCGACCGGATCTCCCTCGTCCACCAAGCGTTGTTGCGACGTCACCCGGAGATCACGATGCTCGTCGACGGCTCCAAGTCGGTGCCCGATCCCGATGACGACAGCCCCGACTTCGTCATCTCGCCTCGCAAACACCCGATGCGTCTGATCGCGAGCCATCTGTACAACCGCCGTCGGCGTCTCGGCATCGACACCGACGACCTCGGCGAGATCGGCGCAACGATCGATCGGTCGTTGGACGAGTTCGTCCCGGTCGTGCACTCGGCCGCCGCCCATTTCCTGCGAAGCTACCGAACGATCACCGACGCATGTCCCGACGCCCACGTGTTCCGTGCCGACGAGGCGGACGACGACTCGTTCGCCGCGTTTCGTCACCTCGAGGCCCATCTCGGGATCGCCGACGGCACCTTCGACCCCGCCCGCTTCTCGCAGCACGCTGCCCACACGATCGGCGGCAACCGCCAGCCGATCTGGATGACACGACGCGCCCATGGCCAGTCAGCGCCGACCAACGCCCGGACGACGTACTACGACTCGTCGGTTGCCGCCGGCGACTGGAAACAGGACGACAAGTATCAGGTCCTGTTCTCCACTGCTGCGCAGACGATGGTCTGTGACGACGCTCGGTACCAGGATCTGTGTGACCTGCTGGGGTACGGACCGGTACCGCTCGCAGCGACCGACGACTCGGCCGGAGGGACGGACCGTCCCTCATGACGCGCCGGGTGATCGTGCACGTCGGACAGATGAAGTCGGGCACGACCTTCATGCAGCAGACGCTCGCACAGAATCGCGAGTCGTTGCTCCGGAGCGGCATCTCGTACCCGGGCCCCAAGTACAACCAGCAGCACGCCTGCTACGGACTCTGCGGCAACGACATCTACTGGGTCCACGACCAGGAGCGTTGGGAACACGCCGGTGACGCGTTGCTCGATTCGATCCGGGCATCCGACGAAACCGTCGTGATCTCGAGCGAGGCGCTGTCGTGCATGCCCCAGTCCGGGGTGGATCGTTTTGCCGAGCGAATCGGCGGCATCGACACCGTCGTGGTCACGGTCAGGAACATGCTCAGCACGTTGCTCTCGGCGTGGCAGCAGGGCGTGAAGCGCGGCTCGGAGGCGAGCCTCGCGGAGTTCTTCGCCCGGATGCACGACGAACGCGACACCGGGTCAGGACTGTGGCGCAACTACGCATTCGGTAATACTGTCGACCGATGGACGCACCACGCCGACGTGTCGGTGGTCGTCGTCGACAGCTTCGACCGCGACGAACTCATGGACGCCTTCCTGCGCGCCGCCCGGATCGACGACGTCGAACTCGCGGCGCCCGAACTGTCGGCGAAGGACCGCAACGTTTCGCTGCGCTGGGAAGATGCCGAGCTGCTCCGCAGCGTCAACCGAACCACGAACGCACGTCGACGACCCGACGCCGACGAGTTCCGCGGCTTCCTGCTCGAGCATCTGCTGTTCCCGGCGGCGCAGAGCGGGCTCGGCTCGAGGATCAAGTTTCCGGAAGAGCACATCGAGAAGAGCGTCGGGTGGGCCCGGGAGGAAATCGCGAAGTTTCCCCCCGGCACGACGGTCCTCGGTGATGTCGACGCGTTGGCATCGTCCGAGACGGTCGCCTCCACGCCGGACGCCGACAGCTCCGTCGACCTCGTCGAACGCACCGAGGAGTTGCTCTTCGACTGGTTCCGGAGACACGTGCTCCCGGCCGAGCCGAACTGAGGTGACGTTGCGTTCCCACCGCCGGCGACGGGCGAGTGGCCATGTCGCGCCGCGACCGGCTGCGGAGTAAGGTCGAAGCGGATATGGCCGCCGAAGACGACTCGAGCAGCGCACGCCCCGTCGTCCTGTTCTACACCGACAACGGCATCGGGCTCGGGCATCTCACTCGCCAGCTGGCGATCGCCCTGCGATCGCGAGGGGCGTTCCAGCCTCTGTTCCTGACCATGTCGGCCGGCTTCACGCTGCCCCGGTCGGCTGGGATCCCGACGGAGTACTTCCCGTCCTACGGTCGGCTCGACATCACCAAGCCGGAGTGGGAGCCGATGATCATGGAGCGACTTCTCGAAGTGATCGAGGCGACGGACACCCGTGCGGTGGTCGTCGACCATGTGTCGCCCCCGAGGATCTTCGCCGCGCTCCGCGAGCGCGCACCCCGAACCCGCTTCATCTGGTCCCGGCGCGGGCTGTGGCAACCCGACAAGAACCGAGCAGCCGTATCCCTCAGCGACGAGTTCGATCTCGTCGTCGAGCCGGGCGACGTGGCGTCGGTGATCGACCAGGGGGCGACCACGGCCCAGCGCTCCGGCACGGTCTCGACGGCACCGGTCGTCATGGTCGACCCCGCCGACTACGTACCGGCTGACGAGGCACGAGACGCCCTCGGGATACCCCGCGAAGGTCGCGCCGTCCTGGTGAACGTCGGCGATCGGAGTTCCGACGAAGTCCGCCGAATGATCGACCGCGCCACCCAGGCCATCCGTCGCCACGGCGGTCGCGACACGCACGTGTTCGCGCCGATGCACCCGCTCCACGGTGGCGAGGTCGGGGAGGTGCCCGGCATCCACATGGCCCCCGTCTATCCCGTCGCCCGATTCTTCAACGCGTTCGACGCGGTCGTGTCGAGTTCCGGCTACAACTCGTTCCACGAGGTCGTCGCGAGCGGCCTCCCGGCCGTCTTCGTGCCGCACCGCGGCGCTCGGATCGACGACCAGTACCGTCGAGCGGAGTTCGCGTCGCTGTGTGGTCGGTCACAGTGGGCAGCGAACATCTTCAGCCGAGAGTTCGATCAGGCGGTGCGTCGCATGCTGCGTCCGTACGAGCCGGAGATCGCTCGACGGACGACCGAACTGCTCGGCTCGATGAACGGCGCCGAGGAGTTCGCCGAGGTCCTGGCCGGGCTGGTCGCCGAGCGCCCCGGCCCGTATCCCACCGGTGCTCGAACGTCGACACCGACCGATCACACCCCGGCGCTCGATCGTGTCGTCGTCGCGCTCGATCTCGACGGCGACGAACTCGGGCAACTCGTCGCCACCTGGTCACCCGACGACATCGCGAGGACCGTCGTCGTCACCCGCGATGCGGACCCCGGCCCCATCTACGGCCTCGGCGTCGTGTTCGAGACCATCCTGGACGAAGACGAATGGCGTCGAGTCGGCGACTACGGCTACGGCGAGTATGTTGCGATGCGCCTTGCCGGCATCGAACGTCGCTACGGCACGACCCAGACCATCATGAACCCACTGGAAACGAAGGTGAAGACACAATGAGGATCGGTCGCAACAAGGTGCTCGCAGCGTTCGGCGCGGTCGTCGTGGTCGTGGCGGCGATCGTGGCATGGTTGGTCGGTGGCCGTACCGGGCTGCTCGTGGTCGTCGTCGCGCTGACGACGCTGTCCACTGCGGCGCTCGGCGGACTCGTCGCCATGTCCGAGCGACGGATCCGCCGTCTGATGACCGAGCACCATCGACGCGAGACACGGCTGTCCGAAGCCATCGAGAAGATGACGACCAACCTCAGGGACGGGATCGCCGCCTCCGGGCACACCGGCAAACAGTCGGAACAACTGCTCGCTGCGGTGCAATCGGCGTTCGCACGTCAGGAACTCGAGACCCGACGCGCTGCCGACGAGCTCTCGTCGAGCGTCTTGGAGTCGATCGAACGGGGATTCCGATCGGTCGACAGGGAACTGGCATCGGCCACGAGAGAACTCGGCACCCTCGTCAGCGGCGTCGACGTGTCGCGACGAGAGGCAAGTGTCACCGGCCGCCGGCTGGACGAGACGACCCAACGCCTCGAGGCGACGATCGGCGAGGTCGAGACGCTCGCGGCCACCAGCCGCACCGCGTTCGACGATCTGCGCGCCAGCGTGCTCGAGGAACTGACCCGCCGTTCCCGCAACGAGGTGGTGACGAACTTCCGGCGCCTCGTCGACGAGGCGGTCTCCGAGTTCGACTCGCTGCAGCGACTCACCGAGCGCTTCCCGGTGACGGAGAAGCCGCCGCCGCTCGGCGGATGGGCGATCGGCCCAGGTGCACTGCTCTACCTCCTCGAGCACGTCGAAGCCCGTGGCAGCTCGTTGGTGGTCGAGTGTGGTCCCGGCGCCTCGACGATCTATCTCGCCGAGTTCTTCCGTCGCCGCGGTCACGGCCGGGTGGTCAGCCTCGAACACGACGAGCGCTTCTACAACTACGTGACCGACGATCTCGCCCGCCGCGGACTCAGTGAGTTCGCCGAGGTCCGGCACGCCCCGTTGATCGACGTCGAGGTCGGCGGCGGGACCCAACCGTGGTACGACCCGTCCGTCCTGGCGGAGATCGCCGAGATCGACGTGCTGCTCGTCGACGGTCCACCGCAGGCGACGGGCAAACTCGCCCGCTATCCAGCGGTGCCGCTCCTGGGTGGCCGCCTCGGCGAGACGGCACTGGTCATCGTCGACGACGCACACCGCCCCGGCGAACAGGCAGCGATGGCTCGCTGGCGGGATGAGCTCGGGTGGGAGTCGTTGATCACGCCACCCGGGGGCTTCGCAGCCTTGACGCGGCCGATCCAGCCCGAGACGGCCGACGGCGATGATGCGGCGAGCGCCGACGGCGACGCCGCGTCGGACCACGAATCGTCGGAGTCCGGCGACCCGGCCACCGATCCGGCCTGAGCCCGTTCGTCAGCCGGGGGCCGCGGGCTCGTCGGTGACCACCAGGTCGGCCGGCGCCATGAACGGCGCACGGCTCCCTGTCAGCGGTACGTAGAGACTGTCGCGGCCACGGTGACGTTCGTGCCATCGGCGAGATGCCGTGCGGTACAGGTTCAGTGACCCCTCCGAGAACCGCTTCGAGTTCGAGTGAGGGCTCGACGAGGCGAGCACCAGCGGTACCCCGACCGACTCGAGCGACGTCGACCCGAACCGCGACTGGACGCGGCGCATGAACTCGACGTCACCACGCGTCCTGATGTGGTCGAATCCTCCGACGTGGTCGACCAGCCACCTGCGGAACATCAACGACATCGGTCCCTCCCCCACGAACCTAGAGTTGTTCTCCAGATCGATGTCGCCGTTGGCACACACCCTGACGTGGCCGACCTTGCACCCGTGGACGTGTGGTGATGCCTCCAGGAGCGAACACTGGTGTGCCAGCCGCTGCGGGTGTGACCAGTCGTCGGCATCGGCGATCGCCACGTAGCGCCCCGTACACCGCTCCAATGCTCGGTTGCGTGACACGTACGGCCCCACGTTGAGGTCGTTCGAGACGAGCTTGATCCGCGGGTCGTCGAAACCGGACACCCGGGCGAGTGTGCCGTCGGTGCTGCGGTCGTCGACGATCACCAATTCGACCGTGACCCCGGTGGATGCAAGGATCGATTCGACCGCAGGCTCGATCGTGGTCTCGTCGTTGTGGGTCGTCATGATCACGCTGACCGTGCGGTCGGGCGCCGTGTCGGAATCGTGCGCCCGAGGAGCCCGCATCCGGTGGATCCAGTGGCCGTCGCTCCCGGGCAGGAACAGCTCGGTCCACGGGATCAGGCCCTCGCCGCGCACCAGGTCGTCGATCACCGAGAAGGCAGGGCGTAGGTCGACCGTGCCACCCTCGTCCACCTCGCTGTCGAGACGAGCCGCCATGAGTCTGACATCGACGTCTGCCGGCGATCGTTTCCGGAGGAGCGTCAGGATCCGTCGTGCTGCGTCGATGTCGCCGGCGCGGAGCAGCGCCTGGCACACCGGAAGTCCGACGCCGAGCGATTCGAACTCGTCGCCGAAGGCGAGCCGCAACCCCGTGACATCGGGGGAACGAGCTCCGTCGAGGATCTGCAGGAACTCGTACAGGAATTTGGCGGCCGACTCGGGTCGCTCCCGCGCCTGTTCGACGAGGGCAGGAAGGCGTTCGAACGGGACTTCGGCGCCCGCCCGCGCGGCCGCCAGTGCTTGGTCCAGCGTCGCAGCAGCGCGTCGTTCATCGAGTTCCCAGAGGCGGTGGGCGTCCGACGCCGTTGCCTGCATCCCGGCGCTGAGTACGGCAGACCGCACCTCGTCGAACCGATCCGACCTGGAATCGAGCTGCAACCCGTACGGCAGGTCGTTCCAGACATCCGGATCGCGTGCAACCAACGCGCTGGTCCGGTCGAGAACCGACAGGGACGGGGCCACGCTGTCTGCGGTAACGGTGCCGGCCAGCACGTCGACGATCAGGCTGCCGTGGACGGCCGTACCGTCGGGTGGAAGCTGCCCCGGCTGTGACCAGGTTCGGCGTCGCCGCTCGATGGCTTCACGCAGCTCGGCTGCCATCGACGCCGAGATCGGTTCGAAGCCGAGCTGGCGGCGCACCCGGTCGAGATCCAGCGCTTGATGGAGGCTGAGCCGGTCGAGGAAGCGATCACTTCGCAGCAGGAAACCGACCAGGCCGTCGGTGCCGGCCGCCGACGGCCTGGCCTCCCGCAGCACGGTGACCTGCTCGCTGCTCGAGTGCAGTCCTTCGTGGAACAGCGCGCCACCACCGGCGCGCTCCGGGCGAATCGGCTGCAGCCACTTCCGCTTGCGGGGCACCACGAAACAACTCGCACCTCGCTCGACAGCCGCCTTCGCGAACCAGACGTCGGCCATTCCCGGGGTGCCGAACTCGTCGAACCTCAGTTGCCAGGCCTGCTGATCGAACATCGTGGTGCCGGTGCCGAGCAGGTGGACGGGCGCGACGTGCGCCGCCGACTTCTCGAAGTGGAGCAGCACCCGGGCATCGAACAGGTCGATGATCGGGTCGGGATACAGCGCGCCGTGCACGCCGACTGCCGACAGCTGGTCGGCGTCGACGAGGAACTCGGTGAGCTTCTCGATGTAGTCGGTCGGGTAGGAGATGTCGTCGTCGACGGTCGCGTAGTACCGCTGGGTCGACTGCCCGAGGAAGAAGAACTTCCCGTTGTCGCGGACGTCGCCGTGATCCTGCGAACGCTCGACGACGATGCGATCCCGCCGAAGGAAGCCGGGTATGCGCTCGTAGCCGTTGAGGTAGACGCCGATCTTCGCTGCCTGGGGCAGCAATCGGTCGATCACGCGCCGGAGCGAGTCTTCCCGATCCGGAATCGACGCCACGCCGACGAACACATCGGAGGTGGCTGCGCTCGCCATGTCAGTCAGCCTCCCGATGCTCGTTCGTCAGCACCAGCGGAATGCCCGGAAGGACGAGCGTCACTCCGTCGGGTGGAAACAACTCGCCGGTCGTCGGCGACGTGCAGTTCGAGACCGCCTCGAACCGGCGGGTGACCTCGGCCGGAGTCGACCCGGCGACTCGAAACATGGCCAGTCGCGGCGCGGGTCCGATCAGCGGCTTGCCGGCGACCCGACCGAGCGGCAACGGTCGGAGGTCGCGACCGACCACCAGGTGACTCGCCACGGTCCCGGTGAGCTGGGGGTCGATGGTCATCGCGGCAGCCTGCATCTCGATCCGTTGGCAGTGCGCCCAGGAGCTGGGCGGCTGCATGGTGACGAACTCACCGTTGCCGTGCTCGGCAGCTGCGTCGAAGGGTCCGCGGCCGGCCGGGTCACCGTCGACCACGCGGACGCGGTCGTCGCTCTCCGAACGGTCGAGCACACCGCCGCTCACGGCTCGAGATCCGTTCAGGATCAGCACCTCGATGTTCGACCAGGTCTGATCGCACAGCGACTCGAGGACGGGCACCTCTCCCGAATCGTCGACCCACGTCACGACGGTCACCAACGCCGACCCGCCGTTCGGTTCGGCACGGGGTGCTGCACTCGACAGGTTGGCCACGCCGACCGGGGAGCCGACGCAGGTCCGCCACGCCATCGCCGTCGACCCATCGCGATAGATCGTGTTCAACGCTTCGACCACGGGTCCCGACCCGGTGCCCCGGTCGGGTTCGAGGAGCAGGCGCGCCGACGCGGCGCGGAGCGTGAGCGCCGGATCGTTCGAGTGCTTGCCGGTCAGCCGCGCCAGGGCGCTGAGCGCGTCACGCGCACGCCCGCACTCGATCAGACAGTCGACGCGCAGGAGGTCGAGATCGTCTTGGACCGACCGGCTCGCCGCGCGCGAGGTCTCGACCGTCCGGAGTGCCGCCTCGGGCTCGCCGTGATGGAGACGCCACTGGGCGAGCGCCAACGCACCATGACCTCGGGCGTCGGTCGCGTCGGGAGTCGTCGCGAGCGCCGCCTCGAACCGTGCCGCATCGGTGGACTCGTCGCTCGACCACAGACCGGTACCCAGCGCGATCATCCGATCGGTGTCGCCGGATCGACGCGCTGCGGCCCGACGGCCACGACCCGAACGTCGCTCCTCCCCCGAACGTCGCCGCTTCCGGATGGCTTCGACGAGTGGAGCCGGCAAGACCCGCTTGACGAGCTGACGCGCCCGGCTCACGCGCTGCCGGCTCTCGGGGCCCGCCAGCCGGTCCGAGGGTTCCGGTCGGCACATCGGTCGGCTCGAAGCGCTGGGGCCTCACAGAACATAACCCGCACAGTATGCGTTGATTTCGCACGACATCGTCAAACACCGGCTCGGCACGGTGAAGGGCGGAACCGAGATCGACCGTGCGATCTGGCCACCCGGTACCGTACGGGCCCATGCGAGTCTTCGTCCTCGGAACCGGTCGCTGCGGCACCACCACGTTCGCCCGCGCCTGCGCCCACATCGAGAACTTCACCGCGGGCCACGAGACGAACTCCCGTCTCGTCGGTGAACAACGATTCGCGTATCCCGACGACCACATCGAGGTCGACAATCGTCTGAGTTGGATGCTGGGCTCCCTCGCGTCGCGCTTCGACGGCACCGACGTGCTCTACGTCCACCTCCGGCGGGACCCCGACGAGGTGGCAAACAGTTTCCTGCGGCGCTGGGACTCCGATTACCGAGCCAACATCATTCGGGCCTTCGCCCACGGGATCGTGCAGCGGAAGACCGACTGGCAGGAGGACGAGAAGCCGATGGTCTGCCAGACCTATGTCGACGTGGTCACTGCGAACATCACCGAGTTCGTCTCCACTCGCCGCTCGGTCGAGTACTGGCTCCCCGACCTCGGGACCGCGTTCCCCGAGTTCATGAACGTGATCGGAGCGACCGGACCGACGGACCGAATTCTCGCCGAGATCGGCACGCAGCACAATGCCAGCACGGCGTGACGAACAACTCGGGGTCCGGGATCAGGTTGCGAGCGCGAGCATCGTGGTCGCCGTGACCACGGTCGTGATCGTCAGCGGGAACCCGACTCGGGCGAAGTCGGTGAACTTGTAACCACCGAGGCCGAACACCATCAGGTTGGTCTGGTAGCCGATCGGCGACAGGAACGAGCACGACGCGCCGACCAACACGGCGGTCGCGATCGCTCGGGGGTCGACGCCGGCCTCGACCGCTGCCGAGAGGCCGACCGGCACCATCAACGCCGCCGCAGCCGTGTTGGTGACCAACTCGGTCAACGCGATCGTGATGATGATCACCGCCGCGATCAGGCCGGCGTCGCCCGCGCGCAGCACGCCGTCGGAACCGAGCAGTGACGCGATCTCCGCGGCGAGACCACTCGCCGACACGGCGCCGCCGAGGCTGATCGCCACGGCCATCGTGAGCACGACGTCGATGTTGATCGATCGCCACGCCTCGCGCGCCGACATCACACCGCCGCCCACGACCACGATCGCTGCCGCCAACGCTGCTTCGAACAGCGAGAGCCAACCGGCCGCTGCGGTGACGATCATCGCCACCGCCGCCACGATCGGCAGCCAGGCCCGGTGTCGCCGCGCCGGCGGCGGATCGTCGAGAGCAGCGACGAGGGAGAAGTCGGCATCGCCGCGCCACCGGGTCGCGAACGACGCCGAGGCGAGCACGAGCAGCACGTCGCCGGCGCGGAGTTGGAGGCGACCGAGTTGGCCGGTCAGCTCGCCATCCGACCGGTGCACGGCCATGACGGCGCCGCCGTAGCGGGTCCGGAACTCCGCCGACTGCAGCGTGGCGCCAATCAGCCGCGACCCCGGGGACACGACGGCTTCGAACACCTGCGTGCCGGGGCCTTCGGCGACGGCGAGTTGCGATCGTTCGAGGCTGGTGAGCCCGGGGATCTCGTGGAGGTCGATCATGCGGGTGGAGTCACCCACGAAGCAGCACACGTCGTCGGCATCGAGGACGGTGTCGGACGAGGCGGTGATCGTCATGACCGACCCGTCGGGGCCCTGCCGTTCGACCAGTGCGAGGAACGCCCCGTCGAGGCCACGCAAGCCGGATTCGCCGACGGTGCGGCCGTGCAGCGGCCCGTCGCGGTCGACGCGGGCCGCCATCTGGAACTCACGTGCCCGTCGATCGATGTTCGCGGTCGCGGCCACCCGTTCCGGAAGGAGCCGGGGACCGACAGCCACGAGCACGGCGACGCCGACGAGCGCGACCGGCAGTCCGACGGCGGTGATCTCGAACATCCCGAGCGGCTCCTCCCCCGCCTGCTTCAGCAGGTCGGAGACGACCAGGTTCGTGGACGTGCCGATCAGGGTGATCGTGCCACCGAGCAGGCTCGCGAACGACAGCGGCATCAGGAAGCGCGACGCGCTCACGCCACGCCGCTGACACGAGCGAACGAGGCGGGGTGCGGTCATCGCGACCAGCGGTGTGTTGGGCACGAACGCCGAGATCGCGGCCGTGCCGCTGACCAGCCGGAGCAGCGACCCGTGGCCGAGGAGCCGATCGACCAGCACGTTCAATGCACCGGTCAGCGTGACGGCACCAGCGACCACGTAGAGCGCTGCGATCGTCGACGGCGCCGACGCCGAGAACCCGCTGAGTGCGATGTTCTGGTCGATCACCCCGGCGAACAGCAGCGATGCCACTGCACCGCCGAGGACGATGACGGCCGGGAACCGGTCGCGCACGAGCACGACGCCGGTGACCAGCAGGACGACCAGCGTGATCCAGGAATCGGTGCTCATGATCGACCGGTTGCCGACGTCACCGAAGGATGCCGCGCTCGCGGAGCGCTGCGATCACGGCATCGGCCGCGTCCTCTGGCGCCATCGTCGCCGTGTCGACGTAGACCTCCGGGTGCTCCGGTGGTTCGTACGGCGAGTCGATCCCCGTGAAGTTGCTGAGTTCGCCGCGGCGCGCCTTGGCGTACAGCCCCTTCGGGTCGCGGCTCTCGGCGAGCGAGACGCTCGCGTCGACGTGCACCTCGACGAACTCGCCGTCCTCGACCCGCTCGCGGGCCAGCCGGCGCTCCGCTCGGAACGGTGAGATGAACGACACGAGTACCAGGAGGCCGGCGTCGACCATCAGGCCCGACACCTCGGCGATCCGGCGGATGTTCTCGACGCGGTCGGCGTCGGTGAACCCGAGGTCGCGGTTGAGTCCGTGGCGGACGTTGTCGCCGTCGAGGAGGTAGGTGCGCACGCCCATCGTGTGCAGCTTCGACTCGACGATGTTGGCGATGGTCGACTTGCCGGCGCCGGAGAGGCCGGTCATCCAGACGACGCCCGGTCCATGGCTGTTCAACTCGCTGCGGGCGGCCTTGTCGACCTTGACGTCCTGCCAGTGGATGTTGTGCGAGCGGCGGAGCGCGAAGTGCAGCAGACCCGCGCCGACGGTGTTCTGCGTCAGCTTGTCGATGATGACGAACCCGCCGGTGTTCCGGTTGGCGGCGTACGGATCGAACGGGATCGGCCGGTCGAGGCTCAGGTTGCACACGCCGATCTCGTTGAGCTCGAGCGTGTTGGCCGCCAGGTGGTCGAGCGTGTTCACGTCGACCCGGTACTTCGGGTTGGCGATCGACACGCCGACCGTCCGGGTCCCGATCTTCATCAGGTACGGGCGGCCGGGCAGCATGGCGTCTTCGTGCATCCAGATCACGTGGCCTTCGAACTGGTCGGAGACCTCGGCGGGGGCGTCGGCGGCGCAGATCAGATCGCCGCGTGAGGCGTCGATCTCGTCGGTGAGCGTGAGCGTCACCGACTGGCCGGCGATCGCCTCGTCGAGATCGCCGTCCATCGTCACGATCCGGTCGACCGTGCTCGTGGTGCCGGCGGGCAGCACCCGAACCGCATCGCCCGGTCGAACGGTGCCGCCGACGATCTCGCCGGAGAAGCCTCGGAAGTCGAGGTTCGGGCGGTTCACCCACTGCACGGGGAACCGGAAGTCGCCGTCGGCGCGCTCGTCGTCGACCGGGACGGTCTCGAGGAACCCGATCAGGGTCGGGCCGTCGTACCAGTCGGTGTGCGCGCTGCGCTCGGTGACGTTGTCGCCCTTGAGCGCCGACATCGGGATGAACGTCATGTGCTCGAGCCCGATCTGGGCGGCGAACTCGCGGTACTCGGCCTCGATCTCGTCGAAACGTTCTTCGGAGAACTCGACGAGGTCCATCTTGTTGACGGCCACGACGACCCGCTTGATGCCCAGGAGCGACACCAGGTAGCTGTGTCGACGGGTCTGGGTGAGCACGCCCTTGCGGGCGTCGATCAGGATCACGGCGACGTCGGCCGTCGAGGCACCGGTCACCATGTTGCGGGTGTACTGCTCGTGGCCCGGGGTGTCGGCCACGATGAACTTGCGGTGCTCGGTCGAGAAGAACCGGTAGGCGACGTCGATCGTGATGCCCTGCTCGCGTTCGGCGGCGAGACCGTCGAGCAGCAGTGCGAAGTCCAGATCTTCACCCTGGGTGCCGACCTTGGCCGAGTCGGCCTTCAGTGCGGCGAGGTGATCTTCGAAGACCAGGTGCGATTCGAACAGCAGCCGGCCGATGAGCGTCGACTTGCCGTCGTCGACCGATCCGCACGTGATGAAGCGGAGCAGCGACTTGTACTGGTGGGACCGGAGGTACCCCTCGATGTCCTCGGCGATGAGATCGGATGAATGTGCCATCAGAAGTACCCCTCCTGCTTCTTCTTCTCCATGGACGCCGCACCATCGAAGTCGATCACTCGACCCTGACGCTCGGATGTCGTCGCGAGCAGCATCTCCTGGATGACGTCGGTCAACTCGGTCGCGTCGCTCTCGATCGCACCCGACAGCGGGTAGCAACCCAGCGTGCGGAATCGGATCGACTTCATCTCGGGCTGCTCACCCTCGTGCAGGCGGAAGCGGTCGTCGTCGACCATGATCATCACGCCGTCGCGGTCGACGACCGGACGCGGCGCCGACAGGTAGAGCGGCACGATCGGGATCTGCTCGAGATGGATGTACTGCCAGACGTCGAGTTCGGTCCAGTTCGAGATCGGGAAGACACGCAACGTCTCACCCGGGCTGCGGCGGCCGTTGTACACCTGCCAGAGCTCGGGGCGCTGACGCTTCGGGTCCCACTGGTGTTGCGGTGAGCGGATGGAGAACACGCGCTCCTTGGCACGGGACTTCTCTTCGTCGCGACGGGCGCCGCCGAAGCAGAGGTCGAATCGGTGCTTGTCGATGACCTGCTTGAGGCCCTCGGTCTTCCACATGTCGGTGTGGAGGGCGGAACCGTGGTCGAACGGGTTGATCCCCCGCTCGACGCACTCGGGGTTCTGATGCACGATCAGCTCCATGCCGGCCTCCTTGGCGGCGCCATCACGGAACGCGTACATGTCGCTGAACTTCCACGTGGTGTCGACGTGGACCAGCGGGAACGGCGGCACGCTCGGGAAGAACGCCTTGCGGGCCAGGTGCAACATGACCGAGCTGTCCTTGCCGATCGAGTACAGCATGGCGGGACGCTCGCTCTCGGAGACGGCCTCGCGCATGATCTGGATCGCTTCGGACTCGAGGCGCTGGAGATGGGTCAGGCGACCGGCCGTGATCTCCGGTGCCTGCTCAGACACGTTTACCGTATTCTCTACCATGACACGGGAGAATACGGAGTTGAGCGGCCGGGTGCAACCCGATTCGACTCAAGAATTCTTCAGGACAGCACGTTGCCGACCGCCGCGACGACCTCGTCGTGGAACCTGCCACTCGTCGCGATGACACCGCTGTTCGCCGACAGGCGAGCGCCCCGGGCGAAGTCGAGCGGAGCGCCGTGCACGTCGGTCACCCGCCCACCGGCGTTCTCGACCACCAACTTGCCGGCCGCGTGATCCCAGATCTTCTCGACGTAGTCGGCCCGCGTCGGGAGCCGCAGGTACACGTTCGCGTCGCTGAGGGCGATCGCGCCGTACTTGCACTGGCTGTCGATCCGATACGGCTCGGCGGTCATACCGAGTTGCTCGGCGATCTGGGCGGACTGCCCCTGGTCGGAGTGCCCGGACTCGACCGATTCGCAGAACCGGGCGACATCGAGCGACGCGGGCGGCACGACGTTCACCTGGGTGCGCTCCCCCGCCGCCAGTAGATGGGTTTCGCCGTGAGCGGCCACGAACGTCGCACCCCGAGCGCCGGAGGTGAGCGGGTAGTTCGGACATCCGAGCACGCCGAGCACGACCTCGCCGTGTTCGATCAGCGCCAGCGCGATCGCGTACTGATCGCCGCGGAGGAAGCCCTTCGTGCCGTCGATCGGGTCGAGTGTCCAGTACCGGTCGGCCGAAGCCGACCCCGAGCCGACGGCGATCCAGTCGAGCAGGGTCGCCGGCGACACATCGCGGGCGAGCGTGGACGACACGAGCCCGGCCACGCCGTCGAGCAAGCCCGACCGATCGTCGACGAGGTCGTTCGCGTCCTCCTCCCCCACCATCTCGATCTCGCCGAGCGAATCGGTGAGGACGGCGCAGACGACCGCCTGGGCGCCGAAGTCGGCGACCGTGACCGGGCTGTCATCGGTCTTGGTGAGCGTGTCGCCTGCCAGCAATCGCCCCTGTGCCGACGTCGTCAGGTCGGCGGCAGCGGTCACGGCGGCGATCGCCGCGTCGATGGTTGGTCGGTCGACGGTCATGCATGTCTCGTTTCGGTGTCGTGTCGGTACTCGGCGGCGAGCGATCGCACGTCGGCCGGCAGTTCGCCTCGGGCCAGATCGGCCACGGTGACGGTCTCGAGCACCCGCCTCAAACTCGCTCGAATCGCCATCCAGACCTCGGGCAACTGTTCTGCGGGTGTGGCGTAGCTGAGCCCGCGCAGGCTCTCGTCGTGCACGTCGGCGAGTGGGCCGTCGATCGCCCGGAACACGTCGGCGAGCGTGATCGACTCGCCGCTCCGAGAGAGCGTGAAGCCGCCGTGCGGACCCCGTCGGGACCGAACGAGCTCGGCCCGCTTGAGGTCACGCAGGATGTCGAGCAGGTACTTCAGCGAGATGCCCTGGCGTTCGGCGATGACCTCGGCCTTGAGCGATTCGCCCTCCGCCGTCGCCAACTCCGCCATGGAGCGCACGGCATTGTCGACACGCTCGGAGATCCGCATGGAACCGGACGTTACCGCCGAAGCCGCCCGGTGGCGGCGGACCCGTCAGCCGGTCTTCACCCGCTCGAGCCATCCCATGAGGATCGCCACGGCTCTCGGATCGTGCCGTAAACGGTGCCCGGCGCCCTGGAGCAACGACAGTTCGGCCGCTCCGTGAGCCTGCGCCAACTGCCGGGCATCGGACGTCGGGACGCTCTCGTCGTCCTCGCCGTGCATCACGAGCAGCGGGCGTGGCGAGAAGCGCCGGGCCGCAGCGGTCGGGCGGAATCGGCGGAATGCCCTCGCCCAATCGTCCATGTTGTTCGGGAAGCCGGGCGTTCGCACCGCACCGATGTCACGCGCGTGGTCGAGAAAGCGGCGCGGGTGGTCGGCCCAGTCGTCGAAGTCGGCTCGTGGCGACAGCAGCCCCGCCGCGGCGACACGCGGGTCGTCCGCGGCCACACAGATCGCGATCGACCCGCCCGTGTTGGTGCCGACCAGTACGACCTTCGACACGTCGAAGGTGTGGATCGAGTGGTCGATCGCCGCACGCAGGTCGTCGATCCACCCCTGGAGCGAGAAGTCGCCGGTGCTGGTCCCGCACCCGCGGAACGTGAACGTCATCGCCGGCATCCCGATCTCGATGGCGACCCGATCGATGAGTTGGGGAAAGGTGCCGGCCGAACGACGAGCGTCGATCGGCCCGACCGGGAACCCGTGGCACAGGATCAGCGCAGGCACATCGGCATCGCGCGCGCCGCTGCCGGACGGCTCCTTGAGATGACTCGCCAGCGTGAATCCGCCGCTGCGGAAGGTCGATTCCATGACGTGACGGGTCGGAGCGGGTCAGGAACGTGGCTTGCGGGCGATTCGCCGCTTGCCCGGGGTGGCCAACGTGTACCCGCGGTTCCGCGCCTCGACGAGCGTGTCGGGACCGAACTGGATGCCGACGCCGGCATCGACGAACTCCTGGACGATCTCGGCGTCGTCCCACTCGTCGAGGTCGTAGACGAGTTGGGTCCGCTTGTCTCCGACGAAACGTGCGTGCTCGAAACGCGTGGGGCGATCCATGACCGCACATCGTACGCGGAACGAGGGAGTGCGGGTGCACTCCCTCGTTCACGTTTCTGACTGATTGGGACCGAACACAGCCTGGTATTCGCCGATGGGACGAGCTTCGGCAGCGTGTTCGGCGGGGGTTGGCGAGGATTCGCCAGGCCGTCCAGCCTGTTGACCTAGCGGCCAACCACCTCCAGGGTCCCGTAAGAACTATCACTCATTGTTTGGACCACCTCCTCTCTCTGGTGCCGATAGCTCACCACAATCGGGACGGCCGCGCCAAGCACCTTCGAGGATTTTCGTACGAGATCAGATGACGTCGTCGAGCGGCGCTTCCGGGCCGACGGCGCCGATCGCCTCGAAGTAGGCGAGGTGGGCGTCGACGACGTTCACCGCGTCGACGTCGTCGAGGAGTTCGACGCCCTCCTGCTCGGCGGTCGCCAACAGGAATGCGACCAGTGCGTCGTCGCTCACCACGACACCGTCGATCTCCTGGCGTGCGTCGACCGCCTTGTCGGGCTGCAGGCCTTGTTCGTGCATCCACCGCAGGTGCGCCCGGAGCAGCTGGTCGACCTCTTCGGGGGTGAGCCGCGCCTGACTCTCCGGCGGGAGCCGGTCGGCCACGAAGTCGATCGCTTCGTCGAGCTGGTACACCGCCCGGGGAGCCACCGCGTCGAGGCGGTGGGCCTCACGGCCGATCGTGCCGGCAGCGATGGCGAAGACCAGCACCGCGGCAATCACGGCAAACACGATCGTCGTGGCGTCCATCCGATCAGCCTACGGCCCCACCCCGACCGACTGGATCTCGTACACCTCGTAGCTGATCGGCTCGGACGCCAGAACGATCGCTCCGAGATCGAAGGTCCCGAGGTTGACGGGACCGAGCACCGGATCGAAGTACGTGTACGTCCACTGCGCCGACCACTCCGTCGTGAGCGTGATCGTCGACACACCGGGTTCGTTCGGCGTCCACGTCGCTGCGGCGGCGCTGCCGTCGGATTCCGGATCCGGCTCAGAACCACAGTGTTGGGCCGCTCGCTCGATCCGCCCGTCGGGACCCTCGATCGTCCACGCCACGTTCGTCACGACCGCACGCGCCGACGCACGGTGCGGCCAGACCGTGGCCTCGACGTCGACCGGCCCGGCATTCGAGCACCACAGCCATGTCGGCAACTGGCTGACCCCTCGCCGCTCCTGAGGTGGGTTCAGACCCGTCTCCAGCGCAAACGCGGCGCCTTGGTCCCTCGCGATCTCGGCAAGATCGGGCGGTGGGGGCGGCGGTTCCGGCGGTTCCTCGCCCGAGTATTGACACTCCAACCGGATCAGGACAATCTCTCCCGTCTCGGTGTTTCTGACGACGATCAGCCATGGGATGCCCCACTCCATCTCCGTGCCAGTCGGAGTCACCACCTCACGCGCAGGGCACGAGGGCGGTGCCCCCACGCTGTCCTGGATTCGGGTACGAGACCATCGCAACGGAGGCCCTGTGCCGTCGCCAATCGGCTGCTCGATGTCCGGGGCGTCAGGAGGTTTGACCACTACGCAGCTGTACTCACCTTCGCTGTTCTCGCTGCAGGTGACCTCTTGCGCCAGGGCTGACCGTGCCGCAGCACCGACCGCTGACAGCCCGACCAGCAACACTGCGACCGAGAGGAACCGCAGTACCCGCACTCAGTCGATTCCCCGTGTCTCGAATACTCGCCAACCGACGTCGGGCTCAAAACGAACGAACCACGTCACCGGCGTCGGCTCCGTGGTTTCGTCATCGACTTCGAACAGAACATCTCCGTTCGCGTCAATGATGGTTCCCACCACGCCGTCACGTGGGCCTACTACGACGTTCAGAACGACGAGCGTGCTGTCAATCGGCTCCCGCCCATCGGCGGTCGAGTCGAACTCTGCGCTAACAACGGGGATCGGCACTGGGTCGACGACGCGCCATCCGTCCCGAACAAGCGTCTCGATCTGTGCTCCCTGCCGATCTCGACAGGGGCTCTCGACCGCCACGCAGAACTCACTCACTCTGTCGATCGCCGGCGAAGTGTTGATGTCGGCCAAGGTGTCGTAGAGGCCTTGGACGATCGCTACCCAGTCGAACTCGTCGGGTTGCGTCGTGGCCGTCGTGTCGTCGGGCGTCGATGCCACCGTCACCATCGACGACGTGCTGCTGCCCGGATCCGGCGCCGTGGTCGGCGACGTCGACCCGACCGGCCCGGTCGTCGTCGGCGCCTCGTCCACGGATGACCCCTCCGTCGTCGAACTGGCCGGGAGGGGTGGATTCGTCAGCGGTGGGGCGAAGGTGGTCGTCGACGCGACGTCGTCGTCACCGCCGCTGCAGCCGGCGAACAACATCGCCGGAACCAGGAGGACCACCGCCAGACGCCTCACCATCGCCTCGGACGATAGCCCGCTCCGCCGCACCGCCCGATTCGGGCCACCTTCCCGCACCCGAACACCATCAACGAACGCACGACGGCGCGCCATGGGGAGAACTCCCCGGACGCGGCTCCGCCCCGACCGAAGCGGTCGGGGCGGAGCCACCAGTGAGATGAGACCGGCTCAGATGCCGATGCGCTGAGCGAGCTGCTCGCGATGGTACGTCGGGTCACCGAACAGCAACTCGCTGCTCTTGGCCCGCTTGAAGTACAGGTGCGCCGGATGCTCCCAGGTGAAGCCGATGCCACCATGGATCTGGATGTTCTCGGCCGTGGCGTGGAAGTACGCCTCGGAGCAGTAGGCCTTGGCGAGCGAGGCGACCGACGGCAGTTCGTCGTTCATCTCGCTGGCGCACCAAAGGCCGTAGTAGGCGGCCGACTTGGCCGACTCGACCTCGAGCAGCATGTCGGCACACTTGTGCTTGATCGCCTGGAACGAACCGATCGGCCGACCGAACTGCACACGGTCCTTGGCGTACTGGACGGCCATCTCGAGCACGAACTGGGCGCCGCCGACCTGCTCGGCGGCGAGGCCGATCGCTGCGAGGTCGAGCACGGTCGACAGGATGTCCCAGCCGCCGCCGTCGGTGCCGATCAGCGTGGCCGGCGTGTTGTCGAAGTCGAGCTTGGCCTGCTTGCGGGTCTGGTCCATGGTCGACAGGGCGGTGCGGGTGAGGCCCGAGGCGTCGCCGTCGACGGCGAACAGGCTGACGCCGGCGTCGGTGCGGGCGGCGACGAGGATCAGGCCGGCGGTGGCGCCGTCGATCACGAAGCTCTTCGTGCCCGACAGCGTGTGGCCGTCGCCCGAGGCGGTGGCCTCCATGGTGATGCCGGCCTCGTCCCACTTGCCCGACGGCTCGGTGAACGCCAGGGTGGCGACGGTTTCGCCGGCGGCGATGCCGGGGAGGTGCGCCTGCTTGGCGGCTTCGTCACCGGAGTGGATCAGCGCGTTGGCGGCGAGCACGACCGACGAGAAGTACGGGGCGCACAGCAGTGCCCGACCCATCTCCTCGAGCACGATGCCCAGCTCGACGTAGCCGAAGCCCGAGCCGCCGTACTCCTCGGGGATGTGCAGGCCCTGGAGGCCCATCTGCTCACCCATCTGCTTCCAGACGTCGGCGTCGTACCCGTCGTCGGTCTCCATCTGCTCACGGACCGCCGATTCGGGGCTCTTGGCCTCCATGAACGAGCGGATGGTCGAGCGGAGCTCTTCTTGTTCCTCGGTGAAAGCGAAGTTCATGGGCGAGAGTCTGGAGGGGGTTGATCACCGGGCGCAAATCTGATTGTGTACACATGTGGACACTATTGGAGTACGCGAACTCCGGGCCGACCTGGCGGGCGCGGTCCGCCGCGCGACGGCCGGCGAACGAACCGTCATCACCTCCCACGGACGTCCCGTCGCCCAGCTCGCTCCGCTCGACGAGGCGGCACCCGACATCGAACGACTCGTCGCCGCCGGCGCGCTGATCCCGCCGCGACGCACCGGCGAGTGGCGCGCCCCCGACCCGGTCGCGATCTGGGCGACCGTGCGGGTCGACCGGGCGCTCCGAGAGCTGCGCGGATGACGATCGCGCTCGACACGAGCGCGCTGCTCGCACTGGCGGTCGCCGGCGATCAACGCGACGTCGTCGTCGAGGCGCTCTCGACCGACCGCGCGTGGTGTGCGTCGGCGATGGCGCTGACCGAGGCGCTCCCGGCGATCGACCGGCTCACCGACGAACGCATCCTCCGCGCCGACCTCGAGGACGCGATCCGTCTCACGTGGGATCACCTGCACGTCGTCCCGGTCGACCAGCGCTGCCTCGATCGGGCAGCAACCCTCTCGCGCCTGCAACCGGTCCGGCTCACCGATGCGATCCACTTCGCGGCCGCCGAACGTCTGCCGGGTCCGGTGCGGTTCGTCACCTTCGACCCCGCCCAGATCGGCGTCGCCCTCGGTCTCGGGTTCGAGGTCGTCTCCAGCTGATCGGCGGCGGGCTGCGTCAGCGGCGGACGAGTTGCTGCGAACTCGTGAACAGCCGGCGGGAGATCCCGAGGCTCATGACCGCCGTCGTCGTCGCGACGCTGCCGAGCACCAGGTACATCACCGAGAGCTGGACGCGAACGGCCTGCTCCGGGTCGACGCCGGCGAGGATCAGGCCGACCATGGCTCCCGGCAACGCGATGATGCCGACCGCTTTCGTGGTCTCGATCTGCGGGACGAGCGCCGTGCGCAGCGACTCGCGCAGATCGGGAGCGAACGCTTCGGATGCGGAGAGCCCGAGGGCGAGTCGGGCCTCGATCAGGTCGCGGTGATCGTCGGCGGCGTCGAACAGTCGCCGGGAGACCAGCACGGTGGCCGACAGCGAGTTGCCGACGACAATGCCGGCGAGCGGCACGATCGTGCGTCCCTCGAGCTCGTAGATGCCGAATCCGAACAGCACACCGAGCGTGACCGCGGCCGAGGCCGCGTAGGCGGCGAGCGACAACGGCAGCACCGCCCGGACCCGGCCGGCGCGCTGCCACGTCGTGTACCCGGCCAGGCCGAGCATCACCGCCAGCCACAGGAACGAGAACACCAGCGGATCGTCGTCGTCGACGATCAGTTGCAGCGCCCAGCCCACGACGACCAGCTGGCCGAGCGCTCGCAGCGCCGACCACAGCAGACTCCGTTCGAGACCGAGCCGGCGCCACATCGAGACACCGAGCGCCACCGCGACCAGGATGCCCGAGGCCGCCATTCCGACCAGACCGATGTCGGTCGTCGCCGCCGCTGCGATCACGTCGCTCCCACCAGGTCACGCACCAGCGCATCGTCGTGCTCGTCGAGCTCGGCCAACGGACCCGACGCAGCGACGGCGCCGTCGACGAGGACGATCACGTGATCGGCGAGCCGGCGGAGTTGCACTACATCGTGGCTGACCCACACGAACGGCATCCCGCCGTCGGCGAGGTCGCGTCCGAGCGCCTCGATCGTCCGACGCGACGCCCCGTCGAGCGAGGCGGTCGGCTCGTCGGCGAGCATCACCTGCGGCTCCGTCGCGAGCGCACGCGCGAAGCACATCCGCTGCGCCTCGCCACCGCTCAGGTCGGTCGCTGTGCGTCCGAGCAACGCTGGATCGAGCCCGACTCGCGAGAGGGCCGCCTCGGCAGCTTCGGCATCGAGGCTCGGGCAGGCGACCTGCAGGTTGTCGAGCACCGTGCCCGGGAACACCGGTGCGCGCTGGAAGACCATGGCGACTCGCCGACGGAGCTCGGTCGGCTCCCAGGTCCGAACATCGCGCCCGTCCCGCGCGACCTCACCCCGGTGCGGGTCGTCCAACCGGTTCAGGAGTCGCAGCAGGCTCGACTTGCCGGCGCCCGACGGTCCGGCCAACACCGTGATGCCCGCGCACGGGACCGCGACCGACACCGACCGCAGGATCGGTGCTCCCGGCGGTCCCGCCGTGACCTCACGGAGCTCGAACGACGACGGCACGACACGAACCGTAACCAAACGGCGCCACGCGCGACACTGGTCGGATGACGACCGCCGCGATCCCGTCCACGACGCTGCACTGGGCCGATGCCGACGTCGAGGTCCACCGGGTCGTCGTCGGTTCGTACGACAACAACGTCTTCGTCGTCCGGTGCCGACGGACCGGCGAGGCCGTGCTGATCGACGCCGCGAACGAGCACGAGCTCCTCCTCGAACTGTGCCAGCAGCTCGGGGTACGGCGCGTCCTGGAGACGCACGGCCACTTCGACCACATCGGAGCGGTCAGCCAGCTGCGCGAGGCCGGGTACGAGGTCGCGGTCACCGCCGCCGATGCGCCGATGCTCGCCAAGGTCGGGTACGACGTGTTCCTCGACGACGCCGAGGTCATCGAGTTCGGTCGTCTCCGCCTCGACGCGATCCACAACCCGGGGCACACGCCCGGCTCGATCTCGTTCCACCTGGCCGGCACGCCGCTGCTGTTCACCGGTGACACGCTGTTCCCCGGCGGCCCCGGCAACACCTCGTTCGACGGCGGCGACTTCGCAGCGATCATCGACTCGATCGACACCAAGCTGTTCACGTTCCCGGCGGAGACGATCCTGCTGCCCGGCCACGGCGTCGACACCACGATCGGACGCGAGCGCCCGCACCTGCAGGAGTGGGTCGACCGGGGCTGGTGACTCAGGCGGCGTCGTCGAGCGCACGCCGACGCTCACGCACCCTCGACTCGGCGAGCAGACGACGACTGGCCGCCTGGAGGTCGGCGAGGAACGCCACCACCCAGATCTGCACGGCGACGACGACGAAGACGGCACCGACGACGAGGCTCGGGATGCGGCTCCGGTACTCGTCGTCGATCAGCCACAGCAGTCCCCAGCGGATCAGGAGCACCATCCCGAGCGCGAACGGCACCAGGCCGACCCGGAAGAAGAACTTGAACGGGTGGTACAGCGCGAAGCTGCGCACGATGGTCTGGCTCGACGAGCGCAGGTACTGGAACGTGCTCTTGGCGAGCCGCGAGGGACGGGTCTGCGGGTTGACGCGGACCGGGACCGACACGACGGAGAGCCCCTCGGCGTTCGCCTGCACGAGCGTCTCCATCGTGTAACTGAACCTGCCGAACACCTGGAGCCTCAGCGCTGCCTCGCGGCCGATCGCACGGAACCCGCTCGGCGCATCGGCCACGTCGGTCCCGGAGAACTTCCTGACGACCCACGAGCCGAACCGCTGCAACTTCTTCTTGGCCCACGAGAAGTCGTCGATGCTGGTGATCGGCCGCTCCCCCACCACCATGTCGGCCGATCCGTCACAGATCGGGGCGATGAGTTCGGGGATGCAGTCGGCCACGTACTGGTTGTCGGCGTCGGTGTTGACGATGACGTCGGCACCCAGACGGAGGCCCGCATCGAGCCCGGTCAGGAACGCTGCAGCCAGGCCGCGATTGCGAGCATGGGTGACGACGTGATCGACACCGTTCGCTCGGGCGACGTCCGCGGTGCCGTCGGTGCTGCCGTCGTCGATGATCAGCCATTCGACGACGTCGACACCCGGCACGGACCGGGGCAGGTCGGCGAGGGTCGCAGCCAGCGTGTCGGCTTCGTTGAAGCACGGGATCTGGATGAGCAACTTGGCGAGAGGCGTCGCGGATTCAGCCATGGTTGCCCGAGCATAGGCGTGAGATCCGGATACGGTCCGGATGCGTGAACGCCAACGTTGCGGGGAACAACTACGACAAGTACGCCTCGACCAACCCGATCGAGCAGCGGATGATGAGCGGGTTCTTCGAAGCGCTCGACACGATGCTCGAGGACATGTCGCCGTCGACCGTCGTCGAGGTCGGAGCGGGCGAGGGACGGGTCACCGCACGGCTCGTGGAGCGCTTTCCCGACGCGACCGTGATCGGTCTCGACCTGCTCGACGACGACCTCGCCGGCGACTGGGCCGAGCTCGGCCTCCCCATGTTCTTCGGAGACGCGACTCGGTTGCCGTTCGCCGACGCCTCGATCGACCTCGTCGTCGGGCTCGAGGTCATGGAGCACATCCCGCGACCCGACGACGCGCTGCGTGAGATCGCCAGGGTCTGCCGGCACGCCACCGTGCTCTCGGTACCGAGGGAGCCGATCTGGCGAGCCGGCAACATGGCCAGGGGCCGGTACCTCCGCGAGCTGGGCAACACCCCGGGTCACGTCAACCACTGGTCGTCGCGCTCGTTCGAGCGGTTCGTGAGCGGTCAGTTCGACGTCACGGCCGTGCGACGGCCGCTTCCGTGGATGATGCTGGCGGCCCGTCCGCGGGCATGACCACACCGCGACCGATCGCGAGTTGTGCCTGGAGGATCAGCGGATAGGTCGCTCCGCTCCTGTTCATTCCGCTGATTCCTCCCCGTATCCATTGGGAGTGTCGAGCGGCCAGGTTCGGCAGAGCCTCACCTGTCCGCTCGACCTCCTGGCACAACTCGTGATTCAGGAGGCGAACCCGCTGCCGGCCCCGGTGACGAGTGCCAGCTCGACGGCGTCGATCACGCTCTGGATGAACGGGTAGTCGGGCGATCCCGGCGTGATCAGCGGCGGGGTCAGACCGATCGACTCGTGGATCCCGTCGTTGTCACCGAGTCGGTCGAGCAGGTTGCTGAACTCACCCGACGACAGCGACGTCCGCATCGAGTTCTCGAGGTCGCCGGTGACGGAACCGAAAGCCCCGATCGCCTCGGTCGTGGACACCTGCGAACCGAGCGCGGACAGCAACTGGCGTTGCCGCCCCATTCGCTGATAGTCGGAGTCACCGGAGCGGGAACGCACGTAGGCGATCGCGAGGGTGCCGTCGAGGTGTTCGAGCCCCGGGCCGAGCGTGTCGGGCAGTTCGCGCTTCGCACCGGGGATCGTGCCCGGCATCGGCAACCGTTGATCGATCTGGATGTCGACCCCGCCGATCGCGTCGATCACCTCGAGGAACCCCTGCATGTTGACCAGCGCGTAGTCGTCGATCTTGACATCGAGCGAGTACCCGATCGCCTCGGACAGCGCGACGGCCTCGGCCTGCAGCCCGTTGCGGCCATAGTGGGCCATCAGTTCGTCGCGGGTCGACACGTAGGGGAACACGGCGTTCGCCAGGTCGTTGAAGCCGTCGGGGAATGCATCGCGAAGCGGGCTGCCCGGCGGGAACTGGAGCCGGGTGAGGTTGCGCGGGATCGAGACCAACGACGTGCGGCCCGACGACTCGTGGACCGAGACGATGATCATCGTGTCGGTGCGCAGGCCCCAGCGCCCGGGGCCGGCGTCGCCACCGAGCAGCAGGATGTTCTTGACGGAGTCGGGATCGATCGGTTCGGCACCATCGGACGCGGCGCCGTCGCCGACAGTCGGCTCGAACAGCGGGTCACCGTCGGACGACGAGAACACGTTGCCCACCGCGCTCCGGGCCTCGTTGGCACGGAACGCGACCCAGAGCACCGGGATGCTCAGCGCGAGCACGACGACGGTGGCGACGGCGGTCCGCCCGCCGATCCCGGGCGTGCGTCGGAATGCGTGCGCGATCTCGGCGATCGCCGCCAGACGGACCACCACGGCGAGCAGCCCGACCACGACCACACCGAGGAGCACACGCTGGTCGAGGGCGAAGCCGATCAGATCGCTGCGGTTCGCGTAGGCCCAGAGCACGCCGAGCACCGGCACGATCACGCCGAGCACCGACAGGAGCAGGGCCAACGGCGGCGTTCGGCGAAACGCCGGAACACCCGGCAGGACGACCGAAATGGCCATCTGCGCGCCGGGGGATCCCTCTTGGAGATCGGGACCGCGCAGTCGGCTCTCGAGGTCGTCGAGACCCCGCAGGGCCTGGGTGTCGTTGGTGTTGGACATCGACCGCGAAGCGTACGACCCGGCGATGTCGAATTCTCGTCGCGGCGTCAGTAGCCGGAGCTCGCGCCGGTGACGAGCGCCATGTGGACCGCACCGACGATCTTGGCCATCGCGTCGTAGTCGGGTCGCCGCACGTCGACCAGGGGCGGGACGAGTCCGACCGACTCGACGATCGCCGTCTCACCGCCGATCACGTTCAGGGTCTCGGTGAGCTCGTCGGGTGTCAGCGATGTGCGCAGCGTGCCCCCGATCGCCGCGGCCACCGACCCGAACGACAGGGCCACATCGGTGAGCGACACCTGCTGCGCGAGGGCTGCGAGCAGATCGCGCTGGCGACGCGCCCGCCGGTAGTCGTTGTCACCCTTCCTGCTGCGCGCGTACCCGAGCGCGGTCGATCCGTCCATCTGGACCACGCCCGGACCGATCGTGTCGGGGTACTGGGTCCGCGCACCCGGGACGTTGCCCGGCATCGGGATCGCCGACGTGAGGGTGAGCGTGACCCCACCGATCGCGTCGATGAGGTCGAGGAACCCCTGCATGTCGACGAGCACGTAGTCGTCGATCTTGACGTCGAGCGAGTAGCCGATGCCCTGAGCGATGGCGACGACCCCGGGGCGGATGTCGCCGACCGCGTACGCGTCGCGCAGGCTCCCGCGCGAGGAGACGATGGGGTACACGGCGTTGGCGATGTCACCGAACCCGTACGGGTACGACGATTCGAGCGCGCTCCCCGGCGGGAACAGCAGCCGTTCCAGGTTGCGCGGGATCGAGATCAGCGCCGCCCGGCCGGATGGCCGGTGCAGGCTGAACAGCATCATCGAATCGGTCCGCAGGCCGCCACGTCCCGGCCCGGCGTCACCGCCGAGCAGGAGCACGGTCGTCACGTCGGCCAGGTCTGCGGCGCTCACACCGCTATCGGGTTGCGCCGGCTTCGGCGGCAACGTCGTGGTCGTGGTCGTCACGACCACGATCTCGCCGACACCGCCCCTCGGTTCGAGGTCGGGTCGGGTCGTCGACGTGGTCGTTGCTGCCGCGGTCGTCACCGGTGCGGTCGACTCGACCGGCGCCGACGTGACCGGCCGATCAGGATCGAAGAGTGGCTCACCCGCCGTCGCGGTGAACGTCGGGGCGAGCGCGGCCCGCGCCCGGCCGACCTCCACCACCGCCACGCTGCCGGCGATCAGTCCGACCATCGCCACCACCGCCGCTGCGGTCTCGATGCGATCGAGCGACCGCCGTCTGCCTGCCGCGAGCCACACCTCGACCAACGCCGCGAGCCGAACCGCGATGCCGAGGCAGCCGACCAGTACGACCAGCCCCAGGAACTCTCGGTCGAGTGTGAGCGCCACCCAACTGCGGCCCCCCACGACGACGTACAGCGCCATGAGCAGGGGCAGACCGACGCCGACGACCAGCATCGCGATCGCCACCGAGCGTCGCCGCTCGCGCGCCGCCCAGCCGGGTGCCACCAGCGTGGCCGCGATCTCCGTGTGCACGAGCTATTTCTCCTACCGCCGTAGTGATAATCCCGACCCCTGCATCGTAGACTGGAGACCATGACCGAGCTGTTTCAGGTCGATGGGTTGCACGCCCGACCGACCACCGAGCCGGGTGCGACCCCCGCTGACGACATCCTCCGAGGCCTCTCACTGACCGTGAAGGCGGGTGAGGTGCACGCGATCATGGGGCCCAACGGGTCGGGCAAGAGCACCCTCGGCACCACGCTGCTCGGCTCACCCGAGTACGAGGTCACCTCCGGTTCGATCACGTTCCAGGGTGACGACGTCACGGATTGGCCCACCGAGGAGCGCGCCAAGGCCGGCATGTTCCTGGCGTTCCAGTACCCCCAGGAGATCGCCGGCGTCTCGGTGATCCAGTTCCTGCGGGCAGCGCTGTCCGCACGCAAGGGCGTCGATCTGTCGGTGCTCGAACTGCGGCTCGCCACGATGGACTGGATGAAGCGGCTCGGCATGGATTCGTCGTTCGTCGACCGCTACCTCAACGAAGGATTCTCCGGCGGCGAGAAGAAGCGCAACGAGATCATGCAGATGGCGATCCTCGAGCCCGAGCTCGCGATCCTCGACGAGACCGACTCCGGACTCGACATCGACGCGCTTCGGATCGTCGCCCAGGGCATCCGCGAGGTCCGCAACGAGCGGCCAGGGATGGGCGTGGTGCTCATCACGCACTACCAGCGGCTCCTCGACGAGATCCAGCCCGACCACGTTCACATCCTCGTCGACGGGCGCATCGTCCAGTCCGGCGGCATGGAGCTCGTCGAGCAGCTCGAACGCGACGGCTACGAGGCGTTCAAGGTGACCAGCTGACGATGGGCGTCGACTGGGCTGCCGTCCGCAACGACTTTCCGGTGCTCCGCCGCGAGATCGACGGTGCTCCGATCGTGTACCTCGACTCGGGCAACACCTCGCAGAAGCCGGTCCAGGTGATCGAGGCGATGGACCATTTCGTCCGCACCGGTTACGCCCCGATCAATCGCAGTGCGTACCGGCTCGCCGGCGAGGCCACCGATCGCTTCGAAGGCGCCAGATCCGCCGTCGCTCGGCTCGTCAACGCGCCGCGTGCCGACGAGATCGTGTTCACCAAGAACGCGACCGAGGCGCTGAACCTGGTCGCATCGTCGTGGGGCGGCTCGAACCTCGGCGAGGGCGACGCGATCGTGCTCACCCACATGGAGCACCACGCCAACATCGTGCCGTGGCAGATCCTCGCCACTCGGACCGGGTCCGAGATCCGCTGGATCCCACTGACGAGCGACGGCCAGCTCGATCTCACCGACCTCGATCGTCTGCTCGATGGCGCCAAGGTGCTGTCGTTCACGGCGATGAGCAATGTGCTCGGCACGATCACACCGGTCCGGCGGCTCGTCGACGCGGCGCACGACGCCGGCGCCATCGCGGTCGTCGATGCGTGCCAGTACGTGCCGCACAATCCGACCGATCTCCAGGCGTGGGACGCCGATTTCGTGGCGTTCTCCAGCCACAAGATGTGTGGTCCGGCCGGCGTCGGAGCGCTCTGGGGGCGCATGGAGCTCCTCGGTGCGATGCCGCCCTACATCGGCGGCGGCAACATGATCGCCGACGTCCGCCTCGACGGTTTCACCACCGCGCCGGTCCCGGCCAAGTTCGAAGCCGGCACTCCCCCGATCGTCGACGTCATCGGGTTCGGCGCTGCCGTCGAGTACCTCGAGGCGATCAGCATGGACGAGATCCGTCACCACGAGATGGAACTCACCAGGTACGCGATCGACACGCTCAAGGGGCGGTACGGCGACGGCATCACGATCCACGGGCCCGACGACGTCGAGGTCCGCGGCGGCGTGCTCAGCTTCGCGTTCCGCGACATCCATCCGCACGACGTCAGCCAGGTCCTCGACGAGCGCAACGTGTGCGTCCGGGCCGGGCACCACTGCGCCAAGCCGCTCATGCGCATCCTCGGAGCGAACGCCACCGCCCGGGCGAGCCTCTACCTGTACAACGACCGTTCCGACGTCGACGCGTTGACCGATGCGCTCGACGGCGCCACCGATATCTTCGGTCTCTGACCGAGCCGCCCCTCGACTGCGGGAGACACCCATGCCAGGCCTCGAAGACCTCTATCGCGAGATCATCCTCGATCACTACCGCACCCCCCGCAACCGCGGTGAGTTGCCGCCCCCGGCGCGTCACGCCGAGGGTCACAACCCACTGTGCGGCGACGAGATCACCGTCTACCTCGACGTCGACGGCGACACCGTCAACGACGTCAAGGTCAGCGGCCAAGGCTGTTCGATCTCGCAGTCGTCGGCATCGATGATGAGCGCCGCGGTGAAGGGGAAGTCGGTGGCCGAGGTCCGAGCGCTCGTGCGCCGGTTCAAGGGCATGATGTCGATCGAGACCGAGGGCGACGACCCGGTCGACGACGTCGAGTTGGGTGACCTCGAGGCGCTCCAGGGCGTCGTCAAGTTCCCCGTCCGCATCAAGTGCGCCACCCTCGCCTGGAACACCCTCCTCGAGGCACTCGAGTCACCCGATTCCTGATCCGGGCCGTCGGGCTGCGAGAGTCGGTTCCGAATGAGTGATGAGACCGACATCATCGAGGCCCGGGCGCGAGCAGGACAGGCGATCCGCGACCTCGGCCACGCCTTCATCGGTCGCCACGCGACCCTCGAACAGATCGAACACCTGAGCGACGTCGTCGAAGGAGTCACCGCCGCCCTCTGGCCCGGGGCCGAGCGGACCAGAGGTCGCGGTCACGAGTTCTCGCACCCGGAACGCCTCGACGTGCCGCAGGGTCGGTTCCAGCACACGTTCGACGACCGGCCGATCACCGGACGCTCCTCGCCGTGGGGGCTCGACCCCGAGCTGCACCGGCACGGCGACGAGATCGTGGCGCTGGTCACCCTGCGAGCCGCGCACGAGGGAGCACCCGGGCGCGCGCACGGCGGCGTGGTGGCGGCGCTGTTCGACGACGTGTTCGGCTCCGTGCTCGACGTGATCAAGCAGGCCGCGTTCACGGGCGACATCTACATCCGCTATGCAGCTCCCACCCCGCTGTTCCGTGAACTGGCATGCCGGGTGAGGATGACCGATCGTGAGGGCCGGCGCATCTTCATGACCGGCGAACTGGTCGACACCGAGTCCGACCAGGTCGTCGTGACCGCGAAGGCGACGTTCATCTCGGTCGATCCCGACGCGTTCGCGAGCGCGACGGCTGCGCGGCCGGCACCGCCCGACGAAGGCGCATGATCAAGTACCTCGGATCGAAGCGTCGGCTGATCCCGGTGCTCGCCGATCTGTTCGAGCGATCCGGCGCCTCGACGGCGCTCGACCTGTTCACCGGCACCACCCGGGTGGCACAGGCGTTCAAGACGACAGGGGCTCACGTCACCGCCGTCGACGTCGCCCGCTACTCCGAGGTGTTCGCTCGCACCTGGATCGAGCTGGACGCCGCCTCGGTCGACCAGGACGAACTGCGCTCCGCGATCGACGATCTGAACCGCATTCCGGGCGAGCCGGGGTACGTCACCGACACGTTCTGTGTGCAGTCACGGTTCTTCCAGCCGTTCAACGGTGAACGGATCGACGCGATCCGCGACGCGATCGCCCGCGATCACGCCGGTTCCCCGCTCGAACCGATCCTGCTGACCAGCCTGCTGCTGGCTGCCGACAAGGTCGACTCCACCGCCGGTGTCCAGATGGCGTACATCAAGCAGTGGGCGCCGAGGTCGTACAAGCCGGTCACGCTGGAGGTGCCGTCGCTGCTGCCGGGCACCGGCCGGGCGGTGCGGGGCGACGCCACCGAGGTCGCCGGGACGCTCGGTTCGTTCGACCTCGCGTATCTCGACCCGCCCTACAACCAGCACCGCTACTTCACGAACTACCACGTGTGGGAGACGATCGTCGCGTGGGATCGACCGGAGTTCTACGGCGTCGCCTGCAAGCGGGTCGACGCCCGCGACGACGAGACCAAGAGTGTGTTCAACCGCAAGCGCGAGATGCCCGATGCGCTCGCGCGGACGATCGCTGCGGTCGATGCCGAGATCGTGGTCGTGTCGTACAACGACGAGTCGTGGGTCGAGCTGGACGAACTGCGGGAGATGTGTGCCGTCCACGGCGACGTGGTGGCCCTGGCGTTCGATTCCAAACGCTACGTGGGGGCGCAGATCGGCATCCACGGCCCCGGTGGCGACAAGGTCGGCGAGGTCAGCCACACCCGCAATCTCGAGTACGTGCTCGTCGCCGGGCCGCGGCGACGCATCGACCGGATGACCGGCCCGTTGGCCGTGGCTCGCGTCAGCTGATCGGGCTCGTGGGTTCGGCACCCGTCGTGCGTGCGATCCCACCTGCGGGCGGAGCGCCGGTTCGGAGGTCGGTGTCGCTCATCGCCGTCAGACCTCGGCGAACCAGCGGGTCTGGAACGACTCGGCGAGCACCGTGCCGTCGAGCGTGCAGATCCGGCCGTGCTCGACGGCCAGGCCCGCCGAGCGCGTGTCGATCTCGAATCGAGCGGCGAGCCAGTCGTGCTGATCGGTGGCGATCGTACGGTGGACGTGGGTGGTGAGGTCGATGCTGATGCCGCCGAGGGGTGGGGCGACCCGGACGAACGCCGGCGGCGGGAACCAGTCGGTCGCCATCGCCAGCCACGCGGCGTCGATGGGCCGGGGTTCGATCGGGCGCATGTACCCCTGGACCATGGCTCGCTCACCGTCGGAGAAGGGCAGGCTCGACGGGTCGAGGTAGCCGTCGACCCGGTTGAAGTGTTCGGACGACGAGCGCTCCTGGATCCGTGAGCACTCACTGGGAGGCGGCAGGTCGAAGATCACCGGCGTCCTCCATTCGGTCCCGGTGACCGGCGGGACGAGCGTCAGCCGTGAGGTGGCCATCGTGCGGCCGTCCTGTTCGAGGTCGACCACGACGGTGCTGATCGTCCGGCCGTGTCGCACCGTCGTGGCCCGTGCCGTCGCCGGCCCGGCGTGGCCGGGACGGAGGAACGTGGTCGTCACCGTTCGTACCGAGCGGCCGGGCACGAACGCCTCGGCCACGTTCGATGTCAGCGCGGCCAGGTAGCCGCCGTGCGTCCCGACCAGTGCGGTCCAGCCGTCGGAGAGTTCCAGGTCGTAGCGGCTCGCATCGTCGGTCGGGACGACGGCCGTCGTCCGATCGAAGTCGGTCGGTGCCGCTGACTTCGGCTCGGCCGTGCCGAGTTCCTCGTGCGTGAGTTGCGTCATACAACTGAGCATGACAGGTTGAGTTGCGTCACGCAACTCGCGTACGATGGCGGCATGCGCAAGGTCTCGTTCGCCGACATGAACTGCTCGATCGCGCAGACCCTCGAACTCGTCGGCGAGTGGTGGACCCTGCTGATCCTGCGCGACAGCTTCCTCGGTGTCCGTCGGTTCGACGACTTCGTCGAACGCCTCGGCATCTCCCGCAACGTGCTGACCGACCGTCTCGACAAGCTCGTCGACACCGAGATCCTCGAGCGCCGCCCCTACGACGAGGGTCGCAACCGCTACGACTACGTGCTCACCGAACGCGGGCGCGCGCTCTGGCCCGTTCTCACGGCACTGCGCCAGTGGGGCGACGAGTGGCTGCTCGGCGAGGGCAACGAGCCGGTCGTGCTCCGCCACCTCGACTGCGGCGAGCTCACCCACGTCGAGGCGACCTGCTCGGAATGCGGTGAACACCTCGACACCCGGTCGGTGCGAGCCGAAACCGGACCCGGCCATATTTCACCTTGACGTTAATTAACTGAGTTGTTTAGTATCGCGGTCATGCCCACCGCGACCGACGATCGACTGAGCGTGACGTTCTCCGCGCTCGCCCACCCGGTCCGGCGCTCGATGCTCGAACGGCTCGCTCACGGCGGGGCCACCGTCAACGAGCTCGCCGAGCCGTTCTCGATGTCGCTGCCGGCGATCTCGCGCCACATCAAGGTGCTGGAGCACGCCGGCCTCGTCACCCAGGGGCAGCGCGCCCAGTACCGGCCGTGCGCGATCGACGCCACACCGCTGCGCGAGATCGCGAGCTGGGCCGAACGGTACCGACCGATCTGGGAAGGTCGCTTCGACCAACTCGAGTCCTACCTCCACCAACTCGACCGCGGCCGCGCCACCGACCACCCGAACACCGACCACCCCGACATCGACCACCCGAACACCGACCACCCGAACACCGACCAGAAGGACGACGTATGACCGAGCACCAGAACCCCGACGACGCCGCGGCCGATGCGGTGGTGATCGAGCGGACGTTCGACGCTCCGGTCGCCACCGTGTGGGACATGTGGACCGAGCCGGAGCACTTCCGGGCCTGGTACGGCCCCCAGGGCGCCACGGTGCCGGTCGCCGAGATGGACGTGCGCGTCGGCGGGTCGAGACGGATCTCGATGGAGATGCAGACGCCGAACGGTCCGATGACGATGTGGTTCGTGGGCGAGTACCGCGTCGTCGACCCGACCGATCGCCTCGCCTACACCGAGAGCATGGCCGACGAGACCGGCCAGGTCCTCTCCCCCGCCGAGATGGGCATGCCCGACGGCCACCCGGAGGTCACCGAGGTGATCGTCGAGCTCGAAGACGTGGGCGGCCGGACCAGGATGGTGATGACCCACCGCGGGGTGCCCGCCGACTCCGGCGGAGCGATGGGCTGGAACATGGCCATCGACAAGCTCGCCGCCCACCTCGTCGACCTCGGCTGACCAGGCCTGATCCAGCGCACTCCGGTCGACGCCAGTCACGGGTTCCGAACCGGACGCGCGCTCACTCCCACGCCGTTCCCCGGACGCGTGCCGGTGCACTTCGAGTCGGTGATGAACGCGACGCTCTCGCAGGGCGAGCAGCCTCTGCGCTCGCGGTCTGTGACCGATCAGGCCGACGGGACGAGGAGGTGGTACGGCGTGACGGTTTCGAAGCCCATCCGGCGGTAGACCGGCTCGCCCATCGGACTGGCCTGGAGGACCCCGACCGAGCAACCGGCGTCGCGACCGGCGGCGAGCACGGTCCAGCTGATCGCAGCTCCGAGCCCCCGTCGCCGGAACTGCTCGCGCACCGCGATCGAGTAGACGCCCGCCACGTCGTCGGTGCGGAGCAGTTGCCCGCACGCCGCCGGCTCGCCGTCGACGTGCGTGACGAACCAGGAACAGCGCTCGTCATCCAGCATCGATGCCGGCGCGAGCATCTGCGCTGCCTCCAACGGAGCGCCGAATGCCTCCGCTGTCACCACGGCGACATCGGACAACAGCGCAGGGTCGGTGACGAGCTGTCTGTCGGCCGCGCCCACGGCGCCCGCCGGCACATCGCCGAGTGGTGCCAACGCCATCCCCGGCATCGTTCCCTCCGACACCAGACCCGGGGTCACGGCGATCTCGCCGATCGCGTTCGCCACCGATTCGGGTGCAGTCACCCAGAACGGAACCTCTCGCTGCGACAACCAACCCACCGCAGACTGCAGATCGTCGACCGAAGGCTCTTCGAACACGAACGCCTGGTTGAACAGCGGAATGGGGACGCCGACGGAGCAGCAGCGGATCGACCCGACGGTGTGCGTTTCGCCTGCCGGGACTTGGTCGGTCATGAAACTCAGCCATGCCGCCCAGTTCGTCTCCAGATCTGCCCGCTGGTCCCGTTCCACGACGCCCCCTCACACTCGCGACACGAGAGACTACGACAACGGGTCGCGCTGCCGGGACGAACGCACCTCGTCAGCGGTCGAGCGACTCCGGCGACGCCGCCCTCTGGGTGTTCGTCGGCCCCGTCCGAGCCCTCCGGCCGTTCCGGCCGCGCATGTCGAGCTCAATCCCCGCCGAGACCGCTGGGCGATCGCACCCTTCCGGGCCACGAGGCGCACACCGATGTGCCGCTCCCTGACGGTCGTTGCCCCAGGGGCCGTCTTCGTTTTGCGGGCGCTGCGAAGGTCTCGCCGGCGGACGGCCGACCTGGAGCGCCTGGCGGCGATCTGTCAAGCCGTAACCTGCGGCAGGTCCTGGTCGGGCTTCGCCAACTCGACGCGAGCGTCTCGAATCACCTGGCCGGCAGTGCGGAGGAACAGGGCAGCGATCGCGACGCCGACGATCACGTCGGGCCAGACGCTGTCGAGTCGCCAGACCGCCACCGCAGCAGCGAGCACGGCGGCGTTGGCGATCAGGTCGTTGCGTGAGCACAGCCACGTGGAGGTCATGTTGATGTCGTCCGAGCGGTGCCGCCACAAGAGCGCGAACGACCACGTGTTGCCGGCGAGCGCGACGAGTCCCATGAGCGCCATCGCGTCGGCGACCGGCGGTGTGCCCTCGACGGCTCGCCACGCGGCCTGGCTCAGCACGACGAGCCCGAAGATCAGCTGCACGACACCTTTGGAGAGCGCCGCCCGCGCACGCCAGCGGGTGCCGCGGTGGAGCACCCACAAGCTGAACGCATAGACGAATGCGTCGCCGAGCATGTCGAGCGAATCGGCGAGCAGCGCCGTCGAGCGCGCCCACCAACCGACCCCGAACTCGACGACGAAGAGGACGGCGTTGATCCCGAGGACCAGCCACAGCAACGTGCGCTGGCGGTTTCGCAGCGCGACGAGCGTGTCGTCGTCACTTCCACAGCAGCCGGGGCTCACGTGTCCCAGTCTCTCAGCTCCCGACCCCGTCGGCCATCTCGCCCTCGCGCTCGCGCTCGACGCGTGTCGCCATGCACGAAGCTCGGACCCCGACCAGAGCCGGGAGCGGAGATCGGCAATCAGCACATCTCGTGTCCAACCCGTTCCTCCTCCGCACGACGTGGCGCGAGTGCCCGAGCGCGCACCAGCCGGCATGGTTCAGCACGCGTCACCTGCCCGGCGACAGATGACAACCCTGTCAGGTGCGCCGCCGAGCGTCATGGGCGGGACTGCCAGACGATTGGTGTCACTGGTCTGGCGGTACATGTTGCTTGGTCGGATCGTCCTCAGAAGGGGCTGCCCTCGAAGGTGTTGGCAGAGGCGGTGAGGGTGGGCGACGTCGTTTCGGCCCAGGTTCGAGTGGGTAGGCCCACGTCAACCATGCCTGGAAAGGGGTATCGCTACAGCAACCTGGAGGGTCGATATGACTACACAGATCGATGACCGCCCACACGCGCCCGGTGGCCCGCCGCCCGGCGAGCGAGCGGGAGATTCGCCGAGGCATTTCCGTTGGCGTCGAGTGCTGATCGCGGGGGTCGTGGCGACGGCCGTGCAGATGCTTGCATTCACCGTGTTGTTCGGGAATCCAGCCGTCGAGTCGCTTCTGTTCGAGGCTGGCAATGGTCAGACCGACAGCGTGCTCGAGTTCTGGCAGGGTGATCCGCCCCCGACGATCACGCCCTACGGCGACGTCGTCGAAGGTTCTCGGCTGCTTGCCGTGATGGGCATGCTCACGCTCTGGGGTATCGCTCTGGCCGCAGCCTTCGAATACGTGCGAGCCTCCCTGCCGTCGAGATGGTTCGGGCGCGGCATCGCATTCGGCGTGGGCGCGTGGGCGTTGGCGTACATGTTCTTTGAGACATGGGTGCCCTACAACGCGTTGCACGAGCCGTTCGGGCTGGTGCTCGTCGAACTTGGGCTGGAGCTGATCGGCATGTTGGCGGTGGGTGTTGCATTGGCGGCAGTGCTGCGAGACCCTGAACCTGTCATCGAACTCGACGACGCTGCGGAGTCGCGACACGTTTGGGCCGGTGAGCACTCATGAGCCCTGTGTTCCCGATGTTGTACTTCGCCGCGGCCCTGTGGTCGCTCGGAAGCGTGGCGGTCGGGCGGCCGTGGGTGCGCCGTCCGGCGTCGCGGACCGCGCCGGCGGAGATCCGGTCGATGCAGGTCTTCGACGACATGGCTCGGCTCCTCACGTTGGCCTGGGCAGGTCTCTTCGCAACGGCTGGCATCGCTTCGCTCTTCGTGACGGTGCCGGTTCGACTCGGGATCGGGGTCGTCCTCGCTGCCCTCGGGCTAGCGTCGCCGAAGGTCGGGGAGTGGTACATCCGGCGGCGTCTCACCAGCGGGCAGTCGTCGATGGAGCACGTGTAACGTCGCCGTAGGAAGGAAACCCCCGCGGCGGTGCATGTTGAGCGTGACCTCCCCCAACCGCCCAACCGCCCGCGGCAGGGTCCCCAGCGGCCTCGGCCGCACGCTGATGCGGATCTCGCCGAACCCGGTCGGTGCCGACCGGGTTCGGCGAGCCTGGTTCCAAGGCGATGGGGCGATTTGCGATGTGTGTGTCACATCGGAGGTTGATTCGTTAGCACACGAAGGTGTTACAGCCATCGCGTGTGCGTCGGGCGGCCGGGCTACCGAGTTCGAGGTCTCCTCGGCCACCGAGCCGATGCCGCGGGCGATCTCGAGGCCTCGCCCGGGGTCGGCCTTCACGCCGAACTGCACGGCCTGACTCTCGGTCGGCGACCACACCACGATCGTCGGCGCGTCGCCGACAGCGACGAATGGAACGCGTCAGCGTGCTCCTCAGGGTTGGGGGCACGGCAGCCAACATGCGGACAGCCGTCTCGCCCGGCCGCCATGCGTGGGCACCGCGTGGTCGAAACCGAGCCGTCTCTCCCATGTCGGTCCTCACGCGCCGAGACCGCCCGCCTGCATCGGATGCCGGCGGACGGTCGGTCGGTTGGCCGATCAGTTCGTGTTGAGTTGTTCGGCGAGGTGGTCGAGGACCGGGGTGTGGTCGGCTTGAGGGCTGAAGAGCACGAGCTCAGCGTCTTCGTCGACTCGGACGCTGTGTCCGGCGGGCCAGTGGACGATGTCGCCGCCTACGCAGGTCTCGCTGGTGCCGTCGGCGTAGTCGATCACGACGCGTCCGCTGATGATGTAGCCCCAGTGCGCGGATTGGCATGTGTCGCCTTCGAGCCCTTTCAGGAGTGGGGCGAGGTCGGTGCCGGCCTGCATGGCGAAGTGTTCGGCGCCGAGTCGGCCGGCGACGTCGCCGAAGTCGCGCTGTTGGCGGGCGGTGGCGCCGTCGGTGTGGACCTTGACGGGGATGTCGTGGGTTGCGAGATGCATGGGTTCCTTTCGTTGGTTCGTGTTGGGGATGTGTGGAGAATCTGGGTCAGGTCATCGCGTGGGTCTTGACGGTTCGGCCGCTGAACGCTGCGAGGTCGTCGAGGTTGGACGACAGTGCGAGCGGTTCGGCAGGTCGCTTGAAGGTGTCGCCGTCGCGCAGGTCGTCGGTGAGTGCGGTTCGGGCGAACGAATCGACCGCGTCGACGACGTCGTCGTTGACCGCCAGCTTCGTACCTGTGGAGACGGCGATGTCCCAGCCGTGGACGAGGCCGTCGAAGGCGAGGAACCTGGCGAAGGTGTCGCCGGGAAGTTCCCCAAGTGGGGAGTCGATCGTGCGGTCGAGCGCGCCGGGGGCCGTCACGGCGTCGAGGAGGTCGTCCATGACCTCGCGGAACTCGGCGAGGGGGACGCGGCCGTAGACCGGGGGTGGCGTGATCTCGGGCGGAGTCTCTCCGTGGTACTGGTAGGTGAAGGTCGCGCCCAGGACCATCATGTGATCAAGGATGTCGTGGACGGTGAACTCGTCACACGGTGTCGGGTTGTCGAGCTGGTCGGCTCGGATCTGGCCCACGGTGTCGTTCAGGGCCGGGAGGATCTGGGAGAGCTGTTCGGTCGGTGTCATGTGCGGTCACCTCGGTGGTGTTGTCGGCGGTCTGTCGTCGTCGGGATCGCCGCTGTTCGGCGGTTGATCGTCCGACACCCATGAAGGCGTGAGAACGGGCTGTCACAATGGAACAAATGACTTGGACGAGCGGAAGTGGCCGAGAATGCGCCCGCCCGCAGCAAGCGGACGGAGACTCGCGGTGACCGACGCGGCCCTGCATCAGGCGCGCCGTTGTGTCGAACGCGGCGAGTGGGACGACGCCCTGGAGGCGCTCGCCGCCGTCGAGCCCGAGCCGTCGACCGTCACCGACCTGCTGGAGCTTCGGGCGCTGGCCGAGTACGGCAGCGGCGGATTCGAGGCGGCGGTTGGCGCCTGGGAGGATCTGCATTCGCACTGCGTCGACGCGGGTGACGTCCGCGCGGCGGCGCGGGCGGCGGCGATGGTGGCGATGTACCTGATGATGGACACCGGGCTGATGGCACCGGTACGGGGTTGGCTGGGCCGCGCCGAGCGGCTCGTGACGGGCGATGACGAGGCGCCGGCGCTGGCGCTGATCGCGATGACTCGCGCCTACGAGCGGTTCATGTGCGGTGACATGGAGGCGGTACGGGTGGAGGCGGCGGCCGCGATCGAACTCGGCGAGCGTTTCGCTGTGGAGCCGGCGGTGGTGATCGGTCGGGTGGTGACGGCGCGGGTGACGATCCTGTCAGGCGACGTCGACGGGGGCATCGCCCAGCTCGACGAGATCGCGACGTTGTTGATGTCGGGCGACGTCGACCCGCTGACGACCGGGATGATGTATTGCGAGCTGATCTGTGCGGCGCAGGGCCTCAGTCTCCACGAACGCGCCGCGGAGTGGACCGAGGTGATGGAGCGCTGGCGACACGGCGTGGCCTTCGGTGGCATCAACGGCCGCTGCCGGGTACATCGCGCCGAGCTGTTGCGCGTCTCGGGGCCATGCGACGCCGCCGAAGCCGAGGCCCTCGCTGCGTGTGCCGAACTCCGCCCGTGGATGCGCCGCGAGTACGGCTGGCCGCTGGTCGAACTGGGCACGATCAGGCTCCGCAAGGGCGACCTCGACGCGGCCGAGGAAGCGTTCCTCGAGGCCCACGACCACGCATGGTCCGCACAACCGGGCCTGGCACTCGTACATCTCGAGCGCGGCGAGACGTCGACGGCGGCATCGCTGATCGCCGATGCGATCGAGCGTCCCTTCGATCTCCCATGGAAGGAGCGACCGCCCTTCGGTGATCTGCGTCTGGCGCCGCTGCTCGACGCCCAGGTCGAGATCGCCGTCGCCGCCGGCGACGCCGACAGCGCCGACCGGGGAGCGCGACGGTTGCGCTCGATCGCGGACGCGTTTCCGACGCGGGTACTCGACGCCTCGGCGCATCTGGCCGAGGGGCGCGCTGCGCTCATCAGCGACGACTTGGACGGCGCGGCGGCGCACTGCACGGCGGCGATCGAGGCCTGGGTCGCGGTCGGGGCGCCGTACGAGGCGGCCACGGCACGCACGGTCCTCGGAACGGTGTGCCACCGGTCGGGCAACGATGCGGCGGCGCGGCTCGAGTGGTCGACCGCGCGCGCGGCGTTTCACTCGTTCGGGGCCCATCGACGTGCGGATACGACGCAACGACTGCTCGACGAGCTGCCGGACGGGCACCGCGATGAGCAGCCGGAGCGTGCGATGTCCGAGGGTGTCTTCCGCGTCGACGGAGACGTGCGCGTGGTTGCGTTCGGTGACGCAGAAGTGGAGATGCGGGACCTCAAGGGCTTGCGGTACATCGAACGCCTCCTCGACTCACCGGATCGTGAGCATCATGTTCTCGACCTCGTCGCGTCCGAGAGTGGTCTCGGTGCGTCTGCAGCGCGCGCTGACGACGAGCTCGAGACGATCGAGGGCACCGGCGGTCCCCTGCCGACCATCGACGACGAGGCCCGAGAGGCGTACCGGCGACGTCTCGCCGAGATCGACGACGACATCGACGAGGCGTCCCGGCTCAACGACGTCGGACGCGTCGAACTCGCCCAGCGCGACCGGGAGTTCCTCGTCGCCGAGCTCCGCCGTGCCGTCGGCCTCGGAGGACGACGACGAGCGGTGGGCGGCAGCGCCGAACGGGCCCGCAGCAGTGTCACGCGTTCCGTCCGCTACGCGATCGCACGTCTCCACGAGCAACACCCGGCGGTTGCTGCTCACCTCGACCGTTGCGTCTCCACGGGGACGTACTGCTGCTACCGGCCAGATCCCTTGGTCGCGGTCCGGTGGAACACGACCGGGATCATGGAGCAACACTGACACCGCGCCGAGAGACGACGAAACGGGCAGGAACACCAGCCGACACGTCGGGCGAAACCTCCGAACGCTGGTTGCGTCGCCGTCGTTGCATCTCGGTACGACACCTGGTAACGGTGGGAGTGATCGATGACAAGCGAGCCGGTGCTCGCAGGGCCAACCTTCGCTTCCGGGTGCCGGAGACGAAAGGAGCCCCTATGTCAACCGAAATCACCACCCTCGACGGTACTCGCCACGAGTTGAGCGACGAAACGATCGCCGAGATCCGGGAGATCTTCCACGGCGACGTGGTCACACCCGACGACAGCACCTACGACGAGACGCGTGTCGTCCAGAACGGCATGTTCGACCGGCGCCCCGGCCTGATCGTGCAATGCACGGGCGTCGCCGACGTCGTCGACTGCGTCCGGATCGCTCGGGAACGCGATCTCCTGTTGTCGGTGCGCGGCGGTGGACACAGCATCGCCGGCACCTGCACCGCAGATGACGCGTTGATGCTCGACCTGTCACGGATGCGTGGCGTCTGGGTCGACGCATCCGAGCGACGGGTCCGCGTCCAAGGAGGGGCCGTCTGGGGCGACGTCGACCGTGAAACCCAACTCCACGGCCTCGCCGTGCCCGGTGGGGTGATCTCCACCACCGGCGTCGCCGGACTCACACTCGGCGGTGGCATCGGCTGGCTGCACCGAAAGTACGGCCTGGCGTGCGACGCACTCCGTGCCGCCGAGGTCGTCCTCGCCGACGGACGTGTCGTGCGCGCATCGGCGGACGAACACCCCGACCTCTTCTGGGCGCTGCGTGGCGGAGGCGGCAACTTCGGTGTCGTCACGACCTTCGAGTTCGACGCATCCCCGGTTGGTCCGACCGTGTGGAACAGCGCCGTCATGTACCCCCTCGGCGAAGCCGAGGGCGTGATCGAACGCTGGCACGACTGGGCGACCAACATCCCCGACGAGATCACCACGCGCGCGTTGTGCTGGACCATGCCGGAAGCACCCCTGCTCCCCCCTGCGGTCCACAACCGCGACGTGATCATCCTCGCCGCGCTCCACTCGGGTGCCCCCGATGACGGCGAACGTCTCTGTGCGCCGCTGTCGGCCATGGGCGAACCGCTCGCCGACCTGAGCGAGACGCTGCCCTACCGGGTGGCACAGTCGAACTTCGACCCCTTCTTTCCGAAGGGCGAGGTTCAGAACTACTGGAAGTCGGTGTACCTCGACGACGTCGACGTCGACGCACGTCGATTGATCGCGGACCGCGCCAACCACCGTCCCGACCCGCTCACGCTCGTCCACGTCCCGATGCTGGGCGGCGCCATGTCACGGGTCGACGCCGGCGCCACCGCCTACGGCGACCGCAGCGCGGACTACATGTTGAGCTTCGACGGCGGCTGGCCCGACCCGGCCGACAACGACGCGAACATCGCCTGGATCCGATCGGCGTGGGACGACGCGACACAACTCGACGTCGCATCGGGCACCTACCTCAACTTCGGCGGCGACCGCGACATCGACGACCGCGCCCGCGAGCGGGCCTTCGGCCGCAACCTCGACCGCCTCCGACAGGTGAAGCGCGAGTACGACCCCGACAACCGGTTCCGCCTCAACGCCAACATCCCCCCGGAGACATGATGGCGCGACTCGGCACGTGCGCGGGAGGGACGACTACGTCGACCATCTCGAATCGTTCGCTCATGGCTTCCGCCCCGGCTGCGCCCATCTCGACACGGACAGAAGTGCACCAGGTCGCACAGGACCGGCCGAACCAGCGCACTCGGGGCTGCTCGGTCTCGACGATGCACGGCCGGTCAATGGTGGAGGTCTGCGTTCCGCCGCCGCGGGTCACCCTCGACGAGTCAGCTCGCACGTGACCGTGACGAGACGTCGGTGGATGCCACCCGAGGTCAGGGCTGAGCACCGGACCCACCACACCGGGAGGCTGCTCCTGCGTGCGGGCCGGCCCCCACAACAACTCTGTCACACCCCGCGTCCACACTGTTCGTATCCGACTTCCCCGATCTCGAACCATCGACAGATCGGAGACGACATGAGCCCACCAGACACCGACGCCCTCTTCGGGGTGTTGCGTGCCGCCGACCCCGACGTGATGGACAGCGACGAACTCGCGGTCCTCACCGGGCAGATCGCTCAGCTCAAGAGCTGGTGCGACTCGCTCCAGGTGCGGACCACGCGCCGCCAGCGCACGCTCGCTGCCGAGGGGCGCGCCGACGATCCCCGCAACACGCTGTCACGGCACGGACGCAACTCGTCGAAAGAGGCGCATGCCGCCGACGAACGCGAACGCATCTGCACCGCGATGCCCGGCTTCGAAGATGCACTCAACGCCGGCACCGTCGCCGCCGGACACGTCGACGCCATCGCCAACGCGACCCGCAACCTCGACGAAGCCCTCGCATCCGAGTTCAACGCACAGCACGACGACCTGCTGACCGATGCGGTTCGGCTCGGGGTCGACGCATTCGGCCGCAGTTGCCGTGAGCTGGCCAAGAGCCTCATCGCACAGGCTGCAGCCGCATCCGACGCCGACGAGCTCGACCGCCAGCGGGCGGCCTCGAACGTGCGGCGATGGGTCGATCAACGCACCGGCATGTGTCACACGCACGTCGAACTCGACCCCGTTCGCGACCGAGCGCTCTGGGCCGCGATCGAAGCCGCCCGGGCATCGTTGCGTCGACAGGACGGCAATCGGCGTACACCATGGGACCAGCTCACGGTCGACGCCGTCGTCGCCGCGATCGGCGGCGGCGATCACGTCGATCGTGTGCCCGAGATCACCGTCCTGATCGACTACCGGACACTGATCGACGGGTTGCACGCCCGAGGCATCTGCGAGACCGACAACGGTGTTCCGCTCCCGGTCTCCACCGTGCGGCGGCTGTGCTGCGAAGCAGAGATCGTTCCCGTGGTGCTCGGCGGTGCCGGTCAGGTACTCGACGTCGGCACATCGAAACGTGTCGCAACGCGAGTCCAGCGACGAGCGCTGCGTGCGATGCATCGCACGTGCGTGCATCCCGACTGCACCGTGACGTTCGACGCGTGCCGCATCCACCACGTCATCCCGTGGCAGTCGGGCGGCCCGACCGATCTCGACCACCTCGTGCCGGTCTGCGAGCCACACCACCATCTCGTCCACGAGGGCGGATGGGGCCTGACGATGACCGCCGATCGGGTCGCCACCTGGACCCGGCCCGACGGGGTGCACCACCACACCGGCAGCACCGTCGATCGAGCTGGTTTCGGCGACCGGTCGACGCCGCGGCGGACATCCCCACCGACAACGGTGGGAGCCACCGCGTGACCACCCGACCGAACCCCCGTCGCCGGCCGTGACCCGCCGGACGACAGTGACGAGGCGACCTGCTCCTGCGATCGAGGAGCCCCGATCGGGCTGGGCACGCTGACGGGCGAAGCCCTCTGCCCCACCGACGCCGGCCCCGGACCGTCGCACGATGTGCCGCAGCGTTCCGGAAGCAGGCGACGTCTGACCGAGCCGTGTTTCCGGCCATCGGCCGAAACGGAAGCGACCGGGAGCGAGACCAACACGATCGGACCGGCCGCTCGGCAGCCCGGGCTGCCGCGCGCCCCGGAACGTCGACCTCGGACGAGCGTGTGCCGCGTCCGCATCGTCGACGGTACGGCCGCCGACGGCGGGCCGACCCGGAAGGCTGAGGAACCGTCGGTTCCGCGCCACCGAGGTCCGGTCGCGGCATCCGTCCGTCCGACGGCTCTTGCTCACCCCGAGCGGCAGCGATCACGCCGATCGAACCCCCACCTGAACCCGATCCTCCCCGAGGATCGCACCGACGAGCAGGCGTGGGCATCCGTCGGAATACACCGAACCGGTCCCTGCCCCGAACTGATTCAGTGGGCGGAGATCGCCTGTCGGCACGCCGCCGCCGACTCGGCGGACATGAACGACGCGGCCACCGCGTCGAGCTGCATTCCCCGGTGCTGTTCGAGCGACACCCCCAGGAACTCGGTGGCGACCTCCAGCTCGTGCACGAGGTCGGTGTCGAACCAGCCGGGGTCATCGGTGTTGAGGCACACCCGGAGGCCGGCCTCGATCAGCGCCGGCAGCGGATGGTCCTCGATCCGTTCGATCACCTGGAGCAGATCGTTGCTGGTCGGACACACCTCGAGCATGATCTCGCGCTCGCGCAGCAACTCGACGACCGACGGGTCCTCGAGGCAGCGCACACCGTGGCCGATACGGACCGCACCCAGTCGCTCGACGGCCTGACGGACGCTGTCGGCCCCTTCGGTCTCGCCGGCGTGCGGAACCGCCGGCAGGCCGAGCGCAGCAGCCCTGGCGAAGTGCGGTGCATACGGCGCCGCCGGGAAGTCGACCTCGTACCCACCCAGCCCGACCGCGACCAGCCCCGTCGGCGTCTCGGAGCTCTCGAGGTACTCGATCGTCACCGTCTCGTCGGGCATTTCGAGGTCGCGAGGGATGTCGACGACCCAGCCCAGCTCGACGCCACGTTCGCGAGCGCGACGCTGCCCCTCGTCGAGCCCGTCGCGGTACTCGCCCCACGACATCCCCGGTCGGTCGTCCTTGTCGAGGAAGTGTGTGTACGCCGTGGTGGTGATCTCGGCGTAGCGGACGTGCTGCGACGCGAGCGTGGCCGCCAGGTCGTCGGTGATCGTGGCGAGATCGTCGGCCGAGCGCAGCAGCGAGAGTCCGTAGAAGTACTGCGCGGCGAACGACGGGAACCCGTCGAACGAGAACGCCGCGGGGAAGCCGCCGGGCCACACCGGCGTCGGATCGATCCCATGGCGTTCGGTCAGCTCGCGCACCGTGGCGACCGACATCGACCCCTCGAGATGGACGTGGAGCTCGACCTTCGGCAGCGCCAGCAACCAGGCCCGGTCGGCGTCGGTCAGCGTCACGAGTCGGCCCACTTCGTGCCGGGCAGGAAGTACCGCTTCGCCCACACCCCGCGTCGGTCCTCGCCCGAGATCGGCATCCGCCAGGTCGACCACCGTGTCGTCGGTGCGTCGAGGTCGACGGCACAGAGGGCTCGTGGCTGATCGTCGGTTCCCTCGACGTACTCGTCGGCGAACCAGTCGGCGGTGTAGCGCCCGGTGATCGTGCGGTACAGGTCACGCCAGACGTCGTCGTCGCCGGGCGGGTGCACCACCTCGCACACCCCCTGCACGGTCACCTTGCGGTACGGCTGCTCGCTCTCGTCGATCGTGATGCCGACCTTCGGGTCGCGTTGGATGTTGCGCCAGATCACCGCCGGCGAACGAGGCGTGAAGAGCAGCCGACGCCCGTCACGGACGAACCACAGGGGCAGCACACGCGGTAACCCGTCGTCGTCGACGGTGCCGACCCGGGCGAGGTGCCCACGCTCGTCGAGGAACACCTCGAGTTCGGCATCGGTCAGCTTCGGCACGTCACGTCTCCCCCGCCGGTCACGGTCGGTAACCCCACGAGGGCGCCGACGGCGTGAGCGACCGACGGGCCAGCCGCGCCCAATCGCACAGCATGGGGCGGGTGTCGAGCGGGTCGATGATCTGCTCGATCTCGTAGAACTCGGCCGACCGGTGCGGCGAGCGGAGTCGGTTCAACCGTTCGGTGATCTGCGCCTTCAGTTCGTCGGGGGCGTCGCTGGCCGCGAGCTCGGCCTTGTACGCGACCTCGAGACCACCTTCGAGCGGGAGCGAGCCCCAATCGCCCGATGGCCACGCCATCCGCATCGACTCGCTCCCGGGCTTGCGGTTGGCCGCGCCCGCGATACCGAACGCCTTGCGGATCACGACGGTGCAGTACGGCATCTGCGCTTCACGGAGCGCGACGAGCACCTCGGTCCCGTACCGCACCGTGGCGTCCTGCTCCGACTGCTTGCCGATCAAGAACCCGGGACAGTCCTCGAAGTGGACCATCGGCAGCTTGAACATCGATGCCAGGTCGATCAGCCGGGTGAGCTTCCGGCACGACGCTGCCGTCCATCCACCGCCGTACATCATCGGATTCTCGCCGAACACCGCGACCGGGATGCCGTCGAGACGGGCGAGCCCACCGATCACCGACGTCCCCCAGTCGCGACCGATCTCGAAGAAGCTGCCGTCGTCGACGACGAGCGACATCAGCGACCGCATGTCGTACGACTGGCGAGGGTTGCGGGGCACGAGATCGGCCAGCCGGGGCTCGCGGCGCGCCGGATCGTCACCCCAGTCGTCGATCGGCGGCAACTCGTCGACGCTCGTCGGCAGGTACGACAGGAACTGCGACGCCCGCTCGAACGCCTCGGCCTCCGATGCGACCGCGTCGTCGATCGCCCCGTTGGTCGTGTGGACGTCGGCGTGTCCGAGCTCCTCCTTGGACACCGAACCCAACCCCGCCTGTTCGACCAACGCCGGTCCGGCGATCATCATCTGCGAGGTGTCTCGCACCATCACCGAGTAGTGCGATGCGACCGCCCGGGCCGCGCCGAACCCGGCGACCGAGCCGAGCACGAGCGACACCGACGGCGCGATGTTCAGATGGTCGACGACGACGTGCCACCCGGGCAGGACCGGGATGTAGGTGCGGCCCGCCTGTTCGATCGTCTTGACCGACCCGCCGCCGGACATCCCGTCGAGGAGCCGGACGTGCGGGAGCCGCATCTCGGCGGCGATCGACTCGGATGCTTCCCGCTTGGCCGAGATCGATGCGTCGTTCGAACCGCCGCGCACCGTGAAGTCGTCGCCCGACAGGACCACGGGCCGGCCGTCGAGTTCGGCGATCCCGAACACGAAGTTCGACGGCGTGAACTCGACCAGGTTGCCCTGGTCGTCGTAGCGGGCGACGCCGGCCGTCTTCCCCAGTTCCCAGAAGCTGCCGTCGTCGGCGATCTCGGCGACCCGCTCTCGCACGGTCAACTTGCCGAAATGGTGCTGTCGCTCGACCTTGTCGGCACCGCCCAACTGCTCGGCGAGCGCTTCGCGGCGGCGAAGTTCGTCGAGCTCGGGCTGCCAGCTCATCCGCGGCGGAGCTCCACGACCGTGCCGCCGCTGGCCTCGACGAGCGCTGCCGGCTCGATCGGGAAGACGTCGTTCCAGGTGCCGGCGGCCGCCCAGACCTCGTCGTACTGCAACAGATCGGGGTCGATGAAGACGCGGAGCTCGGTCGTGTGGCCGAAGGGTGGGACACCGCCGATCGGGTACCCGGTCGCCGCTCGCACGGCATCGGCGTCGACGCGGCCGCATCGTTCGCCGCCTGCCGCGGCCGCCAGCTTCGGCTCGGCCAGCTGATTGCTGCCGCTCACATAGGCGAGCACGATCTCACCGTCGACGCCGAAGATGAGGCTCTTCACGATCTGGCCGACGGCGCAGCCGATCGCGTCGGCCGCATCCTGCGCGGTCTTGGCGCCTTCGGGGAAGTGGTGCGGTCGCACCTCGACGCCGAGCGCCGCACCGGCGTCGATCACTCGCTGGACGTTCTTGTGATGGGTCACGAATCGAGGACCGTAGTACGGGTCGGGGCGACCGATCGTTCCCACATCCGGGCGAACCGCAGGAGGCCGACGTCGTCGCTCGGGCGGCCGACGAACTGCACGCCCACCGGGAGCCCGTCGGGCGTGAACGCAGCGGGCATCGAGATCGCCGGGCACCCCGTGAGCGAGATGTCGCAGCAGGTCCGCATCCAGTCGATGTACGTGGGCATCGTGGTGCCGTCGATCTCACGCGGCCAGTCGAGCCCGACGTCGAACGGCACGACCTGCGACGTCGGCAGTGCGAGGACGTCGTACTCGTCGAAGAAGCTGCGCACCCGCTCGACCAGGGCAGCATGCTCGACCGTCGCTCGCGTGTGGTCGACCATCGTGCGGCGACGTGCCTCGTCGATGTTCCACCGAACCGTGTCCTTCACGTCGTCGGGCGCCTGGTCGTACAGGGCTCCGCCTGCGATCTCGAACTGCCATGCCCTCAACGTCTGGAAGATTTCGCGCGCGTCGGTCAGGTCGGGCATCGCCTCGCCGACGGCGCATCCCAACTCCTCGAGTTGCGCGGGCACGAAGGCCAACGCGTCGCGGACCGCACCATCGACCGGCAGGCCGAGATCCGGTGTCCAGGCGACGCGAACCTGACCCAGATCGACGTCGAGGTCGGCGGTGAACAGCGAGCCCGACTCGGGCAGGGAGATCGGTACCCTCGGGTCGGGCCCGGCGAGCACCTGGAGTTGCAGGGCGAGATCTCGGACCGATCGGGCCATGGCACCCTTCGTCGCGAGCGACGACCACGGGGTGCTGTTCGGCCACGACGGCACCCGGCCCGCCGAGGGCCGTAGGCCGACCACGTTGCAGAACGAGGCCGGGTTGCGAAGTGAGCCTCCCATGTCGGAGCCGTCGGCGATCGGGATCATGTCGGCGGCCAGCGCCACCGCCGCTCCCCCACTCGATCCGCCGCAGGTCCGGGTGAGGTCGTACGGGTTGACGGTCGCGCCGAAGACCGGGTTGAACGTCTGCGAGCCGGCGCCGAGCTCTGGGGTGTTGGTCTTGCCGATCGTGACCGCACCGGCGGCCCGGAGACGCTGCACCACGAGGCCGTCCTCCGACGGGACGAAGTCGGCGAGCAGGGGCGAACCCATGGTGGTGCGGATCCCGGCCGTCGGTTCGAGGTCCTTGTGCGCGATCGGCAAGCCGTGGAGCGGACCGAGGTCGTCACCGGCGACCACGGCCGCATCGGCGGCTTCCGCCCACTCGCGCGCCATCTCGGGGACCATGGTGACGATGGCGTTGAGCTGGGGATTCACGCGTTCGATCCGTTCGAGGCAGGCGTCGAGCAACTCGCACGCCGACACCTCACGACGGGCGATCATGTCGCGGAGTTCGACCGCCGATCGACGAACCAGCTCGGTCACACCAGCACCTCCCGGGGCTCGGCGTCGAGCGACACCTTGGCCGGTCCGGCGAAGAGGATGGCGATCGCTCCCGCCAGCGAGAGCGCGCCGGCGACGAGATACGACGACCGGTAGCCGCCGGCGGCGTCGTGGAGCCAGCCGAGCAGGAGCGGGCCACCGGCGGTGCCCACCAGGCCGAGCAGCTGCGCTCGGCTGTAGATCCGGGGATAGTCGCGCACGCCGAACCGCTCGGCGATCAGGAGCGGCTGCAGCATCAAGATGTTGCCGATCGTCGCACCGAACAGGATGATCGCCGCGAAGATCGGCGTGGTCGACATGGCGAAGGCCAGCCCGACCATGGCGACCATCTGCAGCGACGCCAGCCCAGCGGTGAACGGAATCATCGGGAGCGAGGCGATCACCCTCCCGCCGATGAGCCGGGCGACGACCGACGTCGCCGCCAGCACGAGCGTGGCCAGGGCGGCCGTGTCGGCGGTGGTCCGTTCCTCGACGAGCTTGACGAGCTGCTGGATCCCACCGACCTGGGAGCCCAGCGCGAGGACGTAGCCGATGGTCACGAAGAGGAAGAACTTGCTCGCGATCGCTTCTCGATACGGAGTGCCGGTCGCCTGCGGGGCCGCCGCGCCGGGCGTTGCCCGTTCGCCGTCGGGGAGCCAGCCGAGCACCGCAGGGTCGGGCCGGATCAGCCAGAGCGTGAACGGCACGATGCCGACCACGAACACCAGACCGAGCCACGGCGTCCCGGTCGCGAGCCCCTGGCGGTCGAGCAGCCACTTCGCGGCCGGCGTGATGAGGATGCCGCCGGCCGACAGCCCGGTCGACGCCACCGAGAGCGCCACCGAACGTTTGGCGTGGAACCATCTCGTCACGACCGTCGTCATCGGGACCAAGCCGGACAGCGCCCACCCGATCGCGAAGAACCCGTACACCACGAACAGCTGCCACTGGCGGTCGACCTGACCGAGCCCGGCGAGGGAGATCCCGGCGACGACCGCACCACCCGACGCGACGTACCGGATGTCGTACCGTACGATCAGCCTCGCGGCCCAGACCCCGGCGATGCCGCTGACGAAGAAGAACCACGTGGTCGCGAGCGAGATCGACGCGACGTCCCAGCCACGTTCGTTGCTCAGCGCATTGAGGTAGACGGCCAGACCGTAGAAGCCGAGGCCCGACCCCGTGGTCAGGCAGATGAAGCAGCCGGTGACGACCCGCCAGCCCGGGAACTTGTCTCGACTCACTGCCGCACTCGGCTGACCGCAGCGGGACATGCGTCGTCGGGACCGGCCATCTCCGAACCGTACCGATCGCGCCGTCGATATCGTGAGTCGCACGATGTTCAAGAACACGATGAAGACCACCGTCCTCCTCGCTGGCCTCGGCGGGCTGATCGTGGCCGTCGCCGGCATTCTCGGCGGGGGCAGCAGCACGTCACTGGTGATCGGCCTCGTCGCCGCGCTCGTGATGGTCGGCGGCTCCTACTGGTTCAGCGACAAGCTCGCGCTGAAGTCGGCCAAGGCCCGCGTGATCACGCGAGAGCAGGCGCCCGACTTCTACGACATGATCGAACAACTCGCGACTCGGGCGAACATGCCGATGCCGACGATCGCGATCTCACCGAACGCCCAACCCAACGCGTTCGCCACCGGCCGGGGGCCCAAACATGCCGTCGTGTGCGCCACCGAAGGGCTCCTGCAGTCGTTGACCCGCGACGAGGTCGAAGCCGTGATGGCACACGAACTGATGCACGTGAAGCACCGCGACATCCTCATCGGTTCGGTCGCTGCCGCCATCGCGACGGCGATCTCGTTCATGGCCCAGATCGCCATGTACTCGTCGATGTTCGGCGGCCGTGATCGCCGCAACGGCGGGAACCCGCTGATCATGATCGCGGTGGCGATCATCGCTCCGATCGCCGCGTCGCTGATCCAGATGGCCGTGTCACGGTCGCGCGAATACGAGGCCGACCGAGGCGCCGCCGAGTTGATCGGCTCGGGCGCCCCGCTGGCTCGGGCGCTGCAGAAGATCGAGGCGATCGCGACGCAACGGCCGATGGCCGTGCAGCCGGCACAGGCCTCGCACTACATCCACAACCCGCTCGCCGAGGCTCGGGGCGGCAGCCAGGGCAACAACTTCGCCAAGCTGTTCTCGACCCACCCGCCGACCGACGAGCGCATCCGCCGCCTCCTCGCCATCTGATCGCGAGTCAGGCGTTCTTGGGGAGGTCGCTGAAGGGGGTGTTGCGGTCGTGGCCCGGTTCCTTGGGGAGGCCGAGGACCCGCTCGCCGATGATGTTGCGCTGCACCTGGTCGGTCCCGCCGTAGATCGGGGGCGCTTGTGCGAACAGCGCCAGTTCGGTGACGAAGCCGTTCATCGGCTTGCCGGTGGCAGCGTCGAGCGCTTGCTTGCCGTCGCCGTCGTACGCGTGCAGCATGGCGTTGGCGCCGATCACCCGGAGACCGAGATCGCGCTGGAGCCGCATCATCTCGCTCATCGACAGCTTGCCGATGTTGCCGATTCCGGGGATGTCGCCACCGCGGGCCTTCTCGCCCTTGAGCCGCAGGTTGTTGTACCGGCCGATCTCGGCGAGCGTGTGGAGCCGCATCAGGTCCTGGCGGATACTCGGGTCGTCGGCCCTGCCTTCCGACTTGGCGAGCTCGATCAGCATCCGACCGGCGCCGCGGAACTGGCCACCTCCGCCACCCGATCGCTTGCTGACGAAGTCGCCGGCACGCTGGTCGAGGTGCCCGGCGACCGTGCCCGGCAGCGCGGCGCTCGAGGCCGCGTGCCCCGAGCCCGAGCTGAGACCGGCCCGCTCGAACATCAGCGTCGAGTTGGCGACCGCCCACCCGTTGTTGCGGTCGCCGATCAGCGCATCGTCGGCGACGCGAGCATCGCTCATGAAGACCTCGTTGAACAGCGCCCGACCGGTCATCTCGCGCAGCGGGCGGATGTCGACGCCCGGCTGGTGCATGTCGATCGCGAAGTAGCTGATGCCCTGGTGCTTGGGTGCGTCGGAGTTGGTGCGGGCGATCAACATGCCGAGGTCGGCGAAGTGCCCACCGGAGGTCCAGACCTTCTGGCCGTTGACGATCCACTCCTCACCGTCGAGTTCGGCCTTCGTCTGCAGCCCGGCCAGATCGCTGCCGGCGACCGGCTCGCTGAAGAGCTGACACCACGCCCGCTGCCCCGTCACGATGTCACGGACGTAGTGGTCGATCTGCTCCTGTGAGCCGTGCATCGCGATCGTGGGCGCGGCCAGCAGCAGCCCGAGGCCACCGGGTGCCCCGAGGGCTCCGTGGTCGGAGATCGTCTCGGCGACCCGGTTGGCGTCGTTGCGTGACAGCCCCTTGCCGTAGGCGTGCTCGGGCAGCGACGGCGCCGACCACCCGGCGAGTCCGAGCCGCTGCCACCACTCGGCGACCGTCAGGTCCGGATCCCAATTGTCGTCGAGCCAGCCCTGGAGTTCATCGGTCGCGTCTGCCATGCCGAGATGGTTGCAGACTGTCACCGCCGAGCCGAAGTCGGCGGGCGCTCAGCTCGGATCAGAGGGCGAACAGGTCGTCGAGCCCGCCCGACGAGGCCGGTTCGTCGGCGTCGTCGTCGGGCACGAAGGCTCCGTACCCGTCGGACTCGAGCACATCGGCGAGTTCGGGCCCGCCGGAGGTGACGATCCGACCCTTCACGAGGATGTGGACGTGGTCGGGCTTGAGCTCGGTCAGCAGGCGGCTGTAGTGCGTGATGGCGAGCACCCCGAGATCACCTTCGTTGCTGAGGTCTTCGACCCGCCGCGAACAGTCGCGGAGCGCGTCGATGTCGAGGCCGGAGTCGAGTTCGTCGAGGATCGCGATCTTCGGCTGGAGCACCGCGAGCTGCAGGGTCTCGTTGCGCTTCTTCTCGCCGCCGGACAGGTCGACGTTGAGCGGCCGATGGAGGAACCGTTCTTCGAAGTTGATGCGTGCGGCCTCGGTCCGCAGCACGTCGCCGAGGCCGGAGATGTCGCGACCACGGCTGGTCAGCGCCTCGCCGAGCACGTCGTCGAGCAGGACGCCGGGCACTTCGGTCGGGTACTGCATCACCAGGTGCAGACCGGCGACGGCGCGCTTCCATGCCGGCAGCGCCAGCACGTCGACGTCGTCGAGCGTGACCGATCCCTCGGTGACCTCGTAGCCGGGCCTGCCCATGATGACCGCGGACAGCGTGCTCTTGCCGGCGCCGTTCGGCCCCATGACGGCGTGGACCTCGCCCGACGAGATCGTCAGGTCGATGCCCCTCAGGATCTCCTTGCCGCCGACCGTGGCGTGCAGGTTCTCGATCTTCAGGGTGCTCATGACTCCACCTCCAGAGCGACCGACACGACGATGCTGCCGTCGACGACCGATGCATCGAACACCGGCACGGGCTGCGTGGCCGGGAGCGTCTGCGGTTCACCGGTGACGAGGCTGAAGGCGCTGCTGTGCTTGGGACACTCGAGCTCCTTCTCGTCGCACCACACCTCACCCTCGGACAACGACACGTTGGCATGGCTGCACACGTCGCCGATCGCGTACACGTCGTCGTCGATGCGGACGACCGCGACGGCGATGCCGCCGACGTCGAACTTGCGAGCGGTGCCCGGCTCGAGCTCGTCGAGTGCACAGACCGTGGTGGTTGCGGTGCTCATGAGGTGGCCTCCTCGTCGGTGGCGCCGATGTTCAGCTTGGCGGCGACGCGGGCCCGGAGCTCGGCGGCGAGGTCGTGGGCCGGGAGCTGCGACAGGACCTCGTCGAAGAATCCGAGCACGACGAGACGCTCGGCGATCTCGGGCTGGACGCCGCGGCTCTCGAGGTAGAAGCGCTGGTCTTCGTCGATGGGGCCGACGGTGGATGCGTGCGAGCACTTGACGTCGTTGGTGCGGATGTCGAGGTTCGGCACGCTCTCGGCCCAGGCGCCCTCGGAGAGCGTCAGGTTGCGGTTGGTCTGGTACGCCGCCGTGCCGTTGGCGTGCTCACGGATCTTGATCAGACCGGTGTAGACGCTGGCGGCATGATCTTGCACGGCACCCTTGAAGAGGAGGTCGCTGTTGGTGTTGGGCGCGTCGTGATCTTGAGTGGTGCGGAAGTCGTGCATCTGCGTGCCGCCGGCGAAATAGAGGGCGACCTGACGGGTGGATGCGCCGCGACCCGAGACCCGGGCGTTGGTGCTGACGCGGGCGTAGTCGCCACCGAGTGCGACGGTCGCGAGCAGCGTCTGCGAATCGCGCTGCCCCACCGCCTGCTGGTTCCCGATCGACCACGCCTGCTCGCTGAGTTCGTTGACGGCGAGGTAGTTGACGCGGGCCGCCTGGCCCACGGCCATCTGCAGCACCGGAAGGACCAGTGCGGCGCCGTCGGCTGCCGACACGAACCGTTCGACGATCGTGACCTCGCAGTTGTCGCCGGCTTCGACGACGAGGCGTGGCGACACGAGCGACCCGTCGGCGGGCACCGTATGGGTGATGACGATCGACCCGTCGACCGTGGTGTTGGCCGGCACGACGACGTGCACCTGGCTCGCCGCCCGCAGATTGATCGCGGCGAACACGTCGGGCGTGTCATCGGGGAACAGGTCGAGGCCGTCACCACCGACCTGCACGAACTCGGTCGGACCGGTGACGTCCGGCGTGGTGTCGACGCGTCGGAACGCCGACAGGTCGAGGTCGCCGATGCGGCTGTAACGCCAGATCTCCTCATCGGCAGTCGGCAGTTCGATCGCGTCGAGGTGGTCGAGGTCCAGCACAGTCATCGGAGGGGAATTCTACTACGGCGGTAGTGGAAATCCGACCGGGTCAGCGATCGCGGCGACGCTTGAGGAACCGCCGGAGGCCACGCGACCGGCGCTCTTCTTCGAGCTGCTGCTCGTTGACCTCGGCCATGATGCGGGCACCGGCCTCGTTGAGGATGTCCTCGGCCTCGTCGAGCAGGGAGGCGGCGGTGCCGTCGTCGACCGACGAGGGTTCGGGCGGCGTCGGGGGCACGACCAGCGAGCCGTGGGTCCATGCCTGGTCGGCGAGCCGACGCTGGTACCCCACGCACTCCTCGGGGCACCGCCACGGGGCGTCGGGGGCGAGGTCGAGGTTGCACTTCCGAACCGTGTCGCCGTTCGGGTATGTGCGGCTCTCGAAGTTCTTGCACTCCGTCCGCATGGGCATGGTGTCGATCCTACCGAGCGATCGTGGCCAGCATCAGGACGCGACCCGTCAGTCGACCGCGTCGGGATACAGGCCACCGATGTCGGGGTAGCCGACGGTGGCGGGCAACGGGTCGGGATCGGGACACGGATCGGGAATCGGATCGCCCGGCCGAAACGGCTGCGCACACGGCCGGTCGTCGAACGCCCGGACGTGCCGGGAGAGCCAATCGGCGACGCCCCACGACCCGAACGTCGTCTCGTGCACACCGTCGCTGCGGAACCAGCCGGAGGTGTCCGCCGTGTAGAGGTCGAAGTACCATCGGCGCACCTCGGGATAGGCGCCCGACGCGAGCTTCTCGCCGATGATCCGGTTCATCTCGCCGTAGTTCGACCGGGTGCCCCCGCTGCTCGGCAGCGTGTAGCCGACGCTCGACCGATAGTCGACCCAGGCGATGTGATGGAAGCCGCGTTGCCGGGCCGCTGCGATGACGGCGTCGAAGTCGGCGGCGAATCGTTCGTGCCAGTCGTTGTAGCCGGTCATCACCACGAGGATGTCGTCGATGCCGGCCGGTGCGAGGGTCTCGATCTCTGCGACGACCGTGCGTGGTGCGTAGCCCTCACGGCCTCGACACGACCACTGCACGAGGCGTCGGCACGACTCGAGGCGCGCATCGGCCCGGAAACCCTGGAGACCGCCCAGGGCACCGTTCCACCGCATGCCCGCACTGGCCGAGTCGCCGATGATCGTGACCTTCCGGTCGGGTGGTGGCTGGTTCTCCGGCACCGCTGCCGAGGCGGCCTCGGGTTCGCCCGTGAACCATCCGGTGACGTCGACGACGAGTTCGGTCGAGTCGAGCGCGTAGACCGTGATGCCGCGCTCGGACGCGCCGATCAACGCGAGGTTGGCGACCGTGCGCCCGGGCCGGTCGTAGTTGAGCGTCGACGTGGCGGGCCGATCGGTTCCGGCGGGATACGCCGCCACGAAGCCGGCATCTTCGGTCTCGGTCACCGTGATGTTCGCCGCGACCGCCCTGATCGGACCGCCCGCCACGTCGTCGAGCGAGAACTCGCGGGCTCCACCCGCCCACAGCCGGGGTCCGCCCGACGTGCCGTACGGCTCGCGGGTGTCGACCAGACGCGTCGGCTGTTCGGAGACGAACAGACCGGCCGACGACGACTGCTCGGACGGGCCGGTGTAGTAGCCCACGACGTCGACGATCACGTGATTGCCACGCAGCGTGTACACGTCGAGGTCACCGTTGCGGACAGGGACGACCGCCGCCGCCGCCCTCGTCTGACCGGGAGCGTCGACGTTGAGTGACGAGGCGAGCGGCAGGTCGCCTCCCGCCGCGAACGCCGTGAACACGTCGGGCCCCCTGGCCGCGGTCGTGGTGATGTTGACCGCGACGGCGACCGCGTCGTCGGGCACGTCGGTGCGAACCCGCACGGTGGACCCTGCTGCGGGACGACGCGTCTCGCGCGTGTCGACGACCCGAGTGGGCTCGAGGGGCACGAACCGACCGGCGCGGGCCCGACCCGACTCGGCCGGAACGAACGCGCCGCTCACGTCGACGACCACATCGCTCGCGGCCAGGGAGTAGATCGAGATGCGTCCCGAACCGAGCTGCAACAACTGCAGGTTCGCGACGACCTCGCCCGGCTGGTAGTTGACGCTCGACGCGGTCGGACGCTCGGTCCCCGTCGGGTAGCCGACCACGAACCCGGGCGCATCAGGCTGGACCACGGTGATCGTCACCGCGACGGCGGTTGCGTCGTCGGGCACACCACAGCGGCCGGCGACCTGGATCCCGACGGCCTTGCCGGCTCCCAGACGTTCGCCGTCACGCGTGTCGAGGAGACGGCACGGCGTCACCGGCTCGAATGCCGACGCCGCGGTGGTCGCCGCCTCGACCCGCTGTGTGTCGGATGCGGCGGGCGCCACGATCGCAGCGCCGGCGACGAGGGCGCCCAGCGCAACCGTCGTCAGGGTTCTCGACCACTGGTGCGAACGCTTCACGGACATCTCTCCAGTATCGACCGCGCCCGCGTGATGGTTGAGGCGGGCCGAGGGGCCCGCCGAGTCGACGTCAGCCGACCGAGCCTTCCATCTGCAGCTCGATCAGGCGACTCCACTCGACGGCGTACTCCATCGGCAGCGTCTTGGTGATCGGCTCGATGAAGCCGTTGACGACCATCCCCATCGCCTGCTCCTCGGAGAGGCCGCGGCTGGTCAGGTAGAAGATCTGCTCGTCGGCGATCTTGGAGACCGTGGCCTCGTGGCCGATCTGGGCGTCGCGTTCGCCGATCTCCATGTACGGCAGCGTCTTGGAGACCGAGTCCTCGTCGAGGATGAGCGCATCGCACTCGACATGGCTCTTGGCGCCGGTGGCTCCCTCGTCGACGCGGACGAGACCGCGGTACGTGGTGATGCCGCCGTCCTTGCTGATCGACTTCGACACGATCTTGGAGGTGGTGTTCGGGGCGGCGTGCACCATCTTGGCGCCGGCATCCTGGTGCTGACCCTCGCCGGCGTAGGCGACGGAGAGCACTTCGCCGGTGGCGCCTTCGCCGACCAGGTACACGGCCGGGTACTTCATGGTGAGCTTGGAGCCGATGTTGCCGTCGATCCACTCCATGTGGCCGTGGGCCTCGACGCGTGCCCGCTTGGTCACGAGGTTGTACACGTTGGGCGACCAGTTCTGGATCGTGGTGTAGGTCACCCGGGCGTTGGGCTTGACGACGATCTCGACGACGGCCGAGTGCAGCGAGTCCTTGGTGTACACCGGCGCCGAGCAACCTTCGATGTAGTGGACCTTGGAGCCCTCGTCGGCGATGATCAGCGTCCGTTCGAACTGACCGGCGCTCTCGGAATTGATCCGGAAGTACGCCTGCAGCGGCATCTCGACCTCGACGCCCGGCGGCACGTAGATGAACGAGCCACCCGACCAGACCGAGGTGTTGAGGGCGGCGAACTTGTTGTCGCCCGGGGGGATGACCGTGCCGAAGTACTCCTTGACCAGGTGCGGGTACTCACGCAGCGCCGTGTCCATGTCGCAGAACAGGATCCCCTGGGCCTCGAGGTCTTCGCGGTTCTTGTGGTAGACGACCTCGGATTCGTACTGCGCGGTCACGCCCGCGAGGTACTGCCGCTCGGCTTCGGGGATGCCGAGCTTCTCGTAGGTGCGCATCATCTCTTCGGGCAGCTCGTCCCACTCGCTGACCTGCTCGCCCTTGGGGCGCAGGTAGTAGTAGATGTCCTGGAAGTCGATGTCGGGCATGTTGACGGCGAACCACTCGGCCATCGGCTTGCGCTCGAACAGGCGCAGGCTGCGCAGCCGCATGTCGGTCATCCAGCGCGGCTCACCCTTCCACCACGAGATCTGCTCGACGACACCGGGGTTGATGCCCTTCTCGGGCTCGAAGGCGTACTCGACGCCTTCGTCGTTCCAGCCGAGGTCGTACTTGCTGAGGTCGAGATCGAACGAGGTCATGATCAGCTCCGGTGCCGTGCAGTGTGGGCGAATCGAGGTATTTGCACTACCGCCATAGTAACAATCCCCGAGCCGATGCCCACGGCAGGACGAGGATCGTTCGCCTCGACGCCGATCGGCTGGACGCCAGGAGGGTGTACCCGAGCGGTCGGGCTTCAGGCCGCGGCTTCGTCGTCGAGGTCGTCGCGGTCGTCGCGGATCTCGATCCGGGCAGCGATCTTGCCGTCGACCGACACGTCGAGCTCGGCGTCGCGCGGTGCGTCGATCTCGATGAAGATGCACTCCCCCGGACACACCTCGGCGGCACGGATCACGTCGGGAACGTTGCGGGGCGAGACCTCGGCCAGGCTGCCGGAGCTCCCGGGATCGTTGAGCACCTGCTGGTTCTCGACCACGTAGGCGATCCCGTCCTCGAGCAGCGTGAACACGTCGTGACAGTGATCGACGCACAGGCCGTCACCGGTGCAGAGGTCCTGGTCGATCCACACGCGCATCGCACGAGCCAAGCTACCGCCTACCCTGCTCCACGTGTCAGAGCCATCTGCCAAGCGCATACCCCATGTCTGGAACCGTCCGACCGGCGAGGTACCCGATCACTTCGCCTGGCTCCGCGACCGTGACGACCCCGACACGGCGGCCTACCTCGAGGCCGAGAACGCCTACGCCGACGAGTTCTTCGCCGGCCACGACGACCTCGTGACCGAGCTGTTCGAGGAGATCAAGTCGCGCGTCCAGGAGACCGACGTGGCGGCACCGGTGCCCAAGGCCGAGTGGTTCTACTCGGCCCGCACCGAGGAGGGTCGGTCGTACCCGATCCACTGCCGCGGACGGTCGGCGGCCACCGCCACCGACGAACTGGTCCTCGACCAGAACGCCGAGGCCGAGGGGCACGAGTTCTTCGACCTCGGTGCGTTCGAGATCAGCCCCGACCACCGCCTCGTCGCCTGGTCGATGGACACCAGCGGCGACGAGCACTACACCCTCCGAATCCGCGACATCGCCCACCAGCGCGACCTCGACGACGAACTGCTCGACACGACGTGGGCCGGCGCCGCGTGGAGCCACGACGGGACGCATCTCTTCTACGTCGAGGCCGACGAGCAGGAGCGCCCGTACCGGGTGATGCGCCACCGACTGGGCACCCCGCAAGCCGACGACGTCGAGGTCTACGCCGATCACGACGAACGATTCTTCGTCGGCGTGGGCGCCACCCGCAGCGCCGAATGGATCGTGATCCATTCGGGCAGCCGGACATCGTCGGAGTGCCGGCTCGTCCCGGCCGCCGATCCGACCGCCGACGCGCAGTGCGTGCGCGAGCGCACCGACGATGTCGAGTACCAGATCGACCATTGGGGCGACCGCTTCGTGATCGTGACGAACGACGACGCGATCGACTTCCGCGTGATGGAAGCCGCCGACGACGAGCCCGGCACATGGTCGGAGCTGATCCCCCACCAGGAGGGTCGGCGGATCACGGCGGTCGAGCCCTTCGAGCGGTTCCTCGCCGTCCACGAGTGGAACCGGGCGCAGCCGATGATCCGCGTCCTCGACCGAGACGGCGGCGAGCGCATGCTCCAGATCGACCCGACGCCGCACGACGTCGGCTTCGGGCCCAACGAGCAGTGGGACACCGACGTCGTCCGACTCACCCACCAGTCCCTGACCACGCCGGCCCGCGTCATCGACGTCGACATGGCGAACGGTGACATCACCGTCGTCAAGGAGACACCGACCCCCAATGTCGACCTCGATCGGTACGTGGCGAGCAGGCACTGGGCGACCGCCGACGACGGGACCCAGGTTCCCGTCGATGTCGTCCGTCACGTCGACACCCCCGTCGACGGCACCGCACCCTGCTGCGTCTACGGCTACGGGTCGTACGAGGTGTCGATGCCGCCGTGGTTCTCGGTCGCCCGACTGTCGCTGCTCGACCGTGGCGTCGTGTGGGCCCTCGCCCACCCGCGCGGGGGCGGCGAACTCGGCCGGTCGTGGTACCTCGACGGCAAGCTCCACACCAAGCGCAACACGTTCACCGACACGCTCGCTGTGTGCGAGCACCTCACGTCGGCCGGCATCGCGAGCCCCGATCGTGTCGCGATCCGCGGCGGCAGCGCCGGCGGCCTGCTGGTCGGAGCGTGCGTCACGATCGATCCGGCGCGGTTCCGATCCGCGGTCGCCGAGGTGCCGTTCGTCGACGTCACGACCACGATGAGCGACCCGTCGCTGCCGCTCACCGTGACCGAGTGGGAGGAGTGGGGCGACCCACGCGCCGAGCCCGCCGCGTCGTACATCGCGAGCTACTCGCCGTACGACAACACGGTCGCGTGCGATTATCCGGCGCTGATGATCACCGCCGGCCTGAACGACCCGCGGGTCAGCTATCACGAGCCGGCGAAGTGGGCCGCCAAGCTGCGCGAGGTCCGCACCAACGACGCGCCGCTGATCCTCCGCACCGAGATGGGGGCAGGACACGCCGGGCCGAGCGGACGCTACGAGGCGTGGCGCGACGAAGCCCGCGTTCTTGCGTTCCTCCTCGTCACCACCTGAGCCACCCCGGCGACGGGTCCGTCCTCACGCCAACGCCAGCACGGCGAGGCCGAGCAGCGCCCCGTTGCGGATCAGGTGTGACGGGCCGATCGGCTTGGCCGACCACGCGCCGAAACAGGCGCATGCCGGCCTTCGGCCCTGCGACATCCGCAGCGCGATCAGACCGCTGAATGCTGCGAGCAACACGATCGCCGCCATCTCCGGCACCGGACTCCCGAGCTGCAGCACGAGCGCGGCACCGATGACCAGTTCGATCCACGGCAGGGTCGGGATCGCGATCGCCGGTGCGCCGAGGTCTGCGGCTTGCGCCGGCCATGACGGTCCGGCGGCGAGTTTCGATCCACCGGCCACCAGGAAGGCAACGCCGACGAGGATCGACGCAACGAACGCGACCGCGCTCACGAGCCGACGTGGAGCGTCAGCCCCTCGCTGGCCGCGACGACGTGTGTCCCGGTGCCGTCACACCGCTCACGAGCCGAAGCCAGTGCGGCGTCGATCTGGTCGTCGTCGTGGTTGGGGTCGTGGTGGAACAGTGCCAGCTGCTTGGCACCTGACTCCACCGCGAGCCAGGCGGCGTACTCGGCCGTGCAGTGACCCCAGTTGGCCTTTCGGGCGAACTCGGCACGGTTGTACTGCGCGTCGTGGATCAGCAGGTCGACACCGTCGCACAGCTCGAGCGCGTTGTCGGTGGCCTCGTACACGTCGACGCCGGGCTGCTGATGATCGCTGAGGTACGCAACCGTCGCCCCTCCGAACTCGACGCGATAACCGAGCGTGTTGCCGAGGTGCGGAATCAGCCGCGACATGATCGAGACGTCACCGACCGAGAACTCTTCGTCGCCCTTGGCGTGGAACACGACCTGGCCGGGGAACTCGTCGAGACCGATCGGGAACATCGGTGGGCCGAGCGCGTTTCGGATCACGTCCCCGATCGAGCCGCCGTCTTCCTGGACCGGCGCGTAGAAGTCGAGTCGGCTGTCGGCACGGAGCAGGGGCGGGAAGAACGGCAGGCCCTGTACGTGGTCCCAGTGCAGATGGGTGATCAGGCAACTGCCGTGGAACGGCACGTTCGGATCACATCGACGGCCGAAGTAGCGAGCACCCGTGCCCAGGTCGAACAGGATCGGGTCGTGTCCGGGCACGTCGACGGAGACGCACGATGTATTGCCGCCGTATCGAGCAATCTCGTCGCCGTGGCACGGCGTGGAACCCCGCACGCCGTGGAAGGTGATGTCGAAACCGTTTCCCCAGATGGCGACACGCTAGCCGTCACCCGAGATGCATCCGTAGACGTAGCGACTGTGTGAACGGTCACACCGTTCGGAGCCGGTCGATGGGGGTCCGGCGTCAGGGTCGACCGATGAACGCAGCAGCGGCGCCGACGCCGGACACGGCCGGGGCGTGACCCATCGCCGTCAGCGCCGACTCGATCGATCCGAGCACGCCCAGCACCATCGGCGGGTTCACGTGACCCATGTGCCCGATCCGGAACGACGAGCCGACCATCGCTCCGATGCCGACGCCGAGCGTGACGCCGAGCGACTCCTGGCAGCGACGACGGAGTTCGACCGCGTCGATGTTCCCGCAGCGGATCGTCGTGACCGCGTTGGAGCGCTCGCGTTCGTCGACGACGTGGAACCCGATCCCGCCCGGCGCCGACCACGCTGCGACCGCCGCCCGGATCGCTCCGCCCAGCACGCGGTGTCGTCGCCAGCGGGCGTCGAGCCCCTCCTCGTCGATCATGCGGAGCGCCTCGCGCAGACCGAACAGGTGGGTGACCGGTGGCGTGCCACAGAAGCGCAGGTAGTGCGGCCCGTCCTCGGTCCGCGCGGTCCAGTCCCAATAGCGCGTCCGGAGGTCGGCCTGCGGATGAGCGGCGAGCGCCCGCTCGCCCGGCCACACGATGCCGAGGCCGGGCGGGGTCATCAGGCCCTTCTGCGATGCGGAGAGTGCGAGGTCGACACCCCATTCGTCCAACTCGAACGGTTCGCAGGCCATCGATGCGATGCAGTCGACCATCAGCAACGCCGGATGAGCGGCCGCATCGAGGGCGCGGCGGAAGGCGGGAACGTCGTTGCGCACCGACGACGCGGTGTCGACATGCGCCATCAGGACGGCCTTGATGTCGTGCGCGGCGTCGTCGCGGAGGCGCTGTTCGAACGCCTCGGGGTCGTTGGCGCATCCCGGCGCCGACTCGACCAGTTCGACGTCGAGGCCGAGGAACGTCGCCATCTCGCCCCAGATCGCGGCGAAGCGTCCGCAGTCGAGCACCAGCACACGGTCGCCACGCGACAGCGTGTTGGTCAGCGCCATCTCCCAGGCACTGTGTCCGTTGCCGATGGTGACGAACGCCCGATGCGAGGTTCCGGCCAGGGCGGGCAGCGCGTCGAACACCTCGTCGGTGACCGACAGCAGTTCGCCGTCGTAGATGTCGGGCATCGAGCGATGCATCGCCGAGAGCACACGTTCGGGCACGACGGAGGGCCCGGGGATCGCGACGAGGTCCTGGTCGGCGGAGAGCGGGATCACGGCGAGAGTCTGCCAGGCAGCGGCCGGCTGTGCCGGGGCCTCACTCGAACCGCAGTTCGACCGCACCCAGTCCGTCGAACTCGGCACGCAGCTCGTCACCGGCGTCGGCCTCGAACACGTCGGTCGTCACCCCGGTGGTGACCACGTCGCCGGCCGCGAGCGCCGCGCCGTACTTCGGCAGTTCGTCGGCGAGCCAGGCCATCACGGTGAGCGGGTGCCCGAGCGCCGCAGCACCGGTGCCGGTGGTGACCGTCTCGCCGTTCCGGGCCACGACCACCTCGGCCCGGCCGAGGTCGATCTCGCGCCACGCCTCGATCGGCTCCCCGTGGATCCACCATCCGTGGATGGCGTTGTCGGCGGCGATCGGCAGCGCACCGATCGCCCACGATTCGAACCGATGGTCGACGATCTCGACAGCGGGCATCGCGGTGTCGATGAACTCGGCGATCGACTCGTGGGTGTGCCCGCGCGGCCGGTGGGGCACGTCGGCACCCAGGCGGAATGCGAACTCGGCCTCGACCACGCGGTGCACGAATCGGTCGGCCGGCAGCACCGCGCCGGACCGCGACGTGGTGTGTGGCAGCAGGCGGCCGAAGACGGGTCGGTCGATGTGCAACGCCGCCTGGGCGATCCGACTGGTGCACGCGACCTTGTACCCGATCGGCGTCTCGCCGGGGGGCAGCAGTCCGGCGACCAGTTGCGCCTGCACGGCGTAGGCGTCGCCCAGGTCGGCGGGCCGGTGCATCGGATCGAGGTCGGCGCGGATCCGCTTGTCACGCCGCATCGCCGACAACTCGTCGGCCGCAGCTCTGATCCGTTCGGGCTCCATGACGTCATGGTAAGCGTCGTGGTGAACGTCGCCGGGCGATCGGGGTTCCTCGGATCTGCACACGGTTTATCAGATACCGCTAAACTCAGGGCATGTTGGAGGAACGTTACGACCCGGTCGCCAACCCGTACGCGCCCGGGGCCGGGACCCCTCCCCCCGCCCTCGTCGGACGAGATGCGATCCTCGAGGCTGCCGACATCTCGCTGCAGCGGCTGCGGGCGGCACGGACGAGCCAACACCGGTTGATCACCGGCCTGCGCGGCGTCGGCAAGACCGTGCTGCTGGGCAAGCTCTCCGCCCTCGCACAGCACGTCGGCTATCGGGTCATCCGGATCGAGGCGGTCGGTGGCGACGACACGCTCCGCAGCCTGCTCCGCCAGTCGCGGCGCATCCTCGAGGATCTCGATCGCAGCCAGAAGGTGACGCGGGCCCTGCGTTCGATCGAGTCGGTCGCGATCACGCTGGCGGGCACCGGCGTCACGATCGAGCGCACCGCGGCCACCCCCGACCGCGAGGCACTCGCCGACGTGGTCACCGACCTCGCCACCGCCGCCGCCGACCACGACCTCGGCGTGATGCTCGCGATCGACGAGGCCCAGTCGATCGCCGGCGACGACCTGCGCCGGCTGCTCGCCGGGGTGCACCGGTGCGGCCAGGACGGCCTCCCGCTGGCCTGCGTGCTGGCCGGTCTCCCCAACCTGGTCGGCGACGTCGCGAGGGCGGCCACGTACGCCGAGCGGATGTTCACGGTCGCCGACCTCGGACCGCTCACCCCGGAGCAGGTCGCGCGCGCGATCGTCGAACCGTCGGCGGAGATCGGCGTGGAATGGACGGAGGACGCGACCGATGCGATCGTCGATCACTCCGACGGGTTCCCGTTCTTCGTGCAGACGTGGGCGTACCACACGTGGAACACCGCCCGCGACGAGCCGATCTCGGCCGCCGACGTCGAGCGGGCACAGCCGCACGCCGATCACGCCCTCGACACCTCGTTCTTCGCCGCACGGATCGCCCGGATTCCTTCGTCGGAGGTCGCGTACGTCCAGGGACTCGCCTCCCTCGGCCCCGGACCGCACCGGTCGGGCGAGGTCGCCGAGGCGATGTCGATGCGGACCCCGCAGGTCGCCGCCTTCCGCGAACGACTGATCACCGAGGGCGTGATCTACGCACCTCGGTACGGCTGGGTCGAGTTCGCGATCCCGCACTTCGACCGGTACGTACGGCGGGCGCTCCCCCGCTGACCATCGACCGCTCCGCAGCGTGGACGCCGCACGGGGTGATCACCTGAACGTCCCCTCGAGGCGGTGTACGGGATGCCGTTCAGCGTGCACGACATCTGGGGCGACCGGCTCGCTGCGTACCACCGCCGACCGTCGGGCCTCTCACGTTGACACGATCGCGTCGATCATCGTCCCCATGGCGTCGACGAGCGACTCGATCGCCGCCCGATCGACCATCCGGTCGGCGGCGCCCGATCGCACCTCGGACGCCACGGCGAACAGGTCGGCGTGTTGCGGGAGTCGCGCCGCCGCCCATGCACCCGCGGCGTTCTTGGAGGTCACGTCCCCGGTCTCGGCCGTGAACCACATCCGGGCGATGCCGAGCGCACACCACTCGACGGTGCCGCCACCGAACTCGGTGCGATCGGGGTCGGCTGCCAGGATCTCGGCGATCTCACCGCGCACGCTGCGCCAATACGTGTCGACGTTCTCCCGCACCCAGGCCCGTCGGTCGGAGGCGTCGAGACGGACGTCGAGCGACGCCGTCGACGGACCTCGCACCACGACGGCGTGCTCCGCGAGCGTGAGCCAGACGACCGGGTTGGTCTCGAAGCACTCGGCGTCGAAACGGAACTCGCCGTCGAGCGTCCACGCCCGCTGCACCGACATCGGCGGCGAGGCCACGTCGGCCCACGACAGGAACGGACCGTCGACCGTCGGCCCGTCGCCATCCCGCCGGTACGCCTCGTGGGCCGCATCGAGTCGTTCGACGACGTCGGCGTCGGTCGGGTCGGCGACGAAGGCGATGATGTCGATGTCGCTGCGCGGCGTCCAATCGCCGAGCGCCACCGATCCCACGAGGTACAGCCCCTCGACCACCCCGGGCGCGAGCCGGTCGTGATGACCGAGCCACGCCTCGACGGCCGCCTCGACCGGTGCCGGCAGGGACGGGGGCGTCGAGTCGGCCATCGCCCCATGATGGTTCGCAGCGACACGGGATCCGTGTCGCCCACCGCAACGGAGCCCAGCGCCTACAGGTGGTACCCGCTCGTGTCCGCGATGAGATGGGTCGAGTTGAGCGTGTACAGGCTGATCCGACCCGAAGGTTGCGAGAGCGGGAGGATCGCCAGGTTGGCGATCGTGTCGTCGGCCACCAGGTAGTTGACGTTGGACGACCCTGGCTGCGGCTCGTCGGACGGCCAACCCGTGACGAAGCCGATGCCGCCCGTCTCGGTGACGGTCAGGTTCAGCACGACGGCGTTCGCGGTCGACGGGATCCCCAGCAGCCCGGTCACTGCGAAGTCGGTGGTTCCACCGGCCGCGACCGGACTCGCCTGGGTGTCACGGGTGTCGAGCAATCGGGCCGGCGCCAGCGGCACGAACAGGCCGTCATCGGTGTCTTCCGCCGCGTCGTCGGTGTAATAGCCGGTGATGTCGGCGAGCAGGTGGGTCGACGACAGGGAGTAGAACGTCACCTCGCCCGACGGGGACACCGGGACGATCACCGAGTTGGCACGCGTCGCGCCGGCGGTGACCAGGTTGACGTTCGAGGTGTTCGGACGATCCACGTTCGACGGGTAGGCGGTCACGAAACCAGGGGCGCCCGCCTCGGTGCCGGTCAGGTTGACGACGACCGCCGAGACGCCGCTGTCCGGCACGTCGTTGGCACCGGTCATCTTGATCGTGATCGTCCCGCCGGCCGGGATCCTGCCCTTGGGGCCGGGCGGGGTCTCGGCGGGTCGGGTGTCGAAGACCCGCTTCGGGGTGACCCCGATCAGGCGACCGGCGGTCGCCGACGACGTCTGCCGGTAGTAGCCGAAGACGTCGGCGATCAGGTGTCCGCCACCGGGACCGCCGATGAACAGCGAGACCTCACCGTCGTCGCCGACGGGCACGACCACGAGGTTCGGGGCGGTCTGACCGACACCGGACACGTTGATGTTCGACGCGGTCGGTCGGCTCACGCCCTTCGGATAGGCGGTCACGAACCCAGGTCCGCCGGACTGGGTCACCGTCACGTTCATCACGACCGCGTACACGTCGTCGTCGGGCACACCGCCGACACCGGTGACCGGCACGTCGATCGAGGTCTCGCCGGCGACGAAGCCCTTGGGTGCGCCGGCGGGAGACGCCTCACCCGGCCGGGTGTCGAGGATGCGCGACGGGGTGAGCGGGACGAACGCCGCCGTGCCGATGTAGTTGACCGGTGGGATCGCGGTCGGGAGTTCGTCGTCGCCGATGTCGAGTGGCTGACCGGAGCCGATCTCGTTGGCGTCGCCCCAGCAGCGGACCGTGTCGTTGTCGAGCAGCGCACAGGTCCCGTGGAAGCCGGCCGACACCGCCTTGGCGGTGCGTCCCGCTCCGAGCGCCACGGGCCCACCCGAATCGGGCGCCTCGTCGTCGCCGATGTCGTCCGTGTTGCCGTAGCCGAGCTTGCCCGACGACGCGTTCCCCCAGCACGTCAACGTTCCATCGGCGAACACGACGCACGCGTGGGTGTCGCCCAGATCGATGTCGACCGCCTCCTTGCCGCCGAGATCGACCTTCGTCGGCTCGACCGGCTTGGTGTTGGTACCGGACGAGTACCTACTCGCCACGCCGTAGCCCCAGCAGTAGACGTCGCCGGCGACGTCGATCGCACAGGTGCTCCCGGACCCGGCGCTGATCGCGACGGCGGCGGAGCCGTCGAGGTCGAACGCCGCGACGTCGCTCGGCACCTCGTCGTCGCCGACGTTCTCGGGCAGCGGGCCCGGCGGCTGGAACGGCATCGAGTTGCCGGCACCCCAGCAGCGGATCATGCCGTCGTCCAGGATCGCGCACGCGTGGGACCCACCCGCGGCGACAGCGGTGGCATCGGCACCGAGACTGACGACCGGACGGCTGGCCGGTGTCTCGTCATCGCCCACGTCGTCGGTGCTGCCCTGACCGGTTCGCCCGGCATCGCCCCATCCGAAGCAGCGAACCGAGCCGTTCTCCAGCAGCGCACACCCGAACAGGTAGCCGGCCGCATACGAGTCGACGTCGCCGCCGACGTCCGTGACCGGATTCGCGGTCGGCGGAGCGCTGTAGCCGGTGCTCGCGGCGCCGGGTACGCCCAACTGGCCGCGCACGTTGCGCCCCCAGCACTGGAGATCGCCGTTGTCGAGGGCGGCACAGCCGTGTTGCGTCCCCGTCTGGATCTCCCTGACCGTTCGACCCGCTCCGAGTTGGAGCGTCGGGAGGGTGTCAGGCGTCTCGTCGCGACCCTGCACGGTCTGTTGCACGGCGTTGCCGGCCTGCCCCTGGTTGTTGCTCCCCCAGCACCGTGCCTGACCGTTGTCGAGGATGACGCACGCCGTCCCGTGCCCCAGCGACACGCGAGCGGCGTCGTCGCGGCCCGCCCCGGGCGGCGCCGACGCGCGCTCGGCCACGACCTGGCTTCCACCCGCCATCACCACCGAGCCCGTCAACAGCGACAGAACGATCAACATCCGCTTCATGTGGCACCCCCGCACCAACTCGTCGTCCGCCGCAACCTACGAAGGGTCCGCCGGCGGGTCAAACGAATTCGCCCGCGGCCGGCGGCGACGACATCGACGCCACCCCGGATGCTCGGATGATCTCCCACGGGTGGCACCGCTAGCCTCGGCCACACCATGGCGCACGAATTCATCTACTCCTGTTACAAGCTCGCCCGGCACTACCCGCCGGACAAGACGGTCCTGGAGAACATCTCCCTCTCGTTCTATCCGGGCGCCAAGATCGGGGTGATCGGGTCGAACGGTGCCGGCAAGTCGAGCTTGCTGAAGATCATGGCCGGCCTCGACGACGGGTTCTCCGGCGACGCCCGCCTGACCCCCGGCTTCAGCGTCGGTTACCTCTCCCAGGAGCCCGAACTCGACCCCGACAAGGACGTCAAGGGCAACGTGATGGACGGCGTCGCCGCGGTGCAGTCGATCATCGACGAGTACAACGCGGTCATGGCGCAGTGGGCCGACCCCGACGCCGACTACGACAAGATCGGCAAGCAGCAGGCGGCGCTCGAAGACAAGATCGCGGCGGCCGACGCCTGGTCGCTCGAACGCAACGTCGAGATCGCGATGGACGCGCTGCGCTGCCCACCCGACGATGCCGACGTCACCAAGCTGTCCGGCGGTGAGAAGCGCCGCGTGGCGCTCTGCCGACTGTTGCTGTCGCGCCCCGACCTGCTGCTGCTCGACGAGCCGACCAACCACCTCGACGCCGAGTCGGTCTTCTGGCTCGAACGGTTCCTGAAGGACTACGCCGGCACCGTCGTCGCCATCACCCACGACCGATACTTCCTCGACAACGTCGCCCAGTGGATCCTCGAACTCGACAACGGCAAGGGGTTCCCGTTCGAAGGCAACTACTCCTCGTGGCTCGAGCAGAAAGAGGCGCGTCTCGCCCAGAACGAGAAGTCGAACATCGCCCGGCGCCGCACGCTGCAGCGCGAGCTCGAATGGGTGAAGATGTCGCCGAAGGCGCGTCAGGCCAAGGGCAAGGCCCGCCTCGCCGCCTACGACAAGCTGCAGTCCGAAGCCGAGGCCGAACAGGACACGAGCAACAAGCTGGAGATCGCGATCCCCCCGGGCCCGCGTCTCGGCGACACCGTGATCCAGGTCGAGGGCCTCACCAAGGCATTCGGCGACAAGCTCCTCATCGACGACCTCTCGTTCTCGTTGCCGCCGGCCGGCATCGTCGGGATCATCGGCGCCAACGGCGCCGGTAAGACCACGCTGTTCCGGATGCTGATGGGCCTCGAAGAGCCCGATGCCGGCTCGATCAAGATCGGCGAGACGGTGCAGCTCGCCTACGTCGACCAGTCGCGCGACGACCTCGACGCCGACAAGACGATCTACGAAGAGATCACCGAAGGCGTCGAGCACATGAAGGTCGGCAACCGCGAGATCCACGGCCGCGCCTACGTCGCGAGCTTCAACTTCAAGGGCACCGACCAGCAGAAGTCGGTCGGCAAGCTGTCCGGTGGCGAACGCAACCGCGTGCAGCTCGCCAAGGTGCTGAAGGCGGGCGGCAACGTGCTGCTGCTCGACGAGCCGACCAACGACCTCGACGTCGACACGTTGCAGGCCCTCGAGTCGGGTCTCGAGTCGTTCCCCGGATGCGCCGTCGTGATCTCCCACGATCGCTGGTTCCTCGACCGGATCGCGACCCACGTGCTCGCGTTCGAGGGCAACAGCGAGGTGCGTTGGTTCGAGGGCAACTTCAGCGAGTACGAGGAGTACAAGCGCAAGGAACTCGGCGAGTCGGGCGACCAGCCCCACCGGATCAAGTACAAGAAACTCGCCTGACGACGAGCTTCACCGTCGGCCCGGTGGGCGAGATCGACGCCCGCCGACGCGACGCCGTCCGCAGGTTCCCCTGCGGCCGGCGGGTCGATCGGTCAGGGCAGCTCGGACACGGTCACCACGGCATCACGCCGTAGTAGCCGACGAACGGTTCGCGTCGTTCGGGATGCGCCCACTCGTCGTGGTGGTCCGGCGCATCCTCGACCTGGTCCTTCGTCATGTCGACGAACACGGTCCGACGATCGGCGTCGATCTGTTTCACCGCGCGGGCCGGGACGACGCGCTTCTTGCCGAAGATCCAGAAGCCGGTGTCGACGATCAGGTACGAGTCGCCGGCCGCACCGCTCCATTCGTGGACGGTCCCGATGTGCCCGTCGGTGGCCTCGACGTCGAAGCCGTCGAGGTCGAGACCCGTGGTCTCGATGTCGATGCGGTAACTCCACAAGTCGGTCATGTCGAACTCCTTTGCTGACGAGCCCGCTGCACGTCGCGTACCCCTCGCCGGTGATGACGAAACTCGCAGCGGATCCACCGGCCGACACCGCCGCGGCAGGTCGGCATCCCTACGCTGTCGCCGAGAGCGGGGCCGAGTGGCCCAGGTACGACGGCACGACGAGACGAGGAGCACCCATGACCAGCCAGCGACACCACGAGGTGGTGGTGATCGGTGCCGGCGTGTCTGGCCTCTACCAGATCAAGCGCCTGATCGACGAAGGGTTCGACGCCGTCGTCCTCGAAGCCGACGACGACCTCGGCGGCACGTGGTATCGCAACCGGTACCCCGGCTGCCGGTTCGACTCGGAGAGCTACACGTACGGGTACTCGTTCTCGCGTGAACTGCTGGACGAGTGGCACTGGAAGGAACGGTTCTCGTCACAGCCCGAGAACCTGCGCTACCTCAACCACGTCGCCGACAGGTTCGATCTGCGTCGTCACATCCGGTTCGACGCCCGGGTGGAGCAGATGACGTGGGACGACGACGCCCGAACGTGGCACCTCCGCCTGACCGACGGCGACGAGTACACGGCGCGGTTCGTGGTCGCCAGTCTCGGTCCGCTGTCGGCCCCGACGCTGCCGCGGCTGGAGGGGATCGACGACTTCGAGGGGGAGGCGTTCCACACCTACCACTGGCCGAAGGAGCCGATCGACCTCACCGGCAAGCGGGTCGGCGTGATCGGCACCGGAGCGACCGGCATCCAGGTGATCGGGGCGATCGCGGATCAGGTCGGCGAGCTCACGGTGTTCCAGCGGCGACCCAACTGGAGCGCGCCGCTCAACAACGGGCCGATCTCGGAGACCGAGATGGCCGACATCCGGAGCCGGTACGACGAGATCTTCGCGCTGTGCGCGTCGACACCCGGAGGGTTCATCCACGGACCCCGCCGCGACTACGCGGAGCACACCCCCGAGCAACGTCGGGCGCTGTGGGACGAACTGTACGAGACCCCGGGGTTCGCGATCTGGGCCGCGAACTACGCGGAGACGTTCATGGACGAGGCGGCGAACCGCGAGTTGTCCGACTACCTCGCCGACCGGATCCGGGGTCGGGTCGACGACCCGGTCGTCGCCGAGAAGCTGATCCCCAAGGACCACGGGTTCGGCATGCAGCGGGTGCCGTTGGAGACGAACTACTTCGAGGTCTACAACCGGGATCACGTCCACCTCGTCGACCTGTCGGAGTCGCCGATCGAACGCATCACCGCCACCGGCATCCAGACCACCGCAGCCCACCACGACCTCGACATCATCGTGTTCGCCACCGGATTCGACGCCATCACCGGCGCGTACGACCGCATGGACATCCGAGGCGTCGACGGGGTTCGTCTGGCGGACAAGTGGGCGGATGGTCCGAGCACCTACTACGGCCTGCTGACCAACGGGTTCCCGAACCTGTGCATGGTCGCCGGGCCGCAGAGTGTCTCGGGATCGTCGAACTTCCTCGAGCGATCGAGACCGGTGTCGACTGGATCGTCCGACTCCTGGAGCACGCCCGCGAGCACGGCGTCGATCGCATCGACGCCGAACTCGATGCCGAGCGGGCGTGGCTCGACGAGGTCGTCACGGCCCAGGAGCGGATGCTCATGCGCGACGGCAAGGGATGGTTCACCGGCTACAACACCAACATCGCCGGGCGCGACCTCACGAAGGTTCGCTATCAGGCGTACTTCGGGGGAGCCCCGAAGTACAACAGGGTGGTGACCGAGGTCGCCGAAGCCGGCTACCCCGGTCTCGCGATGTCGACCGCCGACGAGCTGATCGCCCGCTGACCGCCGCTGATCAGTCGCGCAGCGAATACGTCAGCATGGCGTTGCCCGCCGACGTGATCTGACTGTCGACCAGCCGGAGGCGGGTGAGCGGCACGCTGTCGTCGAAGACGCGTCGACCCTCGCCGGTGATCGCCGGATGCATGGTGAGCGTCAGCGTGTCGATCACGCCGGCCAGGAAGAGCGAGCGGACGGTTTCGATGCCGCCGGCGACCGTGATGCCACCGCCGTCGCCCGAGGCGAGGGCACGCACGTACTCGACGGGGTCGCCCTCGATACGCACACTGTTCCAGCCGAGGTCGCCCCGGATCGTGTTGGACACGACGTGTTTGCGTACCGGATTGATGAAGTCGCCGAAGCCGTCGTCGGAGTTCGCCGGCCAGTACTCCGCCCACTCCGACCAGAGCGTGCGTCCGATCACGACGTCGGTGACACCGGCGATCGCCCTGCCCATTGCTTCGCCTTCTTCCGGCCCGAACGAATCGAACTGGAACAGGTTGGGCGACTCGTTGACGCCGTTGACGGAGCTGAACAGGTGGGCGGTGACGGAGCGGGTCATGGTGGGGTGTCCTTTCGGTCGAGCGGAGCCGGATGCGCCGCTGCTGCCCGTACTGACGACGTGACCTGCCGAAACTGATCGCTCGTCGCTGACATTTCTGTCCGATCGGACGAGATCGTCACCGAGCGGCCGCCGTGAGCACCTCGGGGAGGTCGAACTCGGCGAAGACCTCGGGGCCCATGAAGTGGGTGATCGCGGTCAGGCGACCGTCGGCCACGTCGAGGACGTGCAGCGCGAAGGGCTCCCAGCGGTCGTCGCCGACCGGGTGGTACACGCCGACCGCAGGCCGCCGGTTGGCCGACGCGACGACCGTGAGCGAGCCCCGACACACTTCACCAGGTCCTCGCCACCACCGCTCGACCTGTTCGGCACCTCGAAGCCAGAGCTCGAACGGCGGCATGGAGAACACGACGTCGGCGGCCAGCAGCGTCACGAGGCGATCGACGTCGTAGGCCTCGAAGGCAGCGACGTACCGCTGCAGCACCTGCGCCTCATGGGGGTCGACCGGCTGCGCCGGTGGCCCGTCGCTCGATCGGCCGAGGGTGCGGCGACCGCGGGCCAACGCACTGTTGACCGAGGCCACCGAGGTGTCGAGCACGTCGGCGCACTCGGCCGCCGACCATGCCAACACGTCGCGCAGCACCACGACCGCTCGCTGCATCGGTGGCAACTGCTGGAGCGCGGACAGGAAGGCGAGCCCGACCGAGTCGCGCAGCGCCGCGGCATCGGCTGGGTCGTCGGCGAGTCGGTCGGATCGGATCGGACCGACCCACGTCTCGGCCGGCCGCGTCGACAGATGCGGCTGACCGGTGCCGAGCGTGCCCGGTCCGGCGAGGTCCATCGGGAGCGCACGCCGCTGCGGGGCCTTTCGCATGTCGAGGCACACGTTGGTCGCGATGCGGTGGATCCAGGTCTTCATCGACGACCGTTCCTCGAAACGGTCGGCGGCCCTCCACGCCCGGATCATCGTTTCCTGCACGGCATCCTCGGCCTCGGAGGCGGCGCCGAGGAACCGGTAGCAGTAGCCGAGGAGCTCCCGACGGTGCTCGTCGGCGAGCGCCACCACTCGGTCGGCAACGTCGGTCATCTCGGCGGACTGTAGCCCCGACCGACGGAACGGTGGGCGTCGAGCGGGACCCGTTCGATGCTCGACGACGACTCGCATGGATCGACCGAGCACGGGTCGCGGCCCGACATACGGCTCGGCATCGACGAGTTGACCAGAGATTGACCAGAAATCGAACATACGTTCGTTTTCTTGACGTTCCCGCTGGTAGATTGGGCTCGAACACAACGATCTACAGGAAGTTCGACGGGGTTCGACAGGGGCTGGGGGTGACGATCATGCGAAACGACGGGGTGCTCGACGCACTCACCGATCTGCTGCACTTCGACCCCGATGTCGCCGACCGCGCCGACATCGGCACCATGATCGGCCGGGCCAATCACGTGTTGGGGTGGGTCCAGGCGGCCAACGTCCGTCTGGCACGACGGCTCCGCGAGCTCGAGGCAGCCGGCGAATCCGAGTCGGCCTCGCACGCCCTGATGGACGAGGGCCGACGCTCCGGTCGTGAAGCCAAGGCGACCGAGCAGCGCGAAGAAGTCTGCAACGAGTTCCCGCCGCTCGAAGACGCCCTCGCAACAGGGGCGTGCTCGACCGACCACCTCGACGCGTTGCACCGGCTCACCAAGGGGCTCACCGACGCCGAGCGATCCGACCTGCACTCCGTGGCCGACGACATCATCGGGTCGGCCACGTCCGACTGGGTCTCGGAGTTCGAACGCAAGACGCGCAACATCGTCGACAAGATCAAGGAGATCCACTCCCCCGGCAGCGACGTCGCGGAACTCGAACGTCAGCGTGCCGCGTCGAAGATGTCACGCTGGGTCGAGAAGTCCACGGGTATGTGCAAGACCCTGATCGAACTCGACCCGATCCGCGATGCCCAGTTCCACAGCGCCCATCAGGCGCAACTCGCGCGCTTGAGGTCCGAGCCCGATCAGGCCGGAGTCCCCTTCGCCGAACTCCAGGTGGAAGCGTTCATGGCGACCGTCTCGTCCGACGCTCCCTCCCCCAAGTCTGCCGACGTGACCATGCACGTCGATCTCGGGACCGCATGCCACGGGCGGCATGGCGCGACGATGTGCGAACTCGCCGACGGGACCCCCATCCCGGTGAGCACGGCGCAGCGACTCTGCTGCGAGGCGACGATCGCGCTCGCCGCCATCGACGACCACGGTGAGGCGGTGGCGGTCGGCCGAGAGTTCCGCACGGCGACCCGGGCCCAGCGACGAGCGCTCTCGGCCATGTATGCCACCTGCGCCCACCCGCACTGCGAGGTCGGCGTCGACCGGTGTCGAGTCCACCACATCGTGTTCTGGCGCAACGGTGGCCGATCCGATCTGGACAACCTGATTCCGGTGTGCGAGCGGCATCATCACCTGGTGCACGAAGGCGGCTGGCAACTCACGATGACCGCCGACCGAAGATGCACCTGGATCCAGCCCGACGGCACGATCTGGCACGAAGGTCCCAGCATCAATCGGCAACGAGAACAGGAACGGGAACGGGAACGGGAACGGGAACGGGAACGGGAACGGGAACGACGACGATCGTCCGACCCACCACGATCGGCCTGACCGGCCCGACCGGAGCTACTCGTCGAGCGTCCAGGATCTACGTCGCCAGACGACGCATCGACATGACCACGTCCAACTTCCGAACCGCCGGCGTTCGAGCGGCCCGTCCCCCGATCAACCTCAGCGCCCGCTTCGCCGACCTCACCTTCGGCACACCCGGTGCCGTCAGCTTCGGAAGCGCCGAGCAGGCCCTCAGCGGCTCGACGAGCGATGGTCCCGCCGGATCGGTACACCGCCGGCCGTGGGGTCCCGGGTCAGCCGAGCGGCTCGACGCGGTGCTGGATGACGAACACGCCGTCTCCCGACGCCGCCTCGCAGCCACGGAGGTACTCGATCACCTCGGGGTTCTCGGTCCACCAGCCCAGGTTGTCGAGATCGTGGTAGCCGCCGCCCGCTGCGATGCGGTCGCCCGCGACGAGCACCAGGCCGTCGACCAGCACGGCGGGCGGTTCGGCCTGCCAACGGGCGCCGAACGGCCACAGCAACACCGAGTCGCCGACCCTGGGGCAACCGTCGCCGCCGAAGACGAGCTCGCCCTCGAGCAACGCGTCTTCGCCTCCCCCATCGCGGCGCTCGGCCCCGTAGGCCACGAGACCGTCGACACCGCCGGCTGGGTCGAGCCCTGCCGTGTCGCCACCAACAGGCTCGGTCGAGCTCGCATCGTCCGAGCCCGATTCGCCGACGAACGAGAGGCCATCGCCACCCGGGGCGGTCAGGGTCAGCCGGTTGCCGACGATCTCGACGGTCATGCCCGACTCGACGACGGCGATGATCGCGCCGTCGAGGGCCTCCGACTCGGGGGCGCAGGCTCCGGCGGTCGGGTCGTCGATCGCCGACAGGGTCGGCACCTGCACCGTGGCACCCTGGAGCACCCACTCGCCCTCCAACCGGCGGCAACCCGTCGAGCCGGTGAGCGTGCCGTCGTCGTGGAACTCGATGAAGGCGTCGTCCATGCCGGGCGAGTTCGAAGCGGCGTCTCCGGTGATCAGGGTGTCGAGCCTCCAGGCGACGCCGACGAGTTCGGTATCGGCAACGGGTTCGACGCGTTCGAACTGCAGTCCGGTGCCGACTCCCGTCTCGGCCAGCGACAAGGTGTCGGCCAACTCGTAGGAATCGACCCGGCCGAGCGCGGCGAGGAATTGCTGCTCGAGTTCCATCACTTCGGGCTCGCAGCCCATCTCGGTCCAACTCAGCTCGCCGACCACGAACGAGCCGCCGAGACCCAACTCGTGGCCGACCGCGACGGTGCCGCCGTAGCCGTTGCACGCCGCGGTGCCGCCGATGCGATCACCGTCGATCGACATGGTCACGTTCCACCCGTCCACGAGTTCGATCTCCTCACCGTCGAGATGCCCACTCACGAGCACCCAGTCGCCCTGAGCCGTTTCGTCGGTTGCGTCGTCGGTGGCGTCGGCGGTGGTGTCGTCGGTGGTGTCATCCACCGTCGGCACCGGCGTGCCGGCCGGCCCGGTGTCGTCGCTCTCGTCGCCACATCCGGCGGCGACGAGCGTCAGGGCGACCAGCAGCGAAAAGGACGATCGAAAGGTCTTCATGTGGGTTCGACGCTAGCGACCACCGTCGGGTTCCCGGATCGAACGCGATCGTCTCGAGCTCGAGCGGAACGACGTGAGCGACCTCAGGTCGCCAGCGCCGACGACACCGCCGCAGCCGCCTGGGAGACCTGACGGCCGAACCGCTCACCCGGCGAACGAGTCAGCCGGTCGATGGGGCCCGACACGCTGACCGCGGCGACGATCACGCCGGAGGCGTCGACGACCGGGGCGCTGACCGACGCCACACCGGGCTCGCGCTCCTCGACGCTCTCGACCCAGCCCTCGACTGGCGCTTCACCCGACAGCACCCGGCCGGCCGAACCGACGTCGAGCGGGAACAGCACGCCCTCTGGCACGATCCACCGCAGCGCATGCGGCGACTGCAGCGAGATGACACATCGGCGATGGGCCCCCTCGCGGACGAACAACTGCACGCTCTCCTCGGTGCTCACCCGGAGCGACTCGAGCGCTGGGAGCGCCAACTCGGCGAGCGGGAACCGATCGGCGGCGGCCCGGCCCAGCGAAGCGAGCTCGGGCCCGAGATCGAACCGTCCGTCGTCGTCACGGCGCAACAACCCGTGCTGCTCCAGCGCCACCGCCAGGCGATGGGCCGTTGCCCGCGGCAACCCGGTGGCTGACTGCAGCCCACCGAGCGACAGCGGCTGTTCGGCGACGGCACGCAGCACGTGCACCGCCTTGTCGAGGACTCCTACGCCGGTTACGATGTCCATACCGCAAGAAGTGTATCTCAGAGAGTGAGACAACGTACATGTCCGTCGACCACCCAATGACACTGCCGGAGAAGCTCTGGCACCGCCATCTCGTCCATTCCACACCGGGCGAGCCCGAACTGCTCTACATCGATCTGCACCTCGTGCACGAGGTCACCAGCCCGCAGGCGTTCGACGGCCTCCGGCTCTCGGGTCGGAGCGTCCGTCGCCCCGACCTCACGATCGCCACGGAAGACCACAACGTGCCGACGGAGAACATCCACGAGCCGATCGCCGACGAGATCTCCGCCAAGCAGGTCGACACACTCCGGGCGAACACCGCCGAGTTCGGCGTGACCAACTTCCCGATGGGCGACCCCGACCAGGGCATCGTCCACGTGATCGGCCCCGAGCAGGGCCGCACGAAGCCCGGCATGACCATCGTGTGCGGCGACAGCCACACCGCCACCCACGGAGCGTTCGGGGCACTGGCGTTCGGGATCGGCACCAGCGAGGTCGAGCACGTGCTCGCCACCCAAACCCTGCCGCAGAGTCGCCCGAAGTGGATGTCGGTCACCGTCGAGGGCGAAGCGCCGGCGGGCGTGACCGCCAAGGACATCGTGCTCGCGATCATCGGCGAGATCGGTACCGGCGGCGGCATCGGCCACGTCATCGAGTACCGCGGTCAGGCGATCCGCGACCTCTCGATGGAGGGCCGCATGACCGTGTGCAACATGTCGATCGAGGCCGGCGCCAAGGCGGGCATGATCGCCCCCGACGACACCACGTTCGAGTATCTACAGGGCCGCGACCACGCACCGAAGGGCGCTGACTGGGACGCTGCCGTCGCCGACTGGCGCACCCTGCAGACCGACGACGGGGCGGTCTGGGACAAGGAGGTCGTCATCGACGCCTCCACGCTCACGCCGCAGGTCAGCTGGGGCACCAACCCGGGCCAGGTCGGCCCGATCGACGGCACGATCCCGTCCCCCGACGACTACGACGACGCGACCACCCGCGAGACCGTCGCACGTGCACTCGAGTACATGGGCCTCGAACCCGGCACCGCGATCAAGGACATCCCGGTCGACACCGTGTTCATCGGGTCGTGCACCAACAGCCGGATCGAAGACCTCCGTGCGGCCGCCGCGGTCATGGAGGGCCGCCAGGTCACCGTGCCCCGCGTGATGGTCGTCCCCGGATCACACCGCGTCAAGGTGCAGGCCGAGGCCGAGGGTCTCCACGAGGTCTTCCGGGCTGCCGGCGCCGACTGGCGCGAACCCGGCTGCTCGATGTGCCTCGCCATGAACCCCGACAAACTCACTCAGGGCGAACGGGCGGCGAGCACGAGCAACCGTAACTTCGAAGGACGCCAGGGACGAGGTGGACGCACCCACCTCGTGTCCCCTGCCGTGGCCGCCGCCACCGCGGTCCAGGGCACCTTCGCCGACCCCCGGGATCTCCCGTGATCGGAGAGGGTCAGACCCCCTCCGCGACCGACCGTTCACATCTCGTTCGGAGAGGGTCCGACCCCCTCCGTTCCGGACCAGCAGAAGGACCGACATCATGAAAGCCGTTCGCATCGTCTCCGGAACCGGTGTGCCGCTCAAACGCAGCGACGTCGACACCGACCAGATCATCCCCGCCGACTGGCTGAAGCGTGTCGAGCGCACCGGTTTCGAGAAGGGACTGTTCTCCACGTGGCGCGACGACCGTGACTTCGTCCTCAACCAGGAGCAGTACCAGGGCGCATCGGTCCTGGTCGCCGGGCCGGCGTTCGGGGTCGGTTCGAGCCGCGAACATGCCGTGTGGGCGATCCAGCAAGGCGGCTTCGACGCCGTGATCGCTCCGAGCTTCTCCGACATCTTCCGCAACAACTGCACGAAGAACGGTCTCGTCCCGGTCGTCCTGCCCGAATCAACGGTCGAGGCCATCTGGGCGGCGATCGAGGCCGATCCGACCACCGAGATCGTCGTCGACATGGAGCGGCTGATGGTCGAGGTCCCGGCCGCCGGCATCACCGCCGAGTTCCCGATGGACCCGCCGACGCAGCACCGCTTCCTCGAGGGCCTCGACGACATCGCGCTCACACTCACGCACGGTGACGCGATCGACGAGTTCGAAGCCACGCGTCCGGGCTGGATGACGAACTGATTCGAATCAGGCGCAGCGGAACGCACCGTCGACGGCGATGCCGTCGACGGTCGTCCCACTGAAGCTCCCCGATGCCCCGCGTTCGTCGACCGTGATCTCGACGTCGTCGACCTCGTACGACGCACCGCCCACCCGCATCCGCATGCCGGGAGACTGCTCGGGGACGAGTTCGAACGAGTTGATCGCTCCGACCGCCTGACCGCCGTCGACCCGCACGAGCGGTCCGCCCTCGTCATCGGTGGCGCCCCGGCACTCGGCTGCGGCCGCCTCGACCTCGGCCGTGTCGAGCGTCAGTCCCACGATTCGCTCTTCGGAACCTCGACGGAGCAGCGCGACGACCTCGACCGCCCGGAGCACGCCGTCGTCGACCGCGGGGTCGACGATCGGCACCGGGGTCCCGGGGGGACCATCGCAGACGAACGTACCCGCGACCCGCTCACCCGTCGCCTCGAACGCCTGGAACGAACCGGCCCTCGAGCTCTGGTCGAGGGTCAGGGTTCCGACGGCGGTCACGGGATCCTCGCCGTCGAGTTCGACCCGGACATCGGCGTCGTAGATCCCCGAGCCGTCCACCCGATCGGCGGTGACGACCGACACCGAATTCACCGCCGCCGAAGCGTCGACGGCGGTGACCGTGAACGTCCCGATCGACGCCCGGAGCCCCGAGCACGAACTGAACCGCGTGAAGGGATCGATCTCGTCGAGTTCGGCCGGATCGATGGCGACGTCGAAACGCTCGCTGAGCCCGAGCCGATCGACCGACACGTCGATGATCACCTGGTAGGCGGATGCCGCGGCCGCCTCGTCGACCTCCGTGGTCGGTGTCGCCGACTCGCCCGACTCGGCCGCCCCTGGCTCGTCGGCGGGGATCGACGACGGCGACGGCCGGACGTCGTCCGGCGCCGCCGACCCGGACGAGCAGCCGCAGAGGGCGAGCACCACGCCGCACGACGCCACGATGCTGCGCATGAGGTGAACGGTACCGGTCACGTGCGGCGTCGTGCCGTCGCGATCGCGGACCCGCCCAGCCCGTCAGGTCGTGACGTCGACGCCGAACGACGGCAGGTCACGGAGGTTCGGATTGTTCGAGAACACTTCGATCGGCGCAACGTTGGGCAGCCGCATGCCGCGCTGCAGGATCCGGACCTGCGTGTGCTGGTTGTACTCGACGAGCGTGACCGCCCAGCCGTCACGGCCCGCACGGGCGGTGCGTCCCGACCGGTGCAGGTAGTCCTTGACGTCCTTGGCCGGCTCGTAGTGGATGACCGCGCCGATGTCGTCGATGTCGATACCGCGAGCGGCGACGTCGGTGGCGACGAGCACGTCGAGTTTGCCCTCGGCAAACCGCTGCAGGGCGCGTTCGCGGGCCTTCTGGGGCAGGTCGCCGTGGATGGCCGAACAGCTCACGCCCAGGTCGTCGAGGTTGCGCGCGACGCGGTCACAGTTGCGCTTGGTCTGGCAGAACACCACGACCTTCTGGATGCCCTGGCCGATCGCCCCGATCACCTTGTCCTTGTCCATGTGATGCACCGCCAGGAAGAGGTGATGCATCGTGCCGACGGTGTCGGTCGCCTCGTCGACCGCGATCTCGATCGGGTCGGTCAGGTAGTGGCGGATCAGGTGGCCGACGTCGCCGTCGAGCGTCGCCGAGAACAGCATGGTCTGGTTCCGGTTCGTGCAGTGCCGGAGGACCCACTCGACCTGCGGCGTGAACCCGTCGTCGGCCATCCGGTCGGCCTCGTCGAGACACACGATCTGGATGTCGTCGAGCACCAGCTCGTTCGACTTGAGCAGGTCGATCAGCCGCAGCGGTGTGGCGACGACGAGCTCGGCACCCCTGGCGAGCGCCTCGATCTGGGTGTGGCGGCTCGCTCCGCCGTACACGGCGAGCACTCGCTGACCTGCGTGCTGCGCGATCGGCTCGAGCACCTCGGCGACCTGCACGGCGAGCTCACGGGTCGGCACCAGGACCAGGCCCAGCGGGCGACGAGGCTCGGCGGTGTCGGTGATGCGGGCGAGCATCGGCACGCCGAAGGCCAGCGTCTTGCCGGAACCGGTCTTGGCACGGCCACAGACGTCGCGGCCCTCCATCGCCACCGGCACGGCTTCGGTCTGGATCGCGAACGGCTGGGCGAACCCGCACTTGGCGAGCCCGTCGTCGATCCGGGACGGCACACCCAATTCGGCGAAGCCGGTGGGTGCCTCGACGGGAGGCAGCGCATTGATCGAGGTGAGGTTGCCCGTCCGGGCGGGACCGTCGTCGACGGGCCGATCGTGGCGGGAGCCGTCGGATGAGCCGCGATGGCTGCGAGAGGAGTCGGATGTCGACGTGTCACGGCGGCGCCCCCCGGGCCGGCCTCCACGTCCGCGGCCTGCGGGCCGTGCGTTGGGTTGATTCATGGTGGGATCAGGGTATCGGGGCGCCACGGCTCCGGTGACGATCCCCCGGTGCCCGTCCCGAGTCAAGCACACACCGCCGGGCCCGGGTTCGATCTCCGGCTCACGCCCGAGCATTCCCAACTCCACCTCGATTTCGTCCATCACGACGAAATACGCCAGGAATCACAGGGTTATCACTCTCCGTGGTAGCTTTCCCACTCTGGGTGTGATTTAGTGTCACCCGATGGAAGCACCGATGCAATTCGGTGCCTCGATGGTCGATGCCCCGCCAGGCACACCTGGGGGCACACACGCGCCACGATCCACCGACGATCGGGCCATCCTCGACGCGGTTCGAGCCGGCGACAACGACGCGTTCGGCGCGCTCTACAGCCGTCACGTGGCCGTGGTCCGTCGCCTGGCCCGCCGCATGGCACACGATCACCACGAAGCCGACGACATCGTCAGCGACGTGTTCGCCAACACCCTGCGGGCGATCCGCCATGGGCGCGGTCCCCGCGACGACGCCCAGGCCTACCTGCTTCGCTCGGTCCGTCACACCGCCGGCAAGCTCCGGGCCCGCAAGGACACCGGCCGGAGCGAACCCGTGCCGATCGACCGACTCGACCGACCCGTCGACGGCGAGGTCCACCTGCGCAGCGACGTCGAGATCGCACTCGGCCATCTGCCCGACCGTCACCGCGACGTGCTCTGGGCAACGTGCGTCGAGGGCCGACCGACGAGCGAGGTCGCCGCCGCCGGCGGGCTGGACGCCAGTTGCGTCACGTCCCTGGCGCTCCGCGCCCGGCGCGCGCTCGGCCGGTCGTACCTGCTCCAACGCACGACGCGTCCCGAACCGACCGATCGGTGCCACCGGATTCGCACGTCGATGCCCGGCTGCCTCCGCGACGAGGCCAGCGCCTCGACGGCAACCACCGTCCACCGTCACATCGACTCCTGCGAACCGTGCCGCGAGGTCTACGACGAGATGAGCGACCTCGACCGCAGCATGTGCTCGGTCACCCTGCTCGGTCTGTTGATCGCCGTCGTGCGTGGCTGGCTGCGGTTCGGCTCGACGCTGACGCCGCTCCTCACCAAGCCGCTGGCGTCGGCGCTCGTCGCCGGAGCGGTCGTGACCGGAGCGGTCACCATCGAGCCCCCGACGCCCGACATCGACGCGACCCAGCAAGCGACCCGGGGAGCGACCGAGACCGGCGCGACACCTCTCTCGAGGCCGCCGGCGCAACGCCCGACGCGTGCTGCTGCGTCACGGTCGCGGGCAGCGGTCGAACCCGCCACCACCCGATCCGCCCCCATCACCGCTTCGCCGGTCGTCGAGCCGGACGCACCGACCGACGACGACGACATCCTCCGCCCACGGGACCTGACGAACCGACAGCCGTCCGATCCGTCGCCGGCGAAAGCGGTCGCGCCCGACCCCCTCCCATCGGTGGTCCCGCCGCCGGACACCGGTTCGGGCACCGTGTTGGACCCCGTCACCACGGCGGTCGACGACGTGCTCGCCGGAACGACCGATCTGACCGCGACCGTCGACGACGTGACGAACGAGGTCGTGGGGCTCGTGACCGAGACGGTGACGCAGGTCGAGACCATCGCCGACGAGCTCCTGGTCGGCACGACGGCCGTCGTGGACCAGGCCGTCGACGACGTCACGGACGTCGCCGCCGAGGTCGTCACGACGGTCGAAGACGTCGCCGACGAGGTCGTCGCCGCGGCCGAACCGATCACCACGATCGTCGATGACGTCCTCGACCCCCTCGCGGTGCCGACGGCACCAGAGAGCGGCCCGACGGGCGACCTGGTCGACACGATCGACACGATCGACACGATCGACACGATCGACACGGTGATCGACGACACCGTTGGTTCGCTGCTCGGAGCGCTCGGCTCGGGCAGCAGCGGTCTCGGCGACTGACGGCCGGCACGCCGCAGCACGGCGAGCCCTTCGCCGGGTTGCCAGAACCTCCCCACGAGGGACGCCGCCCTGACGGGCGCTCGGCGAGCGGCCGTTCACCGGCCGATCGCGACCCGGCTCACCGACGTTCCCCGGCCGTGCCGAGGTCGTCTCCGCCGGGTTCGACGGATTTCTCGGATCTCGAAAATGTGCCCTGACCTGGGAGGGAGAAGATTCTCGAGGAGAATTTCGAGTTTTTCTTCCCGCAGCCGTGACGTGATCCGTCCTGGTGGGTGTGCACCAGTGAGAAGACGACTTCTCACTCACTCACACAAGGAACGGGCATCATGGAAACTCAGCAGACACCACACTCCGCCAGCCGGCGCAACACGATCCTCCGCACCCTCGCCGTCCTCGGCGTGGTCGGCACCTCGATCGGCCTGACCGCCGATGTGGCCTCGGCGCAGCCGGCTCCGCAGAACCCGCTCTGCCAGCTGCTCTCCAACTGTGACGACGGCGACGACGCCGAGCCGGGTGACGAGCCCGACATCGACCTCGGCATCGTGGAGATCGACCTCGACACCGAGCCGGCACCCGACGACGAACCCACCGATCCGGTCGGCGGCCTCGGGGATCTCGGGGATCTCGGGGATCTCGGCGATCTCGGCGGTCTCGGGGATCTCGGCGATCTCGGCGATCTCGGCGATCTCGACGCCACCGTCACCATCACCGACGAACTTCTGGGCGAGGGCAACGACGCCACGGTCGGCGTCGATGTCGACACCGACGACGGCCTGACCGTCACGCCGGAGATCGATGTCGACGTCGAAGTGGCCGAGGTCGACGTCGAGTTGCACCAGGACGCCGTCGTGAACGTCAGCAGCGACGACGGCCTCATCGTGAACGTCGACGCCAACAACACGACCAAGGCGTCCGCCGGCGACCTGACGGTCGTCGACAACGACACCGTCGTCTGCGGTGTCCAGGTCGTGATCACCGGTGACGGTCATCGCACCTGCGACGAGCCCGGCGCCACGCTGGGCAGCGGTGACGACGCCCTCCTCGACCTGGACGCCGCCGAATCGGTGTGTGGCCTGCACGTCGCCGTCCTCGGTGACTCGTCGGTCGACTGCGAATCCGACGCCGACTCCAGCCAGAACGGCGGTGCCACCGACCTGTTCGACGGCGATGTGTTCGCCGCCCTCTGCGGTATCGAAGTCGCCATCATCGGCAACACCAGCACCAACTGCGGTGACACCCCCACCACCGACATCGGCGCCTGCCTCGGTATCGCCCAGCTCTGCGAGAGCCTGATCGACATCGACGGCACGCTCGGCCTCTGTGGCCTGGGCATCTCGGTCATCGGGACCACCGACACGAACTGCGGTGCAGACGACGGCGATGACGACGACTGTGAAATCGACTGCGACGACAACGACGGTGAGTGCGAGACCGACTGCGACGACAACGACGGTGGGTGCGAGACCGACTGCGACGACGACGACGGCGACGACGACGGCGACGACGACGGCGACACCGACAACGATGGTGACGACGATGGTGACGACGAGAACGCCACGGACCAGAGCCCCCGTGGCTTCACCGGCGGCGGCACCCAGAACGGTTCCGGCGGCCTGCCGCTGACCGGCGGTTCGATCGCCCTCACCCTCCTGCTCGGTTCAGCGCTGTCGCTCACCGGGTACGGCCTGCGCCGGAGCGCCCTCCGGGCGTAAGGCCCAACAGATCGCCGACGGGACGCCCGCACCCCGTCGACGAAACGATCCCGGGTACGAGTTGCAACTCGTGCCCGGGATCGCCGCCGTTTTCGGCCCCGACGCATCACCTTGAAACTCGGGCGAGATGGCCGTACAGTGGAGGACCGTGATGACGAACGCCGAGCGCACCCTCCTTCTGCTTACGTAGGGCGACGCCGACATCTCCGCGTTCGCCCGCCCCCAGCCGCCCGGCCGGGGGCACTTTGATTTTTCCGGCCAGTTCGCACCCACCCGCACGCCCACCCCGATCTCGTCCACAGGAGCCAGCCATGCCACCAGCCAACGTGACCCCCAAGAAGATGCCGTTCGAGAAGTACGCACCGTTCATCCCGATCACCCTCGCCGACCGCACCTGGCCCGACGTCGTCATCGACCGGGCACCCCGCTGGTGCTCGGTCGACCTGCGCGACGGCAACCAGGCGCTCATCGACCCGATGGACCCGGCTCGCAAGCTGCGCATGTTCCAGGAGCTCGTCAAGATGGGCTTCAAGGAGATCGAGGTCGGTTTCCCGTCGGCGAGCCAGCCCGACTTCGACTTCGTGCGCCAGCTGATCGAGGACGACCTGATCCCCGACGACGTCCACATCCAGGTGCTCGTGCAGTGTCGCCAGGAACTGATCGAGCGCACCTACGAATGCCTCGCCGGAGCGCCACGGGCGATCGTCCACTTCTACAACTCGACGAATCCGCTGCAGCGTGACGTCGTGTTCGGCCTCGACACCGACGGCATCAAGTCGATCGCCGTCAACGGCGCCAAGCTCTGCAAGAAGCTCGAGGAAACCATTCCCGACACGACGATCCGCTACGAGTACTCACCCGAGAGCTTCACGCTGACCGAGCCCGACTACGCGATCGAGGTCTGTGAGGCGGTGATGGACGTGATCGAGCCGACCCCGGACGATCCGATCATCCTCAACCTGCCCGCCACGGTCGAGTGCTACTCCCCCAACGTCTACGGCGACGTCATCGAGTGGTTCGGCCGCACGATCAAACAGCGCGAGTCGGTGATCGTCAGCCTGCACCCGCACAACGACCGCGGCTGTGCGGTCGCTGCGGCCGAGTTCGGCGTGATGGCCGGCGCCGACCGCGTGGAAGGCACCCTGTTCGGCAACGGTGAGCGCACCGGCAACGTCGACGTCGTCAACCTGGCGATGAACCTGTTCGCCAACGGGGTCGATCCCGAACTCGACATCAGCGACATCGACGCCCTGCGCCGCACGGCCGAGTACTGCAACCGTCTTCCGGTGCCCGAGCGACTGCCGTACGTCGGCGACCTGGTCTACACCGCCTTCTCCGGCTCTCACCAGGACGCCATCAAGAAGGGGCTCGACCGGCTGCCGAAGGACTACGACCGGTGGGGAGTCCCGTACCTGCCGATCGACCCGCACCACGTCGGCCGCTCGTACGAGGCCGTCATCCGGGTGAACTCGCAGTCCGGCAAGGGCGGGGTCGCCTACGTGATGAAGGAGGAGCACGGCTTCGACCTGCCGCGCCGCCTCCAGATCGAGTTCTCCAAGGCGATCCAGCACGTCACCGAGGATTCCGGCACCGAGATCAGCCCCGGCGTGATGTGGGACACGTTCCAGACGGAGTACCTCCCGCCCGAACCACGCTTCCGCCTGCGGACCCACGAACTGCACACCAAGGACGGCCGCACCAAGGTCACCGCGCAGCTCGACGTCGACGGCGACGCCGTCACTGCGATCGGCGAGGGCGACGGCCCCGTCGAGGCGTTCGTGCAGGCGATCGCCGACCACTTCGGCGAAGAGTTCGACGTCGTCGACTACGCCGAGCACGCGATCGGTCGAGGCAGCAACGCCCAGGCCGTCGCCTACGTCGAGACGACCAACGCCGACAACGACATCAAGTGGGGTCTCGGCCAGGATCCGAACATCACCACCGCGTCGTTGCGAGCCGTGCTGTCGGCGTTCGAACGCCAGCACGGCTGACGCCCCGGCCCCTCGTCGTTCGGAGCCGTCGACCGGCCCGCCCTCCGGGACGGGTCGGTCGACGCGTCTAAGGTTCATTGCATGTTGACGATGCTGCGACGGATGTTCTGGTTGGCGCTGCTCGGCGGGGCCGGGTACGCGGGCTGGACGGCGTGGCAGGCCCGGGCCGGGGACGCTCCCGACGCAGCGCCCGAATGGCCGCCGCTCGATCCGCCGCCGTCGGCGACCGACTCGGTCGCCGCGGCCGTGCCGTCGGCGGGCCCGCCGCCGTCCGCCACCGCGGCGGGGTTCGTCGACCTCCCGGTCGACGACGGCGCCGCGCCGGCCCCTGCCGACGCATCCTCGACGTTCTCATCGGCCACGTGGGTGGAGCCGATCGACGGCGCCTGCCCCGAGGGCTACCCGATCAAGGCCAACGACAACTCGGGGATCTTCCACGTGCCCGGAGGCCGGTTCTACGAGCGGACGGTGCCGGAGCGGTGCTACGCCGACGCACACGACGCCGAGGCCGACGGCTACCGTCGGTCGAAAGCCTGAGCGAGCCACGGAGGATCCACGATGAAGGTCAAGGTCGATTTCGACATGTGTGCGTCGACGGGTGGCTGCATGCAGGTGTGCCCCGAGGTCTTCGAGGTCCGCAGCGACGGCTATCTGTACATCCTGCAGGACGAGCCGGCACCCGAGTTGCACGACCGGGTTCGCGAGGCGGCCGACCTCTGCCCGACCGCCGCGATCGAGCTCGTCGACTGACGATTCGGCCCGTTCGTCACAGGATCGCAACCAAACCGGGTGCCGCTCCGCAGCGCCCCTGATCTACCGTCGTCGTCGTGGGCTTCCATGACCAACTCCGACGCTCGTGGGCTGCATCGAACTCCCTCCTGTGCGTCGGTCTCGATCCCGACCCTGCCCGTTTCCCGGCCGGACTCGACGCCGCACCCGACGCCGTCTTCCGGTTCTGCAAGGAGATCATCGACGCCACGGCCGACGTGGTCTGTGCGTTCAAGCCGCAGATCGCATACTTCGCGAGCCAGCGCGAGGAGGCGACGCTCGAGCGTCTCTGCGCCTACATCCTCGAGCACTACCCCGACGTCACCCTGATCCTCGACGCCAAGCGCGGCGACATCGGCTCGACCGCCGAGCACTACGCGCGCGAGGCGTTCGGGCGCTATCAGGCTCACGCCGTCACCGTGAACCCCTACCTCGGCGCCGACTCGATCGTGCCGTTCTTCGCCCACGACGGTGGCGTGATCGCGCTCTGTCGGACCAGCAATCCCGGCGGCGACGACCTGCAATCGCTCGACGTCGGAGGCGAACCGCTCTATGTGCGCGTGGCCGAGATGGTGGCCAACGAGTGGGCACCGCGTGGCGACTGCGGACTCGTCGTGGGCGCCACCTATCCCGACGAACTCCGCCGCGTTCGCCAGGTCGTGGGCGACCTCCCGATCCTGGTCCCCGGTCTGGGTCATCAAGGCGGCGATCCGCGTGCCGCCGTGGCCGCCGGCGCGACCGCCGACGGGCGCGGTCTGATGATCAGCTCCTCCCGGGCGATCATCTACGCGAGCGACGGTGACGACTTCGCCGAGGCGGCACGGGCCGCCGCCATCGAGTCGCGGCTCGCGACGCTGCCGGCCGGCTGGTAGCGGCCGCACCACGTTCGCGTCCGAACTCCGCCGACGGGATCCGGCCGGGTCGGCCATGATGGCGCCATGACGCCGCAGCAACGCCGCACCCGCTTCTTCGAGCTCCACGCCCGCGAGCAGGTGGTCGTGATGCCCAATCCATGGGACGTCGGTTCGACCAAGCTGCTCACCGGACTCGGCTTCGACGCACTCGCGACGACGAGCGCCGGATTCGCGTGGTCCGACGGCCGCGACGACTACGGCATCACACTCGATCAACTCGTCGAGCACACCCGAGCGGTCGCGGCCTCGACCCACCTGCCACTCAACGTCGACAGCGAACGCTGCTTCGCCGACGACGGCGATCTCACCGCGATCGGTCACACGGTGGGTCTGCTGCACGACGCCGGTGCCGCAGGTTGCTCGATCGAGGACTGGAACGGCCCGGCCGGGCGCATCGACCCCGTCGACGTCGCTACCGAGCGGGTCGCTGCTGCCGCCGAGGCCGCCCACCGCGACGGCGATCCGATGCTGCTCACCGCTCGCTGCGAGAACTTCCTGCACGGGGTGACCGACCTCGACGACACGATCGAGCGGCTCATCGCCTATGCCTCGGCTGGGGCGGACTGCGTGTACGCCCCCGGCCTGAACACCGTCGATCAGATCGAACGCGTGGCAAACGCAGTCGACGTACCGATCAACGTGCTCGCGCTGCCCGGCGGCCCGACCGTGGCCGAGATCGGCGCGGCCGGGGGCCGTCGGGTGTCGATCGGCAGTTCACTCGCCTCGACCGCCTACGGCGCCATGATGGCCGGTGCCCGCGAGCTGATCGAGTCGGGGACGAGCAGCTACCTGGCCACCAGGCTGACCGGTGAGGACCGCCGCCTGCTCGGGTGATCAGACGAGGCTGATCACTCCATCGGGTCGTCGGTGACGGCCATGCCATCGGAGTTCACGTCGTCACCCGTGGAACCGTCGACGAGACGCCGGTCTCCCGAGGGCTCGTCGAGGACCACGGACACGACATCGGCGCAGTCGCCACCGGCGTTGCGCTCGGCGGTCGCCGACACCACGACTCGATCAGCGCTCTGCTCGCCGATCTCGACCACCGGCTCGGCGTTGCAGCTGCCCACCGCGACGGCGATCGATCGTCCGTCGGGACTCACCGTCAGCAGGGCGGTGGCTCGAGCGTCCCGCGTGTCCCCGGCACAGCTGGAGACGCACAGCACCATCGCGACGATCCACATCGGGTGACCACGCACGGTGTGATCGTGCGCCGCCGGGTGCCGGAGGTCGATCGGCGGCGACGGTCAGCCGTGGAGCACTTTGACGCTGAGGATGCCGGCGGCGGCTCGCAGCTCGTCGACCAGCGGCGCCGGGATCTCATCGGTGAGGGCCAGGACCATCGTGGCGTTGCCGCCGGTGCCGACGCGGCCGACGTCCATGTCGGCGATGTTGACACCGGCACCGCCGAGCATCACGCCGACGGTGCCGATCACACCGGGGCGATCGTCGTTGCTGATCACCATCATGTGCTCCGCCGGCGGCACGTCGACCGAGTGCCCGTCGACCTCGACGATGCGCTGCTCACGGCGGCGACCGGCGAGCGTGCCGGAGATGCTGTGATCCTCGCACTTGAGCGAGATCAGGTTGACATACTCGTCGGTGTCGACGCAGGTGACCTCGCGCATCGAGATGCCCGCCGCCTTCGCCATGTTCGGCGCGTTGACATAGCTCACGGGGTCGTCGGAGATGCGGCTGAAAAAGCCCTTGAGCACGGCGAGACCGATGATCCGGGTGTCGTACGCCGCGATCTCGCCCTCGCAGGACAGATCGAAGTTGTCGGGCGAGCTGCCGTGCAGCGAACCGTACAGACGGCCGAGTTGCTCCGCGAGCGGGAGGAACGGGCGGATCGTCTCGTTGGCCTCGGCGGCATCGACGTTGACCGCCCACGGGACGAAATCGCCGTCGAGCGCCAGCTTGACCATGTCGGCAATCGCATCGCCCGCCTTGTCCTGCGCTTCACGCGTCGACGCACCGAGGTGCGGGGTGACGACGACCGACGGCAGCTCGAACAGCGGGGACTCGGTCGTGGGCTCGGTGTCGAACACGTCGAGCGCCGCACCGGCGATGACGCCGTCGCGGATGCACTCGGCGAGATCGGCCTCGTCGACGATGCCGCCGCGAGCCACGTTGATCACCCGGAGGCTCGGCTTGGCCTTCATGAGGAGGTCGCGGTCGATCAACCCGGCGGTCTCCTTGGTCTTCGGCAGGTGGACGGTCAGGAAGTCGGATTCGGCGACCAACTGGTCGAGCGGCAACAGCTCGACGCCGAGTTGGCGGGCACGATCGGCCGAGACGAACGGGTCGTAGGCGACGAGGCGCATCTGGAACGCCTTGGCGCGGTCGGCGACGAGTTTGCCGATGCGTCCGAGGCCGACGATGCCGAGCGTCTTGTCGGCGAGCTCGACGCCCTCCCACTTGCTGCGCTCCCAACGGCCTGCGACGAGTGCCGCATGCGCCTGTGGGATGTTGCGGGCCTGCGCCATCAGCAGCGCCATGGTGTGCTCGGCGGCCGAGATGATGTTCGACTGCGGGGCGTTGACGACCATCACGCCGCGCGCCGTTGCCGCAGCGACGTCGACGTTGTCGAGCCCGATACCCGCCCGGCCCACCACGACGAGCTCGGTGGCGGCAGCGAGCAGCTCGGCGTCGACCTGGGTCGCCGACCGGATCACGAGCGCGTGCGCACCGACGATCGCCGAACGCAGCTCCTCCGGCGACAGACCGAGCTGCACGTCGACGTCGTGCCCGACGTCGCGGAGTCGATCGAGACCGCCATCGGCGATCGCTTCGGTGACGAGTACTCGTGCCATGGGTCACTGCTTATCGCTGCCGTCGCCGCGAACCCAAACAGTTTGACGAGTCGTCAACGGTCGTTGGTCACCGTCTCGTCCGGCGAGGACGGTCCGGCGGGTGCAAACCGGATACGGTCCGATGCATGGGTGAGGGAGATCTCGACATCCGGACGCTCGAGACCGCCGGCGACATGGCCGCGATCGGCACCGTGTTCCAGCAGGTCTGGGGCACCGCGACGCCGATCGTGACCGTCGAACTGCTGATGGCGATCTCGCACGCGGGTGGGTACGTCGCAGGAGCATTCGAGTCCGGCAACGCCGTCGGCGCGTCGTTCGGCTTCCTGGCCGACCACCAGGGCGATCGAGCCCTGCACAGCCACGTGACGGGGATCCTGCCCGGGGTCCAGCACGGCGGCGTCGGCCGGGCCATCAAGAACCACCAGCGCGCCTGGGCCGCCGAACGCGACATCGACTGGATCGTCTGGACCTTCGATCCGCTGGTACGCCGCAACGCCTGGTTCAACATCGAGGTGATCGGCGCCCACGTCACCGAATACCTCCGGAACTTCTACGGCACGATGAGCGACTCGATCAACGCCCACGACGAGTCCGACCGGCTCGTGGTCGCCTGGCCGACCTCCGACGACGCCGAGTCTCCAGCGGCCGACTCGGCGACCGAGACCACGCTCGTCGCGACCCCCGACGACATCGTCGTGCTCCGCCGCACCGACCCGGCCGCCGCAGCCGGGTGGCGCATGCAACTCCGCGACCGCCTCGAGCCGCTCCTCGCCTCCGGTGGCGTCGTCACCGGATTCACCCGTGACGGCTCCTACGTCGTTCGGCACCCGGCCCGATGACCGAACTCCGGCAACTCGAACTCCGACGGATCGCGCTCGACCTCGTCACGCCGTTCCGCACCAGCTTCGGCACCGAACAGCTGCGCGACATCCTGCTGCTCCACGTCACCACCGACGACGGCGAGGGTTGGGGGGAGTGCGTCGCCATGGCCGAACCGGCGTACTCGGCGGAGTTCGTCGACGCCGCCGTGCTCGTCATCCGCGACCACTTCTGGCCGACCCTGACCGCCGGCGGGCCGATCACCGCCGAGGAGGTCACCGGCCGTCTCGCCCGGTACAGCGGCCACCCGATGTCGAAGGCCGCGCTCGAAGCCGCCGTGCTCGACGCGCAGTTGCGCGCCGCCGGAACCGGGTTGCACGCATACTTCGGTGGCAACCGCGACCGCATCCCCAGCGGGGTCAGCGTCGGCATCTTCGATTCGCTCGACGAACTGCTCGCCCAGGTACAGGGGTACGTCGACGACGGGTACGCCCGCATCAAGCTCAAGATCGAACCCGGTTGGGACATCGAACCCGTTCGCCTCGTCCGCGAGCTGATCGGGCCCGACATGGGCCTCCAGGTCGACGCGAACACCGCCTACGACCGCACCGACGGCGAGCACCTGGCCCGTCTCGACGACTACGACCTCCTGCTGATCGAGCAGCCGCTCCCCGAGGAGGACATCCTCGGCCACGCACTGCTCGCCGAAGCGATCCGGACGCCGGTCTGTCTCGATGAGTCGATCGTGTCGCTGCAGACCGCTGCCGACGCGATCGAGCTCGGCGCGGCCGAGATCATCAACATCAAGCCGGGTCGCGTCGGTGGCTACCTCGAGGCTCGACGGATCCACGACCTCTGCGTCGATCGGGGCGTCCCGGTGTGGTGCGGCGGCATGGTCGAGACCGGCATCGGGCGCGCGGCCAACGCAGCGCTCGCCGCGCTCCCGGGCTTCACGCTGCCGGGCGACATCAGCGCCTCGTCACGCTTCTACCGGCGCGACATCGTCACCGATCCGATCACGGTCGACGACGGCCAGGTCCGGGTGCCCCACGGCCCCGGCATGGGCTTCGAACTCGATCACGAGTTCCTCGACAGCATCACCACGTGGTCGACGACGCTCGCCGCGACCTGAACCAGCACCGATACAGTCGCGGCCATGTACACGTTCCTGACCGACGAGTGGATCGAGGCGGCGCGGGCGCTGCGGGTCCGGTACGCCGACCGGCTGCCCGACGTCACCGTCGAAGTCCGGATCAACCAGGTCGTGACCGGCGTGCCGTTCGGCGAGGGCACGATCCGGGCGTACATCGACAGCACCGACGGCAATCTCGATCTCGAGCTCGGCGAGCTCGACGAGCCCGACGTCACGCTGACGACCGACTACGAGACCGCCAAGGCCATGGTGGTCGATCAGGACCCGGCCGTGGTCATGCAGTCGTTCATGGCCGGCAAGATCACGGTGCAGGGCGACATGATGAAGCTCATGGCGATGCAGACCTCGGTGCCGGTCAACGAAGCGTCGGTCGAGTTCGCGGCCGAGCTCCAGTCGATCACTGCGTAGCAGCGACCTCGGACGTCGTCGCGAACGCCTGCATGGCATCGGACAGCTCGGTCAGGTCCCAGCGGGTCGACTTCTCGATCGAATCGCCGATCAGCGTCCACGGCTCGAGCCGGCGGATCGTGCCACCCTGCACGTAGAACGCCTCGCCGTTGAACCGGCACGAGGCGCTCGACAAGAAAGCGACGAGCGGTGACGCGTTGGCCGGATCCCAGATGTCGAAACCTTCGGCCGGTGCCTCCATGATCTCGGGGAGTCCGGGTGACGCCAGGGTCAGTCGGGTTCGTGCACCGGGAACGACACAGTTCGACACGACGCCGTACTGGGCCAACTCCTGGGCGACGATCTGGTTGAACGTCGCGATGCCCGACTTGGCCGATCCGTAGTTCGACTGACCCGGGTTGGCGTACAGGCCCGACGTCGAGCTGGTGTGCACGAGGTTGCGTTGCCGGGTCGCACCGCGCTTGTGCTCCTCACGCCAATAGGTCGCCGCCCACTTGGTCGGCGCCGCATGCCCTTTGAGGTGCACCCGGACGACGGCGTCGAAGTCGTGCTCGGTCATGTTGACGATCGTGCTGTCACGGAGGATGCCGGCGTTGTTGATCACCACGTCGAGTTCACCGAATGCCGCGATGGCCGCATCGATGACCTTGCGGGCACCGTCCCAGTCGGCGACGTCGTCGTGCGAGGCGACGGCCGTGCCCCCGGCGTCGCTGATCTCGGCGACGACGTCGTCGGCGGGCCGATGATCCGAACCGGTGCCGTCGGCTCCGACACCCAGGTCGTTGACGACCACGCGGGCACCGTGGGAGGCCAGCAACTTGGCGTGTTCACGGCCCAGACCGCGACCGGCCCCGGTCACGATCGCGACGCGTCCCTCGAGTTCGTTCATGCCATCCTTTCGCGCCGCCGGTCGGACGGCCAGCCAACCGTAGTGATCAGAGGGCGCGAATGTCGACCTGCGTGCCGCGCCGATACGTCTTGCCGACGATCGGTTCCTCGCCGTCGATCCGTACCTGTTGCACCTCGCCCAACGTGTCACCGAAGGTCAATCGGGGCTGGAAACCCGCCTCGATCAGGATCTCGGCGGCGTCTTCGTAGGTCGCTGCACCCGACAGGTTCGGGAACGGAACGATGTCGGGTCCCTTCGACACGATCACCGTCATGTCGGTGCCGCGCTCGACCTCGGTGCCCGGCTCGAAGCTCTGTGAGATGACCGACCCGAGCACGATGTCGTCACTGAACTCCTGTGCCGTCTCGGTCAGCGTCAGTCCGAGCGCGACGAGTTCGTTGCGTGCCGCGCCCACCGGTTGGCCGACGACGTCGGGAATCGTCCGAGGTGCAGGCCCCCGGGAGACGACCAGCTCGACGGGCGTCGCCGGCTCGACCATCGAGCCGACGCCGAGTGTCGCATCGCCGGGGACCGACCAGCTGATGACGGTGCCGGCCGGAACGACCTCGTCGTACTCCTCGACCGGTGGTCTGACGTCGAGTCCTCGCTCGACCAGACGGGTCTGTGCCTCGGGCAGTGTCAGGCCCGTCGATTCCGGCAACTCCCGCAGCGTCGGACCCTCGCTCACCACGATCAGGAACGGCTCGCCCTCGGCCAGGTCGACGCCGGCCTGCGGTGCGGTGCGGACGACCTGCCCGACCACGGGCACGAGATCACTGCGCTCTCGCGTGATCTCGAGTTCCCACCGGTTGGTGGCCACGAGGTTCCGCGCTTCGGCTTCGGGCATCTCCACGAGGTCGGGCACGGTGTACACCGGTGTCTCGAACAATCGTGTGGCCAGGATGCCGAGCACGGTCAGCGCCGCGACCACCAGGACGGCGAGCACGATCTTCCACGGGAAACCACGTCGACGCCGTGGCGGGTCGGTGGTCAACATCGGCATCGCCTGAGTCGTGACCCCGGCCGCACGCTCGGGCCGGACGGCGGTCTCCTCGGGCGTCGCCGACGCGGCGGTCGCAGGCGCCGCTGGTTGCGCGGTCTCGGGATCGGGTTCGGGTTCGGGTTCCGATGCCGAGCGGGCACCACCGATCTCGGAGTCGAGCGGGAGGATCACCAGATCGTCGCCGGACGTCACGTCGGTCGGCATCTCCGGCTCGGCCTCGACGATCAGCGGGGGCTCGGGCGTCTCGGTCGGCCGGACGACCCCACCCGTCGGGTCGTCGGGTGCTCGCAGCTGCTCGGCCGGCGTCTCGAACAACCCGGTCGACAACAACGGGAGCGGCTCGGGGCGCGGCAGCTTCGAGGCCACCTGGACCAACTCCTTGCCGAATTGGGCGGCCGAGGAACGTTCGTCGGCCTCGGGCCGCCCGGCGTGTTCGAGGACGGACGCCAGTGGACCGAGATCGGCCGAGACGGGCATCAGGCGCCCGACACGCGCCGCCAGGGCGGCCACGGTCGAATCGTTCTTGAAGGGGAGCACGCCCGTCACCGCTTCGTGCAGCGTGAGGCACAGGGCGTACACGTCGGTCTTGCCGTCGATCGGCTGTGCGAGCCCCTGTTCGGGCGAGGCGTACCAGGCGGTGTGCGTAGCGACCGCGTCGGGCTGCTCCCACGTGGATTCGTTGAGGAGCGCCGCCAGCCCGAAGTCGGTGATGCGGAGTCGGCGATCGTCGCCGAACACCAGCTTCGACGGGGTGAGTTCGGTGTGCACGAACCCGCGCCGGTGCGCGTAGTCGAGCGCACGACACGCGTCGAGACCGATCGCGAGCGCCTGCGACGGCGACAACCGCCTGGCTCGGTCGAACATGTCGCGCAGGCTGCCACCGGTGAGCTGCTCGACCACCACGTACCACGTCGTCTGGCCGTCGATCTCGGTGGTGCCCCAGTCATAGAGCGCTGCGATGTTCGGGTGGCTCAGGGCACCGACTCGGCGCATCGTCTCGTCGAAACGCTGCTGGAACGCCTCGGGTGCCGCCATGCCGGGCTGGATCAACTTGACGGTGACCGTGCGGCCGGTGGTCTCGTCGGAGGCGTCGAACACGGTGGCGTTCGCGCCGGCACTCACCACACGGGCGAGCACGAGATGGTCGGCCACGACACGACCGAGCAGGTCGGACGGTTCGGTGGGACCGCCGGGGGGCGATGCGCTGGTGCTCACGATGTCCGAACGCTATCGCTTGCCCCCACCTCGTGGGGTGACGCCCCCCACGCGTTTCGACGCCGGCCCATGACACCTGCGCGTGGCCGGTCCACGTCCGGATCCCGGCATGATGGTGTGGTGAGCGACACCGACGCCCCGGAGATCACCGACGACTCCGACGTCGCCGAGCCGGTCCCGCCCACCGGTCGTCGGCGGCGTCCCGATCGCACCACGGTGCTGATGATCCTGCTGCTGCTCGTCGGCAGCCTGCTCGTGACGCGCGGCCTCCTGGTCGGCATCACCGGCGACGAGCGCGCCGACCTGCCCCCATACGTCGAGTCGGTCGAGCCGGTCCCGGAGGCCGTCCAGGTCCTCAACCAGAGCAACGTGTTCGTCGATCTCGAGACCGGCTACACCGGGGTCCTGGTGATCGACGACATCGAGATCGAGACGATCAACATCGACGAACTCGGCCGGACCGACGTCGAGCCCGGCCAGCAGGTCGAACTGCCCCCGGTCACCCGGTACGAGCCCGGCAACGCCACCCTGACGTTCACCCCCAGTTCCACGGCTCCGATCACCCAGTTCGTCGACGGGGAGCACACCGTCGAGGTCATCTACTGGCGCATCGAAGACGGCCGCCGGTTCGCCAGGTCGTACACCTGGACCTTCACGGTCGTCTGATCCTCACGCCAGCGCGGCCTCGACCGCTGCGGCCGCGTGGAGCGCCGTGGTCGGGAAGTACGGCACGGCCAGGTCGTCGGCCCCGACGAGGAGTTCGATCTCCGTGCAACCGGCGATCACACCCTCCGCTCCCCGTTCGACCAGCCGATCGATCACGTCGAGACAGCGACGCTTCGACCGGCTCCGCACCACGCCGCGCACCAACTCGTCGTAGATCACGTCGTGGATCGTGGTGCGGTCGTCGGCGTCCGGGACGATCACATCGAGACCGTGCGACCGGAGACGGCCACGGTAGAAGTCGTGTTCCATCGTGTACCGGGTGCCCAGGAGCGCCACACGTCCGACGCCGGCCGCTCGAACCGCCGCGGCCGTCGCATCGGCCAGGTGCAGGAACTCGACACCGATCGCCGACTCGATCCGATCGGCCAACAGATGCATCGTGTTGGTGCAGAGCACGATGATCTCGGCACCGGCACGTTCGAGCATCACCGCGTCGGTCGCGAGCAGGTCGCCGGCGGCGTCCCAGTCGCCCGCCGCCTGCAGCGCCTCGACGGCGGCGAAGTCGTAGCTGCGGATCACGAGATCGGCCGAGTGGGTTCCCCCGAGCCGGGCCCTGACCCCTTCGTTGATCAGCCGTTCGTACTCGATCGAACTCTCCCAGCTCATGCCGCCGAGCAGCCCGATCATCTTCATGATGTCGCACTCATGCGCTGATCCGGCCGACGACCGCCTCGGGATCGACCAGGAACTCCTCGAACTGTTCGGCCGGCACGATCGGTGTGCCGTTGGCTTCGGCCTTGGACAGCTTGCTGGCGCCCGCGCCGGCACCGACGACGAGCGCGAACGTCTTCTTCGAGACGCTGCCGGGGCTCTTGCCGCCGCGCGAGGTGATCGCCTGCTCGGCCTCTTCCCGGTTGTAGCCGGGGACCGCCCCCGAGACCACGACCGTCTTGCCCTCCATCGTCTGCGGGGTCGACGCCCGTGCTTCGGCCGCCCGGCGGGCCTGTTCTTCGTCGCCGAAGTTGAGACCGGCCTCGCGAAGACGTTCGATGAACGCCTCGTTCGCGGGCTGATCGAACCAGGTCCGCACGGTCGACGCGATGACGCCGCCGACGCCGTCGACCTCGGCCATCTCCTCGACCGACTTCGTGACGATCGCGTCCAGCGTGTGGAACTCGGCGGTCAACGCCTGCGAGGCCGCCGGGCCGAGATGACGGACCCCGAGCGCCGTGAGCAGCCGCGGGAGCGGTTGCTGCTTCGACTTGTCGATCTCGGCGACCAGGTTGGTCGCGCTGGTCTCACCGACACGGTCGAGTTCGACGAGTTGTTCGACCGTCAGCGCGTAGAGGTCGGCCGGGTCGGCGACCAGGCCGGCCGCCGTGAGCTTCTCGACCATCTGCTCGCCGAGCCCCTCGATGTCCATCGCTCCGCGACTGGCCCAGTAGGCGACCTTCTGGTCGCGCTGGGCCGGGCAGTCGGGTGCCACACACCGGGTGTCGGCCTCACCCTCCGGACGGACGAACGGTTGACCACAGGCCGGACAGTGGGAGGGGAACGTCCACGGCTCCGCACCTGGCTTCCGCATCGACAGCACCGGGCCGACGACCTCGGGAATCACGTCGCCGGCCTTGCGCACCACCACCGTGTCGCCGGGACGCACGTCCTTCACCGCCACCTGGTCCTGATTGTGCAGCGTCGCCATCGACACCGTCGACCCACCGACGAAGACGGGTTCGAGCACCGCGAACGGGGTGGCGCGACCGGTGCGACCGACCGACACCTGGATGTCGCGGAGCAGCGTCGTGCGCTCTTCCGGGGGGAACTTGTAGGCGATCGCCCATCGCGGTGCGCGCGAGGTGAAACCCAGTTCGGCCTGCTGCGCGAGATCGTCGACCTTGATGACCACCCCGTCGATCTCGTAGCCGAGATCGTGGCGGTGGTCCTCGCGGTACGCGCAGTACTCGACCACGGCGTCGATGTCGTCGAACGAACGGCGCTGGTCGTTCGAGGGGAAACCGACCGAGGCGATGTAGTCGAGCGTGTCCGAGTGCGAGCCGAAGTCGGGCCCACCCTCGACCGCTCCGAGCTGGTAGGCCCAGAACGACAGCCGCCGCTTGGCGGTCATGGTCGGATCCTTCTGCCGAAGACTGCCGGCGGCGGCGTTGCGCGGGTTGACGAGCGCCGGCTTGCCATCGTTGACGTAGCCGTCGTTCAGGGCCTCGAACACAGCCGTCGGCATGTACACCTCGCCACGGACCTCGATCACCGTCGGCACGACGTCGCCCTCCAGCCGGTGCGGGATGTCGCCGATCGTGCGAATGTTCGCCGTGACGTCTTCGCCGACCTTGCCGTCGCCTCGCGTCGCCGCCTGGACGAGTTCGCCGTGCTCGTAGCGCAGACTCATCGCGACCCCATCGAACTTCAGCTCGGCCACCAGGCGCGGCTCGACACCGTCGAGGCCACGTACCAGCCGGTCGTACCAGGCGCGCAGTTCGGTCGGGTCCATCGCGTTGTCGAGACTCATCATCGGCACGGCATGCGCCACGGGAGCGAACGTGGCGCTGGCCGATCCGCCGACCCACTGCGACGGGGTATCCGGCTCGTACAGCTCCGGATGCTCCGCCTCGAGCCGTCGCAGCTCGCGGACCAGCGCGTCGTAGTCGCCGTCGGGCAGCTCCGGCGCGTCGTGCTCGTGGTAGAGGCGGAAATGATGGGCGACCTGCTCGCGCAGGTCGGCGATCCGAGCCGTGATGTCTTCGCTGGCCGTCATCGTCCCCGATTGTAGGGAGCGGCCGCCGATCAGGTCGTGTACACGGAACGGGACACCGCGCGGGCGGTTTCGCAGACGCGCTCGGCGACCGATGTGCTGTGGCCCCCGAGGCCGCACTGTGGCGAGATCAGGCTCTGTCGCCGGAGCCTCGCCGGATCGCACCCGCGCTCGGCCAACTGGTCCCACAGCGCTTCGAGGCGAGCGGCCGTCCGATTCGCCGTCGCTCCGATGGGACCTTCGGTCGGCACCGCTCCCCAGGCGACCACGCCCCCACGGTCGAGGAAACGGGCCAGGTACCCGGCATACGGGACCAGCGAGGTGCGGGCAGGCAGCGACAGCACCTTCGGACCGGACGCCGTGAGGGCGGCGACGTCGATGTCACCGCACACGTGCACGCCGACGGTCGCCGACGTCTCGATCGACGCCATGGCCGACGAGAGCAAGTCGACGGCCTCGTCGGGCGCGATCGGGAAGTCGTGCGCCATGACGTCGTCGAGGAAGGGTTCGTCGATCACGACGAGTTGCGACGCGTGCGGCAATGCGTCGGAGATCCGAGCGGCGAGGGCGCGCAGGTGGCTCTGGACGACCCGCGATGCCAGCGCGAACGCGACGTCGGACGGAGCTCCACCGCGGCGGAGCGCGACGCCGACACTGATCGGCCCCACGAACTGCCACTTGACCGGGCCTCGGTGTCCGCGCTCGACCGCCAACTCCAGACACGAGCGGAAACCGGCGAAACGGTCGGCCCCGAAATCGGTGAACACCTCTGCGGCTGGATCGAGGCGTGAGACGTCGATCGCCACCGTGCCGTACTGCCCGAGCGTCACGCCGGGGGCGCCGACGAGCGCCTGTGCGATCGGCGCCTCGGCCGGGCACCGGCGCGGCAGGCTCGGGAGCGTGAGCACGTCGAATGCTTCGAAGCTGAATTCGGCGGCTGCCTCGACGTCACGGTGCGGCAGGCTGCCGACGCCGATCGTCGCGGCGGCGGGAACGATGTCGAGGAAGGCGGGGGGCCGGGCCACGGTCGACGCTCGCGCGGCCGGCTCGGTACCGGGCCTCACGTCGCCGTCCACCGTCATCGCTCCATCGTGACACCTCGGCGTCGACGACGACGACTTCGACACGGCGTGGGATTTCGCCGTTCGTGGCCGCCAGACTGGCCGGGTGACCGACCTCGCCCGCCTCGAACGAGCGATGCCCTGGGTGCTGCGCCTCATCTGGGTCGGCGTGCTCGTCGCCGGCGGCGCGGCGATCGACGAGGCGACGGTCTCGGCGACCGACCGTTTCGGAGACATCGTCCGGTACGCGGCCTTCGTCGGCTGGTTCGCCGGTGTGTGTTCGATGGCGCTCCCCGCCGTCGTGAGCCTCACCGCCGTTCGCCTGATCGTGCCGATCGCCGTCCCGACCGCCGTCGCCGCACTGCTCGGCGGCGCCGACGCCGCTTCGGGCGTTGCGTTCCTGATCCTGGCCCTGCTCGCCGTCGTCGTGGCCTACTCGGCGCTGATCGGCCGGGTGTTCGTCCAGGCGTCCGCGTACGGCGACGAGGACCGCCATCTGCTCCGCCCCCCTGCCGCCTACGCGCTCGCCGCCGGGCTGAGCTGGGCCGTGTGGGCCGCCTCGGCGATCACCGCCGTCCTCCTCCTGGCCGACCGCCGCTGGATCACGGGCCTGCTCGTCGCCCTCGTGGCGATCTGCGGCGGCGTGCTCGGGTGGCCGCGCTGGCATCGTCTCGCTCGGCGCTGGTTCGTCATCGTGCCGATCGGGGTGGTGATCCACGACCAACTCGTCCTGGCCGAGACGGTGATGCTGCGGCGGCAGGAGATCGCCCGCATCCGGCTCGCTCCGGTCGGGACCGAGGCGGCCGACCTGACCGGGCCCGCCTCCGGGCACACGATCGAGATCTCGACGCACGAGTCGACCACCGTGATCTTCGCCGCGACTCCCAAGGTTCCCCGTGGGAATGCGATCCACCTCCGGTCGTGCCTCGTGGCACCGTCACGACCGGGCGAGGCGCTCCGGAGCGCGGTTCGCCGCCGGCTGCCCGTCGGCTGAGTCAGCGGGCCGCCGTGCCGCCGCCGATGACGCGACGGTCGTCGAGGTCGTACACGACGACGCTCTGTCCGGGGGCGATGCGACGTTGCGGTTCGACCCAGCGGACATCGAAACCGGCCCCGATCGCGGTCACCACGGCTTCGTTCGTGGCCCCGTGGGCGCTGCACTGCACGAGGGCTCGCCCCTCGAACGGTGCTGCGACCCAGGTCGGGTCGAGCACCGTCACGGCGTCGCGGTAGAGATCGGCGTCGTCGCCGACGGTCACGACCCCGTTCGGCACGTCGACGTCGACGACGTACCGCTTCGGTCCGCCGCCCGGCAGGCCGATCCCCCTGCGCTGACCGATCGTGACCATCTCGACGGCGTCGACCCGGCCCAGTTCTTCGCCGGCCCGGTCGACGACCGTGCCGGGTCGGAACGGGATGCGATCACCGAGGAACGTCTCGCGACCGCCCGTGCTGGTGATGAAGCACACGTCTTGGCTGTCGGGCTTGGTGGCGGTGCGCAGGCCCATCTCGACCGCGAGTCGCCGGACCTCGCCCTTGTCGATGTCGCCGACCGGGAACATCGTGCGACCGAGATCGTGCTGATCGAGCATGTGGACGACGTAGCTCTGGTCTTTCGCCGTGTCGGCACCGCGCTCGAGCGTGAACCGGCCGGCCGAGTCACGGCCGATGCGCGCGTGGTGCCCGGTCGCGACGGCGTCGAATCCGAGCTGATCGGCCCGCTCGAGCAGGCGGTCGAACTTGACGTGTCGGTTGCACTCGATGCACGGATTGGGCGTGACACCGAGGGCGTGGTCTCGCACGTACGGTTCGACGACATGACGATCGAAGTCGTCACCGAAGTTGAACACGAGATGATCGATGTCGAGTTGCTGTGCGACACGGCGGGCGTCGTCGACGTCGCTCACGCTGCAGCAGCCCGAGTCGCTGTCGCCGCCCCACAGCTTCATCGTGACGCCGACGACGTCGTGACCGGCCTGCAGCAGCAGTGCACCGGCGACCGACGAGTCGACGCCGCCGCTCATCGCGAGCATCACCTTCATGCTGCGGCCTTCCGGAGGCGCCGCACACCGGCCACGACGACCTCGACACCCCGATCGACGTCGGCTGCGGTGGTCGTGTGCCCGAGACTCATGCGGAGGGCGCCGCCGGCGCGGCGTCGGTCGATCCCCATCGCCGCGAGCACGTGCGACGGCTCCATGGCACCGCTCGCGCACGCCGACGCCGCGCTCGCACACACCTCGGCCTCGTCGAGCAGGTACAGGAGCGACTCGCTCTCGATGCCGTCGATGCAGATGTGCGCGGACCCGGCGACCTTGCGGTCGCGCGGCACGGTCTCGACGACGTCGTCGAGCGAACCGGTGATCTCGTCGACGAGTCGATCCCGAAGGGCGCCGAGGCGAGCGTTCTCGTCGTCGCGATGGGTGTCGGTCTCGGCGAGTGCCGCCGTCATCGCGACGATGCCGCCCACGTTGTGCGTGCCGCTGCGTCGTTCACGCTCCTGCCCCCCACCGATCAGCATCGGAGCGAGCGAGCGGCCGTCGCGGATCGTCAGGATGCCGACGCCCTTCGGACCACCGAACTTGTGCGCACTCAGCGACATGGCGTCGACCAGCGCCGACACCTCGCGGAGATCGAGCCAGCACGCCGCCTGCACGGCGTCGGTGTGGAGGATCGCCTGCGGCGCATGCTCGCGGACGATCGCGGCGACCACCGCGAGGTCGGTGACCGTGCCGACCTCGTTGTTGACCGCCATCACGCTGACCACACCGACGTCGGGTCCGAGAGCGTCGGCGAGCCGGTCGAGCTCGACGTGACCGGTGGCGTCGACGCCGACCACGCGGCCACCCTGCGCCTCGACCGGATGGAGCACCGCGTGATGCTCGACGGCCGGGCACACCGGTACGCCGTCGACGCCGCGGATGACCTGGTTGTCGGCTTCGGTACCGCATCCGAGGAAGACGACCTCGCCCGGTTGCACACCGAGCAGGCCGGCCACCAGGTCACGCGATTCGTCGATCGCACGGCGGGCGTCGCGGGCGAACCGGTGCGAGCCGCTCGGGTTCGCGAAGCGCTCGGTGAAGAACGGCAGCATGGCGTCGATCGCGGACTGCCGCATCGGCGTCGTCGCCGCATGATCGAGATAGGTCGGTGCCACCCCGACAACGCTATCGAGCGAGCGCCCGCACGTCGTGCAGACGGGGCTACCGTGCGGAACGGATCACGATGGACGGCTACGACGAGACCACCTACGGCGACGCGTTCGCCGACGTCTACGACGACTGGTACGACGCCATCTCCGACATCGCCGCGACCACCGACACGCTCCTCGACCTCGCCGACGGCGGGGCGGTACTCGAACTCGGCGTCGGCACCGGACGCCTGGCGGTGCCCCTGGCCGTCGCCGGCCGTGATCACGGCGTGACCGTCACCGGGCTCGACGCCAGCCGGGCGATGCTCGACCGACTCGCGGAGCGCGACCCGGAGCGCCTGATCGACCGCCATCTCGGCAGCATGGCCGGGCCACTCCCCCGTGGGCCGTTCCGGCTCGCGTTCGTCGCCTACAACACGCTCTTCAACCTGGCATCGCCGGAGCTCCAGGCCGACTGCTTCCGCGAAGTCGCAGCGGTCCTCGAGCCACGCGGCCGGTTCGTCGTGGAAGCGTTCGTCCCCGCCAGCTCGGGCGAACGTTCGTCCGATGTGTCGGTCCGCTCACTGGCGGCCGACCGGGTGGTCCTGTCGGTCTCGCTGCAAGACCCCGACCTGCAGACGGCTGAGGGGCAGTTCGTCGAGTTCACCGAGGCCGGTGGCGTCCGCCTCCGTCCGTGGTCGATCCGGTACAGCACCACCGACGAGCTCGACCGCATGGCCGACGCGTCCGGTTTCGACGTCGAGCAGCGGTGGACGTCGTTCGACCGGACGGCATTCCGCGACGACGCCGAACGCCACGTGACCGTGTTCCGGGCACGCTGAGGATCGAGCGTCGTGTCGACCGGTTCGCGATCTGGTCAACTTCCGCGCCAGGCGCGCTCTATCCTGGGTAGCCGATGAGCCAGATGCGGTTGAATCAGTTGACGGGTCGATGGGTCACCATCGTCGCCGAGCGGGCGTTGCGACCGTCCGACTTCGCTCCGCGTGAGCAGATCGAGGTCGAGTCCGATCGGGCGTGTCCGTTCTGTCCGGGTCACGAGGAGTCGACGCCACCCGCGCTCGAGACGATCGGCGAGGGCGGCGGCTGGACGCTCCGTGTCGTCCCCAACCTCTACCCCGCGTTCGAGGGCGACGACGGCTTCGCCGTCCGCCACGTCGGCCCCGTCCACGTCATGGCCGAAGGCTCGGGCATCCACGAAGTCTTCGTCTACTCGCCTGATCACGACGCCTCGCTCGACCGGCTCGACGATGCCGGCGCCGGTCGGTTCATGCTCGCGCTGAAGCATCGCTTCGCCGAGCACGCCAACATCGCCAACATCCGGTACACGCAGGCGATCGTCAACCACGGTCGCGAGGCAGGTGCGTCGATCGCCCACCCGCACGGCCAGCTCCTCGGGCTGCCGTTCGTCCCCGGCGAGGTCCTCGACGAGGAGCGTGCGTTCAGCCGGTTCGCCGGTGGCTGCCTGCTGTGCACCACGGTCGAAGCCGAGCTGTCGACCGGCGAGCGCGTGGTGTTCGCCAACGACGACGTCGCCGTCATCTGCCCGTACTGGAGCGGCAGCCCCTACGAGCTCCTGATCGTGCCGCGCCGCCACGAACTGCACCTGCAAGACGCCGATGACGACTCGCTCGAAGCCGTCGGCCGTGCGTTGCGTGACGCGACCGCCTTCCTCAACGAGGCCCTCGGCGACGTCGCGTACAACGTCGGGTTCCACACGGCGCCCCACGCACACACCGGCGAGTACCACTGGCACATCCACGTGTGGCCGAACCTCGTGACCCAGGCCGGCTTCGAGCGCGGCACCGGGGTGCTGATCAACATCATGCCGCCCGAGCAGGCGGCCGAGACCCTCCGCACCACCGTCTCGCTCGCCGGGTCGTAGTGGGCCGCATCCGGGTGGCCGTCGAGATCGACGCATCGCCCGCGGACGTCTGGGCGGTCGTCGAGCCGATCGAACGCCACGTCGACTGGATGGCCGATGCGGTCGCGATCCGGTTCACCGGCGAGTCGACCCGCGGTGTCGGCACCGAGTTCGAATGCGACACCAAGGTCGGCCCGATCACGCTGACCGACGAGATGACGGTCACCGAGTGGGAGCCGGAGCGTTCGATGGGTGTGCGCCACACCGGCATCGTCACGGGCACCGGCGTGTTCGAACTCGAGCCCATCGATCTGGGCCGCCGGACCCGGTTCACGTGGACCGAAGACCTGAGATTCCCCTGGTACCTCGGTGGCCGGCTCGGCGAGGTCATCGGTGGCCAGGCGGTCATGAAGCAGATCTGGAAGCGGAACCTGCGTCGCCTGACCACCCTCGTCGAGAACCCGACCGTCTGACACGCTCGCACTATCGTGCGGGCGGTGCGCGTCCTGATGTTGTCCTGGGAGTTCCCGCCCAGTGCCGCCGGTGGCATGGCAGCCCACGTCGACGGCCTCGCCGACGCACTCGACCAACTCGGGCACGAGGTCGTCGTGATCACCCGGCGGGTCGCGGGCTCCGACGCCGACGGTCAGCTCGGCGGTGTCCGCATCCTCCGTGCCGACGTCGACCTGCCGTGGCTGCCCGACAACAGCGTGGCCGCGACCGCATCGGCCAACCACGCCTTCGTCACCGCCTTCGCCCGCCTCGACGGCTGGCGGCCCGACGTGGTCCACGCGCACGACTGGTCGGTCGCCTGGGCGGCCGACGTCATCAGCACGTCGACCAAGGCGCCGCTCGTCACCACGTTCCACGGCACCGAGCGAGGGCGCCACGGCGGCCACCTCAAGCCGGGCGACTCCACCGACATCAACAGTGTCGAGTGGTGGCAGGCGTACCGATCGCGCCGGATGACCGCATCCACCAAGCTGATGGTCCGCGAGATCGTCGACGGGTTCGAGGTCGATCCGGCCCACGTGAGCCGGATCCCGGGCGGCATGGACCCCGAGTGGTGGCGGTCGGCCGGGCCCGATGAGACCCCGGTCAGCGGCCGCAGCGGGCTGGTGTTGGCCTGGGGTCGTGTCCAGTACGAGAAGGGGTTCCAGGTGCTGGCGCGAGCGGTCGGCAGCCTGCGATATCGCATCGGCGGGCTCGAGTGCCTGATCGCCGGGCGCGGCAGCTACCTCCCCGAACTCCAGTCGCAGGTCGACGTCGCGGGCGTCGGTGACATCGTCGAGCTACCCGGGTTCGTCAGCGACAATCAGCTCCGTGCCGCGACCCACCGGGCGGGGTGCATCGTCATCCCGTCGCTCTACGAACCGTTCGGGATCGTCGCGCTCGAGGCGCTCGCCAGCGGGGCCCCGCTCATCGTCGCCGACACCGGCGGCCTCGCCGAACTGGTCGGCGGCACCGGCTCGGCACTGTTGTTCGAACCGGGCAACGCCGAGCATCTCGCCGACTGCATCGAGCGGGTGCTCACCGACCAGGAACTCGCCGACGGGCTCGTCGAACGCGGCCAGGAACTGTTGGAGGCCACCTACTCGTGGCAGGCGATCGCGATCCGGACGTTGAACGTCTACGTCGACGCGATCGACGCCGTGTGACGATCAGGTTCCGGTGAACTCGGCCTTGCCGGGGCCGTGCTCGAGAAAGCTCTGCACGCCGATCTGACTGTCGTTGGTCCGGAACGACTCGACGAACGCCTCCTGCTCGATCCGCAGGCCGTCGACGAGCGACGTCGAGAGACCCTGATCGATCGCCTGCTTGGCCAGCGCCTGCGACAGTACCGCGCCCGCGGCGCACCGGCCGGCCAGTTCGAGCGCCCGATCGTGGAGCTCGTCACCCGGCACGACCTCGTCGGCCAAGCCGATCCGGAGCGCCTCGTCGGCGGCGACCTGGCGACCGGTGATGCAGATCTCCTTCGCCCGGCTGGGCCCCACCTGGCGCGCCAGACGCTGCGTCCCGCCACCACCCGGGATGGTGCCGAGCAGGATCTCGGGCTGACCGAACACCGCCCGTTCGCTCGCGATGCGGTAGTCGCACGCGAGCGCCAACTCGCAGCCCCCGCCGAGCGCGTACCCCGAGACCGCCGCGATCACGAATCGGGGCACGGCGGCCAGCGCATCGAGCGCGGCGTGGATGCGTGCGGTGATGCCGACCGCCTCGTCGGCGCCCCCGAACTCGGAGATGTCGGCACCAGCGGCGAAGATCCGGTCGCCACCGGTCACGACGACCGCGCCGGGCGGATCGGCGGTCAGGTCGTCGGCGATCCGGTGGATCGCATCGACGACGGCGCTCGACAGCGCGTTGACCTTGCCGTTGTTCAGGGTGACGACGGCCACCCCGTCGTCTCGGCGCTCGAGCAGGACCACGTCGTCACTCATGGCGCCATCTTGCCCGACGGGCGACACGCGACACGAAGCGCTACGCGTCGATCCCCGACAGCATCTCGTCGGCGGCCGTCCACGGGTCGGTCGTCTGATCGCCGACCGCAGCGGTGAGCTCGTCCCACCGTTCTCCCGTGCACAGCGAGCGGGCCTTCTCACGGAGCCGGTTGGCGACGATCTCGCGCAGCTCCTGAGCAGCCCGGAACGACCGGCGCTCGACGAGCTGGCCGCTGGACTCCGCGTGCGAACGATGGGCCAGCACGGCATCCCAGAGCGCCGGGACGCCCTCGCCCGTCGAGCCGACCGTCGGCACGATCGGCGGCCGCCACGCGTCGTGCGGCAGGTCGGACAGGTCGAGCATCTGTTCGAGGTCACGACGTGTCTCGTCGACGCCCTTGCGATCGGCCTTGTTGATCACGAACACGTCGGCGATCTCCATCAGCCCGGCCTTGTTGGCCTGCACGCTGTCACCCCACCCGGGGTTGACCACGACGACCGTGGTGTCGGCCTTGCCGGCGATCTCGACCTCGACCTGGCCGACGCCGACCGTCTCGACGAGCACCCAGTGCCGACCGACGGCGTCGAGCAGACGGACCGCTTCTGGCGTCGCCAGCGACAGCCCGCCCAGATGCCCCCGGGTGGCCATCGACCGGATGAAGACGCCCGGGTCGGTGGCGTGATCCTGCATGCGGACCCGATCGCCCAGGATGGCGCCGCCGCTGAACGGCGACGACGGATCGATCGCCAAGACCGCGACCTCGAGTTCGAGCGAGCGCAGGTGAGCGATCGTCGCGCTCGTCAGCGTGCTCTTGCCGGCGCCGGGGGCACCGGTGAGCCCGACGGTGTAGGCCTGTCCGCTCTCGGGGTAGGCAAGGCGGCCGACGCGCCGTCCTGGCTCGCCACCACGCTCGATCAGCGACAGCAACCGGGCGAGTGCGCCCCGATCACCCGAACGGGCGGCGGTGAACAATTCGTCCGGGTCGGAAGATCGGGCCATGCCTCGACAGGATGTCAGACCGGACTGTCGATCGCCGCTTCGGCCTCGGCGATGTTGACCACCTCGGTCACCCCGTCGACGCGGTCGCGCATGATCCGCTCGATGCCGCCCTTGAGCGTCTGCGTCGACACCGGGCAGGTGCCGCACGCGCCGACCAGCCGGACGGACACGATGCCGGTCGACTCGTCGACGTCGACGAGCTCGATGTCGCCGTTGTCGGCCTGGAGCGCCGGACGGATCACTTCGATGCAGGCTTCGACTTTGCTTCGCATGACAACGACCATTCAATCAGCGTTTGGTCCCGCTCCCGTGTTCGTGCTGCCTAGCCTGACCCCATGGCCGTCGCCACGCTCGTCGCGCACCAGGGAGGTTGGGACGAGATCCTCCTCGTCACCGTCCCGATCGTGGTGATCGTCGGCCTCCTCGCCGTCGTGAAGCGTCGCGTCGACGCCGAGCTGCCCGACGGCGACGATCCACCGCCATCGGCCTGACGCGGCTCCGTCAGCAGCCGATTCGCTCGATGTCGGCACCCACACGCTTCAGGCGGCCGACCAGATCGTCGTAGCCGCGGTCGATGTGATGCACACCCGTGATCGTGGTCGTGCCCTCGGCGGCCAGACCGGCGACGACCATCGCCGCCCCGGCCCGGATGTCGTGGGACACCACCGGAGCGCCGACCAGGCGGTCGACGCCGCGGATCAGGGCGTGGTGCCCGTCGGTCTTGATGTGGGCACCGAGGCGCTGGAGTTCTTCGACGTAGGCGAACCGGCCGGGGTACAGGTTCTCGGTGACGACCCCGACCCCCTCGGCAACGGTCAGCATCGTGATGATCAGGGGCTTGTAGTCGGTGGCGATGCCCGGGTACGGCAGCGTCGCCACGTCGGCCGAGCGCAATCGGCGGGGGGCGGCGACCCGGAGCCCGTACGGCAGCGACTCGATCTCGAGCCCCATGTCGCGAAACCGTGAGAGGACCATCTCCATGTGCTTCGACTGGGCGTTGAGGAGGTCGAGTTCGCCCCCGGTCACGGCGCAGGCGGCGATGTACGTGGCGGCCTGGATCCGGTCGGGCACGGTCTCGTGCTCGCAGCCGTGCAGTGCGCCCGGCTCGACGCCCTCGATCCTCAGCGTCGACGTACCCGCGCCTTCGACGTTCGCTCCCATCTCGTTGAGGAACTCGCAGAGGTCGATGATCTCGGGCTCTCTGGCCGCGTTGTGGATGGTCGTCAAGCCGTCGGCGAGCACCGCGGCCGTGAGGATGTTCTCGGTCGCGCCGACACTCGGGAAGTCGAACGTGATCTCGGCGCCGTGGAGCCGACCGGCGCGCGCCATGACCGTGCCGCCGTCGTACTCGAAGGTGGCTCCCATCGCCTCGAGACCGGCGATGTGCATGTCGATCGGACGCGTCCCGAAGTCGTCGCCACCCGGCATCGCGATCGTGACCTCACCGCAGCGGGTCAGGAGCGGGCCGAGCACGTTGATCGACGCCCGGATCTTCTCGACGAGTTCGAACGGTGCCACCGGTGTGAGGTCGCCGTCGATCTCGATCGTGACCACGCCGTACTCGGGCGTCTCGGTCACCTGCGCGCCGATCGCGCGGAGCAGTTCGGCCATGATGCCGACGTCGACGATGCCCGGCACGTTGGTGATCTCGAAGGTGCCGTCGGCGAGCAGACTCGCCGCCATCAGCTTGAGCACCGAGTTCTTGGCACCGGGCACCAACACCTCACCGCGCAGCGGTGCTGCGTGATGCACCCTGATACAGCGCTCGGGCTCGGTCATCACGACCACAGTATGCCGACCCGACGAGGTTGCGGCGTCCAGGGCGACGCGACGGTCGACGGCGTTATGCTCCGCCCGTGTTCACCCGGTCGGCCACCCGCGTGTGGCCGAACGAGACCGCCACGCACGAGCGACTTCTCGCCGAGCGCCGCGACCTGGTGCGCGAGCAGGCGGTCGGGGTCGCCGGCACCACCGCAGCGTTCGAACAGGCCGAGGGTCCGTTCCGCTCCTACGAACGCACCGTCACCGTGCACGACGACCGGATCGTCGAATCCACGTCGTACCGACTCCGCATTCCCTGGTTCGGGTGGCTGTTCGCGATCCCGGTCTGGGCGCATCTGGCGCGCCGCGGTCGCGGCGTCGCGCACGAGGCTCGCAGTACCCCGCCGTGGTGGGCACCGCCCGACCGTATCGACGAGCGGCAGGCCCTCGTGCTCGGGTTGCTCGCGGCCGCGTCGATGTCGTCGGCGTTCACCAACACCTTGTTCACCCAGACCGCCCAGTTCGCGGCCGACGACTTCGGGATCGGCGATGTGGGGTTCAGCATCGCCGGCGCCGTCGTGCGCGCCGGGATCATCGTCGCGGTGCCGTTCGCGGTGCTGGCCGACCGGGTCGGACGCCAGAAGATCATGCGACTCGTGGCCTGGGCCGCACCGACGATCACCGCGATGGGCGCCTTCGCCCCGACCTTCCCGCTGCTCGTCGCGACCCAGGCCGTCGGACGACCACTCGGGCTGGCTCTCGATTTCCTGATCGCCGTCGTCGTCGCCGAGGAGATGCCCCGCAACAGCCGGGCGTACGCGGTGAGCATCATGGCGATGGCGAGCGGTCTCGGCGCCGGCATCGCCGTGATGGCCCTGCCGCTCGCCGATCTGGGCGACAGCGGGTGGCGGTACGTCTACCTCGTCACGCTGATCTGGCTCGTCGTCGCCGTCGACATCACCCGCAGGTTGCCGGAGACGGTTCGCTTCGTGCGTGAGCACGTGGTGGCGCCACGGCTCGACCGGCGGCGCTTCGCGATCCTCGCCACCGTGGCCATCTGCGCCAACTTCTTCGTGGCACCGGCGAGCTTCTTCCAGAACCGGTACCTGCGGGAGATCCGGGGCTTCGACGCCGGCACGATCTCGCTGTTCACGCTGACCACCGCGACGCCCGCAGGGCTCGGGCTGGTCATCGGAGGCCGCCTCGCCGACGTGCGCGGGCGTCGACGGTTGATCGCCATCACGGTGCCGGTCGCGACCGCGCTCATCCTGACCTCGTTCGTCGTCGACGGGCCGCCGATGTGGATCGCCGCGTTCGCCGGCGGGTTCATCGGCGGCATCTCGCTCCCGGCACTCGCCGTCTACCGCGCCGAACTGTTCCCGACCGGCAACCGCGGCCGAGCGGCGGGGCTGCTCACGGCGTCGGCGCTCCTCGGCGGGATCGGCGGACTCCTGCTCGTCGGACAACTCCTCGACCGCGGTTGGTCGTACGGCCAGGCGATCGGCGTGGTGGCCCTCGCCCAGATCGTGGTGGTGGCGGTCGTCTTGACGATGTTCCCCGAGACCGCACACCGCGAACTCGAGGACCTCAATCCGCTCGACCGAACGGTCAGCCCGCCCAGCGGTCGAGGAAGTCCCTGATCGCACCGGCGATGGTGTGATCGGCACCCTTGACGTCGTGCCCCTTGCCCTCGAGCCACAGGTGGGTCACCTTGGCCCGCTTGGGCATCGTCGCCGTCCATTCGGCGAACTCGTCGGGTGAACCGAACGGGTCCTTCGTGCCCGAGATGAACAACGTCGGCACCTTGATGTCGGGCAGGTGTTCCACACGGAGCCGGTCGGGCTTGCCGGGCGGGTGCAACGGGTACGAGATCAGCACGAGCCCGACGAGCTGGTCGGGCGGCGGCTCCCCGTCGGCGCCGGCGGCGATCATCGAACACATCCGGCCGCCCATCGAACGGCCGCCCATCACGAGCGGGGCGTCGGGATCGAGCTCGTCGAGCTGCTCGCGCACGGCCGCCAACAGCTTCGGGGCACGGTCGGGTGCTCGGCGCCCCTCCTTGCGGTACGGGAAGTCGGCGCGCACGCACGGGTGCGGCGCCACCCATCGTTCGGTCGTGACCAGCGACGAGTGCGTCGAGTCGGAGCCGGCACCCGGGTAGAGCAGCAGCGTCACGACCGGACCGAACTCTCGACCTTGTCGGTCAGGATGCGGCGGGCCTCGTTGAGGTCGAGGATCGCCTTGCTCGCGTCGACCGCCGCTCCGCCGTGATCGGGGTGCACGTCGCGCATCCGCACACGGTACTGCTTGGTGACCTCACGCTTGGACGGCTTCGGAGCGTCGGCCGAGAAGCCCAACATCTGCATCGCCCACGCCCGAGGGTCGGCGAGCGCCGACAGGGTCGACGACTGCGCGCCGGCGAGATGGGCGATCAACGCCGGACCGATGGGCCCGCGCCACTGCGTCGCCTTGAGCAGCACCGGCGCGATCACTCGACGGCTCGTGAGCTCGAGCCGCTCGAGTGCGTACACCGCACCGAGCACCTGCGCGAGATCGCTGCCATTGGTCCCGAAGTCGAACTCGATGTCGTCCTCGACCCCGATCATGCGGTGTCGGCTGTGTGACAGCCCGTGGCGGTCGACCTGGAACCGATGACGGAGGCGTGGTTGGACGACGCGGTCGCCACGTTCGATCTCGGTGATCAAGCGCGCCACGTCACCCTGCAGATCGACATCGACGCCAGCGATGTGATTCGCGACGACCGCTCCGAGCAGCAGCCCGCCGAGCCCGGGCGCTGGATCGACCGGCAGGAGCAGGTGTCCGAGCGCGACGCGGCGCGTCGGCACCGCGGGACGGGTGTGGAAGACCTCGAGTTCGGCGAGGAGCATCGACGTCAGACGTAGGGACGGCAGACGGTGCGGAGTTCGTCGGCCTGCGCGCTGAGCAACTCGGCTTCGGCACCCTCCTCGAACCGTTCGTGCAGTGCCTGGGCATGACCGACGATGACGCCCCACGCCCCGGGCGACATGCCGAACGGTGGGACCGACGGGGAGAGCTGCGGCACGAGCTCGAGCACCTTGGTGCGACCGCCGCTGTGGGTCGCGTCGCGGGCGAGCCGGTCGGCGGCGGAGTAGAGGTCGTGCAGGGCTCCGTCGGGCGCCTCGGCGTCTTCGTCGATGAGCGCCACATCGCCGGCCTCGATCGCGTCGAGCAGATCGTCGACCACGTCTTCGGCGTCCTGGGCGACGAGGAGGGTTCTGCCGTTCCAGAGGTGCGGGATCTCCGCGTCGACGATCGCTTCACGCAGCGTCTCGACGTCGCGGGCCGGCCATTCGTCGAGGCCGAACTCGGTCGACGCGTCGCCCTCGAGCAGCGGCACCGGGAAGGGGCCGATCTCGGCCTCCAGTTCGTCGAACAGTGCGTCGACGGCAGTTTCGATCTGCTCGGGGACCACGAGCTCCTCGTCGTCCCAGATGTGGGGTACCCCGCGCTCGGCCAGGGTCTCCGACAGCTCCGCGCGCTGCTCGAAACCCCAACCGGTGAGGTTGTAGTGCACCTTGGTCTGGTCGGGGTCGTTCGGGTCGAAGTCGATGCTGAAGGGGTCGGGGGCCCCGGCGGCGGCGGCGCGATCTTCCTCGTCGTCGCCGCCCGACTTGTTCAAGATAGCCATGCGTTGACGCTACCCGTCACCGACGGCCTGCGACGCTCGCCAGGAACTCCCCGACCCGCCGGTACTCGTCGCGCTGGTGTTCAGGGTCACGGAATCCGTGGCCCTCGCCTTCGTAGACCACCAACTCGACGTCGCCACCTGCGGCGCGAATCCGGTCGACCAGATCGACGGTCGAGGCCAGGGGCACCACGGGATCGCTGTCACCGTGCATCACGAGCAGCGGGACGCCGATCCGGTCGGCGTACGTCACCGGCGATCGCTCCCGGTACGTGGCGGTCTCGTCGAGCGGACCGACCAGTCCCACCGTGTAGTGCGCCTCGAACCGATGGCCGGCGGTGGCGAGCACCGACAGGTCGGCCACGGGGTAGCGCACCACGCCGCCGGCCGCCAGTCCGGGATGCCGGGCGAGCACACCGAGCGCAGTGAGGCCGCCCGACGAACTCCCCATGAGGACCGTCAGGTCGGGCGTGCCGTGCCCCTGCGCGTGATGCGCTCGGAGCAGCGCCGCCGTGTCGTCGACGTCGCGTCGACCCCACTCGCCGAGGAGCGCCTGCTGGTAGCCCCGGCCGTGCCCGGTCGTGCCACGGGGGTCGGGCACGAGGACGTCCCAGCCCTTCGCCCACCAGTAGGCGACCCGGGGCATGAACTCGACCTGCCACTGGTCGGTGGGACCCCCGTGCACCCAGCAGATCGTGCGCCCGTTACCGGCCGCATAGCGGCGAGCGTGGAGCGTGACGCCCTCGTGACCGACCTCGACGAGTTCGGGTTCGGGCAGGTCGGCCGATTCCCACCCGCCGACCGGACCGATCGCGAGCGTGTTCCGTTGCCACGACGTCGTGTCGTACGTGACGATCTGGGTCGGTGTACGGGCCCCGGTGCGGAGCGCGACGAGACGGTCACCGGACCAGGAGAGCTGTCCGTGAACGCCGCGTGCGACCTCGTCGACCTGGCCCGATGCCAGATCGACGACGCACAACCGACCGAAGCCGCGTTCGTTGCGGGTGAACGCGAGCGCGGCGGCGTCGGGCGACAGCGCGTACGAACGCTGCCCCATCCCCCACGTGGGCCCGGCGTGTTCGAACGGCTCGTCGACCAGGGGTTCGTCGCCGAGCCACACGTTGCGCCAACCGGTGTCGTCGCGCACGCTGAGCCCGCGGCCGTCGGGATGGTGACGGAGTTGCTGGATGCTCGCCGCGGGCACGTACACGCCTCGGTCCCAGCCGTCGGCCGTCCGGGTCGCGAACGCGGCGCGGCTCGCGTCCCACGGCATGTCCGGCACGTTCCACACCTGCCAGATCCACCCGGCGCCGAAGCCGGTCGGCATCGGGCTCGGGTCGAACACGAAGTCGGCGGTGCCGTCGTCGACACGCTCGGAACGCCCGTTGGCGATGCTCCAGACCCACACCTCGGCCTGGTCGACGACCGCCGCGACCTCGGTGCCGTCGGGCGACGTCGCCGGCGCCTCACATCGGCGGCCGTCGCCGACATCCGAGATGCGGCGCGCCGGGCCGCCCGGGATCGGCTGCAACCACAGATCGCCGTCTCGGCCGGCGTACACGATCCCGGTGCCGTCGGGCAACCAGCCGAAGCAGCCACCACCGAGACCCCGACCCGGCGCGGGTGCCGGTTCGGTCGTCAGGATCCGTTCGGGTCCGCCGACGGTCGGCACGCCGACGACCGCGGCGCTGCTCCCCCATCGGGCGACGAATGCAACGCTGTCGCCGTCGGGCGACAGTTTCGGCTCGGTGAGGTCGCGTCCGGCGAGGCACATGTCGACGCTGATCTCCACGGTTCGAGCGTAGGAGCACGACCCGCGCGAAACCTCGTTGACTCGACCGCCGACGATCGGTCATCGTATGCGCTGAACCCGACACCGAGAGGAGGACACGACAGCATGATCGACAACTTCGACATTCGCGAGCAGACCGCACCGGCCGTGTCCATGTGCCTCGGCCTCGGGACGATCACCGGCTGACCACCGCCCGATCGCTGCCCCGTTCCGACGGTGACCTTCGTCGGCCGTCGCCTGCGCCCGGCCGCCCGCGTCGTCAGCACCTCGACACCCGCTCGCCCCTGCGCGCTCGGCTGTCGGGTCCGCGACGCTCCCCGATCCCACCAACACCCACAGAAAGGGAACCACCATGTTCCATCAGAGCCCCGAACTGCTGCGCCAGCTGGCCGAGGACCGTCACGCCGAACTGCGGCGTGCGGCCGGAGCAAGCCGCCTGCGCCGTGAAGCCCGACAGTCGCGGCAACACCAGCGACGTCGTGCCGGACCGAGCAGGTAGCAGCACGAATGCCAACGATCGGGCATGCCACCACTACGGTGGTGGCATGCCCAGTCCGGCAGCTCAGCGCCCCGACCGCAACCTCGCGATGGAACTGGTGCGAGTCACCGAATCCGCCGCACTCGCCTCCGCCCGATGGGTCGGCAGGGCCAACAAGGAAGGCGCCGACCGAGCTGCGGTCGACGCGATGCGGCTCAGTCTCTCCTCGGTCCAGATGGACGGCATCGTCGTCATCGGTGAGGGCGAGAAGGACGAAGCGCCGATGCTCTACAACGGCGAGCACGTCGGCGACGGCAACGAACCACTCGTCGACGTCGCCGTCGACCCGATCGACGGCACCACGCTCACGGCCAAAGGCCTCAACAACGCGCTGTCGGTGATCGCCGTCAGCGAACGCGGCAGCATGCTGAACCCCGGCCCGTCGTTCTACATGGACAAGATCGCGGTGGGCCCCGAATGCGTCGGCGCGATCGACATCACCGCGAGCCCCACGCAGAACCTGCGCTGGATCGCCAAATCGAAGCAGGAGAGCGTGCGTGACCTCACGGCCGTCATCCTCGACCGACCCCGCCACGCCGACCTGATCGACGAGGTGCGCGCCAGCGGTGCCCGGATCCGCCTGATCAACGATGGCGACGTCTACGGAGCGATCGCGAGCGCCTGGCCCGACGCCGGCGTCGACGTGCTGTTCGGCATCGGCGGCACACCCGAAGGGGTCATCGCCGCCGCTGCGCTCAAGGCGATGGGTGGCGAACAGCAGGCCCGTTTCTGCCCACAGTCCGACGCCGAACGCGACGCGATGCAGGCCGCCGGCATGGATCTCGACCGTGTCTACACCCAAGACGACCTCGTGCAGGGCGACAACTGTTTCTTCGCGGCGACCGGGCTCACCGATGGCCAACTCCTGCGGGGCGTGCGCTTCGATTCGCGAGGTGCCCGCACCCAGAGCCTGGTCATGCGCTCCCGGAGCGGCACGGTGCGATTCATCGACGCCCGCCACCGCGTGCGCAAGCTCCAGGAGTTCAGCGCGATCGACTACACCTGACCGTCCGGCCCCGCCGGGTCAGGCGCGCTGGACCAGCGCCGACATGCGGCGCTTCACCCAACGCGGCGTGACGTTCGCTGCGGCGCTGAGCAGCTTGTACTGAGCGCCTGGCACCGCCAGTGCACGGTTCGCGATCACCGACGACAATCCCTCGTCGACCACCTGGTCGGGGCTGGTCCAGGCGATGTCCGGGAACTCATCGGCGTACTGCTCGGTATTGCTGACCGACTGGAACTCGGTCTTCGTGAGCCCGGGGCACAACGCCGTCACGTGGACGCCGTGTGACTTCACCTCTTCGTGCAGGCTCTCGGTCAGGCTCGTCACGTAGGCCTTGGTCGCGGCGTACACCGCGAGCCTCGGTGCCGGCTGGAAGCTCGCCACGCTCGACAGATTGAGCAGCCAGCCCCGTCCCCGCGGGACCATGACAGCCAGCGCGGCATGACTCAACCGCGTCAGCGCCGCCACGTTGAGTTCGATCTCGTCGGCCAGCCGGTCGGCGTCGAGCTCGTGGAACAGCCCGTTCGTGCCGAACCCGGCATTGTTCACCACCAGGTCGATCGGGCGGCCGTCATCGGCGATGCGGTCGGCGACGGCTCGCTGGCCCGTCATCGTCTGCAGATCGGCGACCAGCACCTCGACGTCGTCGAACTCGTCGGCGATCGCCTGGAGACGCTCGGCACGGCGCGCCACCACGACGACGGGAACGCCGGCGCCAGCGAGCTTACGGGCCATGACCTCACCGATCCCCGACGACGCACCGGTCACGAGAGCGGACGAGAACGGGAAATTCGCCATGGGACACGTTACAGCGGGGTGCTCGACGCCCGCCTGCGACCACGGAAGGCCTCACGCGTACTCGCCGGCCAGCAGCGAGTCGTACTGCCCGAATGAGCGCCGAACTCAAGCGTTCCGTGGCCCCGACCGATGACGTGGAGTGCAGCAACGGCAGGCACCCCCGGTGTCCGCGGAGGACGTCCAGGCCGACGAGGCGGTCGCTCGCGGTCGCAATGCCGGTGGCGTGTGGATCGTCACGTCGGTCCTCGCCTTCGGCTGTGGGCTCCTCGCCCGCTCACTCGGAGCGTTCGTGGTCGCCTGGTCGACCGGTGCCGTGCTCTTCTCGATCGGCCTCGTCGTCCGTGCCCGCTACTGGCAGGCAGCCCGCCGCCGATTGGGCGATGCGACGATCCAGCGTGCGCGATGGCGAAGCATGGAGGCCGACGACGACCGGCCACTGCGGATCGCCGCGGCCGTGTTGATCGTGCTGGTGCTGCTCGGTCTCGAACTCTGGACGTGACGGTCGGCTGCGCCGACCGAGGGTCTCAGACCGAGACGCGGGCGGCGTTGAGGCGGGCGTGGGCCCGGCTCAGCGCACTGACCGCTTCGGCGTCGTGTGCGTGACGCAGCGCGGTCTCGGCGCGGTCCTTGGCGGCACGCGCCCGCTCGATGTCGATGTCGGTGCCGAGTTCGGCCGAGTCGCTCAGGATCGACACCTTGTTGCTGCTGACCTCGACGAACCCGCCATGGACCGCGATGTCCTCGACGGCGCCGCCGTCGAGGAAGACGCGGGTGTGGCACTCCTGCAGGGCACCGAGGAACGCTGCGTGCCCCGGCTGGAAGGCGATCTCGCCACCGCCGAGCGTCCGCGTGATGACCATGGTCGCCTCGCCCGAGTAGAGGACCTGCTCGGGCGACACCACTTCGACGGTCATGAGGTTCGCCATCAGCTCTCCTGGAGGGTCTTCGCCTTGGCGAGCACCTGCTCGACACCGCCGACGTTCAGGAATGCCTGCTCCGGCACGTCGTCGAGCTCGCCCTTGAGGATCGCGTCGAAGCTCTCGACGGTCTCCTCGACCGGCACGAACTCACCGTCGAGGCCGGTGAAGACCTTGGCGACGAAGAACGGCTGCGACAGGAAGCGCTGGATCTTGCGGGCCCGGTTGACGGTCAGACGGTCTTCGTCGGACAGTTCGTCGAGGCCGAGGATCGCGATGATGTCCTGGAGTTCCTTGTAGCGCTGCAGGTTCTCCTGCACGCGGCGGGCCACGTTGTAGTGGTGATCGCCGACGACCTCCGGGCTCAGGATCGTCGAGGTCGACGCCAGCGGGTCGACCGCCGGGTAGATACCGAGCGCCGCGACCTGGCGGGAGAGCTCGGTGGTGGCGTCGAGGTGCGTGAACGTGGTGAACGGAGCCGGGTCGGTGTAGTCGTCAGCAGGCACGTAGACGGCCTGGAGCGACGTGATCGAGCGGCCGCGGGTCGAGGTGATCCGCTCCTGGAGCTGGCCCATCTCGTCGGCGAGGGTCGGCTGGTAACCCACGGCGGAGGGCATACGGCCGAGCAGCGTCGACACCTCGGAACCGGCCTGCACGAAGCGGAAGATGTTGTCGACGAACAGCAGCACGTCCTGCCCCTGCACGTCGCGGAAGTACTCCGCCATCGTGAGTGCCGACAGGGCGACCCGCAGGCGCACGCCCGGCGGCTCGTCCATCTGGCCGAAGACCAGCGCGGCCTTCTCGTAGACGCCCGACTCCTGCATCTCCAGACGGAGGTCGGTGCCTTCACGGGTGCGCTCACCCACGCCGGCGAACACCGACACACCACCGTGCTGCGAGGCGACACGGTTGATCATCTCGGTGATGAGCACGGTCTTGCCGACACCGGCGCCGCCGAACAGGCCGATCTTGCCGCCTGCCACGTACGGGGTGAGGAGGTCGATGACCTTGATGCCGGTCGGGAAGAGACGGGCCGACGGCTCGAGCGCGTCGAAGTCGGGGGCCGGGCGGTGGATGTCCCAACGCTCGGCCTGATCGAGGCCCTCCGGCTGGTGGTCGAGCGCTTCGCCCCACACGTTCCAGACGTTGCCGAGCACGATGTCGCCGACCGGCACCTGGATGCCGTGACCCAGGTTCTTCACCGGGGTGCCGCGCTTCAGGCCGTCGGTCGGCTTCAGGCAGACCGCACGCACACGGCCGTGACCGAGCTGCTGGGCGACCTCGGCGAGGACGACGATGGTCTCACCGTCGAGTTCGACCTCGAACTCGACGGCCGAGTTCAGCTCGGGCAGCGAGTTCGGCGGGAACTCGACGTCGATCACGGGGCCGGCGATGCCGACGACGCGTCCGTCCTTCAGGCCAGTTGATGGTTCTGTCATGGTCATGACTGGGGTGTCTCCTGGGTGTTCAGTCGATCGTCAGATCTGGTCGTCGGGGTACTTCTCATTGTGGAAACGACGGGCTTGTCCCTGCCAGTCGTCTCGCTGGATCCGGCCTTCGAAGCCGAGCGAATCGTCGATGCGATCCATGTCTTCGTCCGTCCACGTGGTGATCTCCTTGAAGGTGGTGATCCCCATCTCGTGGAGTCGGGATTCGAGGACACCGGCGACACCCTTGATGCGCGTGAGGTCGTCGGGTTCGATCGTGGCGGTCGCGGCACCGGTCGTCGGCGACTCGGTCGCGACGGTCGGCGACGCAGCGTGCTGCACCGTCGACGTCGGTGTGGGGGCTGCCGGCGCGGGACCTTGCGCTTCGGGCTCGCCGAACCCCATGTTGAGATCGAGATCGACGATCCGGAGTTCGGTGTTCTTGCCGCCGCCGAGTGCTTCGGCGCCACCGACGATCTCCATGATCTCCGTGGTGATCGAGGCCTGGCGAGCGCGGTTCATGGTGATACTGAGCGTGCGGATGAGCTCTTCGGCGTTGTCGGTCGCCGACTTCATGGCCCGCTGGCGGAATGCGTGCTCGGAGGCGGCTGCGTTGAGGAGTGCGGCGTAGACGCGAGCTTCGACGTACCGGGGCAACAGCGTGTCGAGGATCGTGCCGGGATCCGGCTCGAACTCGTAGTCGGAACCCGAGCCGTCGTCGGAGCCGGCCTTGCCGTCACCGCCGGCGACCGTGTCTTCCGACAGCGGCACGAGCGGGCGCAGCACGACTTCCTGGTTGCCCGGCGTGATGAAGCGGGTGTACACCAGCTCGACCTTGTCGACGTGGCCACTGGCATACAGCGCCACGACGTGCTGGCCGATCGCCTTGGCGTCGTCGTACGTCGGCTGGTCACTGAAACCACCGAACGCCTTGCCGAGCTCGTACTCACGGAACCTGAAGTAGCTCTCGGCCTTCCGACCGACCGGAATGATCTCGTACCCCTTGCCCGCGAGGACATCGGCCTTGATCTCACCCTCGGCGGCACGCTGCACACCGGCGTTGTAGCCGCCGCACAGACCACGGTCGGCCGTGATCACCACGTAGCACGTGTTCTTGATCTCTGGACGCCCGGCCAGGAGCGGTGAATCGCTCGACGCACCTGCGGCCGCGAGATCCTTGACCACCTCGGTGATCTGCTCCGAGTACGGGACAGCCGCTTGCACGCGCTGCTGAGCCTTGACGATGCGGGATCCCGCGATCAGCTCCATGGCGCGCGTGATCTTCTTCGTGGCCTGCATCGAACGGATGCGGCCCTTCAGAATGCGTTCCTGTCCACCTGCCATCTAGATCACTCCGTCGCGAGGGTCTTGGCCGACGCAGCGTCGCCCAGCTCGTCGGCATCGACACTCGACGGGTCGACGTGGTGGCCGCCGGCGGCGCCACCCTGGAACTGCTCCTTGAACGACTCGACCGCACCGGCCAGGTCGTCGGGAATGCCACCCGAACGGAGCTCGGAGAGCAGACCACCGTGGCGGCTCTGCATGAACTCGAGCAGCTCGCGCTCGAAGCGCACGACGTCGGTGGTGGCGACGTCGTCGAGGTACCCCTTGGTACCGGCGAAGATCGAGACGACCTGCTGTTCGACGGGCATCGGGCTGTTGAGCGGCTGCTTCAACAACTCGACGAGGCGGTAGCCACGCTCGAGCTGCGCCTTGGACACGGCGTCGAGTTCGGAACCGAACGTGGCGAACGCCTCGAGCTCACGGAACTGTGCGAGGTCGAGCTTCAACGTACCGGCGACGGCCTTCATGGCCTTGGTCTGGGCGGCCGAACCGACTCGCGACACGGAGATGCCCACGTCGACGGCCGGGCGGATACCGGACTTGAACAGGCTGTCCTGCAGGAAGACCTGGCCGTCGGTGATCGAGATCACGTTGGTCGGGATGAACGCCGAGACGTCACCGGCCTTGGTCTCGATGATCGGCAGGGCGGTCAGCGAGCCGGCGCCGTTGTCGTCGGACAGCTTGGCGGCCCGCTCGAGCAGCCGGCTGTGCAGGTAGAACACGTCGCCGGGGTACGCCTCACGGCCCGGGGGGCGACGCAGGAGCAGCGACAGCTGACGGTAGGCGTCGGCCTGCTTGGAGAGGTCGTCGTACACCACGAGGGCGTGCTCGCCGTTCTCCATCCAGTGCTGCCCGATGGCGCAACCGGCATACGGAGCGAGGTACTTGAAGGGGGCCGAGTCGGCGGCCGGCGCCGAGACGACGACGGTGTACTCCATCGCGCCGGCCTCGCGGAGGGTGGCGACGGTCTGGGCGACCGTCGAGCCCTTCTGGCCGATCGCGACGTAGATGCACTTCACGCCGAGACCCTTCTGGTTGAGGATCGTGTCGATCGCGATCGCGGTCTTGCCGGTCTTGCGGTCACCGATGATCAGCTCGCGCTGGCCACGGCCGATCGGCGTCATCGCGTCGATCGACTTGATGCCCGTCTGCAGCGGCTCGTGCACCGGCTTCCGACCGAGGATGCCGGGGGCCTGGACCTCCATACGGCGCTCGATGCCGCCGACGATGTCGCCACCGCCGTCGATCGGCTGACCGAGGGCGTTGACGACCCGACCCAGCATGGCGTCGCCGACCGGGATCGAGAGGATGCGGCCGGTCGCCTTGACCGTCTGCCCCTCTTCGATCTTGTCGACGTCGCCGAGCACGACGGCGCCGATCGAGTCCTCGTCGAGGTTGAGGGCGAGCCCGACGGAGCCGTCCTCGAACTCGAGGAGCTCGTTCACGGCCGCGCCGGGCAGACCCGAGACGCGGGCGATGCCGTCGCCGACCTCGGCGACGCGGCCGACGGTGCGAGCCTCGAGATCGGTCTCCAGACCTTCGAGGTTGTTCTTGAGCGCCGATGCGATGTCGGCGGCGGAGATGGTGAGTTCAGCCATGTTGATGATCCCTTGCGGAGTGCGAGTGAGGTGCGTTCGTCACGGTGTTGTCTAGAGACGGCTCTTGAGTTGGTCGACGCGAGTGCGGACACTGCCGTCGATGACGGTGTCGCCCACGGTGGCGACGAGGCCGCCCAGGACGGAGGGGTCGACGATGACCTTCAGGCTCACCTGCTTGCCGGTGGCGTTGGCCAGCGCAGCCTTGAGGCGATCCTGCTGATCGTCGGTCAGTGCCACGGCGCTTCGCACCTCGGCAACCGACAGGTCCTTCGAACTGGCCGCACGGGCGACCAGCTTGTTGATGATGGCGGGCAGGTCACGACCGCGGCCGGAGCCGACGACCATCGACACCAGCTGCGACGTGGTCGACGTCGCCTTGCCGCCGAGGAGATCCTCGACGATCGCCTGCCGCTTGGCGGCCGGCACCTGCTCGTCGGTGAGTGCGTTGCGGAGCTCGTCGCTTGACTCGAACGAACGGGCGAAGCGGAACAGCTCGTCTTCGACCTCGTCGATCGTGCCTTCGGCGCGGGCGACCTCGAACAGGGCCCTGGCGTATCCGTCGATGCGTGCGTCGGACATCAGCTCGCTCCTACTCGTGAGATGAACGATTCGATCAGGTCCTGCTGCGTCGCATCGTCGATGACGCCCGACGACAGCAGTTGCTCGGTGGCCGAGTGCGACAACCGGGTGATCTCGGCCCGGAGTTCGTCGTTGACCCGGCCGGATGCCGACGCGATGTCGGCAGCTGCACGAGCCTCGAGCTCGGCGACCTCCTGCTCGAGTCGGGCCCGGCCGTCGACCAGCACGGCCTCGGCTTGGGCGTCGGCATCGGCGAAGAGGCGCTGACGCTCGGCATCGATGTCGCCGGCGGCCTGGCGGATACCCGCCGCTTCGGCCTCGGCTTCTGCCTTGGCCGCCGCCGATTCGTCGAGATCGCTCTGAATGCTCTCGCTGCGCTCGGCCATCGCCTTCTTGACGGCCGGACCGGCGAACTTGAACAGCGCACCGAAGATCAGCAACGAGGCGATCGAGCCGTAGATCAGCTCGGCCTGCTCGGGCCACAACCAGTGGATCGAACGTGCCGGATCGACGTCTTCGGCGGCGAAGAGATTGGCGAGGATCATGAGGCGACTCCTGCGGTCATCGACTGCTCGACAGCGGAGCGGACCGCGTCGGGGTCGGGTGTCTTGCCCGTGGCCAACTCGATCGTGCGGGCCGTCACGTCGGTCGCCGCTGTGGTGATGTCGCCACGGACGGCCTCACGAGCGGCCTCGGCCTCTGCGGCCGCTGCCTCACGCTTGGCGGCGATCGCCGCGTTGACCTCGGCGAGCCGTGCCTGGCGCTCGGTCTCGAGCGTGTGGCGTGCCGCGTCGACCCGTTCGTTCGCCTCGGCCTTGACCGTGGCGAGCGCCGATTCGTACTCGGACACTTCGGCCCGGGCGGCCGCACGGGCGTTGTCGGCCTGCTCGTGACCGGCTCGGATGTGCGCGTAGCGCGCATCCATGCCCTTCTTGAGCCGCGGGAAGAGGAAGAAGCGCATGAGCAGCGCCAGCACGATGAACGAGCCGGCTCCCCATGCGAGTTCTTTGACCTCGGGCGCGATCGGGCTCGGCCCCTCTTCGCAGGGGTAGTTGCCCGATGAACCTTCTTCGAGTGGGAACTCGCAGTCGACTTCGGTGTGTTCGCCTTCGCCTTCTTCGGCGGCGACGAACTTCACCTCGATCTGTGAGCCCCGGGTGACGACGGCAGTCAGCACGTCAACTCCTTGTGGGAGAAGTGGATACGAATAATGCGGTGTTCGGAATCGATCAGAGACCGATGAGGATGAACACCACGAAGCCGATCAGGGCGAGCGCCTCGGTGAAGGCGATGCCGAGGAACATCGTGGTGCGGACCATGCCGGCCGCTTCGGGCTGACGGGCCATGGCCTCGACCGACTTACCGACGAGGTAGCCGATGCCGATGCCGGGGCCGATGGCCGCGAGGCCGTAGGCGAAGCCGGCGGACCCGGCCGCAGCCGCAGCCTTGGCTTCGTCACCGGTGAGGGCTGCGAGGATGCTGAATGCTTCCATGTTGGGGTTGATCTCCTGTTGCTGTCTTGGTTGGGAGAGAGTGAGTACTGCTGATCAGTGCTCGGGGTGTGCTGCACCGCCGATGTACACGGCAGCGAGAATGGTGAAGATGTAGGCCTGCAGGAAGCCGACGAGAACTTCGAATGCCGTGATGAACATCAGCATGAAGAAGGGCAGGATGCCGACCGGCTTGAGGATCCAGCTGTCGCCCTGCACGAGCTCCTCGGTGAGCAGTGCGAACGTCACGAGCAGGATGTGCCCGGCGAGCATGTTGGCGAAGAGTCGAACCGTCAACGAGAACGGGCGGACGAGGAACGTCGAGATGAACTCGATCGGGATCACGAGGATGTACAACGGCCCCGGCACGCCCGGCGGCATGAGCGAGTTCTTGATGTAGCCGATGCCCTGGTGCTTGAAGCCGACGCCGATGAAGATGACCCAGACGAGCAGCGAGAGGAACAGCGGGATCGCGATGCGAGCCGTCGCCGGCATGTAGATGATCGGGATGATGCCGGGCACGTTCACCAGATAGATGAAGGCGAACAGGCTCAGCATGAACGGAGTCCAGCCGAGGCCGTCCTTGCCCATGGTCGGCAGGATGATCTGGTTCTCGATGAACTCGACGATCGTCTCGGCCAGGTTGCGCACGCCCTTCGGCGCCTTCATGCCGTCCTGGTTCGATGCCAGGAGGAAGATCACGATCGAGATCAGCGCCGCGAAGACGGAGATCAGCGCGACCTTGTTGAGACCGATGGGGTCGATGAGGTCCCTCCAGCGGAGGATCTCGTTGATCGGCGGGAATTCGAGTGCGAGCACGTTGTTGTTCCGTTCAGTTCTTCCGAATGGTGTTACGGGCGGGCAGGCTTGAGGCCAGGGTGGGCAAGGGAGATCGCGACGTACTTCAGCTCCCAGAGCAGAAGTCCGAGGTGCGTCACAATGATGGTCGTTCCGAGTGCCGGAAGCGAAATCCAACCGGCATCCTTCACGAGGAGTACGGCCAGCATGATGAGCCCGAGGCGAATCAGGTAGCCGAACAGGGTGGCTCCCATCATCAGACCGAGCGAGATCTTGGCGGTGTACGAGATCAGCGCTGCCGACAACGCGAAGTTGACGAGCACGAGCCCGATCGCGAAGGCGGCGGACCATGCGCCGGCCGAGCCCCAGATGAGGGCGCAGACACCGATCATGACCGGAGCGACGACGAGGCCGCGCTTGATCATGTCGGCGGAGACCTGGATCTCGACGGGCTCACCGTCGAGTTGCGTCACCATCGCTGACGTCTCGGCGTTCACGCTGCATCCTCGATCGGAGCGGGCGATCGTCCGGCGAGCCGGGTGGCCTCGTGACGTTCCATGGTGGCGTCGTACACGAATTTCATCCGCACGAACGCCCCGATGGCCGCGAAGAGGACCAACGTGATCGTGAACACCGGGAACAACCCGAGCCAGCGGTCGATCAGTGCGCCCAGGCCGAGGAACACGAGCACCGTCAACGCCAGGTCCATGCCGCGACCGAGCGAGTCGTCGCTGCTGGGCGCGATGCGGTCGCTGGCGCGACCGGAGCGGAGGGCGGAGAGGAGCGGCTTCATGAGGCGGAGGGTTCCCAGCTTCGCACACGGCGGCATCGGGAGTTTGTGAACGCAGGCACAAACTAGTCCGCGTCGACGTCCAGTGGCAACTCCTGCCGACCGCGATTCTCGGATTCCTCGTTTTTCGGCATGTTCGGGCCGAGCGGACCGCGCTCGGTCGCTCGCTCGCCGGCGCTCCCCGGCGTCGAATCACCCGACGAGTCCGCCTCGCCGTCCGGTGTTCCCGGACCGTCGAGATCGTCACCGATCGCTCCGTCGCCGGGGCCCGGGCGGGAGATCTCGCCGGTGGCATCGGACTCACGACGCTCGGGACGCGAGGGGTCGACCTGCTCGGAGGCGGGACGCTCGAGGGCGGCCTCGACCTCCATCGCCCGCTTGCGTCGCACGCTCGGGTGCAGCACCGTGAACAGCACGATCGCCAGGGCACCCATCCCGAACGGCAGGTAGCGCGGGTTGTCGTCGGTCAGCACCGGGTACAGCACGAAGCCCGACAGCAGCGCGGTCCAGGTCCACAGGATCAGGACGCTGCGGCGGTGCCCGTGGCCGAGGTTCATCAGCCGATGGTGCAGGTGCCCCTTGTCGGCGACGTCGAGCGCCTGCCGCTTCGACGCCCGGCGCACGATCGCGAACGTCGTGTCGAGGATCGGGACACCGAGGATCAGCAGCGGGATCACCAGCGGAGCGAAGAAGAAGAACGTCTGCCCGACGAACTGCTGCGTGTTCGGGTCGGCGCGGCCGCCGACGACGCTGGTCGACACCGCGAGCATGAGTCCGAGCAGGAAGGCACCGCTGTCGCCCATGAAGATCCGTGCCGGATTGAAGTTGTGCGGCAGGAACCCGATGCAGATCCCCGCCGTGATCATCGCGACCAACGGCCCGATGTTGCGGTCGGACAGCAACCCGAGATCGTTCAGGCGATTGGAGTACAGGAAGAACGACATCGACGCGATCGCCACGATGCCGGCGGCCAGCCCGTCGAGACCGTCGATCAGGTTGATCGCCTGCGTCATGCCGAGCAGCCACAGCACGGTGACGAGCGGCTTCCAGTCGTTCGACAACACCAGCACGTCGTAGAACGGCACCCGGAAGTAGTCGATCGTCACACCGAACCACGACAGCGCAGCGCCGGCGAGCACCACACCCGTGACCTTGCCCTGCGGGGCCATGTCGCGGACGTCGTCGAGCAGTCCGGTCGCGAAGACGATCAACGCGGCGATCAGTACACCGAGCGGTTCGGAGTTGCTCTCGAAGATCGGTGCGAACGCACCGATCGCCCAGGCGGTCAGCAATGCCGCGCAGAACCCGGCGAGCATCGCGAACCCGCCGACGTGCGGGATCGGCGACGTGTGGACCGAGCGTTCGTTGGGTGCCACCACCCAGCCCCGCTGGCTCGCGGCCGCCCGCACGAGCGGCGTCGTGGCGAACGTGACGACCGCGGCGACGACGCCGATCAGGAGGAAGTCACCGAAGCCGGGCGTCACGAGCGGCCAGGTTACGCGGTCGTGGTCGTCGGGGAGGTCAGCAGCCGTTGGGGTAGGCGGGGAACTGGGCGCACAGGTCGGCGACGTCGGCCCGAACCGACTGCAGCGCCGCCTCGTCGTCGCGGTCGCGCAGCGCCCGCGCGATCAGCGAGGCGATGACGGGCATCTCCGACTCGGTCATGCCCTGGGTGGTGACCGACGGGGTGCCGATCCGGACGCCGCTGGTGACGAATGGGCTGCGCGGATCGTCGGGCACCGTGTTCTTGTTGAGCGTGATGCCGGCCTCGTCGAGCTTCGCCTGCGCGACCTTGCCGGTGAGTTCGGCATCGAACGGTTGCAGGTCGACGACCATCAGGTGGTTGTCGGTACCGCCGGAGACGAGCCGGAAGCCCTCCCCCGCCAACGCCTCGGCCAGCGCCGACGCGTTCGCGACGACCTGGTGGGCGTACTCAGAGAAGCTCGGCTGCGACGCCTCGTAGAACGCGATCGCCTTGCCGGCGATCGCGTGCTCGAGCGGGCCGCCCTGCCAACCCGGGAACACGGCCTTGTCGATCGCCTTGGCGTACTCCTCCTTGGACAGGATGCAGCCGCCGCGCGGACCCCGGAGGGTCTTGTGGGTGGTGAACGTCACGATGTCGGCGTACGGCACCGGGTTCGGGTGGGCGCCACCGGCGACCAGGCCGGCGAGGTGCGCGATGTCGAACATCAACAGCGCACCGACCTCGTCGGCAATCGCCTTGAACGGCTCGGGATCGAGGCGGCGCGGGTAGCTCGTCGTGCCGGCCACGATCATCTTGGGACGGTGCTCGTGGGCGAGCGCTCGCACCGATTCCATGTCGATGCGCTCCTCGCCGCCGACTCCGTACGAGACGAAGTGGTAGAGCAGGCCGCTCGCGTTGACCGGCGATCCGTGCGTGAGGTGGCCGCCGTGATCGAGGCTGAGGCCGAGCACGGTGTCACCCGGCTCGAGCAACGCCTGGTAGACGCACATGTTCGCATTGGCCCCGGAGTGCGGCTGCACGTTGGCGTGCTCGGCGCCGAACAGCGCCTTGACCCGCTCGATCGCGAGCGACTCGATGTCGTCGACCAGCGCGTTGCCGCCGTAGTAACGCTTACCGGGATATCCCTCGGCGTACTTGTTGGTCAGCACCGAACCGGTCGCCCGCATCACGGCCGGCGAGGTGAAGTTCTCGCTGGCGATCAGCTGGAGGCCGGTCGTCTGACGCTCGACCTCGAGCGCGATCAGGCGTTCGACCTCGGTGTCGGGATGAGTGTCGGAATGGAACGGCATGGCTTCTCCTGGATGGAAATCGCGAGTTGTGCCTGGCACAACTCGTGATGGTCAGAACTGGGATTCGAGCTGGGTGATCTGGTCGACGCGGCGGGCATGGCGACCGCCCTCGAAGTCGGTGGTGAGGAACAGGTCGACGATCTCCTCGGCGAGACCGACGCCGACGACGCGTGCCCCGATCGACAGCACGTTGGCGTCGTTGTGCTCACGGGCCATCCGGGCGGTGTACAGGCAGTTGCACAGGGCCGCGCGAACGCCGCGCACCTTGTTGGCGGCGAGCTGCTCGCCCTGACCGCTGCCACCGAGCACGATCCCGACATCAGCGTCGCCGTCTCGCACCTTGCGGCCGGCGGCGGCGCAGAACTCGGGGTAGTCGACGCTCTCGGTCGAATCGGTCCCGCAGTCGACGATCTCGTGACCCGCCGCCGACAGCCGGTCGATCAGGTGCTGCTTGAGCTCGTAGCCGGCGTGGTCGGATCCGAAGGCGATGCGCGTCACGGACGCCGAGTGTACGAGCGGGCACCGAACCGATTCGAATGGCTTGACGAATCGTCAGGACGCGCGGTCAGGGGGTTTCGACCTCCTGGCCGCTCAACGTGCCCTGATCGGGACAGGAAACGGCGAGGTATTCACTGGTCAGCGGGGTCTGCACGTCGGTGACCAGACTCGGGTCCTGGCCGAACGGCACACGTTGCTGTGCGAACGAGTTCGCCGCGTCGTCGATCAGCGCCCACACGTCGTCGGGCAGGTCGACGACGAACTCGGGTGTCGTCGGGTCACGTTGTGTGAGCCCGGCGAGCCAGGCCTGCTCGATCGTCACGATCACGTCGTCATCGGCACCGACGTCGCTCAACGCCGCGCGGGCGGCCTGCAGACGACGGGCGAACGGCCCGAGGAACTCATCGGCGACCAGATCGGCCTCCGACGCCAGTTCGTCGGGCCAGTTCTCGACGAGCTGTTCGTAGGCCGCCGTGACCGTCGGGGCGGCGGCGACCTCCAACGACGCCAGCTGGTCCGGAGGCCCCGACCCGAACGCGGCGGTGACGGCGACGACTTGGAACGAGCCGGCGAACCGACTCCACGCCGAACAGAACACGTCGTCGCTGTCGAGCCCCGGGACGCCCACCTCGTCGATGTCGACGACCGTCACCGGCGGCGTCGTGACCAGGCTCACCGGCGCCGAGCCGTCGTCGGACGTCTCCGCGCCGTCGCCGCCCACCCCGTCGCTCGCACCGGATGACGGCGACGATGTCGGCGACGTCTTTGGCGGCGACGCCGGCGCGGTCGCCGGGGACCCGTTCGAGGTGTCGACGCCGGAGGCGGTCGGAGCGGTCAGCTCGTCGCTGCGCGAGCATCCGCTCGCGGCGGCGACCACGCACACGACGAGTGCGGCCAGACGGACCGGTGATCGGGGGATGTTCACCACTCCATGGTCGCATGCCGCGCGCGAAGCTGATCGGCATGCCCCATGATTCCTCCGAGATGCCGCGGGTGATCCTCGACTGCGATCCCGGTCACGACGACGTGATCGCGATCGTCGTCGCCGCCCACTGCACCGACCTGGCCGGCATCACCACCGTGGCCGGCAACGCGCCGCTCGATCGCACCACGTACAACGCCTGTGTCGTTCGCGACGCCTTGGGTCTGGACACCACCGTCCACTCGGGCGCAGATCGCCCCTTGGTGGCCGAACCCAAGTTCGCCGGCTTCGTGCACGGCGAGAGCGGGCTCGACGGTGCCGAACTGCCCGTCCCGTCGCGAGGCGCCGACGGCGTCGACGCCGTCGGGTTCATCATCGACACGTGTCGTGCCCGGCCGGGAACCTGGCTGGCGCCGACGGGCCCGCTCACCAACATCGCGTTGGCGATGCGATCCGCACCCGACCTCGTCGACCACATCGCCGGGATCTCGCTGATGGGTGGCGGCACGTTCGGGAACCGGACGCCGCTCGCCGAGTTCAACATCTGGGCCGACCCCGACGCGGCGGCGATCGTGTTCGGGAGCGGCGCCGACATCACGATGGCCGGGCTCGACGTGACCCATCAGTTCCTCATCACGCCCGACCGCATCGATCAGGTCGCGGCCATGGGAGCGCCGTTCACCGATCTGATCACCGACCTGTTCCGCTTCTTCTCGAAGAACTACATCAGCCGACACGACGTGATCCGCGGCGCGGCGCTCCACGACCCACTCGCCGTCATGGCGCTGACCCACCCCCAGCTCTTCGAGTCGGTCGACCGGCACGTCGTCGTCGAGACGACCGGTCGCCACACGACCGGGATGACGGCGATCGACCGTCGTGACATCAGCGACCGGGAACCGCCCAACGTCCGTGTGCTCGAACACGTCGACGACGCGGCGGCATGGCAGGTGGTGCTCGACGCATTGGCGGCGGCCGGCGACCGGTCCGCGCCGCGCCGACACGAACAGCTCGACGGCTGATCGAGCGTCGGCGGTGAGGCGTTAGCGTCGCCGACGTGACCGACTCATTCCCCCGTCAGTACGCACGCACACAACGGCTCACCCTGGGCGAGCCACGGGACCTCACCGTCACCCGGGACGGTTCGCGTGTCATCTTCGCCCGTTCTCGGGGCGGCGCCGATCCCGTCAACTGCCTGTGGAGCGCCGACCCGACGACCGGGGCCGAGTCACTGCTCGTCGACCCGGCCGCGGCCATGTCCGAGATCGCCGTCGACGACGTCGACCTCCCGCCCGAGGAGCGCGCCCGGCGCGAGCGCATGCGTGAGGGCGCCGGCGGCATCACCGGCTACGCGATCGACCGCGACGGCGCCAGGGTCACGTTCTCGCTCGCCGGTCAACTCTTCCTCGCCGATCTCGCCGACGGGGGCGCGGCGACCACCCGACACCTCGACGTGCCCGGCCCGGTCTTCGACCCGCACCTCTCCCCCGATGGCGACCGCATCGCCTACGTGCGCGGTCGCGAGCTCTGGGTGACCGACCTCGATGCCGTCGCGTCCCGTCTCACCGGCCCGGCCGAGGGGGAACCCGACACGGTCAGCTGGGGCAGCGCCGATTTCGTGGCCGCCGAGGAGATGAACCGTTACCGGGGGTTCTGGTGGAGCCCCGACGGCGCGACGATCGCGACCTGCCGCGTCGACGACGCCCCGGTGCAGGTCTGGCACATCTCCAATCCGGCCGAACCGGGCTCGGTGCCGAACGCGGTGCGGTATCCGGCTGCGGGCACCCCGAACCCCGAGGTCAGCCTCCACCTGTGCCCGGTCGACGGCGGCGACCCGATCGAGGTCGAATGGGACCGCACCGCGTTCGAGTACCTCGCCAAGGTCGACTGGAACACGCACGGCCTCGCCATCACCGTGCTCTCGCGTGATCAGCACGATCTCGAGGTCCGCACGGTCGAGCCATCGACCGGGGCGACGGCGGTCGCGTTCACCGACCACGACGACGCGTGGGTCGAACTCGTCCCCGGCACCTGCTCACTGATCGCCGACGGCACCGCGGTGATGTGCGCCGAACGCGACGGCGCCCGCCGACTCCTGATCGGCGACCGGACGGTTTCACCGAGCGACGTCCAGATTCGGGCGGTCGTCGACGCCACCGCCGACCGGGTCGTCGCCACCGGCAACCCGCTCGACGACGCGTCGGTCCAGCACGTGTACCGCTGGACCTCGGGTGACGGCTTCGAGGCGATCACCGACGGGCTCGGGGTCCATGCCGCGGCGGTGGGCGGCGAGACCGTCGTGCTGCGCTCGGCGACCGCCGACGAGCCCGGCGCCCGGTGGCGACTGCCCGGCGGCGGCACCCTCGCCTCACACGCCGAACGGCCCCTCGTCCGACCCAACGTGCGCGTGATGGCGCACACCGCCTCGACGCCGACCACCGCCGTGCTGCTCCCCCACGACCACGACGGCTCGCCGCTCCCCGTGCTCCTCGACCCGTACGGCGGCCCGCACGCGCAGCGCGTGGTCCGGTCCCACAACGCGTTCTGCGCATCGCAGTGGTTCGCCGACCAGGGTTTCGCCGTGGTGGTCGCCGACGGACGCGGCACGCCAGGACGCGGCACCGACTACGAGCGTGCCGTGCTGCACGACCTCGCCACCGGCGTGCTCGACGACCAGGTGACCGCGCTGCACGCCGCGGCGGAGCGACACCCCGAACTCGATCTCGATCGGGTCGCGATCCGCGGGTGGAGTTTCGGTGGCTATCTCTCGGCCCTCGCCGTGCTCGAACGACCCGAAGTGTTCCACGCCGCCGTCGCCGGCGCCCCGGTCACCGAGTGGCGCCTCTACGACACCTGTTACACCGAGCGCTACCTCGGCGATCCGAACGAACGGCCCGATGTTTACGACGCGAACTCGCTGCTCCCGCTCGCTCCGAAACTCGATCGGCCGCTGTTGTTGATCCACGGTCTCGCCGACGACAACGTCGTCGCTGCACACACGCTGCAGCTCTCGCAGGCGCTCCTCGCGGCGGGTCGTCCGCACGAGGTCCTGCCACTGGTCGGCGTCACGCACATGACGCCGCAGGAGATCGTGGCCGAGAACCTGCTGCTCCACCAGCTCGACTTCCTGCGTCGGTCGTTCGGCGAGGCCCGCGGCAACTAGGTTCGGTCGCATGAACGACCGCCTGCACGAGCTGTACCGCGGCGTCGCCGTCCACGCGAACGCCGATCTCGAGCACACCGCGGCACTCGAACTCCTGGCGCTCGTCATGGCGGCCGACCGCGTCCTCGACCAGTCGGAGATCGATGCGATCAAGGACATCTCCGACGACTGGCGCGACGGCGACTTCACGTTCGACAAGTACCTCGGACCGGCCATCGTCCGAGCGCAGGACGCGATCACCAAGGACGAGGTCGTCGAACTGATCGACGACATCGATGCCCGGATCAGCAGTCGGGTGCTCCGGCGTGCGCTGTTCTCGGCGGCTCGCGAGGTCGCCGGCATCGACGACGAGGTATCGCCCGAGGAGGGATCGATTCTCGCCGAGATCGCCGTCCGCTTCGCCTGAGCCGGTCCCGGCTCAGCTCCGCACACTTCACGCGACCTCTCGCGACGTACGTCTGGTGCGGCGAGAACGGGTTCGCTACTGCTGCCTTGTCGGGACGGAGCCTGAGCGCCGCGTAGCACCGCAACACCACGCGACCGCGCTGTGAGCCACACCTGGTGTGGCGGGAACGTCTCGGCGAATGGCGCTGTGTAGGCGCAGCGTTGGCTTCAGCGGCCGTCGGTGAGTTGGCGACCGAAGGCCCGGAGACGTTCGATCGACTCCTCGGGCACCTCGGCACGACGGCTCGCCAATGCTGCCTTGATCCTCCGATACGTCTCGGCCTCGAGCCCGCACCGACGGCACAGTTCGAGATGTTGCGAGAGCATCGCGGCGTCGACGTCGTCGCTGAGTTCGTCGTCGAGGAACCGCTGCAGCAGCCGACCGACCTCCGGGCACGTCATCGGCTCGCCCGGTCGGAGATCGGGCCACCGGCCGAACGTCAGTCGTCGCATCGTCGAGCGGATCATGACTGCCTCCCTGTGACCATGTCGTCGTGCGTCGGAGCGACACCGGTGCGTCGGAGCTGACCCCGGATCTTCTTGCGGGCGCGATGCAGCCGGCTCATCACCGTGCCGATCGGAACGCCGAGCACCTCGGCCGCCTCGGCGTACGCCAACCCGTTCAGGTCGACGAGCTCGATCACCTCGGCGAACGGTTCGGACAGCGTCGCCAACGCCGCTTCGAGGTCGGCGTCGAACTCGAGGTCGACGAACCGGTCGGGCCGCGTCGCCTCCTCGGTCTCGGGTGACTGCCCCAGCCGTTCGAGCTGTGTGTCCGGATCCCGGAGCAATTCGGGGCGCCGACGACGGTTGCGGTTGATGTGCGTGTTGCGAAGGATCGTGAGCAACCACGCCCTCGGGAATCGGCCGTCGAACCGGTCGATCGCCTTGTACGCCCTGACCAGCGAGTCCTGCACCAGATCCTCGGCGTCGGCTCGGTTGCGCGTCAACGACTGGGCCACCCGCATCATCACCTCGACCTCGGGCAGCACGTACTGCTCGAAGGCGGCGTCTCCCTCGCGGCTCACCGAGGCGCACTCCAGCACTGCGGTGGGCACGTCTCACCGGCGGCTGCCACGGTCGTCAGCACCGGTCGCATGGTTCCAGCTTCGCATGCGCACGGAACCCCGACACGACACGCCGGTATTCCGCGTCGCCGTCGCCGGCTCGCGGTTCGGTCACGCCGCGACCACGATGATCACGGCGAGCACCAGCCCCGCACCGGTGAAGATGATCGCGCCCATGCCGACGACGCGCGCCGCGCTCGGGTGGATCGGCGACGCACCGGCCCGCAACGGACCGTGCAGGTCGTCGTAGTGACGTGCGCTCCACACGAGGAGCACCGCCCCGAACACGACCTGCGCGATGCCGATCGCCGCCATGGACGGATGCAACTCGCCGGCTGCGTACCTCGCCATGAGCACGCCGGCGACCATCGAAGCGATCGCTGTCCGCTCCCAGGCGAGCGCGGTTCGTTCGTGCTGGAGACCGGGGTCGAAGACGGTGGTGGGCCGGTCACCGTTCATGATGCGTCGACGGTCACGAGACGTCGGCCGCGAAGAGCACGGCTGCGGCCACGGCCACGACGGCGACCCCGACGGCCATCAGCATCGGCAACCGCGACGGCGGGAGCGGCTCGTCGAGCCGCATCGCCCGCTCGTTGAGCGCCCATCGCCGATAGGCGCTCGCGGCGGTGAGGAAGCTGAGGGCCAACAAGCCGATCCCGAGGAACTCCTCGCCCGGGAAGTCGTCGAGAATCGTCACCGCACCGAGCCCGCCTGCGGCCAGCGCGAGCGCCGTCCGGATCCACGCCAGGAACGTGCGCTCGTTGGCGAGCGAGAAGCGGTAGTCCGGATCGTCACCGACCGACCGGGGGTCTCCCGGGAACAGCTCCCGTCTCACGGCGCGGCCGTCGCTGCGAGCGTTGCCACGAACCGATCGTTCTCGTCGGCCGACCCGATGGTCACACGGAGACCCTCGCCACCGAACGGGCGCACGACCACACCCTGCCGCTCGAGCGCGAGCGCGATCTCGTCGGTGCGCTCGCCGGTGGCCAGCCAGACGAAGTTGCCCTGATGGTTCGGGAACGTCCAACCGGCGGCGGCGAGCTCGACCTCGACCCGGGCGCGCTCGGCCAAGATCGACGAGACCCGACCACGGATCTCGTCGTCGAGTTCGAGTGCGGCGAGCGCAGCTGCCTGGGCGAGGGCGTTGACGGTGAACGGCAACATCGTCGTGTCGATCGTCGCGATCACGTCGGGGTGACCGATGGCGTATCCGACCCGCAGCCCGGCGAGACCATGCGCCTTCGAGAACGTGCGGGTGACCAGGACGTTCGGGAAGTCGGGCAGCAGGTCCGCGATCGGGTCGCCGAAGCCGGGGTCGAGGAACTCGCGATACGCCTCGTCGATGCACACGATCGTGCCCGTCGGGACGCGCTCGATCAGCCCGCGCAGTTCGGCGGTGGTGGCGGCGACACCGGTCGGGTTGTTCGGCGTCGCGATCACGACGAGCTTGGTGCGATCGGTGACCGCACCGACCACCGCGTCGACGTCGAGTCCGAGGTCGGATGCGAGCGGCACCTGCACCGACGTGCCGCCCATCAGCTGCGTGAACACCGGGTACACCTCGAACGACCGCCACGGATACACGACCTCGTCGCCCGGGTCGACGTAGCTGAAGAACAGCTGCTGGAGGATGCCCGACGACCCGGAACCGACGGTCACCATCGACGCATCGACGCCGAGCCGTCGCGCGATCGCTTCGCGCACCGCGGTCGCCCGATGGTCGGCGTAGCGGTTGACACCGACCGCGGCCTCGCACACGGCGGCGACGATCGGGTCGAGCGGCGCCGTCGGATTCTCGTTCGACGCCAACTTGATGGCGTGCGTGATGCCGTGTTCGGCTTCGGCCTGCGCAGCACCCTTGCCCGGTCGATAGGCCGGAAGGTCTGCCACCACCGAGCGGGGACGTCCGATCTGCTGAGAGCTCACCTCACGGACCGTAGCGCCCGGTCAGGGCAAGCCTTCGAACAGGACGCCGTCGGCTTCGAGGAGGTCGAGTTCGGCGCCGGTGTAGCCGACCTCGGCGAGCACCTCGCGGTTGTGTTCGCCGTGGAGCGGGGCGTGACGGCGGACCTGGTCGGCGGTCGCCGTGACGCCGGTGAGCGGCGGGGTGATCCGATAGCTGCCGGCGTGCGGATGCTCGACCACCGGGAGGTCATCGATCAGATCGTCGAGCGACGCGACCTCGGCGATCGGCAGGCCGGCCGGGCGGAGCACCTCGAGCCATTCGGCCGTGGTCCGCTGCGCCAGGATGGCGGCGACCTCCTGGTACAGCGACGGGCCGTTCTCGATTCGGGATCGACGAGTCGCCACCCGCGGATCGGAGATCAGGTCCTCACGCCCACCGAGCCGGAACAGCGTCTCGTAGTGGTGCTGGTCGTACGGCAGGACGCTGATCATCCCATCGGCGGTCGGGTGCGGGCGGCGGTCCGGGTTGAGGATTCGCGGGTACCCGGCGGGCCCTTGCGCCGGCTCCAGCACGGCACCGACACCGTGCTCGACCAGCAGGTAGGCGCGCATCACCTCGGTCATCGCGACGGTGATGTCGGATCCCTCGCCGGTGCGGCCGCGCTTGACGAGCGCTGCGAGCACCGTGTTGGCGATCACGAGGCCGGCGGACTTGTCGGCGATCAGGGTCGGGATCAGGACCTCGGGCAGGCCGATCCGTCGGTTGAGGTCGACCACGCCGGTGGCTGCCTGGATCACATCGTCGTACGCCGGGGCGTCGGCCAGTTCGTGATCAACCGGATAGCCGGCCGCCGCGCAGAAGACGATGTCGGACCGGAAGGCGCGGAGCCGCTCGTACGTCAGGCCCGCCCGCGACCTCGACCCGGGTCGCAGGTTGGTGACGACCACGTCGGCGGTCGCGACCAGCCGACCGAGCGCCTCGTACCCGGCCGGGGACTTGATGTCGAGGCCGACGCTGCGCTTGTTCCGCAACAGGTTCATCGCGACCCCCGAGAGCTCGCGGTGCGCACCGGCGCCCATCGATCGGTTGGTGTCGCCACGTCGATCCTCGATCGCGATCACCTCCGCACCTTGATCGGCCAGGATCTGCGTCGCGACCGGCCCCATCACCACCGACGTGAGGTCGATGACTCGGATGCCGTCCAACGGAAGCTGCACGGCGAGCAACCTAGTGCGCGGTCACGGCTCGTCGACCCGTCGGATCGTGATGTCGCCGGACACGGTTCGCAGTCCGACGCGGACGACTCTGCGTGATTCGGTGGAGCTGCTCCGCGACGGCTTCGGCAGGTGGGTCCTGCCACTGAGGGTCGTCAGGTCGGGCTCGACGCGGATCCCGGGTGGCAGCCCGACGACCACATCGCCGGAGATCGATTTCACGGTGATGTTCGACCCGCCACACCGACCGATCCGCACGTCACCCGACGCGCTGCCGATCTCGACGTCGTCGTCGGCTGCGGCGACGCGAACGTCGCCCGACGCGGTGCTGACCATCAGACGCCCACCCACGTGGCCCAGTTCGACATCGCCGGATGCGGTGTTGCACGACGTGGCGGCGACGACCGCCGTCGCCGACGCGTCGCCGGACGCGGTGTCGATGTCGAGTCGCGCTGCGGATCCGACGCGGACGTCACCGGAGGCCGACTTGATCCGCGTCGCTCCGAATTCGCCGGACAGCGCGACATCGGCCGATGCGGATCTGACGTCGACGTCGGTGCCGACCGGCACCTCGACCAACACGCGGGTCGACCGGGAACGCCACCCGCCCCGTGCCGACTCGACCGACACGGAGTCGCCGAGTTGGGCGATGTCCCAACGGTCGACGTCGGGTCCGTCGAGCGCGACCACGATGCGACCAGGGGCACCGGCGCGGATCTCGACCGATCCCGTCCGGATCTCGACGGCGATCGCGGCGCGATCGCCGACGCTGAACTCCTCGCGGCGATTCATGCCGACAGGCTCACAGGTCGAACCCCTCGGTCACGTGACGCCCCCGCGCGTCGGGCTTGTTCGCCCGCTTGCTGAGCGCGTCGACGACCCACCCGTTGACCGAACCGCCGTCGGTGCTGGCCGCTTCTTCGATCAGGTTCTTGAGCGAGGGAGGCAGGCGCAACGTGATCCGCGCATCGAACTCCTCGGCGGTCGCCTCGAGCCGGCCCTGGGAGGATCGTGCGGCGACGCGGAGGCTCGGGTCGCCGTCGACCACGACGACATCGATGTCGCGGTCGTCGAGTTGCGCCGCGACCTCGACCGCGGCCTGTTGCGCCAGTTCGAGCGCGGCGATCCGCAGCGCCGGGCCGAGCGCCTCGGTCAGCCAGACCACCGCGTCGTCGATCGCCGCATCGCCACCCGCCAGCGATCGCTGGCTCTCGAGCGAGGCGCGAAGCCCGTTGAGGATCGGTTGGACCTGCATCAGCGGTCCCGGCGCAGGCGGCTCGTGCCGGCGCGGCGACGCGTCCGCGTCCGGCCGGCGTCCCGGTCGCGTCGCAACCGTTCGACCCGTTGGTCGTGCAGGACTCTGAGCAGATCGGGATGACTCTCGTACATGGTGTCTCGTCCTCGTCGTGACCACTCGTTGGACCGGCCCGTGCCGAACCCCGAATGATGTCGTAGTGATGTCATCATGATGTCATAGCGACATCATCGATGTCAACCCCCTCCGGCCCGGTACCGGTCGGCGCCGACTGGTACCGTCGAATCCATGCAGACCGCCATCACCGAGATGTTCGGCATCGACGTACCGATCGTGGCGTTCACGCACTGTCGCGACGTGGTCGCCGCCGTGTCGAAGGCAGGCGGGCTGGGGGTGCTCGGCGCCGTCGGCCACAGCGATCGACAGCTCGAGATCGACCTCGAATGGATCGAGGACGAGATCGGTGACCGCCCCTACGGCGTCGACCTGATCGTGCCGGCCAAGTACGCCGGCTCCGACGAGGGCGGCATCAAGCTGAGCGACCTCGTGGCGATGATCCCGAACGAGCACCGGGCGTTCGTCGACGACATCCTCGCGAGGTACGACGTCCCCGACCTCCCCGACGACGCAGGGGCCGGGGGTCTCGTCGGGGGCGGCGGCGACAACGCCCCGTTCTCCGCCGATCGGGCCGACGTGCAGCTCGAGATCGCGCTCGCGCACCGACCCTGCCTGATCGTCAACGCGCTCGGACCGCCGCCGGCCCACATGATCGAACGCGTGCGGGCCGAGGGTCGCCTCGTCGGCGCGCTCGCCGGCGCCGCACAGCACGCCGAACGGCACGTCAACGCAGGCGTCGACGTGATCATCGCCCAGGGCTCCGAGGCGGGCGGCCACACCGGCGAGATCGGCACGATGGTCCTGATCCCCGAGATCGTCGACGCCGTCGGCGACACCCCGGTCCTCGGCGCCGGCGGGATCGGCCGCGGACGCCAGATGGCCGCCGCGATGGCGCTGGGCGCCCAAGGTGTCTGGTGCGGATCGGTGTGGCTCACCACCGAAGAAGCCGAGACCCACCCGGCGGTCAAGGAGAAGTTCCTCCACGCGACCTCCGCCGACACGATCCGCTCACGGTCGCGCACCGGCAAGCATGCACGCCAGTTGAAGACCGCCTGGACCGAGGAGTGGGACCGTCCCGACACGCCCGACCCCCTCGGGATGCCGCTCCAACCGATCCTGATCGACCGGGCCATCCGCCGGATCGACCGGGCCGCACACCACGAGGGCAGCGGAGCGAACCAACTCGCGAACTACTTCGTCGGGCAGATCGTCGGCAACATGAACGAGTCGAAGTCGGCCACGCGCGTGGTGTACGACATGATCGAGGAGTTCATCGAGTCGGTCGAACGGCTCAACACCCAGATGAACGGCTGATCGCCGTTCAACCGCCGGTCAGCAGCAACCCGAGCTGTCGCGAGCGAGCGATCACGCGACCGGTCGAGTCCCAGAGCGTGCCGGTCTCGACCATGCGGCCGTCGATGAGATCGTCGCACTCGAACCTCGCCTGACACCACCCCGCTGCGGGGCGACGGCGGGCATGGACGGTCAGCTCGATCGTCGGCACCCAGCCCACGCGACCGAACTTCGCGAACAGCGACGGCGGGAACGCATCGGAGAAGAGCGGCAGTGTCATCGTCGACGGCGGCGATCCGTCCGCCAGGCGGATCCACCCCTCCATGACCGCATCGGCGGATGCGCCGGCGATCGCTCGCTCCGGTGCGATCCGCACGTCGACGCGACTCGCGATCGGCAACTCGACGCCCTGCAGCAGCTCGGTGCGGTCGACGCAGCGTTCGGGCGGTGGGATCGCCGGCGGCCCCACCTCGATCGTGGGGGCACCCTCGTCGCCGTCGGCATCGGCCGGCCCCTCGAGATCACCGAAGACGGCGTTGACGACCAGACGGTCCCGACCGGCCTGGTGGAGCCTGCCCGTGGCGACCGACACGCTCCGGCCGGCCCGCACGAGGCTCGCCTCGACACGTCCGACTCCCCCACCCTGCACCGGCCGGAGGAAATGCGTGGTGACCGAGATGGGGTCAGGGTGCCCGCCGATCTCGCGGGCCGCTCGGAGCACCGGCGAGAGGGCGTACCCGCCATTGGCGCTGTCGCCGATGTTCCAGTCGGTCGACAGCTCGGTCGCCCAGACGCCGTCGCCCTCCGGCGTCACCGCGGTCTCGAGCACGAAGTCCCCCATCCCCGCATCGTGCCAGGCGCGCCCGTTCGCGAACGGTGATCGTCAGGCTCGGATGGAGCGGACGACGAGTTCGAGGGCGCCGTCGATCGCGTGCTGCAGGTCGAGGCCGCTGTCGCTCTGGACGTCGGGCTGGTGGAAGAACATGCCGGTCCCGGCGAGGACGCCCGCGACGACCGCCGGCTCGACCGGGCGGAACTCCCCTGCGGCCACACCGTCGGCGACGAGCTGCTCCGTCACCGCCATCACGAACCCGTAGTGGCGATCGAACAGCCGTCGGGCGGCGGCCTCGTCGGCGAGGTCCTCGCCGAACACGTGGGTGAGGCGCTGCAGCTCGACCCCGCCGAGGAAGTACGCGGTGATCTGATCCGCATACGACCGAGTCGTGTCGATCGCATCGAGGGCATCACGCCCGACGCGATGCAGGAACCGGTCGAGCACGATGAGGACCAGCTCGTCCTTCGACGGGGCGACCTCGTACAGGGTCCGTCGCGAACAGCCGACGTGCGCCGCCAACTCGCGGACGCTGAACCCGGAGAACCCGTCACGCAAGAACAGCGACTCGAGGTCGTCGAGCACCTCGCGGTGGCGAGGCCCGAGTTCGGCCTCGGCCCGCTGCGACAGCAGCGGTCGCGGGCGGCGGCGCGCTGCGACCGATCCGGGTACCGACATGTGCAGAACCGTACCCGCACCGGCTTCACCGTCGACGGTAGATCAGGTCGGTGACCGCTCGGCCGGCAGCGAGGCCCTTGCGCTCGTAGCGCGTCTCGGGACGCCACACCGGCCGATCGACCACACCGCCGACGAAGTCGTCTCGGACCTCCATCAGGCGCTGGACCTGCAGGGCGTAGTCGACGATGTCGGTTGCGATGTGCACGGTGCCGCCGGACGCGAGCAGCGCACCGAACAGGTCGAAGTTCGGCCCGCTCGCCAACCGACGGTTCCGGTGACGCGCCTTGTGCCACGGGTCGGGGAAGTAGATCCGGATCCCGTCGAGCGAGGCGGGCGCGAGCCGCTCGGCGAACTGGAGCGCGTCACCGTGCACGAGCCGGACGTTGTCGAGCCGCATCGACTCGATCCGAGCCAACGTCGACGCGATGCCGGGTGTGTGCACATCGACACCGATGACATCGGTGTCGGGTTCGGCGGCGGCCGCCGTCGTCACCGAATCGCCGTGGCCGATCCCGATGTCGAGGATCAGTGGTGCCGCTCGCCCGAACTCGACGATCGGATCGAACCGCTCGCCCTCGACGTCGAGGCAGAGCGACGGTCGCAACCGTTCGAACAGTTCAGCCCGTGCCGGCGTCAGCTGACGGCGACGGGGCTTGAAGGTCCGGACTCGGTGGGCCGGTCGCGGGTCCGACCCCACCGGCTACTCGCCGTACTCGTGCTCGAGCGCCGGGTAGACGCCCGACTCGACGTCGGCGCGGAACTCCTGCGCCGCTGCGAGCAGGGTGTCGGCGATCTGGGCGTACTGCTTCACGAACCGCGGGATCCGGCCGCGGGTGAACCCGGCCCAGTCGCTCCAGACCAACAGCTGTCCGTCGCACTCGGGGCCGGCACCGACGGAGATCGTGGGGATCGCGAGTTCTTGGGTGACCTGTCCGGCGATCGCCGACGGCACCATCTCGAGGACCACCGCGAACGCGCCGGCGTCCTCGACCGCATGGGCATCGGCCAGCAACTGCTCGGCGCCGTCGTCACCGCGCCCCTGGATGATGTGCCCACCGAGGCCGTGCTCACTCTGCGGGGTGAAGCCGATGTGGCCCATCACCGGGATACCGGCCCGGACCACCCGCTTGATCTGCTTGGCGCTGCGGACGCCACCTTCGAGCTTGACCGCGTGCGATCCGGTCTCCTTCATGAAACGGATCGCCGTGGCGAGCGCCTCGTCGGGCCCGTTCTCGTACGAACCGAACGGCATGTCGGCGATCACGAACGCCCGGCTCGCACCGCGGACGACCGCTCGGGTCAACGGAATCAGTTCGTCGAGTGTGACCGGGATCGTGGTGTCGTACCCGAACACGGTGTTGCCGGCGGAGTCGCCGACCAGCAGGAAGTCGATCCCCGCCTCGTCGAAGATCGCCGCCGACAGGAAGTCGTAGCTCGTCAGGCCGGTGATCTTGATGCCCTGTTCCTTGGCACGTTGAAAATGACGGGTCCGAACTCGTTTCAAGGCGGGGTTGCTGTCGGCACCGCCGCCGTAGGGTCGCTGTTCGTCGCTCACATGTCCACCGTAGGCCGCGCGAGGTGGGCCGCGGCCACTCGCGAATGCCACGATGGCGTGATGTTCGACACCTCGCGACTCGGCCCGCTCTACGAGGACTTCACGGTGGGCGCCACGCTGCCGCCGCTCCCGGCGATCACACTGACCGATGCGGACAACGCGGTCTACCGGGCGATCACCGGCGACCAGCACGCACTCGCCTCCGACGCCGCCGCATACCGTGCCGCCTCCGGATCGACCGGACGGTTGGCCAACCCGGCGCTCGTGATGCAGTACTCGATCGGTCAGACGACCATGGCCACGCGTCAGGCGATCGCGAACCTGTACTACCGCTCGGTTCGAGTGCTCCGGCCCGTCGAGCTCGGTCAGACGCTCCGCACGACGACCACCGTGCTCGGTCTCAAGGACTCGGCACCGAAGGGCGACCAGTTCCGCGGCAAGGTCTGGCTCGGCATCACGTCGGAGACCGACGACGGGCCGGTCGTCGAGTACGAACGGTGTGCGCTCGTGCGTGGCCGTGGGCCCGGACAGCCGGGTCATGCCGATGCGATTCCGGGGCCGTCCGATCCGACACCGCTCGCCGATCTCGCTGACGGTGTGCCCGACTGGGACCTCGCCGGATCGATCTCGACCGACTGGGCGGTCGACGAGACCCGAGTCGATCCCCTGCGCGACCACGTCGACCTCGCAGCGCCGCTGGCCCGGCTGACGTTCAACCAGGCCGCGGTGCATCGCGACCACACGACGACGGCCGACGGCCGTCGTCTCGTGTACGGCGGTCACGTGCAGGGCTTGGCGCAAGCCTCCCTCACGAGGATGCTCCCCGGGCTGGCGAGCGTGCAGGGCTGGGACGGGTGTGATCACATCGGGCCCGCGTACGAGGGTGACCTGATCGAGTTCCGCCATCGCCTCGTGGAGCAGACCGACGTCGGCGCGGGCCGGCTGATGCGCTTCGAGGTGATCGGCACCAAGGTCGCGGACGGTGACCCGGTCGACATCCTCAGGTGGACACCGATCGTCTGGGGTGTCTGACCCGACGCCACCGACAGATCAGGGGAACCAGACGCCTCCTCGCCACGTCAAACCGATGACGAGTTCGTAAGGTTGACCCGGAGAGGATTGGTGGCGACATGGTGAGCGGGACGACGAAAAGGACGGTGACGACCGTCGTCGCGCTGGCGCTCGCGCTGACGGGTTGCTGGTTCGGCGGCGACGACGACGATGCCGAATCGCCGATCACCACCGTTCCGACGTCGACCGAACCGGCCGGTCCTCGCGTCAACGTCGACGGCGCCGACGCCGACGCGTCGATCGCCCAGCTCGGCCTCCGCCTGAGCGAGGGTTCGCCGGCCGACGACACCCCCACCACGGTCGACGTGGTCGACGGCACCCCACTCGGCCAACAGGCCGTTCGGGAACTGCTCGACCGACTGCCGCCCTGGGATGTGCCCGACGCCGACCGCGACGAGTTCAACCTGCCGGCGCAGACCCTGCCACCGCCGCTGGTCGGCGAGACGATCGACGGGGTGTTCCCGCCGACCGGCGACGACGCTGCGCCCCCACCGGCCGAGGGCCCGCTCGAGGTCGTGAGGTACCAGCCCGAGGGCGAGGTCGACCTCGCCCCGTTCCTGAGCGTCACGTTCGATCAGCCCATGGTCCCGATCGCGACGCTCGACCAGCTCGATGATGCCGACGTACCCGTCGAGGTCTCGCCGGCGATCGATGGTCGGTGGCGCTGGATCGGCACGCGCACGCTCCGGTTCGAGGTCGAGCCCGGCGAGATCGACCGTCTGCCTGCCGCCACCGTGTACGAGGTCACGGTGCCCGCCGGCACGACCTCCCAGACCGGCGGTCGACTGGCGGAGACGGTGAGCTGGACGTTCGCGACCCCGGCCCCGACCGTCGAGTCGTTCGTCGGCGACACCGAGACCACCTCGTTGCAGCCGGTGTTCGTCGCCGTCTTCGACCAGCGGGTCGACGCCGCCGCCGTACTCTCCACCATCTCCCTCGAGGCCGACGGCACCACGAGGGCGGTCCGACTCGCGACCGACGACGAGATCGAAGCCGACCGGAACGCCCGGTCCGCCGTCGATCAGGCGCTGGAGGCGCGGGCGGTCGCATTCCGACCCGTCTCCGAACTGCCCGCCGACACCGCGTTCACCGTGACGATCGGTCCGGGTACACCGTCCGCCGAGGGCGACCGCACCAGCAGCCTCGCCGCGACCTATCGAGGTCGCACCTTCGGTTCCCTCCGTGTCGAGCGGACCGACTGCGGCTACGGCGACGGCTGCGAACCGGGTACGCCGCTGGTGATCGAGTTCAGCAACGCGCTCGACGCCCAGCTGTTCGCCGCCGACCTCGTCGACGTCGAACCGGCGATCGAGCAACTGACGATCAACGTGTACGGCAACGTCATCGAGCTCTCCGGCGCCACCCGGGGCCGCACCACGTATCAGGTCACACTCGACGCAGACCTCACCGACGTGTTCGGCCAGACCCTGGGCACCGACACCACCGTCGACTTCCGGGTCGGCTCCGCGCGACCGGCCCTGCTGGGCCTCCCGCGCGAGTGGATCACGACCGACCCCACCGCAGAACGCCCGCAGGTCAGCATCTCCACCGTCAACCACGACGCCGTTCGCGTCCGGGCCTGGGCGGTGTCCCCGACGGACCTCGCCGCCTTCCGGACCTACCTCGAACGCATGTGGTCCGACGAGGCGGCCGACGAGCCGGAGTGGCCGGTCGTCATGGACGACGTGGTCGAGATCGACGCCTCTGAGGACCAGTACGTCGAGACGTCGATCGATCTGTCGAGCGCCTTCGACCAGGTCGACTCGCAGATCGTCGTCCGCATCGACCCGACGCGGGAGTTCTCACGCAACGACGACGACTACTGGCGCAACCGTCCGACGGTCGCCTGGGTGCAATCGACCACGGTCGGCATCGACGCCTTCTACGACCACGAACAGCTGGTGATCTGGACGACCGACCTCGCCACCGGTGAGCCGCTCGATGGGGTACCGGTCGAACTGATCGGCGACGGCCGGGTCGCCACCACCGACGGCGAGGGCCTCGTCGAACTCGACCTCGGCGACAACGGCATCGTCGGGTTGTGGGCCAGCACGGGGCAGGGCACCGCGTTCCTGCCCGCCGACTGGTACGACGGCTGGACGGCGAACGAGCGCAGCGACGAGGGCCGCTGGTACGTGTTCGACGACCGCGGCATCTACCGGCCGGGCGAGACGGTCCGTCTCACGGGCTGGCTCCGCAAGTTCGCCTGGTCGGCCGACGCCCAGCTCGCCCTCTACGACGGCGACGTGACGGTTCGCTACGACGCCTGGGACGCGCAGGGCAACGAACTCGCGAGCGGGACCGTCGACCTGAACGCGCTCGGCGGGTTCAACCTCTCGATCGATCTCCCCGAGGGCGCCAACCTCGGTCAGGCATGGGTCGAGTTCCGCGCGACGGGTGTCGACGCCGAAAACGCCTCGAGCGGCCACTCGTTCTCCGTCCAGGAGTTCCGTCGACCCGAGTTCGAGGTCACCGCCGGCAACGAGTCCGAAGGCCCGTTCTACGTCGGACGGCCCGCCACCGTCCGGGTCGACGCCGAGTACTTCTCCGGCGGACCGCTGCCCGACGCCGACGTCGACTGGCTCGTGTCGAAACGGGAGACCACGTACCGTCCGCCCGAGTGGGATCAGTACGTGTTCGGTGTCTGGGTCCCATGGTGGTGGGCCGACAGCCGTTCCGGCGACGGCGACGTCGCGTCCGATGGTTGTTTCGACTGCTGGCCAGGGACGCCGGTCGAGTACGAGGAGTTCTCCGGATCGACCGACGCCGGCGGTTCCCACTACCTCCAGATCGACTTCGACGGACCCGACGTGGATCTGCCCACCACGGTCACGGCCGAGGCGACCGTCTTCGACGTGAACCGTCAGGCCTGGTCGTCGCGTACCGACTTGCTGGTCCACCCGGCCGAGTACTACGTCGGTCTCCGCAGCGACCGCGCGTTCGTTCGCCAGGGCACGCCGATCCGCATCGACGGGGTGGTCACCGACGTCGACGGAGGCACCGTGCCCGGCCGCGATGTCACGGTCACGGCCGGCCGACTCGAATGGGTCCTCGTCGACGGCGAATGGACCGAACAACTCGCCGACGAGCAGACGTGCGTCTTCACCTCGACGGGTGATGCCACCGACACGGCGATGCGGTGTGAGTTCGCGACCGACGTCGGCGGCACCTACCGCATCACCGCCCTCGTCGTCGACGACGAGGGCCACACCAACCGCACACAGCTCACGCAGTGGGTCAGCGGATCGACCGGCCGTCCGGTGCGCGGTCTCGAACAGGGCACGGTCACGATCGTCCCCGACCAGGAGACCTACGAGCCCGGCGCGACCGCCGAACTCCTGGTGCAGGCACCGTTCGCTCCGGCGTCCGGCATCGTGACGATCGCCCGGGGCGGGATCGTCTCGACCGAGTCGTTCGAGGCCGAGGACGGCAGTGCCGTGCTCGAGATCCCGATCGACGACGCGTTCGTCCCGAACGTCGAGATCCAGATCGACATGGTGGGAGCGAGCACCCGGGTCGACGACGACGGGGTCGCCCAACCCGACCTCCCCGAGCAGGCCGCGTTCGCCACCGGGCGCATCGGCCTCTCGATCCCGCCGGTCACCCGCGCGCTCGACGTGGTCGCGACGCCGGCCGACACCGAACTCGAACCGGGCCAGGACACCTCGGTCACGGTCGCGGTGACCGACGCCGACGGCACGGCCGTCTCGGGCGCCGACGTGGCGATCGTGGTCGTCGACGAAGCCGTGCTCTCCCTCACCGGCTACGACCTGGCCGACCCGCTCGACGTGTTCTACCGCGACGTGTGGTCACAGGTGAACAGCACGTACATGCGATCGAGCATCCTGCTGACCCGCGCCGACCTCGTCACCGGCGAAGCCGGCGATCGCGCCGACGCCGCACCGACCGCGGGAGCCGCCGACGGCGGCGACGACATGGCAGAGGAGTCGGCCGACGACAGCGACGACGGCGGCGGTAACGCCGGCGCCGGCCAGCAGATCGACGTGCGCGAGGACTTCGACGCCTTGGCCGTGTACGCGCCGGCCGAGTCGACCGACGGCAACGGCGAGGTCACCGTCGATGTCCCCCTGCCCGACAGCCTCACGCGCTACCGGGTCATGGCCGTCGCGATCGACGGTGCCGACCGATTCGGCAAGGGCGAGTCCACCATCACGGCCCGCCTCCCGCTCCAGGTGCGCCCGTCGGCGCCCCGATTCCTCAACTTCGGTGACGAGTTCGAACTGCCGGTCGTGCTCCAGAACCAGACCCGCGAGCCGATCGAGGTCGAGGTCGCGATCGAAACGGCCAACCTGAAGCTGACCGGACCGGCCGGCCTGCGGGTCACCGTGCCCGCCGACGACCGGATCGAGGTCAGATTCCCGGCGACGACCGACGCGGTCGGCACCGCCCGGTTCCGAGTCGTTGCCGTCAGCGGCGAGTTCAGCGACGCCGCTGCGATCGAACTGCCGGTGTACACCCCGGCGACCGCCGAGGCCTTCGCCACCTACGGGGTGATCGACGACGGAGCGATCGCCCAGCCGACGATCGCGCCGACCGGCGTCTTCCCCCAGTTCGGCGGGCTCGAGATCAACACGTCGTCGACGGCGCTCCAGGCGCTGACCGATGCCGTCATCTACCTCACCGAGTACCGCTATGCCTCGTCCGACGGTCTCGCCTCTCGCATCATGGCCATCGCCGCCCTGCGCGACGTCCTCGACGCGTTCGACGCGGCCGGCCTGCCGAGCACGGCCGAGCTGAACGCCGCGGTTCGCCGCGATGTCGACGCACTGGCCGCACTCCAGAACGACGACGGCGGGTTCCCGTACTGGCAGCGCGGCCGCGAGTCGATCCCGTGGCAGTCGATCCAGACCACACACGCGCTCGTCCTCGCTCGGGATGCCGGCTTCTCCGTGCCGGACGACACGCTCGACCGGGCACTCGACCATCTCGCCTCGATCGAGGAGTACTACCCGTCGACCTACGGCGAGCAGGTACGCAACTCGCTCAGCTCGTACGCACTGTCCGTTCGCGACGAGGCCGGCCGGACCGACACCACCAAGGCGACGAACCTGTACGAGCGCGTCGGCGACGAGTTGGAGCTCGATGCCGTCGCCTGGTTGTGGCCGTCGATCACCGACCCCGGTCTGCGCGACGAGATCGAGGGCCGCTTCGGCAACGCCGCCGTCGAGACGGCCGGCGCCGCGACCTTCGCCACGTCGTACGGCGAGGACGCCTACGTGATCGCGAACAGCGACCGCAAGACCGACGGCATCATCCTCGACGCGTTGATCAGCGAGGCGCCGACGAGCGACCTGATCCCCAAGGTCGTCGCCGGCCTGCTCGGCGGCCAGACCCGCGGCCGTTGGAACAACGCCCACGAGAACGCCTTCATCCTGATCGCGCTCGATCGGTACTTCGGAACGTTCGAGTCGGTCACCCCCGACTTCGTCGCCCGCGCCTGGCTCGGTGACCTCTACGCAGCCGAGGCGACGTTCGACGGCCGGACGACCGATCGGGTCAACACGCTCGTGCCGATGCCCCAGGTGATCAACGCCGGCGACACCGACATCGTGCTCTCGAAGGAGGGCGACGGGCGCCTCTACTACCGCCTCGGGCTCCGGTACGCCCCGAGCGACCTCCAGCTCGACGCACGCGACGAGGGCTTCGTCGTCGAGCGCGAGTATCAGGCGATCGACGATCCCGACGACGTCCGGCGGAACGCCGACGGTTCCTGGACGATCCGTGCCGGCGCCAAGGTCAGGGTCGAGCTGACCATGGTCGCGGATGCGCGACGCACCCACGTCGCGCTGATCGACCCCCTCCCCGCCGGTCTCGAACCGGTCAACCCGGCCCTCGGCGTGTCGCAGACCACCCCGCCGCCAGGCGACGGCGACGCCGACGAGGCGACCTTCGAGAGCTCCTGGTTCTGGGGCTGGAACTGGTACGAGCACCAGAACCTGCGCGACGACCGCGCCGAGGCGTTCGCCAGCTACCTCCCGGGTGGCACCTACGAGTACTCCTACATCGCGAGGGCCACCACGCCCGGTTCCTTCGTCGTACCGCCGACCCGCGCCGAGGAGATCTACTCCCCCGAGGTGTTCGGCCGCAGCGCGAGCGAACTCGTCATCGTCGAATAGCGGGGTTCGTCTCGAGTTCGAGCGGTCTGGCGCGACCTCGTGGACGTCGGCGCGTCGCGATCCCGACACCCGCACGCACACCGCCGCGACACGGCGAGGTCCTCGGGGGCGGGATGGGGGCGTACCCGGTTCAGGGTTCGACGATGGGGAACATCGACATGAAGACGTCGAGGTGCTCGAACAGCACGGTGAACGCAGCGTGGTCGCCGGTGACCGTCGCTCGACCCGTCTCGACCTGCTCGGCGGCGGTGGACTCTCCGGTCGCGATCCGGATGATGACCTCACGGTCGAGTTCGACGGTCGCGTCCGCTCCATCGGCGAAGCCCGGTGCCGTCTGCATCGTGCGGTTGGAGATGCGGGTCCGCCACTCCTCGTCGACGTCGGTGAACCGGAGGTTCACCGACACGCGCACGCCTCCCACCTCTTCGGCTTTGAGTCGGACCGCAGTCGCGTCCATCAACTGGTCGACGGTCATCGCTTCCATGTAGCCGCGACGCATCGCCGGGTTCCGGGGAGGGTGCCCGTGGCGGAGTTCGTGTGCCCCGGTGAGGAACGCGTTCCGGAACGTCGCCGACTCGCTCTGGTACCCGATCTGTTCGAAGGCGTCGGCCTGGAGCTCACGGGCCTCGGTGTTGGTCGGATCGTCGAACACCACGTGTCCGACGAGCTCGGCCACCCACCGGTAGTCGCCCTCGTCGAACGCCGTACGGGCCTTGGCGAGCAGCGCATCCGCTCCCCCGGCCAGGTCGACGTAACGTCGACCGACCTCGGTCGGCGGCAACTTCCAGAGGTTGGCCGGGTTGCCGTCGTACCAGCTGAGGTAGCGCTGGTAGACCGCTTTCACGTTGTGGGCGAGGTGGCCGTAGTAACCGGTCGTGTGGGCCTCGGTGCGGTACTCCTCGGGCAGTTCGATCATCTCGGCGATCTCGAGCGGGGTGTGGCCGTGATTGGCGAACCGCATCGTCTGGTCGTGGATGTAGCGGTACATGTCGCGCTGCTTCTCGAGGAAACCGCGCACGTCGTCGCTCCCCCAGCGTGGCCAGTGGTGCGACGCGAACATGATCGAGGTCCGATCGGCGAACAGGTCGATCGCCTCGTCGATGTACTTCGACCAGGCGAGCGAGTTGCGCACCTGGGCGCCGCGGATCGGGATCAGGTTGTGCATGTTGTGCGAGCAGTTCTCGGCCATGCACAGCCACCCGCCGCCATCACCGCGGTCGGGGAAGAAGAAGTTCATCTCCGCGGGCGCCTCGGTCTCGGGTGTCAGCTGGAAGATCACACGCACGCCGTCGACGATCAGCTCCTGTCCGGTGTGGGTGATGTCCTCCGTCGGCGCGATCAGGCCGGGCGGCGACAGCGGGATCGCCTTGCCGAGGCCGCAGTCGACGTGCTGACGCGACCCTGCGGGGAGCAGTGGCCCGAACTGGTACAGCGCACGGCGGGCCATCGCGAACCCGGCGATGACGTTCTCGGAGATCGCTTCACGCAGGAAGTGTTCGGGGGCGATGACGCGGCAGCGGCCGGCGTCGACCTCCTCCTGGGTGGTCACGCCGAGCACGCCACCGAAGTGGTCGGTGTGCGAGTGCGTGTAGATCACGGCCGTCACCGGCCGTTCGCCGAGCGTGTCGTTGGCGAGCCGGAGACAGTCCCGAGCGCAGCCCTCGACCGTGAGGGGGTCGATCACGATCCAGCCGGTCTCGCCCTCGATGAACGTGATGTTCGAGATGTCGTACCCGCGGGCCTGCCAGACCTTCGGCGCGACCTCGAACAGACCGTGGATGTTGTTGAGCTGTGCCTGGCGCCAGAGGCTCGGGTTGACCGTGTCGGGGTTGGGCGCGCCCTGCTCGATGAAGTCGTACTTGTTGATGTCCCACGCGGTGCCCCACGCGCCCTCGATCACTCCCGTCGGGTGCTGGGCGACCAGTCCACGGGATGCCCGCTCGAAATCGGCCGGGTCCATGCCGAGATCACGTGGCGCATTGGCCTGCTGGGTGTGGGTCGAGGCGTCCTTCGGAAACGTCGGCATGCCACGAGTGTGACCGCTCGGGACGGCTCGCCACGACTCGCACCACCACCCCCACGGCACCGTTCGCCCGGGTCCCGGGGGACGTGGGGATCGCGTTCGGCGAACCCGCTCACCGGGATGACGACCGAGTGACGGAAGCTCCGCGGCAGGAGCAGCTGAACGTCCCGGTGACCCGTCGCGCGCTCCGATCCGTTGGTGGGTCGGGCTCCGAACCGTCGTCGTGGAACCCTGGCGACCGATTCGATTCGCGATGGCGACAACGAGCCTGCTGGGATTGCTGTCGGCGTGCGCGCCGAGCGTCTCGGACGACGACGCCGCACCGATCAACTCGATGCCATCCGAAGCCACCATTCGACCGAAGGAGGCGAACTCCGATGAGACGACCACGGGAGCACGCATGATCCGGCACAGCTACGGCGACGCACCCGAACAGTTCGGCGAGCTCCACCTCCCGACCGGCGTCGACGGTCCGCTGCCGGTCGTGGTCCTCGTCCACGGCGGATTCTGGCGCAACCCCTACGACCTGTCGCTGATGGACCCGCTCGCGACCGACCTCGTCGAGCGGGGCCACGCCGTCTGGAACATCGAGTACCGCCGCGTGGGTGATGCCGGTGGCGGCTGGCCCGGCACGCTGACCGATGTCGCCGCGGCCGTCGACGCGCTCGCAGCGCTGTCGGTCGACCATTCGCTCGACCTGACCCGGGTGGCGATCGTCGGGCACTCCGCCGGCGGGCACCTCGCACTGTGGGCCGCCGGACGGGCGGGTCTCCCCGATGACGTGCCGGGAGCCTCCCCCGTGGTGACGCCGGTGGTGGCCGTCGGGCAGGGAGCGGTCGTCGATCTGCTCGGAGCGGCCGCCGCACCGCTCGGCAACGGTGCGGTCATGGAACTGCTCGGCGGAGCACCCGACGAGGTTCCCGAACGGTACGCAGCAGCTCGGCCGCGGCTTGACGCGGGCCCGACGATGGTCTCGGTCGTCGGTGTCCGGGACACCGTGGTCCCGCCGCGCTACTCGGTCGACCCGACGCTGCCCGGAGCGGTCGTCGTGATCGAGGTCGACGGTGCGGGTCACATGGATCTGATCGAGCCGTCCGACCCCGCCTGGGCCGCAGTCGTCGGGGTGATCACCGGCTCGCTGTCGCCCTGACCCTACGACGTCGCGTCGTTCCGCCTCTCGCACTTGACCCGTCGGTCAAGTAGCGTCCGATCATGGCCGTTGAACATGTCGATGTCGTCGTCGTCGGAGCCGGGATCTCCGGCATCGGCGCCGCCTACCACCTGCAGACGTCCTCCCCCGACCGCTCGTTCGTGATCCTCGAGGGGCGCGCCGACATCGGCGGCACGTGGGATCTCTTCCGCTATCCCGGCGTGCGCTCCGACAGCGACATGCACACACTCGGGTACAGCTTCAAACCGTGGAAGCACGAGAAGTCGATCGCCGACGGCCCGGCGATCCTCGACTATCTGCGCGAGACCGTCCACGAGTACGACATCGAGCGGCACATCCGCTTCAACCACCACGTCGACGCGGCATCGTGGTCGACCGACGACGCCCGCTGGACCATCACGGCCACCCGCACCGACACCGACGAGACGGTCAGCTACACGTGCTCCTTCCTGTTCATGTGCTCGGGTTACTACTCCTACCGGGGCGGCTACACGCCCGAGTTCCCCGGCGCCGACGAGTTCGAGGGCCAGGTCGTCCACCCCCAGCAGTGGCCCGACGACCTCGACTACGCCGGCAAGCAGGTCGTCGTCATCGGGTCGGGTGCCACGGCGATGACGCTCGTCCCGGCGATGGCGAACGACGCCGGCCACGTCACGATGCTGCAGCGCTCACCCACCTACGTCGTCGCCCGCCCGGCTCGCGACGGCATCGCCAACCGACTCCGGAAGATCCTGCCCGAGTCGCTCGCGTACAAGATCGTCAGGAAGAAGAACGTGGCCCTCGGCCAGTTCTTCTACGACAAGACCCGCAAGCAGCCGGCCAAGGTCAAAGAACAGCTCCTCGGGCTCACCCGCAAGGAACTCGGCGACGAGATGGTCGACCGACACTTCACACCGACCTACAACCCGTGGGACCAGCGGCTGTGCCTGATTCCCGACGGCGACCTCTACGAGGCGCTCAAGGACGGGTCGGCGTCGGTGGTGACCGACCACATCGAGACGTTCACGCGAACCGGCATCCAACTCGAGTCGGGTGAACACCTCGACGCCGACATCATCGTGACCGCCACGGGGCTGCAACTCGTGACCGTCGGCGAGATGGATTTCACGATCGACGGCGAGCCGCTCGACTTCAGCCAGACCTGGACCTACAAGGGTCTCGCCTACTCCGACGTCCCCAACCTGGTGTCGTCGTTCGGGTTCATCAACGCCTCGTGGACACTCCGGGCCGACATCACCTGCGACTTCGTGTGCCGCCTCCTCAACCACATGCGCGACACCGGCACCGACTACTGCGTGCCGAGGCTGCGCCCGTCAGATGCCGACATGCCGCAGCGGCCGTGGATCGACGACTTCTCGGCCGGGTACATGCAGCGGATCATGCCGATGATGCCCAAGCAGGGCGACCGGGCCCCGTGGGTCAACACCCAGCGCTATCACCAGGACGTCAAACTCATCTCCAAGGCGCCGGTCGACGACGACGTCATGCAGTTCCACCACGCACGGGCAACCGCCGCCGTCGACCGCTGACGCGAACGCCGGCCCGGCTCAGCCACAGCCGGGCGAGCCGTGTCGCGACTCCGAGGCCACGACGCCCAAGAGCGCGACACACCCCGTCGGGCGCGCCGAGCTACAGCGAGGCGACGAAGGCGTCGAGGGCGGCGTTCGTGGCCTCGGGAGCCTCCTGCTGCACCCAGTGACCGGCGCCGGGCACGATCGTCGCACCCCGGAAGTCGGCGCAGTTGGCGCCGGTGTCGCCGAACAGGTCGATGCCGGCGGCGAAGTTCCGCACCGGGTCGAACTCGCCGCCGATGAACGTCGACGGCTGCAGGACCTGCTTCTGCGGCTCGGACTGCGAACCCAGCTGTTCCGCGTCGACGCCCTGGGCCCGGTACCGGTTGAGCGGCCCGGTCCACCCGCCGGCCTCGAAGGCCTCGACGTACACCGCGAGGTCGTCGGGCGTCGACCACGCGGGGAACGGATCGGGGTCGATCAGACCGTCGAGCATCGTGGCGTCGGCCGGCTTGTCCATGATCATCGCGCCACGCCCGTCGGCACTGGCGCTGTACCAGACCATCCGCAGACTCCGAGCGCAGTCGGCCGACAGCTCGGCTTCGGCCACACCGGGCTCCTGGAAGTACTTCATGTAGAAGAACTTGTCCGCGTACAGCAGATCCCAGAGCGCCATCGGCGAATCGGGCCCGACGGGCAGGTACGGCACGCTGAGGCCGGCGACCGCCGAGACCTGATCGGCGTGGAGTCGGGCCGTCTGCCACGCGATCGGCGCACCCCAGTCGTGGCCGACCACGATCGCGCTCCCACCCATCGCGTCGATGACGGCAGCAGCGTCGCTCGCCAACTCGCGCAAGCTGTACCGCTCGATCTCGGCGGGCTTCGAACTGCCGCCGTAGCCGCGCACGTCCATCGCCGCCACCGTGTAGCGGTCGGCGAAGTGCTCCATCTGATGACGCCAGGAGTACCAGAGCTCGGGCCACCCGTGCACGAACAGCATCAGGGGCCCTTCCCCCGCCACCGCCACTCGGATGTCGATGTCACCGTTGGACACCGTCTCGAATCGATGATCGATCATGCCCCAGTCTCGCAGGCACGCCGTCCCCGGCCCGGGCTCGGGCCGTTCGTTCCCGTCGAGGCGCGAATCGGGCACGATCTCGTTGGCGGCGATGATGCCGAGCGGCCGGCCGGACGTCGGCGAACTCGGGGGCGGGTCACCGGCGGCCGGTGACTCGCACGGCCGAACGGTTCGGGACACGCCGAACCGCAACCGTGCGACGTCGCAACCGGTGTGACCGCGCTGCTTCTGCTGCGGGCCGGTTCGGGCCGACGCGGCATGATCGGACCATGCTGAACCGGCTCGACGACTACCCGATCCATCAGACACCCGAGCCGATCGCGGTGCCGGCCTCCTCCGACCGCAACCTGTACGACCGCACCTGGTTCAACGGGTACAGCACCGACGGTTCGCAGTACTTCGGCATCGGCATGGCCGTGTACCCGCATCGGGGCGTTCTCGACGGCGCCGTGAGCACGGTCGAGGCCGGAGGTCGCCAGCACGCGTTCTACGGTTCTCGCCGTGCGCCGCTCGAACGCACCGACATGCAAGTCGGACCGTTCCGGCTCGAGGTCGTCGAGCCGCTGCGACGAACCCGCGTGATCCTCGACGACAACGAGTCCGGCGTCGCCTGCGACCTCACGTTCTCGGCTCGCACCGCACCGATCGAGGAGGCACGACAGACGCTGTGGGCGGGGCACCGTCGATGGATGGACGCCACCCGCTTCGACCAGTTCGGTCGGTGGTCGGGAACGGTCGTGCATCCCGACGGCGAGTTCGTCGTCGACGAGTGGCACGGCACCAAGGACCGCTCGTGGGGGATCCGCCCGGTCGGCGAGCGCGAGACCGGAGGTGCTCCGCATCTCCCGACCGGCATCTTCTTCCTGTGGGCGCCACTGATCTGGGACGACCACGTGAGCCACGCCATCTTCTTCGACGGACCGAGCGGCGAGCCGCTGGTCCGCGAGGGCATCGAGGCGAGGCTGTACGACGCCGAGTCACAGATCCCGCCCGACCTGACGAGTACCGACCGTCGCATGGCCACGGCCGCCCACCGGGTCAGCTATCACCCGGGCACGCGGCTCGCGGCGTCGGCCGAGATCGACCTCGTGCGCCTCGGCGGCGAGGTCCGCACGATCTCGCTCACCCCGACGCTCCGGTTCCAGATGCAGGGGCTCGGCTACGGGCATCCCGTCTGGAAGCAGGGCGTGTGGCATGACGAACTCGCGATCGGCGGTGAGACGTTCGACCTCGACCAACTCGATCTGCTCGCCCCGGAGAACATCCACGCCCAGCAGGTCGTGCGCGCCACCGACGGCGACCGGACCGGCATCGGCGTGCTCGAACAGATCGTGATCGGACCATACGCCCCCGCCGGCTTCACCGACTTCTTCGACGGCGCCTGACTCGGCCGACCCGCCGCGATCCGCCGTGTCGCGAACCTGGGGCCATCACGCACCAAAGCGCGACACGGCCGATCCACCGGTCGATCCACCCACAACCGTGTCGCGAACCTGGGGCCATCACGCACTAGAGCGCGACACGGCCGATCCACCGGTCGATCCACCACCGGTCGGGCGGCGCGCCGGCGAGGCTCGAGTCCGGGTGGGGTGGGACCGCGTCGTAGGGTCGGGGCCATGACCGACCTCTACGAGACGATGAGCACGTTGCGCGCCGTCCGCAAGCTGCGCACCGACCCGATCCCCGACGACGTGCTCGAGCGAGTCCTCCAAGCCGCCTGCTGGGCTCCGACCGGCGGCAACCAGCAGCCGTGGCGTGTGATCGTCGTCACCGACCCGGCGAAGAAGGCGGGCCTGCAGGAGATCTACGAGCCGCAATGGCGCCGGTACATCGACGGGATGGCCGCCCGGATGGCGGCGCTCTCGCCCGACGATCTCGAGCAGCGCAACCGGGTGACCGCAGCCGGCGATCACCTCGCCGCGCACCTGCACGAAGCGCCGGCCATTCTCATGTTCTGCGCCGATCCGAAGATGATGGCGATCACCGACGCCAAGCTCGACCGCATCAGCATGGTCGGCGGTGGCTCGGTCTACCCGGCCGTGCAGAACGCGATGCTGGCCTGCGTCGCCGAGGGACTCGGATGCACGCTGACGACGCTGCACTGCCTGAAGGAAGCCGAGGTCAAGGAGCTGCTCGACGTACCCGACGGCTGGGCGACGGTCGCGATGGTGCCGATCGGCTATCCGGTCGGCCGCGGCCACGGGCCGATCACCCGCCAGCCACCCAGCGTGCTCGCCTATCGCGACACCTTCGGCAGCGCGTGGTCGTGACCTCGTGACGACGACCGGCTTTCTGCACCCCGGCGCCATGGGCGTCACCATCGCAGCGGCATGCGGCGGCGAACGCCTGTGGTGCTCCGCGAACCGCTCCGATGCGACCCGGCAGCGGGCCGATGCCGCCGGACTGACCGCCGTCGCCACGCTCACCGACCTCGCTGCTCGGTGTGACACGATCGTCTCGGTCTGTCCCCCGGGCGAGGCGCTCGCCGTCGCCGAGCAGGTCGCGGCGGCCGGCTTCGACGGCCGCTACGTCGACGCCAACGCGATCGCACCGGCGACCACGCAGCGAATCGGCCGCCTGTTCGCCCGCTATGTCGACGGCGGGATCATCGGCCCTCCCGCCACGTCGGCCGGAACCACTCGCCTCTATCTCAGCGGCGACGAGGCCGCTCAGGTCGCGACCCGGTGGGAGGGTTCGCCGCTCGATGCCCGTGCGATCGACGGCGGGATCGGTGCCGCGTCGGCCGTCAAGATGCTCTACGCCGGCTGGGGCAAGCACAACGCAGCCCTGATGCTGGCGATCAACGCGCTGGCGGACGCGTACGGGGTCACCGATGCGATCCGCGGCGAGTGGGAGCTGTCGGTCCCCGAGTTCGTCACCCGATCCGAGGCCGCCGCCGTCGGCACCGCTCCCAAGGCGTGGAGGTTCGAGGGCGAGATGCACGAGATCGCGGCGACGTTCGAGGCGGTCGGGCTCCCACCCGAGTTCCACCGTGGCGCCGCCGAGATCTACCGGAGGATGGCCGGCTTCAAGGACGCGACCGCGGCGGTCGACCTCGACCAGGTCACCGCCGCGCTGCTCGACCGCTGACCTGAGCGCGCTCCAGCAGACGCTCGACGTTCACCCGCTCGCCCGGCGTCACGTTCCGATCGCCCAAGCGGTGGTGAGCCGCATCGACCACACCACTGCGCACGAGGGCGCGCCCCCTCGCCCGCTCGAAGACCGTGACGAGCACCCACCGGCCGATTCGCTCGACGGCGCCCTCCGCCTCGTAGCTCGCCATCAGCAGGTACGTCATCGCCGCGTCGAACGCGGGGTCCCCTCGGCTCGCGTTGGTCCAGTCGATCACCACGGGGCCGTCGGTGCCGATGATCACGTTCATCGGATGCAGATCGAGATGCAGCACACGGTCACCGACGGTCACACCGCACGGTGTCGGCATCCAGTCGGGCGCCTCGAACCGGTGGAGTTCCCGTTGCAGCCGGGCCAGGCTGCGGGCGTGCCGCACGAGCCGCCAGGGGCGTCGGGCCAGGTCGTCGACCATCGTGGGGCCGGCGATCCGGTCCATCACGATGTCGCTCCCGTCGGCGCGGTGCACGGTCGGGACCGGCACCCCCTTCGCCTCGAGCCAGATCATCAGCCGGGCCTCGGCGGTGCAGTCGCGATCGGTCCGGTACCGGCGCAGCACCGTGCCGTCGCCGAGGTCGTAGACGTCGGCGGCGCGCCCTGCGGCCAGGAACCGGCCCGGCACGTCGGGCATCAGAGACCGAGCGACTTGGCGACGATCGTCTTCATGACCTCCGAGGTGCCCCCGTAGATCGAGGTGACCCGCGAGTCGACGTAGGCCCTGGCGATCGGATACTCGGTCATGAACCCGTAGCCGCCGAACAACTGCAGGCAGCGATCGACCGCCCGGTTCTGGAGTTCGGAGCAGAACAGTTTGGCCTGCGCGGCATCGGAGGCGCTGAGCGTGCCGGCGTTCAACCGCATGACGCACTGGTCGACGTACGCCTGCGCGACGTCGACCTCGGTCTTGATCTCGGCCAGGACGAACTTCGTGTTCTGGAACGATCCGATCGGCTTACCGAACGCGACCCGATCGTTCACGTAGTCGACGGTCCAACCGAGCGCGGCCCGGGCGGTGGCGACACCCGTCACGGCGATCGACAGCCGCTCCTGCGCCAGGTTCGCCGTCAGGTAGTTGAACCCCTTGCCCTCTTCACCGAGCAGGTTCGCGACCGGGACGCGGACATCGGTGAAGAACAACTCGGCGGTGTCCTGGCTGTGCATCCCGATCTTGTCGAGGTTGCGACCGCGCTCGAATCCGGGCATGTCACGCTCGACCACGAGCAGCGACATGCCGGCGTGACGCTCGGACGGATCGGTCTTGGCCACCACGATCACGAGGTCGGCGTTGATGCCGTTGGTGATGAACGTCTTCGACCCGTTGAGGACGTACTCGTCACCGTCACGGAGCGCCGTCGTGGTGACACCGGCCAGGTCGGAGCCGGTACCGGGCTCGGTCATCGCGATGGCCGTGATGAGCTCACCGGACGCGATCCCGGGCAGCCAGCGCTCCCGCTGCTCGTCGTTGCACACCTCGAGGAAGTACGGGGTCGTGATGTCGTTGTGCAGCGTCAATCCGAGACCCGCCCCGCCGATCCCGGCCGCCGCGAACTCCTCGGCGATCACCTGGTTGAACCGGAAGTCCGTCGAGCCCCCGCCGCCGAACTCCTCGGGTATCGCCATCCCGACGAACCCGTACTCACCGGCTCTGGCATACAGCTCGCGCGGCGCGATCCCGTCGTCCTCCCACTGCAGGTAGTTCGGCGTGACCTCGTTGGCCACGAATCCCGCGAACGATGCCCGGAACGCGTCGTGTTCGTCGTCGAAGAGATCTCGCATGTGTCCACCGTACGCAGCGCCCGTCCGATCGCGAGCGTCGACCGACGAACCGCGACAATGCTGCCATGACCTCGATCGGACGGACCGTCGCCGACTCCACCCCGAACTGGCCCGCCGCGCCACGTCCGCCCGAAGGTGCACCGAACATCCTGCTGGTGCTGTTCGACGACGTGGGCTTCAGCGACTTCGGGTGCTACGGCGGCGACGCGGCGACGCCGACCATCGATCGGCTCGCCGCCGACGGCATCCGCTACACCGGCTTCCACACGACCGCGATGTGCTCGACGACCCGTGCTGCGCTGCTCACCGGACGCAACCATCACTCGGTCGGCGTCGGGTGCCTCGCCAACTTCGACAGCGGCTACCCGGGATACCGCGGCAAGATCGCCACCAGCGCCGGCACGGTTGCCGAGATGCTGCGGCCGCACGGCTACCGCAGCTACATGACCGGCAAGTGGCACGTCACCCCGCTGTACGAGACTGGTCCGACCGGTCCGACCGACGGATGGCCGCTCGCCCGCGGGTTCGATCGGTTCTACGGCTTCCTCGACGCCGAGACCGACCAGTATTCGCCCGAACTCGTGCGCGACAACACCCACGTGACCGCGCCGGGCACGTACGAGAGCGGCTACCACCTCACCGAGGACCTGGTCGACGAGTCGATCCGGATGTTGGCCGAACACCGCGCCGGGTCCCCCGACACTCCGTGGTTCATGTACGTCGCGCCGGGAGCCTGTCACGCGCCGCACCAGGGCCCGAAGGAACTGATCGACCACTACGACCCGATGTTCGCCGACGGTTGGGACGCGGCTCGCGAACGGCGTCTCGCCCGCATGATCGACCTGGGGATCGTGCCTGCCGGCACCGTGCTCCCCGAACGCAACGCCCGGGTGCTCCCCTGGGACGAGCTGACAGCCGACGAGCGGCGAGTTGCGCAGCGACTCCAAGCTGCGTACGCGGCGATGCTCGACCACACCGATCAGCAGCTCGCCCGGCTCGTCGAGTTCCTCGAGGCGACCGACCAACTCGACGACACGCTCGTGCTGGTGCTCAGCGACAACGGCGCGTCGCAGGAGGGTGGGCCGCTCGGGTTCGTCAACGCGCTCGGTCCGTTCAACCTGATCCACGAGACGACCGAGACGAAGCTCGCCCGACTCGACGACATCGGCGGTCCCGACACCCACACGAACTTCCCGTGGGGGTGGGCGATGGCCGCCAACACCCCGCTCAAGCGGTACAAGCAGAACACGCATGGCGGCGGCATCCGCGACCCGCTCGTGGTGTCGTGGCCCGCCGGCATCGGCGACCACGGCGGGCTCCGTCACCAGTTCGCGCACTGCAGCGACGTCGTGCCGACGCTGCTCGACGTGATCGGGATCGAGCCACCCACCACGGTGCGCGGCGCGGCACAGCAGCCGATCGAGGGAACGAGTTTCGCCGCGACGCTCGCCGACCCGGCCGCCGAGACCGGCAAGTCGGTCCAGTACTTCGAGATGTTCAGCCATCGCGGACTGTGGCTCGACGGGTGGAAGGCGGTCGCCTACCACGCGCCCGGCACGCCGATCGACGACGACGTGTGGGAGCTCTATCACCTCGACGAGGACTTCAACGAAGTTCACGACCTCGCCGCCGAGCACCCCGAACGGCTGGCGTCGATGATCGAGCGCTGGTGGCAGGAGGCCGAGGCACACCAGGTACTCCCGCTCGACGACCGGTTCGGTGAACGCTTCGCCGAGAACGCTGCTCGCGTGCACGGCGAACGCACCCACTACGAGTTCTGGGCCGGGATGGGGCATCTCGCCAGCGACGTCGCACCCGACGTGCGTTCACGCAGCTACCGGATCGTGGCCGAGGTCGAGATCCCCGACGGCGGCGCCGAGGGTGTGCTCGTGGCACACGGAGACGCGACGAGCGGCTACTCCCTCCACCTCGCCGGCGGCCATCTGGTGCACGACCTCAACGTCGGCGGCACCCACCACGTGGTCCGCTCCGATCAGCCGGTCGCACCGGGCCGCCACGAACTCGGGTTCCGGATGGAGCGGGTCGACGGGCACGGCACCGGGACGCTGTCGGTCGATGGCGTCGACGTCGGTTCGATGGCAACCGACCACTCCTTCTTCACGCTGATCTCGTTCTCCGGACTCGACATCGGGCTCGATCGCGGAAGTCCGGTCGGGCACTATGCCGCGCCGTTCGAATTCACCGGAAACCTGCGCCGCGTGGTCGTCGACATGGACCATGACCAAGACGTCGACCACGAGGCAGCCGGCGTGGCCCAGATGGCGCGGGAGTGACGCCGTCGCCGGACGACCCGACCGGCGTGGAGCTCAGCTCCCCTTGGGGACGGCGGCCGGCACCTGCCAATCGTCGGGCATCTTCGAGAAGTCGAAGAACGGTGCCTCGTCACCGGCAGCGACCGCGTCTTCGATCTGGTCGTAGAACCCCTTGCCGGTCTCCTCGGCGAACGTGATCGCGACCGATTCTTCGTCGTCGACCCGCGGGCGCTGGCAGTACTCCGGGAAGCTCGCCTCGGCAGCGTCACCCTCGGCGTAGCCGCGGGCGAACATCTGCTTGAGCGTGCCGAACCCGTCGTTGCGCACCAGCACCTGGCCACGCGGCGTGCCACCCATCGCCTTGAGGTGATCGACGAACGCATCGAGGTCATGGGTGTCGTAGGCGACGTGCTGACACGAGTGGTCGCCGTGCACCTCGACGAACTTGGTGACCTGTGACTTCTTGGCCCGGTCGATGCCCTCGATCAGCGCCACGCCGAACTCGCCGAAGTCGATGCACCAGATCTTCATGCTGCTGTCGGGGTCGTCGGGACGCACGTCGTCGATCCGGTTGATGAGGGTGCCACCCTCCACGTCGATGTGGAACCACGCCCACTGTTCGATCATGCCTTGCCGGCATGCGTACGTGATGTGGTCGACCTTCTTCAGATGGCTCATGTCGGAACTCCCCTCACTCGACGACGGACCGTCAGCCAAGCCGCTTGCATGAAACCACGCAACCGGTGTGAACGGAATGCTCATCTCTGCCGTCTGCAGGCGGGCGATGTGTTCACACCACAGAGGTTCCGCCGTGGCATGATTGGACGATGCGCCGACCGCTCGACGACATCGACCGACGTCTGATCGCGACGCTCGACGCCGACCCGAAGGCCGGCCATGCGCAGCTGGCACGCGACCTCGACATCGCCCGCGGCACGGTCTACTCCCGACTCGACCGTCTCGAACACGAAGGCGTCATCATCGGGTACGGCCCGGAGATCGCGCCGGCGGCCGCCGGGTTGGACGTGCTCGCCTTCTGCACGCTCGAAATCGCGCAGGGGTCGCACGACGAGACGACGGAGGCGATCGCCGCGATCGCCGAGGTCGTCGAGATCCACACGATCACCGGCCCCGGCGACCTGCTGGTTCGCGTGGTCGCTCGGTCCAACGATCACCTGCACGAGGTGCTGCAGCGGATCACCCACATTCCGACCGTGCTCCGAAGCCAGTCGCAGTTGGCACTCGCCACCAGCCTGTCGCGCTCGGTCGTGCACCTCGTCACGGGGTGATGTCACGGGGTGATGTCGGCCACCTTCGGGCCGCGCACCCGGAAACCCCGCTCGGTCAGACCGGCGAGCACCGACGACGCGTGCTCGCGGTCGCTCGTCTCGACGGTCAACTCCACCTCGCTCGACCGAGCGTGCATCGTCACGTCGAGACGCCGGTGGATGACCTCGACGATGTTGCCGCCCATCTCCCCGACCGCCGTCGTGATCGCTCCCAGGCTGCCCGGCCGGTCGTCGAGTTCGACCCAGAACGTCGTCAGCCGCCCGCTCCGGACCAGCCCACGCAAGGTCACGGACGCGAGCTGTCGCAGGTCGATGTTGCCACCGGTCAGGACGAGTCCGACCCGGCGACCGCGGTACCGCTGGGGGCGAGCCAACAGCTCGGCGAGCGGCGCAGCACCGGCGCCCTCGGCCACGGTCTTCTCGATCTCGAGATACAGCCCGATCGCCTCTTCGACGAGCGACTCCGTCACGACCTCGACGTGATCGACGAGCGACCGGATGATCGCGACCGTGCGTTCGCCCGGCGTCGCCACGGCGATCCCTTCGGCGATGGTCGAACCACCGACCGGCAGATCGTTGCCCGTCACCTCGTTGTGGACCGCCGGGAACCGCTCGCTCTGCACACCGACCAGCTGGATGCCGGGCGACTGCGCCCGCGCCGCGACCGCGATACCGGCCTGGAGGCCACCACCGCCGACCGGCGTGACGATGGCATCGAGTTCGGGGACGTCGGCGAGCAGCTCCAGTGCGACGGTGCCCTGCCCGGCGATCACCGCAGGATCGTCGAAGGGTGACAGCAGTTCGTAGCCGCGCTCGGCGGCGACCGCCGCAGCGTGGGCACGGGCCTCGTCGAACGTCTCGCCGAACCGGACGATCTCGGCACCGAGATGGGCTGTCCGCGACACCTTGATCGACGGCGTCGTGACCGGCATCACAATGACGGTGGGGATCGCCAACCGCGCGCCGTGATGGGCGACGCCCTGCGCGAAGTTGCCGGCCGACGCAGCGACGACCCCCGCCGCGTCGTCCGGGAGCAAGGCGAGTCGGTTGAGCGCGCCACGCTCCTTGTACGACGCGGTGAACTGGAGGTTCTCGAACTTGACGAAGACGTCGGCCCCCGTGATCTCCGAGAGCGTCGAGGAGTGGGCCGTCGGGGTGCGAACCACGTGGCCCTCGATCCGCTCGGCGGCGGCTCGGATGTCGGCGATCGTCACGGACGGAGCGTCGGAGGTTGCCACGGCGACATCATCGCACCTCGTCGTCAGCGGCGCGGGAGTGGTGCCGACCAGTCGAACCGCAGTGCGAGCAGTCGGATCAGCACCGTCACGGCCACGGCGGTCGTCTGGGCGGCGCCGTCGGGCGCCCCGGCTGCATGGGCGGCGGCGACGATCCCGGCGCCGATCGCTGCCGGTATGGCGTAGAGACGACTGCCGGTCGCGAAGATCTGCGGCACCTGGTTCGCCAGGATGTCGCGGACCAAGCCGCCGCCGACGGCAGCGACCGTCCCGGTGAGGACGACCCCGATCGTGCCGAGACCTGCGTCGATCGCTCGGCCTGCGCTGACGGCGGCGAAGAGCCCCAGGCCGGCGGCATCGAGCACGAGCACGGGCGACCACAGACGGTTGGTGAGCGCCGGCGACATGATCACGAGCGCCGCGGCGACGAGGGGCATCACGAGGTATCCCGGCTCCCGGACCGCGGCCGGCGGCAGGTCCGCGATCAGGATGTCACGCATGACGCCGCCGGCGAGCGCCGTCACGAGACCGAGCACGACCACGCCGACGACGTCCATGTCGCTGCGGACCGCGACCACACAGCCGGAGAGTGCGAACACGAAGATGCCCGCCAGGTCGAGGATCTGTAGCCAGTTCATCGAGCCCGCTCCGAACGCACCGCTCCGCTCGACGAACTCCGGGACCCCGACATGACCGGGCGAGCGTAACCCGACGCGGCGATGCTCGGCAGGACGACCGACGCAGCCAGGAGCGAACCACCGCTCCTGGCTGCGTCGTGCCGGGTCCCGCCACGACCACCCCCGCGGCCGTGGCGGGATCAGGTCACCCGAACGTGTCGCAGCCGTTTCCGACCGAGACGTGCTCACCCAGGGCGACCGAGATGGTGGTCACCCCGTTGATGTCCTCGTACCGGCGCATCGGCCACTGGTCGTAGTGCCCGGCCCACTGGCTGTCCGACCCGTCGAAACCGACCGACGCGGCGTGCACGCTCACGATGCACCAGCTGTGATCAGCCAGCTTGGCCGCCTGGTAGACGCCGGGCTCGATGTGTTGGCCGACGATGTGGTCTCCGGGGCCGAACGAACCGGTGGGCATCGGCGGATCCTCGGGCACGTACGGCACCAGGGGGTCGCACGGTCCGACGGTGTCGATCCCCCAGATCGTGCGGTAGTTCAGGAACCCGTCACCCGGGCGAACGTCGACGAGCAGACGGCCGTCGGCCGCGCCGTGCGTGCCGAAGATGTCGTCGCCGTTCCGGTACTCGGCGAAGCTCCGGAACCGGAGCCGCATCGTGTCGCACCAGACGTTGTTCTCCGGCGGCGTGTCGGCGATGTAGCGCCCCGGCGGCATCTGGTACTCGCCCACCGGGTAGCCGTCCCAATGGTCCCGAATCGGATACTCGGCCGGGCAGTCGGTACCGGTGTCGGCCGGTTCGTCACCCACGTAGTAGCCGGCCACGTCGACGATCACTTCGACGTCGGCCGATGCGAACAGACACACCATGCCCCCGCCGCCGAGTCCGGCGACCACCATGTTCGCGTTCACGCTGTTCGGGTAGAAGTTGACGCTCGACGCGATCGGGCGCGGCGAGTTGCGGGGATGCAACGACAGGAAGCCGGGCTCGACGCCGTTCGTGATCGTCACGTTGAGCGCCACGGCCGTCGCCTCGGCGGGGATGTCGGCCCGGCCCGAGACCGGGAACTGCAGCGTGGTGCCCTTGCGCCGGAAGCCGTCCTTCTCGACGTCGTCGTCGACGGTCTCTCCCTCGGGCCGCGAGTCGACGATCCGCTTCGGTGTGTCGAGACCCACGAAGAAGTCACTGCTCAACGAACCGCTGACGTCGACGATCACGTCGGCATCGGCGAGCGAGTAGATGCAGGTCCGGCCCTGGCCGTCGAGCTTCGCGATCACCGAGTTGGCCGTGATCTGACCGGCGGTGTAGTTGACATTGGACGAGTTCGCCAACGGTTCGCCGCACGGGTACGCCGCGAGGAAGCCCGGAGCAGCGCTGTTCGCCACGGTCACGTTGAGGACGGCGACCTCGGCGTCGGCGTCGATACCGGCTCGGCCGGCGACCTGCACCACCAGGTCGGTTCCGGCCCTGACCGTTCCCGTCGCCTCGTTGTCACCGTCGATCGTGTCGCCCTCCGGACGCGTGTCGGCGATCCGCTGCGGCGCGTCGAGCGGGTCGTACACACCGTCGGGCATCCAGCCGTTGACGTCGACGACGACGTGGACTTCGGTCAGCGCGTAGATGCAGGTCTTCCCGGCGCCGTTGAGGCCGGCGAACACCGCGTTCGAGTGGACGGTGCCCGCGAAGTAGTTGACGTTCGACGAGTTCGGACGATCCTGACCGCAGGGGAACACGGTGAGGAAGCCCGGCCCGGCACCACCGACCGCCACGACGTTGAGGGTCGCTGCCGCCGCGTCGTCGCCGACGCCCGCTCGCCCGGCGACCTGCAACTGCATCGTCGCGCCCGCCTTGATCGTGCCGGTCTTGGCGCCGATGTCGTCCACGGTCTCGCCGTCCGGGCGGGTGTCGGCGATCCGCTGCGGAGCGTCGAGGGCCTCGAACTGGACGAGCACGGCAGCCTCCGCCGGCGCAGCGACGCCGACGACGACCGTGGCCAGCAACGCGCCGACCATGGCCCAGATTCTCGCCGTGATGAGTGGGGCGGCGCACGCGCCGCGTGAAGTGAGTGTCCTCGCCATGGGTGGGAACCTAAACGTGGCCGGTAGCAGGCCGGTAACAGCACGTGCACCCTCGGACGAACCCCTCGGCTACGGGTCGGGATAGTCCGGGATCTCCAGGGGCTCGCGGCGTTTGAGCTCGCCGTCGACATCGAAACCGATCAGGTTTCGCCGGACCCTCGTCTCGGCCGAACCCAACGTGTCGGCCAGTCGGAGCACCTGCATGGCGACGGTGTCGAGCCGCTTGATCTGCTGCACCCGCTGCTCCCAGGACGAGATCATGAAGACTTCGCTGATCGAGCCGGGGTCGGTCGCGTCCCGGTAGGCAGACCACTGGTAACCACCCGTTCGAAGCCGCACACGGCGGAGGTCGGCGAGCACCTCGAGGAAGTCGTCGAGCTGCTCCTCGGCCACGTGCCACGTCGTGATCACGAGCACCGGTTCGTCGGTGTCCTCCACCTCGGGGATCGCGGCGGCGTCCGGCTCGAGCACCACCGGCGGTTCGATCTGCTCGAGCACCGGGATCGGCATCCGAAACGACAGGCCACCCACGGCGACGACCGCCACCGAGAACATCACGAGCGCCACGTCGGCGCCGACCGACGCGCCCAGCACGCCCGAGGTGATCGCCCCGAGCGGCATGAACCCGAAGACCGACAGGATGAACGCACCCATCGTCCGGCCGCGCACCCAGTCGGGAGTGAGCACCTGGTAGATGCTGTTCAACGTGGCCAGGATCCAGGTCCAGACGACGCCGCCGACCGTGATGATCACCGCGGTGACCGGCACCCACTGCGACAGGCCGACCGTGACACCGATCACGCCGAACGACGCGATGCAGATCGACAGGAACCTGGGCCCGAGTCGTCTGCTGGCCAGGGATCGACTCAACCCACCGACCATCGCCCCGGCGCCGAACAGTCCGAGGAGGATGCCGTACAGCGCGGACCCACCGCCGAGCACATCGCTCGTCAGGTTCGGCAGCATCGCCCGCAGACTCGCCGATGCGAAGCCGAAGAGCGAACCGAGCAGCAGCAGCCACAGGTAGTCGCGGGAGAATCGGAGATACCGGATGCCGGTCGCGATCGCCACGACCATCGAACCCTTCTCCTGGTCCAGTTCTTCGGTCCGAGTCGTCGCGATCGCCACCAGCACCGCGAGGTAGCCGACGGCCGCGACACCGAACGAGAAGCCGGCCCCGACGGTCGCCAGCATGAGGCCGCCGAGTGCCGGGCCGAGTGCCGTGGCGACGCCGCCGGATGCCGAGTTGAGCGACACGGCTCCCGGCACGAGGCTGGCCGGCACCAGCGACGGCACGATGGCATGCCACGTCGGGTTGAAGAACGCGATGCCGCAGCCGATCATGAGCCCGAGCCCGACCAGGCGGGCGGGCGTCAAGGCGTCCAACATCGACAGCACCGACATCGTCACCGACGCGCTGGCCAGCACGGCCGACGAGATCAACAGGATCAGCCGCCGATCGAAAAGGTCGGCGGCGGCGCCCGCCGGCAGCGAGAGCACGAGCAACGGCAGCGTCGGGGCGCCGATCATCGCACTGACCCACAACGGCGAGCCCGTCAACTCGAGGATCAGCCACGACGACGCGACCACCTGCACGAGATGGCCGAGGCTGAAGATGACGAGCGCGATCCACAACCGTCGGAACACGGCGATCCTGAGCGGCGCCATCGACGACGACTCGCTCATCGTGCACCCGCCGTCGGTCGTGGGGCGCTCATCAGGACATCACGGCAGTGGCAGGTCGTCGAAACGCGACGACCCCTCCGTGCCCTTCGTCCGATGGTTGAGTTCGGCGATCGACGCCTGGAGATGCATCGTCGGCTCACCGATGCACAGGAAGCGGTAGCCCCGCTGCACCAGGTCTGGTCCATCACCGATCATCCACATCTTCTTGCCGACCGATTCGCCGGCACCTTTGATCTTGGCCAGCGCGCCCTGCAATTCGGGCGAGTCCGGCTGCCAGCACACACCGAGCGCCGCCGACAGATCGTAGGGCCCGACCGCCACCGCGGTGGTGATGTCGTGCGCGGCGATCTGGTCGGCATGGTCGAGGCCGCTCTGGTTCTCGATCTGCGGCAGGACGATGAAGTCGTTCTCGAACTCGTCGACCCAGGTCGCGTGGTTGACGTCGGACACCCAGAAGTTGCCGAGCCCTCCCGGGCGACGCTTGCCGCGCGGCCGGAGATACACCGCATCCTGGATGGTCTGCATCATCTCCATGTTCTCGACCATCGGGACGAGCAGGCCACACGGTCCGAGGTCCATCGCCAGGCGGATCGGCGTGAACTCGGCTGCCGGCGGCCTGATCAGGATCGGGAAACCTTCCCGCCGCCCGATCGCGCAGGAGTGCGCGACCATCTCGGCATCGTAGGTGAGGTGCTCGAGGTCGATGATGAGGTAGTCGAGCCCGGCCTCCATCGCCATCTCCACCATCCCGGGCCAGAAGTGGAAGGTGCAGAGCATTCCGGTCGTGATGTGGGAGTCGTCGGCGATCTTGTCGCGGAGGATGCGGGCGGGGTTGACAGGTGCGTTCATGAAGGTGTCCTCGTCGTGTCGGTTGCTGGTTGTCGGTTCGGTGGTCTCGGTCTGCGAACGGTCTCGGGAACGGGGCGGGTGGTCGCAGCTCAGGCGTCGACCAGGTGGGCGCGCAGGAACGCTTCGTCGACCTCGACGCCGAGCCCCGGCCCGTCGGGAATCGGGAACGAGCCGTCGATCAGGTGCGGTGGATCGACGAGCGCGCCGCGCAGGAAGGCGTTCTCGGTGGTGTCGTACTCGAGCCACGGGCCCGTGCCGTCGGCGATCCGGCCGGTGAGCGGCATCGCCGCCAGCACGTGCATCGTCGCGGCTGCCATCACGCCACCGTTCCAGGTGTGCGGCACACACGACAGACCGTGGAGGACGGCGAGCTCGGCCGCGAACATGACGTTGGTCATGCCTCCGCAGATCGCCGCGTCCGGCTGGATCACGTCGACGGCTCGGCGCTGCAGCAGCGACAGCAACGCCGACCGCGTCCGTGCCGCTTCGCCACCGGCGATCGGCACACGCATCGACGTGACCAGCCCCTCGTAGCCGGCGCAGTCGGGCCCGGGTGGGCACGGCTCCTCGAACCAGACGACGCCGAGGTCGTACAGGCGATCGCCGACCCGCATCGCCGTCGCCGGGGTGTACGCACCCCAGGCATCGACCATCAGGGTGGTCCCGGTCGGAACCAGCTCGCGGATCGCGGTGAGCCGGTCGAGTTCCTCGTCGACGTCGAGCCCTCCGATCCGCACCTTGATCGAGCGGTAGCCGGCGTCGACGAGCTGTTGCGCCTCGTCGAGCCAGTGACCGGCCGGGTCGCTCCCCTGCCGATACAGGAATCCGGACGCGTAGGCCTGCACCGTCGTGCGCCGCTGCGGCCCCAGCAGAGCGTGCGCCGGGACACCGAGGATGCTGCCGATCAGGTCGTGACGCGCGATGTCGATCGCTCCGAGCACGAACGAGTCACCGACTTCGTCGAGACCGAACGGCGGTGGCCATCCACCGATGGCGGCGAGCGGGGTGCCGATGAGCGTCTCGGCGACCTGGCGGAGGCGGGCAGGGGTACCGGCGACCGAGTAGGTCTCGCCCCACCCCACCGTGCCGTCGTCGGTGGTGAGCTTCAGGAACGTCGACTCTCTCCACGCGTTGCTCGCGCCGGCAGGCCCAGCGGGGTGCTCCAGCGCCTTGCGGACGTGCAGGACCTCGGCGTCGACGATCTCGACGCCGAGCGGGCCGGTCGGCGCCGTGGCTGGTGGGGGCTCGTCGCTCACGCCTCGCCGCCCAGCACGATGCGGACGCCCTCACCGGTACGCGCCGAGTGCTCGGCGGCGTCGATCATCGCGACCGTGGCCTCGCCGCCTACACCATCGAGCATCGGGGGGCGACCTTCGTCGACGGCGTCGACGAGATCTTGGAGCTCGAGGGTGTAGGCCTCCAGGCGAACGGGATCGACCGGGTTCGTCGGATCGAACGGTGGCATCACGAACGGCACCGACCAGCCGTCGTCGGTACCGAGGCGGACCTCGCCGTACGAGTCGAGCTGGATGATGCCGCGCTCGCCGACGAGTTCGAACTGCAGGCCGGTGCCGAGCCCGGGTTGCGGGATGTCGTAGCTCATCCACACCTGGGCCATCGCCCCGTTCTCGAAGCGGTAGGTCGCCATCGCGCTGCTCCCGGGGGGCGGGGTGCTGTCGAAGTGGTCGATGACGGCGTAGCCCTGGGTCGGCCGGCTGCCGATGAACCACCGCAACAGGTCGCAGGCGTGCGTTCCCCACGACGCGAAGGCCGTCTGCTGGTTCGGGTCGAGCTTCCACTCGTCCTGCGTCACCGACGTGTCCCAGAATCCCGTCTCCGGACCGATCGCTCGCACCATTCTCACCTGGCCGATCGCACCCTCGTCGATGAGCTTCTTCGCGAACGCCGGCGCAGCGCGGAATCGATGCTGCGAGACGATCGACATCGTCACGCCGGCTCGCTCGCACGCCTCGGTCATCTGCCGACACTCGTCGGCGTTCTGTGCCATCGGCTTCTCGACGAGCAGGTGTTTGCCCGCCTCGGCTGCCGCCAGCGTCTGCTCCAGGTGGACCGCAGGCGGTGTCGCCAACACGACGAGATCGACGTCGTCGGCGGCCAGTAATTCGTCGAACGTGCGGTAGAGCGGCACGTGGTAGTCGGTCGCGAGTTGCGCGGCGCGCCGACCGATCGCCACCCCTGCGAGATGGGTTCCGGGCGCGTGGTGCTGCGCGACCTCCGACCAGGTGCGGCCCATGAAACCGGACCCGGCCATTCCGACGCCGTACGTCATGATGTTGCTCCTTCACTGTTGTTCGCAGCCGGGATCCGGCCGTCTGCCTCGAGCATGCGGATGACGTGCCCGATCGCGAGATGGTGCATGTCGCGAAACGCCTCCATCGACACCGAACCGACGTGCTGGGTCAGTACGACGTTGTCGAGGCCCCGCAACGGGTCGCTCGTCGAGTCCGGCGGTTCGGGTGAGCGCACGTCGAGACCGGCGCCGCGCAGACGGCCGTTCCGGAGGGCGTCCGCGAGCGCCGCCTCGTCGATCAACCCACCTCGTGCGACGTTGACGAGCAGCGCATCGGGCCGCATGTGCGCGAGCTCGGCCGCACCGATCAGGTTCTCGGACCCGCTCGTCAGTGCCGCACACAGGATCACCGCGTCGGCACGACGCAGCACTTCGTCGAGCTCCAACAACTCGACGTCGGGCAGCGACGCCTGATCGGCGTACGGGTCGTACCCGATCGTCGTCATGCCGAGCCCGCGCGCCTTCTCCGCTGTGCGGCTGCCGATGCGGCCGACGCCGATCACGCCGAGCGTCGTGTCGCAGATCCGGCGAATGGTGTAGAAGTCGCCACGGTCGTGGATCGCCCAGGAGCCGGCCGCTGCCGCCGTCGCGAACGGCACGATCACACGCTGGAGCGCCATCAGCAACGCGATCCCGTGGTCGGACACCTCTTCGGTGCAGTAGCCGGGGACGTTCGAGATCGTGATGCCCATCTCGGCGGCGAGGTCGGCGTTCACGCCATCCATCCCGACCGAATAGCACTGGATCCCGCAGCAGTTCGACATGGTCGCCAACGCGTCGTCCGGCAGACGCTGCGACACGATCACCACATCGGCCTGCGGAAGCAGCTCGCGCTGTCGTTCCGGAGTGTCCGCCAACTCGAATCGAACGTCACGCGCGCCGAGCTCCGCCCGCTCGTGGTCGTAGTCCCAGCGAATCGAGGTGATCGGGTCGTAGACCACGACGAGTGGACGGGTTCCTGACGATGACATGAAGGCGGTTCTCCGGTGTGAGCTGATGGTTCGTGAGCGCGGGTGGGCGAAGGGTCGATGGGCGGGATCAGTACGACAACCAGCCCCCGTCGACCGCCCAGCTGGTGCCCGACACGAACTCGGCGTCGGGTGAGCAGAGGAACGCCACGACCCCGGCGACGTCGGCGGGCGTGCCACGCCGACGGAACGGCGTCGTGCGTTCGTAGGGGTGCGACGGTGCGTAGTCGCTCGGCGCGAGGCCGGTGTCGATGTCGCCCGGTGCGACGTACACGGAGCGAACCCCGTGCGCGCCGAGTTCCAGGGCGATGCCGCGCGTCAATCCGAGCAGCGCGCTCTTCGACGTGCTGTACGCTGACCCGGTGTACTGGGCCACGAAGCCGCCGACCGACCCGATGTTGACGATCACGCCATCGCCCTGTTCGACCATGTGCTGCGCGGCGCGTCGACCACACCGGAACGCGGCACCGACGTTGACGTCCATGAGGTGGTCGAACGCGTCGTCGGACACGTCGAGGAACGCCCCGCGCGCTGCGGCCCCGGTCACCGCGGCGTTGTTCACCAGCGCATCGATCTGTCCATGCCGTTCGACGCATCCGTCGATGAGCGAGCGGCACGCCGCGCGATCGCGAAGATCCGCGGCCACGACGTCGTCCGGATCGATCGCTCCCGTCTCGGCCCAGCGATGGCGAACCTCGTCGGCAATCGTGTCGTTCTCGACGCCGACGACGACCGTCGCTCCGTCGTCGACCAGCCGCTCGACGATGCCTGCGCCGATGCCGGCGTTGCCTCCGGTCACGACGACCACCGACCCGACGAGCTTCGCGGTCATGACTCGGGAGGTTCGAACGGCGGGCCGACCATCACGATCACATCGTCCGGCTCGACCGGAGCGATGGCCCTGATCAGCATCACGACACCGTCGAACGGCGCGACGATCGTCTCCAGCAGGTGGCCGCGATCGTCCCGGATCTCGGCGACCGGATCACCGGCGCGCACCGTGTCACCACGATCGGCGAGTCTGAGGCAATAGCCACCGTGGGCCGTCGGGATCGACACGTCGGAGTTGCCGCTGCCTCCTGGAATGGCGTGGCTGACGTCGGGCCCGGGTGTCGCGCTCGCCTGGTCGAGCATGCCGTACCCGACGAGGACGCGCGTCACGCCGTCGACGTATCCCATGACCTCGGCGTGCTGCAGGACGCCTCCACCCTGGCTCGCTTCGACGTAGATCGCCGGGACACCGAGGTCGGCCGCAGCCGACAGACTCCGCCCGGGATTCAGGGTGTCGTGGCGCCACATGATCGGCGGGGCGAACCGTTCGAGCATCTCGGCCGACTCGGCCGACGACGACAACCCGGTGACGTATCCGCCGAAGAACGGCATCGCGTACTTGTAGCCGCTCGAATGCAGGTCGATGAGCCCGTCGACGCCGCGGATCGCCGACTCCGTCAGCACGTGGGCGATGCGGTCGGTGTACGAGCCGGCGGGGTCGCCCGGAAAGCACCTCGCCAGGTTCTTGCCGTCGTCGATGCTCTCCCGGTTGCACCCCGCGACGGCACTCGGGTTCGCTCGCGGCACGACGCGCACCTCGCCGCACAGCAGGCCGGACAGCCGATCGAGCAGCATCGATGTTGCGAGCACGCCTTCGAGTTCGTCGCCGTGCACACCGCCGAACAGCGTGATCGTCGGGCCGGCTTCGGCCGACCGGAACCGGTGCATCACGATCGGTGCGTCGATGTCGGCACCGAGCGTCTCCTCGGTCACCGTGACGCCGTGCGAGTCGGTCATGGTGCGATCTCCTTGGCGAGATCGAGCATCTTGGACACGTGCGCACGCACGTCGTCGTCGATCTGTCGGAATGGGGCGGACGTCGTCGAGGTGGCGATCACACCGCGTTGCACGAGTCCCTCCTTGAGGGTGCCCAACACCATGGCGTTGAAGCTCCCCTCACCCACTGGATGGAAGTACAGGTCGAACAGCGCCGCGATCTTGCCCTGCATCTCCGACGCACCGACCCAGTCGCCGGCCGCCGCACGGCGCGCGAGCTCGACGTGGAACTCGAGGAAGGGGTTGGCGAGTCCCGGCACCGCGCCGTGGAACCCGGCGAGGAGCACGCCGTCGATCGCCAGCTCGCTCCCACTGAATCGGGCGAAGCCCTCGAGGTCGGCGGTCGCCTCGGCGAGCATGCGATGACCTTCGATGTTGCCGGACGAATCCTTCACGCCGGAGATGACCGACTTGGCGGCGAGGTTGCGGAGCAGCGGCACCTCGAAGGTGACCCCCGTCCGACCAGGCACGTTGTAGGCGATCAACGGGGTGCCGTCGGCGGCGTCGCCGATCGCCCCGAAGTACCGCTCGAGTTCGTTCTGCGAGTTCGGGAACACGAACGAGGCGGGCGCCAGGATCGAGTCGGCGCCCATCGTCGCGTACTCCTTGGCGTCATCGCATGCGTCGGCGAGTCCGAGCGCGGGCAGGCCGACGGTGATGTGGATCCGACCGGCGCTGCGTTCGATCGTGCGGGCGGCGACATCGAAGCGGTGCTGACGGCTCAGGGCGCCGTTCTCCCCGCACGAGCCGAGCACCAGTGCACCGGTCGCACCGCCGTCGACGAAGAAGTCGACGAGCGAGTCGATCGACTCCGGATCCGGCGAACCATCCGGTCGGAGCGGTGTGACCATCGGCGGCATGATGCCGCCGGCGGGGATCGGGACGCGTGCGTTCGTCGCGCGGTCGGTGGCTGAGGGGTTCATGCTGCTCCGATCGGGCGAACTGCCCGCTGGGTGGTGATGGTGTCGATGACGCACGGGCGGGCGGGCAGACCCGAGGGCTCGGAGTGGGCACCGCCTCGCCGGCGCCCGAGCGCCGCCGTCGGCCGCATCGTGCACCGCTTCCCCCGCGGATGTCGCATTGTGTCTCCCTGCCGGTCGTGCCCGGCTTGGCTTGGCTTGGCTTTCGAACAGGGTGTTCGTGCCACCCCTGGTCTCCTCGGGACAGAGTATATTTTGTCATCTTGTATGTCAATTCTTGTCTGCCAATCCGACTATCTTGGCGCGTGACCTGCCGGCCCGGCGTCGCGGACGGCGACCCGGCACCACGAACGGAGCACCCATGACCCACATCACCGACATGTTCCGACTCGACGGCAACGTGGCGCTCGTATCCGGAGGCGCAGGTCTATACGGCCGCCACATCTGTCGAGCGCTCGCGGAGGCCGGAGCGCACGTCGTCATCGCCTCGCGCGACCTCGACGCCTGTGACGCAGCCGCCGCCACACTCGTCGCCGACGGGCTGGCGGCGACGGCGACCCGTCTCGACCAGGGCGACGCCGACTCGATCTCCGAGGCCTGTGACACGGTCACCGCCGAACTCGGTGGCATCGACATCCTGATCAACAATGCCGTATACCGACGCGGTGGCGCGATGTTGACCGTCGAGTCGGACGACCTGCGCGCCACCGCGGAGGTCAACTACGTCGGACTGATGCAGATCACACGGCGGGTCGCCGAGCAGATGGTCGAGCGCGGCGGCGGCTCGATCGTCAACGTCGCGTCGATCTACGGGGTCGTCGGGCCTCAGTTCGCGGTCTACGAGGGGACCGACATCGTGAGCCCGGCCTTCTACGCGTTCGAGAAGGGCGGCATGATCAATCTCACCCGACATCTCGCGGCGTACTACGGCCCGTCGGGCATCCGGGTGAACTGTGTGAGCCCCGGCGGACTCGCCACCCCCGACCAGCCGGAGTCGTTCGTCGCGGCCTACTCGCAGCGAACGCCGCTCGGCCGCCTCGCCGGCCCCGACGACATCAAGGGACCGATCGTCTTCCTCTCGTCACCGGCTGCGAGCTATGTGAACGGTGTGAACCTGATGGTCGACGGGGGCTGGACCGCCGTCTGAGCACCGGTGCCGACCGCTCTCGGCTCGGTCCGCCACCTCAGCCGAACTGCTGCGGGATGATGCCGGCGTCGGCACCTTCCGGGATCGGGAGCCAGCGAGCGCCGTACAAGCCACCTTCGGCATCGAAGGTCCGACCGTCGGGCAGCATGTACTGGTTCGGCGTCGACGGTTGCAGCCCCGACAGGTGATCGGGGACACGGTCGCGGTCGCTTCGCAACTGCTCGTGGACGTCCTCCCAGCCGAACGACTCGTACAACCAGCCACGCATCCGCTCGACCCGCTCGCCGTGCTCGGGCTGATCGACCAGGTTGTCGGTCTCGCACGGGTCGTCGACGAAGTTGAAGAGCAACCGCGCCCCGCGCTCGACCTCGACGTACTTCCACTCGCCGTCCTGCACACACCGCCAGGCTTCGTGCGGGGCCGACTCCTCGGTGGCGTCGTGCGCGATCCTGATGCCGTACCGGTAGGCGGCGCTTGCCGTGTACTGCCGAGTCGGGGCGTTCGCGTCGCCGAGCAGACTGCCGCTCAGGTCGGTTCCGTCGACATCCGACGGGATGGGGAGGCCGACGAGTCCACAGGTGGTCGGGAACAGGTCGATCAGCGAGATCGGGTCGCTGCGCCCGGTGCCGGCGGGAAGGCCGGGACCGGAGATCAGGAGCGGGACGCCGACCGATGCCTGGTGGTAGAGCTGTTTGCCCCACACGCTGTGCAGGCCGAGCATCTCACCGTGATCGGAGGTGTAGATGACGATCGTGTCGTCGAGCAGGCCGTCGCGCTCGAGTGGCTCGATCAGCTCGGCGATGCAGTCGTCGACGAAGTCGACGCAGGCGTAGTACGCCTCGCGGGCGCGCAGCGACTGTGCCTCGGACACGGCGTGCACGCGGTTCCGCGCGAACTGCTCGATCAATCCGTCGGCCGACGTACCGGCTGCGGCGGGAACCCGACCGGAGTATCGCCGCTGGTACCGGCCCGGTGTCGTGAGCGGGGCGTGCGGACGGGAGTACGACGCACACACGAACCAGGGCTGCTCCGGCGTCGTGTCGGCGTGCTCGACGATGAACTCGCGGGTTTCGCGACTGACGACGACGTCCTGCAGCATGCTGACCGGGACCTCGGTGGTACCGGCGCTGGCGGTGTGCGCGTATCCCGGGAACATGCTGAGCGGATCGGGCTGGTGCCCGAGACCGTGGCGGAGGTCGCCGTACGGGCGGCTCTGGAATCCCTGCATCTGATCGCGGCCGCCGAAGTGCATCTTGCCGATCAGCGCCGTGCGGTAGCCGTGTTCGGCGAAGTGCGCCGGCCAGGTGACGCGCTCGGGGAAGATCACCCAGTGGTTCGACCACCCGGCACACCGGTGCGGTTCGCGCCCGGTGAGCATCGACATCCGACTCGGGGTGCAGACCGGTCCGGCACACGTCGCACGATCGAACGCAACCGACCGACTCGCGAGACGGTCGAGGCAGCCGGTCTCGACGACCGGGTCGCCGGCGTACCCGCTGACCTGGGCGTGGTGCTCGTCGGTCATGACGAGCAGCACATTCGGCCGCTTCGACACCATCATCCCGCCGGGTCGGTTCGTCGCCCGCCGGGCACCGATCGGGCGAGGATCGGGATCTCCTCGGCGAAGTGACACGCCGACTTCGCTCCCGAGGCAGTTCGGACCTTCAGTTCCGGGTGCTCGGTGCACCGCGCTTCGGCCAGCGGGCAGCGGCTCCGGAACGGACACCCGCTCGGCACTTCGAGCGGTGACGGGAGATCGCCGCTCAACAGCTCCCGCCCGGCACGGTCCCTGAGCCGCGGATCGGGCAGCGGAATCGCCGACAGCAACGCCCTCGTGTAGGGATGCGAGGGACGGTCGTACACGGTGTCGGCGTCCCCGCATTCGACGATCTCGCCGAGGTACATCACCGCCAACCGGTCGGCGAGCTGCCGCACGGCGGCGAGGTCGTGAGCGATGAAGAGATAGGCGAGGTTCATCTCGCGCTGGAGCCGGGTCAGGAGGTTGATCACCTGCGCCTGCACCGAGAGGTCGAGCGCCGAGACGGGTTCGTCGAGCACCAGCAGGTCCGGCTCGAGCGCCAGCGCTCTGGCCACACCGATCCGCTGTCGCTGACCACCCGAGAACTGATGCGGATAGCGCGAATGCATGGTGGGGTCGAGACCGACCAGATCCATGAGCTCCTGAGCCCGCCGCCGCCGAGCGCTCCGGTCGCCCCGACGGTGGATCTGCAGCGGCTCGGCGATGATCTCCCCGACCGTCATGCGCGCGTTGAGCGACGCGTACGGGTCCTGGAAGACGTACTGCATCCGACCGCGGAGTGCGCGGCGCTCGGCCGAACCGATCGAGGCGAGGTCGATGCCATCGAACCGCACGGTCCCCGAGGTGGCCGGCTGGAACCCGATCAGGGTGCGACCGGTGGTCGACTTGCCACTGCCCGACTCACCGACGAGCGCGAGCGTCTCGCCGCGGTTGATCTCGAACGAGACGCCGTTCACCGCGTGCACGGTTCCGGTCTGACGTCGGAGCACCCCGCCGCGGACCGGGAAGTGTTTCACCAGGTCGACGACTTCGAGCAGGGGGGTCTCGGACGTCACGACTCCACCTCGATCGACGCGGCCTCTTCCTGGAAGTGGCACGCCACCCGATGTCCACCGACCACCTCGACGAGGCTCGGTTCGACGGCGCACTCGGGTCGGCCGCGCGATCGGTCGCATCGCGGAGCGAACGAACATCCGGCGGGGACGTGCATCGGATTCGGTGGTTGACCTCCGATGGTCGGCAGGTCGTCCACGCGCCGGTCGACCACGGGCAGGCTGTGCAACAGCCCGGACGTGTACGGATGGCGCGGCGCATGGAACGTCGTGTCGACATCGGCCGACTCGACCACACGTCCGGCGTACATGACGACCACACGTTCGGCGACCTCGGCGATCACGCCGAAGTCATGGGTGATCATGATCATCGCCGCGTTGTGTTCTTCCTGGATCGACCGCAGGAGGTCGAGGATCTGCGCCTGGACCGTCACGTCGAGCGCCGTCGTCGGTTCATCGGCGATGATGAGCGACGGTCGGTTGGCGATCGCCATCGCGATCATCGCCCGCTGGCGCATGCCACCGGAGAACTCATGGGGATACTGGGTGGCACGTCGAGCGGGGTCGGGGATCCCGACCTCGGCCAGGAGTTCTGCGACCCGGGCCTTGGCCGACCGCCGCGAATGATCGCCGTGTTCGCGGAGCGATTCGGCGATCTGGGCGCCGACCGTCATCACCGGATTGAACGCCGTCATCGGATCCTGGAAGATCAGGCCGATGTCGGCGCCTCGCACCCGACGGAGCTCGGACTCGGGCATCGCGAGGAGGTCGCGTCCGTCGAACATGGCGGTCCCCGCCCGGACGCGCGAACTCGCCGGCGGGAGCAGGCCGAGCACCGAGGCAACCGTCACACTCTTGCCAGACCCGGATTCGCCCACCACCCCGAGGGTCTCACCGCGATCGACGTGGTAGCTGGCGCCGGCGACGGCGGTGATCACCCCGGAGTGGGTCTGGAACTCCGTGACCAGCCCGTCGATGCGCAGCAGTGGTTCGGTGGTCATCGCTGCTGCCTCGGATCCGCCATCTCACGCAGCCCGTCCCCGACGAAGTTGACCGCGAGCACCGCGACGGCGATCGCAGCTCCGGGCGGCATCCAGAGCCATGGCATCGACTCGAGGATCGACAACGACTGCGACTCGGTGAGCATGTTGCCCCAGCTCGCCGTCGGCGGCGGGACGCCGAGTCCGAGGAACGACAACGCCGCCTCGAGCAGGATCGCCTGCGCCACCAGCAGGGTTGCGACCACGGTCAACGGAGCGATCGTCGCCGGCACGATGTGTCGGCGCAGAATGTGCAGGGACCTCCCGCCGAGGCCGCGGGCTGCGACGACCGATTCCTGCTCACGAAGCGACAGCGTCAGGCCGCGCACCAACCGGCACGCCGTCGGCCACTCGAACAGGGCGATCGACAGGATCAGGACCTTCAGGCTCGGACCGGCGAACGCAGCGACGATGATGATGATGACGACGGTCGGGAACGAGAGCACGACGTCGGTGACGCGGCTGATGAATCCGTCGACGACGCCACCGAAGAAACCCGCCGCGGCTCCGAGCGCCATGCCGATGACCGTGGCGGAGAACGCAGCGCTCAGGCCGACCAGCAGCGAGACCCTCCCGCCGTACACCAGCCTCGCGAACACGTCACGGCCCGCCGAGTCGCTGCCGAGCGGTCGTCCGTCGGTAGGCCCCTTGCGGAACTGCGCCGCGTCCACGGCGTTGGGTTCGAGCGTCATGATCATCGGCAGGAACACGCAGAGGATGATCAACGACGAGAGGATGACGAGGCCGGCAACGGCCAACCGGTTCGCCAGGAATCGCTTCCAGGCCAGCCGGGATGGCGACAGTTCACCCGGCTCCGGTTCGCCGTCGGTTCCGGCGTCGGTCGAGGCATCGACCGGAGCGAGATCGGCGGCGACCACGAACTCGGGGTCACCCGGCGCACCGTGATCGTGAGTGGTCATGACTCCTCCTGCCCCGTCCGAACCCGTGGGTCGACCACGGCGTACAGGACGTCGGCCGCCAGGTTGGACAGCAGCACCAGGATCGACACGAACATGACGAACCCCAGGATGATCGGATAGTTGCGGGCGTTGACCGCATCGAGCGCCATGCGGCCCATCCCCGGCCATGCGAACATCTGCTCGATCACGACGGCGCCGCCGAACAGCGCCGGCAGTTGGACGGCCATCACCGTGATCAACGGGATCAGGGCGTTCGCCAGCGCGTGCCGCCCCACCACCCGAATTCGCGACAGGCCCTTCGACCGGGCCGTCACGAGAAAGTCCTGGCTGAGGACTTCGAGCAGGCTCGAGCGCACGTAGCGCATGTACGGCCCTGCCAGCGACAGCCCGAGGATCGAGGCAGGCAGGATCAGATGTTCGATCGAGTCGAGGAGGCCGGTCTCGCCCGGGGTGTTCTGTCCCGAGGTCGGCAGCCAGCCGAGCTTGATGCCGAAGACGTAGATGCCGATCAGTGCCGTGAAGAACGACGGCACCGAGATCATGAGCAAGCTGCCGGCACTCGAGACATAGTCGATGATCGAGTTCTTGCGGATCGCGGCGACGATCCCGAGCGGGACGCCGACCAACAACCCGATGAACACGCTCGCCGACATCAGGCGCGCCGTTGCGCCCAACCGATCGCCGAGGATCTCGGTCACGGGTCGACCGTCCACGTACGAATAGCCGAGATTCCCCTGCATCACCTCGCGCAACCACGAGAAGTACTGGACGACCAGTGAGCGATCGAGGCCGAGCCGGCGTCGCAGGTCGGCCAGCGCTGCCTCGCGGTCACCGGTGAACGACATCGGGTCGAGCAACGCCTCGGTCGGGTCGCCCGGCATCCATCGCAGCATCGCGAACAGCAGGATGCTGATGCCGAAGAGGACCAACACCGAGATGATCAGGCGCCGGGCGATGAAGGCGAGCATCGCTAGTTCCTATCCGAATGTGACCGTTGAGGTGTCGTGGACGGCCGGCACCACCGCGCGACCGCGCCACGACACCTCAGCAGAACACTCACGTGGTCAGCCGCTGACCGACCACTCGGCGATGTTCCAGAACGCCTGCGTGGGGATCGGGCTCGCGACGTACCCCTCGAGGCGGTCGCTGGTGGCCGAGATGGTCCGCGGCGAGTAGAGCAGGATCACCGGCAACTCCTCGTTCACGATCTTCTGGGCGTCGGCGTAGATCGCCGCCCGCTCGTCCTGATCGGTCGTCGCAACACCTGCGGCGAGGAGTTCGTCGAGCTCCGGGTTGCAGTAGTTCGACAGGTTGCCGCCGCCGTTGCCCTGCGCACACGCCAGGCGGAAGCCCATCGCGGCAGGGTCGGCGTTGAACAGACCGTAGATCGACATGAGGAGATCGAAGTTCCGGTCGCCGATGTCGCTGCCCATCGCCGTGCCGTCCATCGGCTCGACGACGGCGTTGATGCCGACCGCCTGCAGCTGTCCGGCAACGATCGTGACGACCTGGTCACGATCGGTCTGCCCCGGCACGATCTCGATGGTGACCTCGGTGTCGGAATCCCAGCCGACTTCGGCGAGCAGTTCCTGGGCCTTCTCCGGATCGTACGGGTACTCGTTCAAGCCGTCCGGGACGGCCCAATCCGGTCCGAACGCCATCGTGTTGATGACGTCGCCCTCGCCGGCGATGACGGAGTCGACGATCGCCTGACGGTCGATCGCGTGCATCATCGCCTGGCGAACCTGCGGCTGCACGAGCTCGGTCTTGGTGTCCCAAGCGGTGTGGAGCGCAGCGATGCTCGGGCCGTCGACGCTGTGCACCGTGACGCCGTCGATGCCGGAGACACGCTCGAGGTCGACGGCGGACACCTGCGTGTAGTCGATCTCGCCGGTCTCCAACTGCGCCTGGGCGACGTCGGTCGCCAGGAACGTCGTGTAGACCGTGTCGAGTCCGAGTTCGTCGCGGAACTCGGGGTTCGCGACGAACTCGACCTGGTCATCACTCAGCCACCGCGAGAAGATGTACGGCCCGATACCGACCGTCGGTTCGCGGAAGAACTGGTTCTCCGCGAGCCCTTCCACGGGCAGTTGCGACACCACGTGCTCGGGGAGGATCGGGATCAGCGGCTCGACCATGTCGACCATGTACGCGCTGTTCGGCGCCAGCAGTTCGATCTGGAAGGTGAAGTCATCGGGCGCCGTGAAGCCGCTGATGTTGTCGGCCTCCCCGGCCACGAATTCGGCGTGACCGGCGACGTTGCTGAACTTGCCGGTGTTGCCACTGCCGGTGGCCGGATTCGACAGCGCCTCGAACGTGAAGACCACGTCGTCGGCGGTGAACTGCTCACCGTCACTCCAGCGGACGTCGTCACGGAGGTTGAACGTCCAGGTCGTCGCGTCGTCGCTGACGTCCCAGCTCTCGGCCAGACGCCCGACGTAGTCGGTCTCTCCGCCGAGTCCGACCAGCGCGTCCCAGTGGATCTGCTGCATCAGGCCGTTCGGGCCGGTGGCCGCGAGCAGCGGGCTGAACGAGCTCGGACCCTGGTAGAGCTGGATGTTGATCGACCGTTCGCCGACGGCGTCGTCCCCGCCGTCGTCGCCCCCGGCGTCCGTCGTGTCGTCGGCGTCCGAATCATCGGACGGCTCATCGTCACCCGCACCGTCGTCACCCGCACCGTCGTCACCATCGTCACCATCGTCACCGGCGTCATCGCCCGAGGCGGTGTCCTCGACGGTGTCGTCGACGTCGTCGGTCGCATCGTCGTCACCCGAACCACAGGCTGCGAGCGCCAATGCGGCGACCACCACCACGGCGACTCTTCTCATTCCCATCATCACGAACCTCCAAGTTCGACTGTTGAGTTCGCCTGCTCGGAGCACGCTGCACCGCCGGCCTTCACGCTCGACCGAGAAGTTCCGATTCCCCTCGCCGCCGCAGGCGAACGAGTGGAGTCGTCGCACCGGGCTTCGAGCCGAAGCACGGTTCCCGGCGCGTTCTTCTCGGTCGGGAGTGCGCCGATCTTAGGAAGCAACCCAACTCTTTGTCAACTAGTCAGGCTGTAGTATTGTCTGGCAATCGGCGCGATCGAGGTCGGGGACGCGCCGTGGCTCCACGGCCGCCGACCTCGGAGGTCACGATGACACAAGATGCACTGACCACACGACTCGTCGGTCCGATCGCCAGCGTCCGGGTCCCGTTCCTCCCCACCGGTGAGATCGACGCAGGAGGACTCGCCCGCTACGTCGACCGTTGCGTGGCCAACGACGCCACCGCCCTCGTGCTCACCTACGGCGACAGCCTGTACTCGCTCCTGACCGACGACGAGGTCGAGTTCGTCACCCGACTCGTCGTCGACGCCGTCGGCGCTCGGGTTCCCCTGGTCGCTGCCGATCGCAGTTGGTGGACCGGACGGACGGTCGAGTTCGCCGCGTACTGCCGCGACCTCGGCGTCGACGCACTGATGGTGCTGCCGCCCGACTGGACCCGTTCAGGAACTGCCGAGACACTGGTCGGCCACTACGCTGCCGTCGCCGAGCAGATCCCGGTCGTGCTGGTCAGCACCTACATGGTGGCTCGCGGCGTCGCCGACAGCCTCGAGATCATCGAGCGCGTGCACGAGAGCGTCGACGGGGTCGTCGCGATCAAGGACGACTTCGGCGGCGAGTTCGGGAGTCGCATGACCGCAGCCGTGTCCGAGTCGTGGGCGGTGATCGCCGGCGGCAGCAAGACCCTGCACTCCCAGCTCTGGCCCTACGGTGCGTCGGGCTACCTGTCGACGCTCACCCCCTTCCGGCCGGAGATCGCTCGGCGTTACTGGGGTGCCACGACGAACGCCGACGCGATCGAGATGGCACGGATCATCGGCGAGGTCGATCGACCGATGTTCGATGTCCTGCGTCGAGCGACGGGCGGCTTCGATGCGGCGATTCACGGCTGGTGCGAACTCGAGGGCATCTACGGCAGGTGGCGCCGAAGCCCGTACCACAGCCTCACGGACCCGGAACTCGACACGCTGCACGCAGATCTGGTCGAACTCGGCCTGATCGAGTGACCAGGGCGAGCGCCGGGATCACACCCCCGGTCGGATCGGGTCGATGAGCGCCTGATACGGCCGACCGGCGACGAGTTCACCGCGGTCGACGAACCCCTCGGGCCGGTCGGTCAGGATCTCGATCAACCGCCGCCGGAACGCCGCGACCTGGTCGCTCCGGTCGGGGTGTTCGACCAGGTTGTGCGCCTCGCCGGCCCCGTCGAGATCGAAGAAGAACTCCCGGCCACTCTGCGTGTGCCAGATGTACTTCGTGTGCCCGTCGACGAGGAAGTGCATCCCGTAGTCGCCCGAGTATGCAGGCGAGTGCTCGCCGTGGAGCACGTCGCGCCACGGGGCGTCACCCGCCGACGGTTCGCCCATCAACGGCAGGACCGAGCGCCCGGTGACCGCTGGCGGCACCTCCCCGCCGGCGACGTCGACGAGGGTCGCCAGCACGTCCTGGAGACCGACCGGCGCATCGACGACCCTGCCGCTCGGCAGATCGAACGACCGGGGAGCGCGGGCGAGGAACGGAATGCGAGCCGAACCATCGAACCCCGCTGCCTTGGCCAGCATGTGATGGTCGCCCAGCATCTCGCCGTGATCGGAGGTGAACAGCAGGAACGACTCGTCGAGCAGCCTCGTGTCGCGCAGGTACTGCAACAGCCGTCCGACCTGATCGTCGACGTGGTTGATCAAGCCGTAGTACCCCGCTCGGAAGTCGTGCATCGCGACATCGTCCAGGGCGAGGTCGGCGCGCGTCTCCGGCCCTTCGGGGTCCTGCCCCTTCCGCGGCCGGAACTCGGGGTCGACCCAGTCGCCGATCAGCGGACCCGGGAGCTCTTGGCGCGCGTACCGGTCGTAGTAGAACGCAGGCGGGGTCAGTGGCGGGTGCGGATCGATGAAGCCGATGTACAGGAAGTACGGCATCTCGGGATCACGTTTCTCGAGGAACTCGATCGCCTGGCTGATGCACCAGAAGGTGTGTGTCTGGGTCTCGTCGAGATGCGTTGGACGGGCGATCCAACCGTTCGGGCTGACGCCGTGCGCCATCGCCCAACGATCGGTGGGTACCTCTCCGGACAGCCAGTCCAGATAGTCGTTGTTGGGCCCGCGGGTGCTGTCGGCCAACGCCATCCGGTGGAAGCCGTACCGTTTCCGCTGCGGCCACAGGTGCATCTTGCCGACCATCTCGCACTGGTAGCCGGCCTTCGACAGTTCTCCGGCGATCGTCTGGGGCGGGTCCCAGGCGACACCCTCCTGGAATCCCACCATGCCGTTGGCCGCCGGAGCCTGGCCGGAGATCAGCGTCCGGCGGGCGGGAATGCAACTCGGCGCTTCGACGTACGCACTTCTGAAGTGCGTGCCGGATCCTCCGAGGAAGTCGAGGTTCGGTGTCTGCAACACCGGGTGACCGGCGAGGCCGAGACAATCGAACCGGTGCTGGTCGGTGGCGATCAAGATGATGTTCGGTTGCGCGTTCGCTGCACTCATTCAGACCTCCTGGTCGGTGGAATCTGCGGCTCGGCATCGCCTCGACCCGGAACCGATGAGACGTCGACCCAGCGTCGCTCGGTACAGGCCACGACGAGTGCGTCGGCGACCGCGATCGCGTTCACACCGTCACGCAACGACACGATCGGCTCCGCTCGACCCTGCGCGACCTCGACGAAGTGTTCGAGTTGACGGACGAATGCGACGTCGCGTTCTTCTCGGACGGTCTCGCTCTGTTCGTCACCGCCATGCGGCTTGATCACGATCGACCCGGTCGCGATGTCCATCTCGACGACACCCTCCTCGCCGATCACCCGGCAGCGTCGAACCCCGGGGCTGACGTAGTCGAGGTGGACGCTCCCCGTCAGGTCGGTCTCGAAGTCGAAGAGCACGTCGACCACGTTCGGGGTCTGCGACGGCCGGACGCCCGGAGCGACCCGCGACGTCGCCGCGCACCGCACGATCGGGCCGAACAACCATTGGAGATAGTCCCACTCGTGGCTGTAGTCGAACACGAGCCGATACGTGGCGTCGTCGTCGAACCGATTGCGGGCGACCACGAGCGTCTCGTACGCGCTGAGCGTGGCGTGCACGGATGCCGGCGCACCGATGTCGCCGCCGGCGATGACCCGCTGCAACCGACGCATCGTGCCGTGGTGTCGCAACACGTAGCCGACCATGGCGGGCACGCCCTGCGCCGCTGCCAGATCGGTGATCGCCTGCGCCGACACGAGGTCGTTCGACAGTGGCTTCTCGATGAGGACCGGCACCCCGGCTCGCACGGCGAGTTCCGCCTGTTCGACGTGCACGGCATCCGGTGTCGCCACGATCAAACCGGTCGGCGCCCGCTCGATCAACGCATCGAGACTCGGAGCGATCGAGGTGAGTCCGCCGAGTTCGGCCGCCGCCGCGTCGGACACGCCGTGGCTGTCGAAACCGTGGACCTCGACGCCTGGCATCCCGGCGAGCAGGCGAGCGTGACGACAGCCGATCGACCCGAGTCCACTCACCCCGATCTGCACACTCGTCATCGTCCGACCTCCAGCGTGGGGAGCAGGATCGCACACCGGTTCGGGTCGCCGTGTCTGACCACGAGCGACCCGGCAGACGGGGCGACGGCGAGGCGCGGCCAACTCGACATCGACACCGACACGGCGATCCGTTCGCCCACGTCGATGTGCCAGGCGGTCGACCCGGCGGCGAGTTGCACCTCGGCTGACGCAGCGCCGGCCACGAGTTGCGTTCCCTGTTCGACGATCAACATCGTCGAACCATCGACGGCGAGGCATTCGACGCGGACGACGGCATGACAGCCGGTGGTGACCGGAGCCAACTCGAGATCGACGGCGATGCGGCCGACGACGGTGACCGGCCGCTCGACCGGTGCCGACACGTAGCGGATCAGACGCCGGTCGGCGTCGCCGGCAGCTTCGAGTGACCCGACGAGTGGCCCGGATCGCGGCCAGAAGCCGAACCCACGGCCGCCGTGCGTCGGCAACGGTCGGTCCGGATCGTGTTCGACCACCCGCTCCCCCGGCGTCGGCGGCGTCTCCCCCGGCACGAGGATCGTGCCGTCGGCACCGAGCTGCCAACGCTCGACCTCCGCGTCGGGCGGCGGCCACGTCGGAAGGTCGATCCAATCGCCCCGTCCGAGCACGTAGACGCTCAGCCGGTGGCCGAGCTCCGAGCGAGGTCCGGGCGCGAGCGCGGCGCCGAGCCACTCGATCTCCCGGTCGACGAGCCGCAGACGTTCCGGGTCGGCGCCCGGCCCGAAGTAGCGGTCGCCGACGACCGCGCTCGCGGCGCCGATATGGGACCACGGACCGACGAGCATGCGCTGCGGGCTCCGCGCCGGGTCGAGCGACGAACTCAGCGTCGCGAACGCGTCCAGCCCGCCCTCGCAGAACATGTCGTACCACCCGCCGGTCTGACGCGCCGGCGTCCGGATGCGGCCGTCGGCGAGCAGGTCGAGCGGACCGAAGTACGCCTGGTCGTCGGGTTGCATCCATCGCTCGAACACGGGGAACAGTTCGCCGATCTCCCGATCGATGTCCGGCGTCGCCGGCGCTGCGAGCAGACGATCCCCGAGCTCCCGCGCCCGTTCGACGACCGCGTCGTCCGCACCGGGGGCCGACATGGCGAACCGCAGGGCCCAGGCTCGCAGGAAGCCGGCGAGCGCGATGCCGTTCTCGCTCGACCAACCGGGACCGAAGCGAGCGGTCGTCATGAGTGGCGCGATGGCTCGGAGCGCCCGATGCCCACCGGCTGCGGCCGACCACTGCACCGCTCCTCGATAGGAGCCACCGGCCATGGCCACCCGGCCGTCGCACCACGGCTGCTTCGCGATCCAGTCGACGGTGTCGGTGCCGTCGCTCGTCTCCTGGTGGAACGGGTCGAACTCGCCGGAGCTACCGCCGCGTCCGCGCACGTCGCTCACGACCACCGACCATCCCCGGACGGCGAGGCCCACCGGATCGCTCGTCATCCGGGAACCGGCTCGGCCGTACGGTGTGCGGACCAGCAGCGTCGGTGTCGGACGGCCGGACGGCATGACGACATCCGCTGCCACCGTCGCACCGTCGCGCATCGGTATCAAGGGGTGGTCAACAGTGATCATCGCAGGACTCTCCGTCGGTGGCGCGGCCCGACGCACGATAGGAAGGGTCCGGCGCAGATGTCAACCATTCAATGTGTATGATTGTCTGCCAATGTCCATCTCTCGCCCACCGATCCTCGCGGCTGCGCCGACGTGACCGATCTCGTCCGCCTGCCCATCGACGAGGTCACGGCCGCGGCGAGCACCGTCTTCGCGCCGCACGGCGCATCGTCCGGCCACATCGCGCTGGTCGTCGACAACCTGATCCAGGCCGACCGTCGCGGCATCCACACGCACGGCATCGCCCGTGTGCCGATGTACCTCAACGGACTCACGTCCGGGTCGATCGACCCCACCGCGGTGCCGACGATCGAGCACGGCGCTCCGGCCGCCAGCTGCTGGAACGCGAAGCACGCATTCGGCCAGGTCGCCATGGCCGCACTCGTCGATCACGCCTGCGACCAGGCGAACGAGGTGGGCTCGCACATCGGCGTCGTGCACGGGTCGAACCACTTCGGCTACGCCGGACACTGGGTCCGACGCGCGGCCGACCGCGGACTGATCGCCATGGCGTTCACGTCCGGTGGTCCGCTCGTCATCCCCACCGGCGGCACCCGCGCCGAGTTGGGCACGAACCCGCTCGCGCTCGGGATCCGCAGCGAGCGCGACGAGATCGTCGTCGACATGTCGACGTCGACCGTCGCGATGGGCAAGCTCGAGCTCGCCGACCGGGCCGGCGAACTCGTTCCGACCGGATGGGCCGTCGACGGCGACGGTCGACCCCTGAACCGGCCGTCCGACCTGATCGACGGCATGTTGACGGGACACGCCGGTGGCCTGCTTCCGCTCGGCGGCAGCGGCACCGGACACGGCGGCCACAAGGGCTACGGCATGGGCCTGCTCGTGGAGGTGTTATCCGCCGTGCTGAGCGGTGGCGGCGACCTCCGGGCGCACAAGTCCGGCGCCGAGCGCTTCGCCGGCCACGTTTCCCACAGTGTGATCGTCATCGACCCCGCCCATCTGGCCGGGGTCGAGCCCACCAACAGAGCCCTCGACACACTCATCGGCGCGCTGCGTGACTCGCCGCCGGTCGACCCGGACACGCCGGTCAAGGTCCCGGGCGACCCGGAGCGCGAGTGGGAGTCGACCTGCGAGCCCGGCGACGTCATGATCGAGGTCGGATGCTGGGACGACCTCCGCACACTCGCCGCATCCGTGAGCGATCACGGCACGACATCTCCATGAACGACGAACGACCCGAGAGGCAACGAAGTGGTGACGATGAACGATGAGACGGCGAAGGCAGCCGACCGGCGTCGCAAACAGGTGACCGACGCACTCAGCCTGCTCCCTCGCGCCGAGTTGGCGGTCACACCGACGCCGCTCCAAGCGGCTCCCCGACTCGGACGACGTCTGGGCGATCGGTCGATCTACATCAAGCGCGACGACATGACCGGCCTCGCCTTCGGCGGCAACAAGGTCCGCATGCTCGAGTACGTGCTCGGCAAGGCGATCGCGGCCGGGTGCGACACCGTGATCGGCGGCTCGGCGTCGCAGTCGAACTACTCCAGGGTGCTCGCCGGATCGTGCGCCAAGCTCGGCCTCGACTGCCACCTCGTGCTTCGTCGCATGGAGGGCCGCGACGACGATGCCCCGCAAGGCTCGCTGCTGCTCGATCACCTCTACGGCGCTCACGTGGAACTCGTCGACGACGACCGCGATCTCCAGGTCGACACGCTGACCGCCCTCGGAGACCGGCTCGAGGCCGAGGGACGGGTGGTCTACCGAGCACTCCAAGCGAGCGAGGACGACAAGACCATGCACGCGCTGCCGTACCTCGAGGCGGCGTTCGAATTCCTGGACCAGCTCGAAGCGAGCGGTATCGACGCCGCCCGGATCTACATCTGCAGCCTCGACACCACGCACGCCGGACTCCTCCTCGGCCTGCGCGCCGCCGGTTCGGACATCGAGGTCATCGGCGTGTCGCCGTACGCCGACGGCATGTGGGCCGACCGCACGGCCGAGGAAGAGGTCGCGCGGCTCGCCAACGAAGCGGCGGAGATGCTCGGGCTCGAGACCCGGATCGACCCGGCCGATGTCAGGACCACGTTCGAGTTCGCCGGCACCTACGGCCAGGTGACCGAGGGCGGCGTGCACGCCACCCGTCTCTTCGCCCGGACGGAGGGGCTGATGCTCGATCCGATCTACACGATGAAGGCAGCTGCGGCGATGGTGTCCGATCACCACACCGGTGATCTCCCCGACGGCCCGGTCGTGTTCTGGCACACCGGCGGCACCCCCGCGGTGTTCGCCTATGCGGGAGAACTCCTCGCCGGAGCACCGACGTGACCGGCACGCCGGACCCAATAATCCTCCGACCATCGGGGGGAGACCCCGGGTTGTCTGGCATATTGAAGGTGTGACGATGACCAATGGCGGACGTTCCACCAATCGAATCCAGCGCGTATCGCTCACGGATTCGATCGCGCAAGAGCTGTCCACCAGAATCCTCAACGGCGATCTCCGACCGGGTGCCAACCTCCGCGAAGTCGAGTTGTCGCAAGACCTCGGCGTCAGTCGGCAGTCGCTGCGAGCGGCGTTGGCCCAGCTCAACGGCAAAGGTCTCCTGCACCACGAGATGAACCGTGGCTACTGGGTGCCGGTGCTCACCCGCACCGACGCCAAGGACATCTTCGAGCTGCGTGAGCTGATCGAAGGCGAGGCCGCCCGCCGCCTCACGCTGACGCACGAGGGCATCGAGCAGGTCGAAGCGGCCCTCGAAGCGTTGGAACGTCTCCCCGACGACGTGAGCTGGGTCGACTATCTCGAGGTCCACTTCGCCTTCCACCGCGCGATCGTCGGTGCGACGGGAAGCCCTCGTCTGCTGCGTCACTTCGAGATGCTGTCCGCCGAGACCTGGGTCAGCCTCGTGCCCTCCCACCTCAGCGCCGAGTTCGGCTCACCGAACGCCCAGCTCGCCGGGCATCGCCATCTGGTCGAGGTGATCCGGGAGGGTGACGCCGAGGCGGCGGTCGCGACGGTCCGCGAGCACCTGTGGTCCGGGTTCGACGACCTGTATCCGGCGGAGTGAGCCCCGTCGCCGTCGGCGACGGATGTCAACTTGACAGACAATCGCTCAGAACGTAGCTTCTCTCGTCGAGCGCGGTGAACGACCGCCGACCGGGAGAACGCCAGCCGTGCAACCACTCAACATCGCCATCGCCGGTTCGGGCGCGATCGCCGAGGCGCACCTCGACGCATATCTGGCCCTCGGCGACCTCGCTCGGGTGACCACCATCGTCTCCAGCGACCCCGAGCGTGGCCGGGCGCTGGCGGCTCGCGCACCAGGCGCCCGCACCGTGACCGACGTGGCCGACGTGATCGGCGACCCTGCGGTCGACGCCGTCGACGTGTGCGGTCACACCCTCGCCCACGGCCCGGTCGCCTGCGCTGCGCTCGACGCCGGCAAGGACGTGCTCATCGAGAAGCCACCGGCGATCACGCTCGAAGCATTCGATCGCATCGCCGAAGCCGCCGAACGCAGCGGCCGGCTGGTGATGGTCGGCCAGACGGTTCGCTTCCAGCCGGGCATGGACGCGATCATCACGGCGGTCGACGCCGGCGAGATCGGCGAGGTCTCGATGGTGCACATCACGTGGTACGTCGCCCACGTGTGGCCGCGCGCCTGGCGCGGATGGCAACTCGACGAGGCATCGTCGGGCGGCCACCTCATCCACAATGGGATGCACTCGATCGACCTCGCGCTCCGCCTGCTCGACGACGAACCGGCCTCGGTGTTCACCCGTGGCTGGAAGACCTACAGCCCCGACGTGCCCACCCCCGACAGCTTCCACGTCTTGATCAGGGGCCGACGCGGGACCCTCGCCGTACTCGAGACGAGCTACGGCCTCAGACCCCCGGCCGATCCGGTCAGGCGAATCGTCGCCGCCGGTGCACTCGGCACGCTCAGCCACTCGACGACGGACGAGACCGAACTCGTCAACCCGACCGTCGCCGACACGCCGTCGTCGACCGTCGGCGCCATGACCGCCGAGATCCGCACCTGGCTCCTCGCCGTGCGGGGCGAGATCGAGTCCCCGATCCCGCTCGCCCACTCCCGGATCGCGCTCGCCGGGGCCATCGCCGCCCAACGTTCCTACGACACGGGACAACCGGTCGATCTCGAACCGACCGGCCCGACCGGGGGTGCACGATGAGCGACGCACCGTTGCAGACCGTCATCTTCTCCGGCGTCCGCCACGCCAGGAACTATGCCGACGTGATCGCTGCCCATCCCGACGTCGAACTGGTGGCGGTCCACGACTCCGACGACGCGCCCGATTGGGCCCACGCCGACACCCGTGCGGTGGCCGAACGCAGCGGTGTCCCCGTGGTCGACTCGATCCCCGACGACGCCGACCTCGTGATCGTATGCAGCGAGCCGACCCGCCACGCTGCGTGCGCGCTCGCCGCGATGGAAGCCGGGCACCACGTCCTGATCGACAAACCGGCCGCGACGACGCTCGCCGACGTGCTGGCGCTCCGGGCGATGAGCCGAGAGCGGCAGCTCGTCTGCACCAGCGTCAACCGCACGCTTCTGGCGAGCACACGACGCGCCAAGGCGACGATCGACGCCGGCCACATCGGGTTCGCGCGCAGCGTCGACGTCGAGTTCCTCTCCGACGGCGCCCAGTTCGCCACAGCGGTGGAGCGGCCAGAACTCGTCATCGATGCCACGCTGTCGGGTGGCGGCGAGATCATGAACTTCATGGGCTACTGCATCGACTCGGTGCGCGTGCTCACGGGCTGCGAACCGCTCGAGGTGTTCGGCTATTCGGCGACGGCGTTCTCCGAACTTCACCGCGAAGCCGGCGCCGAGGATGTTGCCGTCGTCTCGGCGCGCTTCACACACGGCGTCGTTGCGACGATCACCGTGGGTCGCATTCCGGCCGCACCGTCCGCCGGACCGGGTGCCAGCACGGTCAGGATCGTCGGGTCCCACGGCCACCTGCTCGCCGACGACAGCAAGCCGGCCGTGGCGCTCCATCGAGCCAACCGCGAGGTCGACGCGATCCACGCCGGATCGCGAGGAGAGCACGAGGCGGTCTCCGAGATGTTGCACGACGTCGTGGGTGCAATCCGCCATGGCCAACCGCTCAGATACACGATCGACGACGCCGCCATCGCGATCGCCGCCATCGAAGCGACCTACCGATCGATCGAGACGGGCAGGCCTGTCGCCGTCGCACAGCTCGACTGACTCGCTATGGGATCCGCCAAGGCGGCGACGGTGGCGACGGTCAGCTCATCGTCGGGCACGCCAGCGCGTCATCACCGGAACACTCGCTGCGATCACGCGCTCGGGTCTACCGGTCGGCGAGCACGGCGGCGGTGGTCGACAGCGTGAAGACGGTGATCGCCGGCATGGCACGCTCGACGGGGTCGTGCACGCGCACGTGCATCCCGATCGCGCCGAGCATGAATGCGGCCAATCCGGCCGACGCCGGTCGGACCAGCCGGGGAACGGCGTGTCCGGCCAACATCGCCAGCGCGAGGCTCACCTTGGCGGCACCGACCCCGTACATCACGTTCTCGGACAAACCGTATTCCTCGAACTCTTCGCGCATGTTGGTGGCACCGCCGCCCCGGTAGCCGGTGTCCTTGTCGAACCGGCGGAACCAGACATCGAGGATCCAGAGTGCGGCGATCGTCTGGGCGACCTTGCCGACCCACTTCACGGCGTCGGCTTCTTCGCGCTCGCCGGCTCGTCAGCGGCATCGGGAGCGGTGACGAAGTACTCGAAACCGTCACGGTCGACGACCTCGTTGGTGCCGTCCGGGAGCTCGTCGAGTTGCTTGTGCTTGAGCGCCGCTCCGCCGGCGAGCACCGCTCCGTAGACCGTGAGCATGAAGACGAAGGATCCGACGGCGAACAGGATGGTGTTCAGATCGCTCATCGTGCCGACGCCGCCTCGGGCTGCACCGGAGCGCTGGAGTCGGCCTCGGTAGGAGTCAGGAGCAGCGTGCCCAGCGAGTGGATCGAGGGCACCCAGAGACCGACGAAGATGCCGGCCATCTGCTCGTCCTGCACGAAGTACAGGAACACGGAGAAGAGGAACGAGAGGAAGCCGGCGATCAGGAATGGCAGCTTGAGGCGGACGGACGTGGGGAGGTTCTTCATGGGGCGACCTTTCTTGGGAGTCGCCCCTATTTAACATTGTTCAGTCTTATTTATTCCGACACGCCGGTTCTGCACCATCGCTCCCGCCTCACGAGCGGACGCGCCGTGGAAATGCTGCGAGCCGACATCGTCCCGCGACGTTCCCCGGACGCGAAAGAACCCCAGGCCCGGGGACCTGAGGTTCTTGCTGCGGTGGGCGTAGAGGGAATCGAACCCCCGACCTCATCCGTGTCATGGATGATCGCCGCCTTTCTGACGTTTGCTAGAGTTCGCAGACGTGCCTCGATCACAACGTTTACCTGGTCTTTTGTCTGGTCGGTGTGCGCTGCCGTTCGTGATGATACGTTGAGCGTAACTCACCAAGTGACTCACTGAGTTACGCCACGCCATCGACGGAAGGGTCTGAAGTGGACGCAAGAGCACCGCGAACGCGTGGCAATGGCGAAGGCTCCGTCTATCAGGAGGGAGCGAAGCGGGCCCGCTCGCTCGGCGAAGACCTGAACGGTCGCTGGGTGGCCCAGGTACGTGTCGAAGGCAAGTACCGTCGCACATTCCACCCGACCGAAGCGGCCGCCAAGCGAGCGCTCAAAAAGATGGTTGCGGCAGTCGATTCCGGACTGGGAATCGCCGACGGCAATCTCACCCTCGGCGATCTCCTGGACCGATGGGAAGCGAAGGCGCTGGCAGGTCGCGACGTCGCTCCTCGCACAGCCGAAACCTATCGATGGGCGCTCGGAGTTCTTTCAGCTGACCTCGGGTCGCGACGGGTTCGCAAGCTGAGTGCCGACGCAGTTGAAGCCGCATTCGCGACACGAGCGTCCGAAGGAATGAGTCGCGCGTCATTGGTGAAGGTCCGCAGTGTGCTCGGCCAGGCTCTCGACTGGTCGATGAGACGAGGTCTCGTCGGTACGAACGTCGCACGCATCGTGGAGCTACCGGCCGAGGCCAGACGAACTCCACCTGGTCGGGCACTCACCGTGGATCAGGCCAAGAAGCTCGTTCAGGAAGCCGAAGGCGATCGCCTGCACGCTTTGTGGCTCGTCATGTTGATGTTGGGTCTTCGACCCGGCGAAGCCACCGGCCTGTCATGGGTCGATGTCGACCTGAGAGCCGGCGTCGTGCATGTGCGCCGCTCGCTCAAGTTCGGCGTCGCGGGGACACTCCATGTGGACGAGCAACTGAAGACATCGAAATCCCGACGGTCACTCGATGCTCCTCCTGCAGTGATCGTCGCACTCAAGGCGCACCAACAGCGACAGACCAAGGAGAAGGTCATTGCCAGTCCCGATTGGCTGAACGAGGACGACCTCGTTTTCACGACGAATGTCGGCTCCCCCATCGACCCGTCGAACCTTCGCCGCTCGTTCGCAAAGCTGACGACGTCCGCTGGGCTCGGTGTCTGGCATCCGCACGAGCTGAGGCATAGCGCAGCATCAATCATGAGCGCAGCGGGCCTGCCACTCGAGCGGGTCGCCGACGTGCTCGGTCACGACGGCACCCGGATGACAGCGCTCGTCTACCGGCACGCGGTCGTGCCGACAATCGATGGCGCACGCCTCATGGAGGACGTTCTCGGCTGACATCGCGCAAGGATGGCCGCGGGCGCTGTTTGGGTGGGTGGGACTCGCTACATGCTCGGACCGGGGTGAGCAACAGTCGAACAGGGATGCGGCGACGGCCCGCCGCTCCAAGAGGCGTTTAAGACCGACGCAAACCGTCCGTTCAATCCCGTTCCGTCCGGATGTCCCCGTTCCATGCGGGCCCGCGGTCCGTCCCGTCCGTGCAGTGCGGCCAAGTTCGGTCCGCGTCGGCGAATCCCGGGACCTTTTCGGGACCTCTGAAGCGCGTTCCGAGCCGCCGGCGCCTCGGGCGCGATCCACAGCGGTGATCCAGCGGGCGGTCGTCAAGCGTGCCATGCAGTATTGCCCCGGTGACTTCCCCGCAGTCCACGGGAAGAAGCGCTTCCAGAGAAACCTGCTGCATGACCTCATCGAACGTAGCGGGTCGACGCCGGGGTCTTCGAAGCGCCCGACGGGCGCAATAGTCGCCGCGAACGACCGGATGCGACTCGTTCTATCGAGAACTATCCGTCCGGCTCGAGCACCTGATTCGCACCTACCCCTTGCCGACGCTGGGGATAGTCCGTGGCGGTTCACACGTCATCTGACGATGATCATTGAGTAGATGCGCAGTTGTCTCTGATCCACTGCTCAACCGGGTCTCCGTCACCGGTTCGTTCACCATCTGGCCAAGCCCAAGGTCGTGTCGGTTCATGTTTCCAAACGTGAAATAGCTGCGCCTTGCAAGCGTCGGACACCAGACGCACTTCGTCGTGCAAAAGGGTTTCGTCGACACCCTCCCGTGACCGCTTCGTATCGTCCCAGGTGTACGCGAGAAAGACCATGAACGCTCTCATCCGTCGCGATGCTGCTGGATCGGTGACGATCTCGCGCTGAATCTCAAGCTCGTCATAGAGCCGCCTGCACGCTCGCCCAAGGTCATCGGGTAGGTCCTCTTGGTGTCGTATACGCGACTCGTAGATTGCGCGGATCGACTGCTCTGCCGCCTCGGCGTCGCGCCGCCGAGCGTCGCGTTCTGTTATCGCAGCTCTGGTCCTCGCCGGTTCCCACAAGGCCCAGACCAGCACGAGCGCACCAATGATTCCCGAGAACCATTCACCGGCGGAGCCGACACGATCAGCGTAGAACCAACGTGGAGTGTCAATTCTGCTCGCTGCGAGGAGCAGCCAGGCGGCAGCCACAGCGGGGATGAGGAACGCTCGCGAATACTTCACCCCTACAGCGTGCGCTGAACTAGTTGTGTTCGCCGGGGAGGTTGTCCTCGAAGTTGGTGAGGGTGGCGGCTGCGGTTGACCAGCCGAGGGCGCCGTAGGCGCGGTGGTGATTGTAGAAGTGCTCGAAGCCGTCGTAGGCGACGTGACGCTCCTGGTCGGAGTGCCAGGGTCGGATGTAGGCCCATTCCTCGAGCAGGATCCGGTGGAAGCGTTCGATCTTGCCGTTGGTCTGGGTCGGTAGGGTCGGGTCTTCTTGACGGTGGTGCCAGTGGCGGCGCGTGCGTCAGCCCAGCGCTTCTTGTAGCAGGTGCCGTTGTCGGTGATGACTCGTTCGCAGCGGATCCCGTGTTCGGAGAACCACGTGGCGGCACGCTGCCAGAACTCGCGTGCGGTGTCGGCGGTCTCGTCGTGTTGTATCTCGGAGTACACGCGTCGGGTGCGCTCGTCGATGGCTGAGTGGATGTAGCGGCGGGGACGCCGGCATGGCCGCCGGTAGGACCGGGACCGCGTCCGTTGATCCGCCATCCGCCGCCGTCGGGGATCCCACCGATCTTCTTGACGTCGACGTGGAACAGCTCGCCCGGGCGGTCACGCTGAAATCGCACGACAGGCTCGATCGACCGATCCCCACGGTCAAGCCGACCCACCCCGGCGGCGTTCAAGGTGTTCTGTACCGTCGACGCCGGCAGCCCGGTCTTGGAATCGACCTGGAGAACCGCTCGGCGGTCATCTCGATCGTCCAGCCTCGATCGACGACGCAGCTGACCATGGTGCCGCGATGGCGCGGTGTCAGCCTCGCGTTCGGGTGCTGGGTCCTAGCGTGGGTCACGAGTCCCTCCTTGTTGGAGTCGGTGAGTTGTGGAAGACCCACGACTCCCAAAGGGGCCTCACCTCAACGGCGGACGCCTACACCATCGCTCCAGGGACAACCTCCCCGGTCGTCACAGTAGAGCCTCGGCTGCTGGATGCGAACCATCCGATGACAGGTGACAGACTGACGGCACGGCTGCCTCATATAGGTGCCGAGGGGCACGTCTCGAATTTGCTAGTAACCCGCAAAGGGCGAAAGGAGCGATGACGGGTCGTGCCCCGCCTGCGCAACAGTCGCATTCCCCACGCCGCACGCGAGGAATCGAGTGAGCGAGAGACCGGGGGTGTGGATTTGATAAGGGTGAACCGATCATGATCGTCAGTCATGAGCGCATCACTCAACATCAACGGAACCGATACCGACGTGGTAGTGGAGGCGACCTTGGACGATGGCACCACAACCGTCAGAACCGTCAACCGTCTGCCCCCAACAATTGGACATCTCACCGCCGGTGGCGTTGCGAGCCTCCGGTCCGACGGGACGGTGCGCTACGTCACGAGCGTCAACGGATGGCGAGAGCGGCCTGACCGCTACCGCCGGTACGACCTGCGCTTCGACGATGAATAACGTCCTCGCCTTAGAGCCGTCCTCGGCTATGGATGGTCGTTGCAAGTGCAACTGATCCTCGCCCCTGTGGGAAGCAGGAGTTCGACACCTCAGCAGTAGGAGGGAGAGTCCCTCGCGATGAGGAGGCACTGTGAACGAGCGCATCGAGGTCGAGTACCTGGAGAGCCTGACCGAGATCACCGACTTGGAGCCGCTGCTCCCGATGCCGAGCATGAGGTTGGGCCGGTCCTACGCCGACATCCATCACCTGCTCCACACCCAGTGGTGCAGCGTCGGAGTACTTCTGCGTGGACGGGACTGTCAGATCGTTGGTGTAACTGATCTGGCTGGTCATTGTTGTTGGGGATCGTAGAGCCTCAGAAGAGGCGGCCTTCGAAGGTGATCGCGAAGGCGTTGAGGGCGGGCTTCCAGCGGTTCATCCATCGCTCTTGGCCGGTGCCTTTCGGGTCGAGCGAACGGACCACGAGGTAGAGGCATTTCATGGCGGCCTGCTCGTTGGGGAAGTGCCCACGCGCCCTGGTCGCCCGCCGGAACCTGGCGTTGAGCGACTCGATCGCGTTGGTCGAGTAGATCACTCGGCGGATCTCGGGTGAGTAGTCCAAGAACGGCACGAACTCGGCCCATGCGTTCGCCCAGAGCGTCTTGATGGCCGGGTAGCGGTTGCCCCAGATGGTGTGGAACTCGTCGAGGCGTGCTGCTGCGTCGGCTTCGTTGACGGCGGTGTACACGGGTCGCAGGTCGCGGGCCATCTTGTCCCAGTCTCTGCGGCTGGCGAGCCGGAACGTGTTGCGCAGCAGGTGCAGCACACAGGTCTGCACGATCGCCAACGGCCAGGTCGCTTCGATCGACTCCGGCAAACCCTTCAACCCGTCGCAGACGACGATGCACACGTCGTCGACGCCACGGTTCTTGATCTCGGTGAGGACCTGGAGCCAGTACTTGGCGCCTTCGCCGCCGGTGCCGACCCACAACCCGAGGATGTCGCGTTGACCATCCACGGTCACACCGATCGCTGCATACACGGGCCGGTTGGCGACTTGGCCGTCGCGGATCTTCACCACGATCGCGTCGATGAACACCACCGGATACACCCGGTCGAGGGGCCGGTTCTGCCAGTCGGCGAGCTCGCCCAGCACCCGGTCGGTGATCTTCGAGATCGTCTCACGGCTGATGTTCGTCGAGTACACCTCGGCCAGGTGGGCTTCGATCTCACCGGTCGTGAGCCCCTTCGCAGTCAACGAGATCACCATCGAGTCGACCCCGTCGAGCCGGCGCTGACCCTTGCGCACCGTCAACGGCTCGAACGTGCCGTCACGATCCCTGGGCACGTCAACTTCGATCGGACCGATCTCGGTGATCACCGTCTTGGAACGCGTCCCGTTGCGGCTGTTGCCGTGATTGCGGCCCTCGACGGCGTGTTTCGGATAGCCGACATGGTCGTCCATCTCGACCTCCAACCCGGTCTCGAGGACCTGCTTGGTCAGATCCGCGAGCAAGCCTCCCGGCCCGACGAGGCTGCGCCCGTCGGCTTTGGCCTGGTCGACGAGCTGCTCCGCGAGCGACCGATCCGGCCGCTGCTCATTCGTGTCGTCCGACGGTGTCGCCACCGCCACATCATGGTCTGTCATCGTTGCCTGTCCTTCTCGCCGAGCGGGTCGCTCAGCGTTTCAGGCCAGACCAGTTACACCGCGGATCTGACAGTCCCATCTGCGCCTACGCTCTCGGAACGAATCGGCGGCTCCGCCGCGGGATTGCCGGGTGCGCTGCTTGGGCCGCAGTGCGGCGCGTCGTCGTCGGTTAGCGCCAGGATTCAGCGTGGCGAAGTGTGCCGCTTCCAACGATCAAGTCCGGCCTTCGGCGTAGCTTGATCGCGACGATGGCTCGTTACGATGGCCTTTGGGGTTTCGACGTTGGACAGCATTGTCAAAATTGTTGGGTACTTTTCGGTACTCGTCGTGATCGTGCTCTTCTTGGCTTCTTTCAACCGGACAGGCCTCTTGTCATGGATCGGGTTGCTCGCTGCAATAGTTTGGCTGCGGTTCGCGGTGCCGGTGTTCGCGAACGAGACTTGGAGTGCGTCGACCAGATTGACCTTCGCGATCGTGTCAGGGTCGGTCGCAGCGGGTGCGGCCGTCCTACTCCGCCTGCGAGCGCCGCCTCGCTTCGGCATCACTACGCCGGAGAATGGTGAGGCAAGAACGGTGGAGTGAGCGCGTGAGCTGAGACCCTCCGGATAGACGACCAGCATTATCTCGCGCCACGATTGGGCCGAAGCCGGTCACGCGATCGGCTATTCCCTGGTGATTCTGCGTGGCGAAGTGTGCGCCAGGGTTGCCCGACGTCAGGTCAACGAGATGGTGCTGGCGATCTCGTGCTGTAGAACGTTCGCCTCGGTAATGGTCGCCTGTTGGTCCTCGCTCGGCCCCGATCCACGGAACGTCTCGACGGACTCAGCTGAATCCCATCGCTCGAAGATGTTGATTCGGTCTGACTCGAGGGGGTCAGCGGACAGATGGAAGTCAATGCAGCCGGCCGCGGCACGACCCGCCCGAATGACTCCCTCGCAATCTTCGAGATAGCTCGTGCGTTGATCGGGATCGACCCGGAGAAAGCCTGCGACGATGATCATCGGCCGTTTCTAGCATCGTTCACTGCTACGCGGAGTTGGGATTATCGGGCACTCGGCTTGGGTAGATATGTCGGTGATCCACCCGCCTGCTTGTTCCGTCGGTGACGATGGTGCAGCGGGCGTGATCGGAGGATCACATGAAGCCCATTTCGTTTCCGAAGCTGACGCTTCCTGACCCGGGTTCGCGCGTCGCCCCGACCCTCGGCCACCGGCTCGTCGACGACTATCTCGAGTCGGTGCATGCGCGGCTTCGACCGAACTCGACGTTGGCGGTTGTCTACGACTTGAAGGTGTTCTTCACCGTCATCGACGTCGACCCGCTCGACGTCCGACGCCGTCACGTGCTCGAGTTCATCCGCGTGCAGCGGACCGGTTCGGCCCATGCGACGGTGGTCCCGATGGACCAGTCCGACGGGTTGGCGTTGTCGACGATCCGACGTCGCCTGTCGACGCTCGCGGGGTTCTATGCGCACCTCGTCGCACTCGGAGAACTCGACCACAACCCGGTGCAGCGCGGCATGCCAGTGCGTGCCCCCGTGACCCGCGACCGACGTGTGATCCCACTGGTCCGACCGATCCGACACCTGCCACAGATCCTCGATCACGACGACGTGAACAAGTTGGTCGGAGCGCTCCGGAAGGAGCGGGATCGGGCGATGATCGACGCGATGCTGCTCGCCGGTCTGCGGCGTTGCGAAGTGCTCGGCCTGCGACTCCAGGACATTCGTTGGGGTGAACGCCGCTTGTTCATCGCTGACGGCAAGGGCGGCCATCAACGCATCGTGCCGATCTCGCCGCGCTTCTTCGACACGCTCCGCCGCTATCTGGACAACGAGCGACCGGCGGACGCGGAGACGCCGTTCGTGTTCGTCGTGTTGAAAGGACCCAACCGTGGCCGCCCGCTCACGGCGAAGGGGCTCGATGAGATCATGTTGGGTGCGCGCACGCGTGCCGGGCTCGAGCATGCGACGTGTCACGAGCTGCGCCACACCTGTTTCACCCGGCTCCGCGAGGCCGGCATGGCACTCGAAGCACTCCAAGCCCAAGCCGGTCACCGCTCGATCTCAGCAACGCAGATCTACCTGCACCTCGCCAACGATTGGCTCGCCGGCGAGTACATACGTGCAGCTCAAGCCGTTGATGCCCAGGCTGCACTCGGCCGCCAGGTCGTGGCGTCATGACCATGCTCGCGATCGAACACGAGCCCGTCGACGAGCGCTGGGCACGCATCGGCGCACACGCTCCGGTCCTCGCTGCGACTGCCCGCAGCTACATGGATCAGATTTCGGTGACCGCTCGACCGGGCACGATCAACTCGGTCGATGTCGCCTTGCGATTGTTCGCCAGCTGGATCATCGACCACGACCCCGCCGTCGTGTCGCTGCGACAGGTCAACCGTCGACACATCGAGCACTACAAGCTCTGGCTCGCCACCCGTGAGAACCAGCACGGCCAGCCGCTCAAGAAGTCGACGATCAATCTTCGGTTGTCGATGCTGCGCGTTGTCATCGAGCGGCTCATCGAATGGGACCATCCCGACACACCGACGAGGAACCCGATCATGTGGACCGACCTTCCCAAGATGGACGAGCCGCTTCCGAAGTTCCTCGACGACGACCAGGCCGCCAAGTTCATGGCCGCCGCAGTCCGACTTGATCCACAACGACGACTCATCGTCGAGATGCTGGCCCGCACCGGACTGCGCGTCACCGAGTTCTGTGAGCTCACCGACGACGCCATCGTGAAGATGAACGAGACGAACTGGCTGCGGGTGCCGGTCGGCAAACTCCACACCGATCGCTACGTCCCGCTGCATCCCTCGCTGATCGAGTTGCACCGGGACTGGCTGGCCTGGAACGGCCCGAACGACACCGGCCAGCTCATCTCGAACAAGGGCAGGCCACTGTCCGTCGACGTCGTTCGTCGCGTCGTGAAAGCCTGCGCCCGGATCGCCGGGATCGGCCACGTCCATCCCCACCAATTGCGTCACACGCTCGCGACGCAGTCGATCAACAACGGCATGAGCCTCGAAGCTGTGTCCGCGATGTTGGGGCACCGATCGATGCGCATGACCCTCGTCTACGCCCGCATCGCAGACCGCACCGTCGCCGACGAATACTTCGCCGCCGCCGACAAAGTCGACCAGCTCTACCAGACCCACTTGACAACATCACCGGCATAAGGACCGCAGTGTGGCGCGGCCGTCTCCGTCCGGAACGGGATTACGCGGGGCGATATCGGGTGCCCATCATCGGCACTTCTGGGATGCGGCTACACGGATGATCGGCTGCGCGTTATGTGACGGTCGGCCGTGACCAGAATGCCGGCTATGTGCGGGTCCTGAAGCTGTCCTTGCGAACGTTCTGATCGGGGTCGAGCGATGAGCTTGGATGCTCGTCGCTCGACCCCGGTCGGTTACGTCAGTTCCATCAAGCCGCCGAGCGTGGGCTGGAACCCACATGCGTCGATGTAGAACGACGCTAGATCCTCGTCGAAGCCGACGTGGAGGAACTCGCAGCCTGCAGAGGTGCTGCCGTCGCGCGCTGCATGGACAAGGGCGACGCCGACGCCGTGGTGGCGGTAGTCGGCATCGACCATGACGTCCTCGATGAACGCATGGACAAGCCCGTCCCAGAGCACGTTGACGAAACCGATGAACCGGTCACCGTCTCGGGCAACGACCCAGCCGAGGCTGTGTCGTTCGGTTTGTTCTACCCAGTCCCACTCGGACTCGTCAAAGAGTGGGGTTTCGAATGCGGCTGCGTGAAGTTGATGGATCTCGTGGTTCGTGAAGGATTCACGCCACGAGTAGGTGATGTTGCCGTGAGGCATTGTCACTCCTTTGATTCAGGAAAGTGATTGCCCCGGCTGCGAGCCGATGTCGTTCAGTCCTTGGCAGAAATCGTCACAGCAAGGGTGTCGGAACTGAAGTGAGTGGTGTCCATCAAGGGCCTCCTGGGTCGAGTCGCACTGGCGATCGCCAACACGAACCCGAGCATATTCCCCACCGCAGGCTGGGGCCGCACGTGCTCGTGAACGGCACGTACGCGGGCGGCGAGGTGTCCCATATCGTGCGTCCCCCAATCGCAACAGCGACCATCACCCAACGCCGGATCGAGGGCGCGGTGCGCGTGGCGCTGCCCGATATCCTTACATTTGACCCCAGGTAAGGAGGACCAGTTGGAGATCACCGCGAAGATCAGTTCGAAAGGGCAGTTGACCGTTCCGAAGAGCGTTCGTGACGCGCTCGGCCTCGACGAAGGCGACGACGTCATCTTCCGCGTCGAAGGACACCGAGCCGTGCTCGCACGCACTCCGGACTTTCTGTCGCTCGCGGGCAGCATTGCCGTTCCCGCCGCCAAGCGGAATGCCGCGTGGGACGACGTGATTCGGAAGACCCACGCCGACCGAGCAACGGCGCGCCGGTGACGGCGTTCGTCGACACCAACATCCTCGTCCGTCACCTCACAGCCGACCCCCCGGAGATGGCGGCGCGCGCCACGGCGTTTCTCGCCGATTCGACGCACCTGTTTCTGGCCGACCTGATCGTGGCGGAAACCGTGTACGTGCTCGAGTCGTTCTACGACGCACCCCGCGAACAGGTCGCCGCCGCGATGCGCTCGCTCATCACGATGCGTTCGGTCATCACCGTCGACCCGGCGCTGTTGCTCCGTGCCGTCGAGGTCTACGAGATCGACCGTCTCGACTTCGCCGAGGCCTACCTGGTGGCGTGCGCCGAGAGTACCGGCGTCGGCCGGGTTGCATCGTTCGATCGAGCAATCGACCGCGTCGCCACCGTGGAGCGGCTCGAGCCCTGATCGTGGTTCGCTCGGGCATCCCAGAAGGTACGGCAGACATCCACGAACGGAGTGCCCCGGAACGCCGGGTCGAGGACGCCGACGCGCGAGGATGCGGGCGTGTCTGGAACTCCGGTCGCGTGCGCCGTTTGCAACAAGGTGGGCAGGCCTGGTTCGTGGAGCCCGGCACGCGACATAGTCGTCTGTACCAGCTGTCAGGCGGACGCCAAGCAGCTCATGGCGATTCAGGACAGCATCTGGCCCGTTGCCAGAGACACCGGTCGATCGAGCGACGAGACGGGCCAACACGCACCACTACCTTCTTCGGCCGAATGACGCGTTCGGTCGCCGTCGGGACTTCGAGGTTCGTGACCCGATCGTCGGCTCGTTCATTCCGTGAAGGTGCGACGTCAGGATTGGTCCGTTCCCGAGGAGCCACCAGTTGCGTGTCACGGCGGTCGACGAAGTCTTCAGAACACGAGGTCGGCACTGCGCACGTCGAACCCGACGAAGCGATTCTCGCCGGGGAGTGGTGTCGGTCGCTGCGTGACGTCGATTATCTCTTGTGAAGCGGTATCGAACGCAACGATCACGCCGTACGTCTCGAAGAAGGCGAAGCTGCTGTCCGGTGTCCAGTACACGTCGAGGACCGGGTTGTCGAGCGCCAGTGTGAGACGTTCTGCGGTGCCCTGATCGAGATCGACAAGAGTGGCGGCATCGAACACCGCGTCGCCGTTCCTGGTGGGCTCACGGTAGCTGGCCATGGTGATCGCGAACCGGCCGTCCGGGGAGATCGATTCGCCGCGTGTGGCGAGCCGCAACGCAACCGACGACGGAACCAACGATGGTCCGCGTTCCCCGGTATCCCGGTCGATCCTCACGTACCCGCATACGTCGGCTTCGTCGCACTCCTTGGCAATCGCGACCGTTTCGCCGAGTGCCACCAGCGAACCGGATGTGAGCAGATCGGTTGCGCCGTCGGCGGTCACCGTGTACGTATTGCCGGCAACGGTCACGACCCAGTTGTCCGCCCGGTCGACCGCGATCGGCGGACCGGGCACCTCGACGGTGCGGTGGGTGAGGTTGCCGGTCGTGTCGAGCATCGTCATCTCGCCGGGCAGTCCTGCGAGGAGCGCATCGTCGAACGCCCACACGATCCCCGACCCGGGCGCATGGAACACCGAGGTCTCGTCGCTCAGCTGCGCCCGGTGCACGCCACCGCTGTCGGAGTGAAAGACCGAATCGGCGCCGCCGAGCTGCAGTACCCCGCCTCGATGTGCAACGACACCATCAAGGGCCACCGAAGCGAAAGCGAACCTCCGCTCACCGGTGACGAAGTTGAGGCGCACCAACGTCCCGTCACTTCGCACTGCTGCAATCTCGAACGGAAGGCCCGCGAGTCGATCATCGACCATGAACTCCTCCACGGCAACCATCGCTGGAACGGTGCCAGTCTCGACAGTCGAAGATTCCGGCGGCGGAAGCGATGGGTCCTCGTCGACGTCATCTGTTGTCACAACCGGCGCGGGCGCTTCGCTGTCTGCCCAGCCAATTGGTCGAACGTTCAGTTCGATGATGTTCCCGCTCGTTGGAGCGGTGTTGGCAAGTGGGACGAGTTGTTCTGTGTCGGTATCGAACACGGCGACATCGCCGGGGGATGCGCTCTCCTGCGTCGGGTCGAGCGGCAAGAACGCGAAGCGTGAGTCAGCTGTCCAATGTGGGTGCGCCACGTGCGGGCTCGACTCGCTCGCCAGGACGACGGTCCTGCCGGTTTCCAGCTCAATCGCCGCGGGTTGCGCCCATGTGGAGCGCTCGCCGGACTCATTCGTCTCGTTGTAGGTGATCGTCATGATTGCCCACCGTCCGTCGGGCGAGACTTCGCCCCACAAAAAGGCGCCGAGGTCGACGGGGGCCACGTCGAAGTCCTGGTCGAGGTCGAGGCGGCGTTGTTGTCCATCGGTTCGGTCGATCACGGAGTAGCCGCAGGCGCCGTTGTCGCAACCGACCGAGATGACAGCAGTCGGTCCGAGCGCGACCACGGGATCCTCCGAGAGTTCGGTCGCCCCGTCGAGGCCGACGAGCTGCGAGCCGGCCGCTGTATTGACGACGAACGCTCCCGTGTGATCGATCGCGGACGGCATGGCCGGCAGCTCGATCGTCCGACCCGTCGCCGTGCCATCTGGGCGCAGCTCGGCGACCGTTCCGGCTCGTCCCTGTCCCAACTCCTCGTCGCCCACCCACAGAGTGTCCCCGGCCGGGTCGAGCCAGGCCCGTGACAGATCGACATCGATCGAGGCCTGAACGCTGCCGCCTCGGTACAAGTCGGCGTCCCGGCCGTTCCCGACGAGGATCCACCCGTTGCCGGCAACAACATGCTCGCCGCCGACTGGTTCGGATTGGACCCAGCGACCAGTGGTGAGATCCATCCTCCGCAACTCGCCTTCAGAGGAGAGAACAACGACCTCATACGGCAGCCCCGCAACCGTCGAACTCACCTCGACCTCGCCAACCGTGAGCGCCTGTTGGACATACGTTGCCTCGGTCGTTGTCGGTGCCGGCGACACCGGTGCCGCCTCCGGCGCTGCAACCGTCATGGAACTCGAATCGGAAGCAAACACGGTTGTCGCCGGCGAGGACGAATCGCCGTCACCGCTCGCCCAGATCACCCAACCCACGAGCACGCCGACGACTCCGGCTGCTATCGCGATAGCGGCAGTACGACGCCACACCCTCCCGATCGGTGCGCCTTCAGCATCGTCATCGACGGTGGTCGACGTCGCAGCAAGGTCACGAGACGAACGACCGGAGGACTCGAGTGTGCGATCGACCAACTCGATCTCGATGTGCCCATCGGAAGCATCATCAGTCATCCGACACCCCGAACGGCTCGCGGGCAGACGACCTCGAACACGAGCACGACATCACCTCAGACACGGTACGACAGCAGGCAAGAACGACGAACAGTCTCCACTCCCGTCCGACACCACCACCCCGACCGCCGTTCCCAAGCACGCTCGGCAGAACCAGCCCCACGCTGCTCGACGATCAACCCAACAACCATCGAGAACCGCTGCACGGTTCGGCGACACGTGAACTGGCTTGACCGCCAGCCGTCGCGGATCGGACAGAATCTCCGCCACTCCCGGCTACACCCCGCTTGGCGATCGGCAAGTGCCCCAGGCCGCGCGACGAGAACGGGGAAGCAAGGCTGCCCCGGACCGCCGGCTCTGCGGCCGGTGCGTGTTCCGGCCGGCGACTATCGTCGGTTGGAAGGACGCTGGTTGATGGAACGGGACGGTTCTGGGCGGTGTCGGACGGGGATGCAAGGTTGTGACGTGACTTGATGACCTCTCGATCAGCCGCAACGACGCACCGTCCAGCACCATCGACGTGGCTGGCCGTCTGTACCAGCGTCGTGCTCGTTGCGTCCTGCACCGATGGGCCGGCTGGGGAGTCGACTGCTTCCTCGGCCAGCACAATCGCCCCGACCAGCACGACTGCCCCCGCCAGCACGATTGCCCTCGCCAGCACGATTGCCCCAGACAGTACGATTGCCCCAGACAGTACGATTGCCCCAGACAGCATCCATGAGTCGCTTCGGTGCGACGGTGTAGATCCTGAGCAAACGATCTCAGGATTCTTCGAACACTATTCGGAGGGAGAAGCGTCCGAGGCTGCAGCCTTCTTCGCCGAGGAGCCCGCGTTCGAATGGTTCTCGAACCCGCCAGATCGCGTCTCGTCGGCCCAAGCGTGGAGCCCATACGACCGCGACTCCCTGGAGCCCTACATCGCGGATGAACACTCCAAGCAGCGACAGATCTCTCTCGACGACATCAGTTCGCAGTTTTCGCGCGATGGCACGTACCACGTCGGGTTCACGTTCGAACGCGAAACAGAAGACGCTCCGTCATCTCCAGCATCCGGCAAGGCCGTGATCCACTGCGCGAGCGGACTGCTCATCGTGATGTCCCTGGGAGAGTCGGCCCAAGCCTGACGCGGCCAACTCGGTCCACTACCTCACGTCGAAACAGAATGTTCTGTCGCCACGTCCGAAACGGCACGATCCGGAGCGCGTGTGTCCCAGAACGCGCGGTGGTGATGACGGGTGCGAGTGCCCCAGACCGCCGGGTGGAGGGCGCTTGACGAGAGGCTCGTCATGGCACCGTCTGCTGGCTTGGCGTCCGAGGCGGGGTCTCGTCGACCGACGTTCTGCCTGGCTTCGCGCTCACTCCGATGCGCACGACTCCAGACGCTCGCCGAGGTCCGGCGGCCCGATCACTCCCCACGGACATGTCGCCGGCAAGTCGACCCAGCGCTCGCCGCCGACGACGACTTGTCGGTCCTGAAGTGGTGCGGTCAGCTCGATTCTGAGCAGTCCATTGCAGTCGCCATCGATGGCGTCCCCCTGGAGGTCCGTGATGCGCACCTCATCGACCGCTTCCTCGACGTCGGCCGACAGACCATCTGCGCATGTTGTTGTCAGCTCGAGGATTCCTGGCTCGGTTTCGATCATGGCGAGCGCATCGACGCCGTTGCCGGCACACGCCGTGACGACAACCGGCAGTGCAGCCGCGGCGAGTACCGCAATGAAGGTCGATGCCGCTCTCATCGGCTGCATCATCTCACGGTGCAAGCGCGGCATCGGCACGACTGTCTCCGCTCGCACCGGCGATGCCACATAACTTCCGTCGCTGACATGGTCGGGGGGTGACACCAACCGCCGGGACGCGGATGCGCCGATCGGCTCCGTGCGAACATGTCTCCATGCGGGTTTCGATGGTGGGCACGAATCTGCCGGGGCGCACGTTCTGCCATGCAGACGGTACACCGATGAACAACGTCCATGTCGGTGTCCAGCAGCGCCGCGAACCCGTTTCGCTCGTACGCGCCGATGCTGATCGGGCGCGATGGGACATTTCTGTCGACGTGGTCGACCGCAACGGTTCGGTCGACTTCCGAGGTCCCGAGGTCCAGGGCAAAACAGGTGACAGATTCGTCTACCTCACCTGGGGTGAAGTAGGGCCCGACGGAAGCTTCGAGATGTTCCGGCGAGCCAAGTTGATGCTCAACTGTGTCGAACCGGACCTGATCGAGTCAGCGCGCACAGGCGGCACACTCGTGGCGGACATCGATCTCACCGGCCACGACGGCGGTCCACGGTGTGCTCGAGTTGACCCACCGGCGGTCAGCTGGTCCGTCGTGAACGAGTGACCCGGACCGTTCGAGAACGCCGGCTGGAGGCCGCGCGCTGCGAGCGCACCCCTGGGGTGGTGATTGGCCAGGGTGGTGCTTGCAGCGTCGGGTGTATGTAGTGGACGGCGCAAGCGCCGCTGAAGGGCCACAGCGCGGTATCGAGCTTTTTGGGAAAGGGAGTCAACCCGTTCGGGGTGTGGGACGTGTGATTCTGGGATGGAGATGGTGGACGAAGCACGAACTGTTTCGGGTGGTGGCGTGTCGTTCGACGCGTTCTTCCGCGCCGAGCATCAGCGGTTGGCGGCGCTCGCGACCGCGTTGTGCGGTGATCGAGAAACCGGTCGTGACGTTGCACAGGAGGCACTGACTCGCGCCTACCAGGAGTGGGATCGTGTGGGTCGGCTGGAGCGTCCCGGGGGATGGACGCGTCGGGTCGTCGTCAACTTGGTGCACGATCACGGGCGACACCTCGGCGTGCGGCGCCGTCGTTTGTCCGAACTCGCGAGTCGCATTGCCGGCGACGCCGCGGCCGACGAGATGTCGCTGGACGGCGAGATGTGGGCGGCGGTCGCGTCGCTGCCCGAGCGGCAACGAACCGCCGTCGCATTGTTCTACATCGGGGATCGTTCCATCAGTGACGTGGCCGAAGAGATGGGGGTCCATGAGGGAACGGTGAAGACCACGCTCCACAAGGCCCGCAAGCGACTGCGCCGAGTGCTGTCGGAGGAAGCGACATGAACGACAACGACGCCACGGTCGAGGCCCGTCTGGTCGATGCGTCTGAGCATCTGATCGCGAGCTTCTCGGACCTCGACACCGAAGCGGAACTCCGCGCTGTCCGCAGCGGCCCGGCGCCGGCTGCCGGGTTGCAGAAGGATGCGCGCTGGCCGCGTGGCCTTGCCGTAGCGGCCGCAGTTACGTTGATCGCCGGTGGCACGGCCGCGTTGGTGGTGAGCGGAGCGTTGAGATCCGAAAACGGCAACGCCTCCGTGCCTTCGATTGCTTCGACGCAAGAGACAGCGCCGGGCGCCTCGAACGCTCCCGGGGAGACCGACCCGCCGGCGACCACCGCGCCGACCTCGATCGAGCCGGGCGAGACGACGACCGAACCTGATGCAACAGTTGCGTCAGACTTCGCGGGAGGTGTCGATGGGCCGGTCATGTTTGGTCCGGGCCCGCCGATGTCAGGCGGCGAGGACGCTCGGATCGAAGGAGTTTTGGTGCGCGACGGTGACTGTCTCTTCGTCGGCGGGGGCGCGCCCGGGTTGCGAACCGCCGTGTTGTGGCCCTTCGGCACGACATGGGATGCTGAAGCGCAGGAGGTCGTCGGCCCGGATGGGACCCGGATCCCGCCCGGATCAACCCTGTCGGCAGGTGGCGGGTTCGGATCTCCGGAGATGCTCGAGCATCTGCTCGTTGACGACGCCCTTGCAGCGCGCGTCGACGCGTGCGCCGAGGGCGAGTTCAGAGAGCTCGCCTACGTGCAACACTCGATCTCCGTCGTGCAAACGGGATCATCCACCGAAACGCCGGACAGTGTCGAGGCACCGTCGGTGAGCGGATGGCGACAGCTACCTGATCCTCCACTGAGCGCTCGTTCCGCCGCGATCGTGGCCGATCTCGATGGACGCCTGGTCGTGACTGGTGGATGGGAACTCCTCTGCCCACCCGCTGCAGAGTGCGTCGTCGACGACGTCACGAGGTTTGTCGACGGTGCGATCTACGACCCGGGGACCGACCAGTGGACGCCGATCGCGGATGCGCCGGTTCCCATCGTCGCAGGCGCTTCGACCACGAGCGGGGGCGATCTGTACGTCACAGCGGCATGCGTCGGCGACTCGGCATGCGCCAACGAGAACCCGATCCTCCGGTATCGCAGCGCCGACGACGCATGGGACATCCTCCCAACCCCCGATCGGCTCGCGTCGCCGATGCTCACCAGCCTGTCCGACGGCACGGTGATCGCATTCAACAGCAGCGACGAACAGGGCGAGACACCCGACTATCGCCTGGTGGACGATTCCGGCTGGGAGCCGCTCCCCGACGACCCGCTCCCTGCGGTCTACGACCGATTCGTCCTCGGCACCGGTCAGCAGATCTTCGTGTTCGGAAGCCCCATCGACGGTGATGCGCCATCCAAACTCGGCGCCGTGCTCGACGTCGACAACCAGACATGGACCGAACTGACCGCCTCGAACGCGGCCGGCTACCAAGTCTGGGCTGGCGACGACGGCTACTACCTCAACCCCCACTTCGGACCGTCTGTCCAAGGCGGTGTGTACGACCCTGCCACCGACACGTGGGCCGACTTCCCGCAACCGCCCGCATCGGACTCATGGCGCAACGACATGGCCGGCATCCTGGCCGACAACGATGCAACCTACGAGTACGCATACGGATGGGCACGCGACACCACAACCGATCAATGGATCGAAATCCCCGCTCGCCCCGGCGCTCCAACCGATGGCGAATCGATCACGAACAGCGAACGCAGCCTGGTCGTGTACGGCGGACAAGACTGGACAGGCGAGCAAGGCCGACTCCTCAACGAGATCTGGACCTGGACGCCACCATCAACAACAGACTGACGCCGCCGCCCCGGCCGATCATCTAAGACCGCCACGGACGCGACCAGTCACGTGACCCAAAACGCCGCGAACCACAGACCCGTAGCCGATCGCCCAGGTGTCCCAGAACGCGCGGCTGGGTGAGCGTGACAAGTGCCCCCGACCGCCGGTTCGCGGTCGCAAGACGGGCGTCGAACCGAGCGTCACGGGACGGCCGCGGTTGTTCGTCTGACTCGCCCAGTTGGTGCGCTCGACACGACGGATGCTCAGCGGGTACCGCTACGGATCGAGTCGTTTGGTCGCTCACGCCTGCTCATTGTCAGGCGATCGATCTGGTGACCACCGCTCGTCTCGACATCAGCTGACGGTGATGTCCACGGGCGGAGACACAACCACGTATTCGGGCGTCCCTAGCACGGCGACTACCGGATATCTCCCTGCAGGCAACACGTATCCGATGTCAGGGTCACAACTTGCCGTCGACAGTAAGACCTCGACTTCCTCGCTGGACCCCGGTGCTAGTTCGATCTCAACAGCGCCTTCGGGCACTGAGAAGCCGTTGCCGTTCACGACGCGGTCGTCTTGGAGGACTACGGCGCTGAGGTATCCGATCAAGAGTTCAACGGGATCTCTTCCTTCGTTGGTGACGACGCCGGTTAGTCGAGCGGGCACGGCGCCACCTGCGTCAACAGGTTCATCCGGCATCTCCAACCGTACCGATAGCGGCGCCTCGTCTGTTGATGTGGGGCGTTCACCACAGACCGGCGACGCTGCGTCCAGCGGGAACGGCAATAATCCCACCGTGAGGTTCACGTGTCGACCAAACTCGGCTTTGAGTTCTGCGGCGAGGTCTGCCTCTTCCGGCGCCAGTGTGATCGACAAGGAATCATCGGCCAGCACCGTACTGTGGAAGCGCGAACCGTACCGTTCCAGCAATTCTTCTTGCAGCCGAAGACCAGCAAATGAACTCTCGTCAGAACCAACTACGACAATCGACTCACTCACGTCGGTCCCCAGGTTGGACGGCTGAGCGGTCGAGGAACCGGAGTCGGAGCCACATGCTGCGACTAGCGACGTCGACGCCAGCACGACCAAGCTGGAGAACGTCCTCATCACCGTTCGACGCTACAGCGTCGCTTGGAGTTCCCAGGGCGTCGAACGTCAAGCGCTCTGGAGCAGAACGACATCTGTCAGGTCGACTCGCGAACCTCCGGTATCGGCACGTCGGTACTCGCTCAGTCGACACATAACGCGCGCCTCCGACGCTCTTCGTGGGTGCCACCAAACGCCGGGAGTGCGCTGATGTCGCGTTTGTGGTGGGCAACTGACGGTTCGCATCGTTCTGCTCGCCCTCGACCGAGTGTTGGGTGGCTTCGGGCTGCTGGTGCGCTGGCCGCTCAGAGTCCGGCCGACGGTGAGAGGCGCGTCCTTGCCGATCTCGCCGCGGATGTTCCCGAGGAGCTGTCTGAGTCAGGATCGAACTCGAAGTCGCACCAAAACCAGGTCTCCTGGAGGCGGCTACAGTCCGCCACCTGCCCGACCGATCCGACGGTCAAGGCCGAAGCGCTCGATCGCTCAACAAGATTGTCGGCAGGATCGAAAACGACACCAGCAACGGCCGAGTTGTGGCCATCCACCCACACCCATGCCGCGAGGTCCCCGTCTGACGTACCGGCCTCATCACCCACCCGACCGGAAGCGATCGCAGACTCATACCGATCTTGAACGGTGAGCAACCGAAGCTGACGCCCAGGCGTGGCCCCGAAAAGCAGCGCGGTCGTACCAACCACGACAATCGCGAGTGATCCTGCCACCGCATCTGCCCGATGCTCACGGAATCGGAAAGCGATGACGACCAGTACGGCCACGAACCACGCCGCGAAGACGCCGACGACGAGCATTGCGAACAACTCGACTCCCACCCCGGGATACAGCAACGCATAGCCCACAAGCAGCACAGCGGTGAGGACTCCCCAGAACAGAGACCGCCACGACCCGACCGCGATCCGAACGTAGTGCACTCGATACCGGACCCATCCGGCGCCCACGACGAGCAGAACGCCGACTACGCGCCAGGCGGTGCCCACAGCGTGTGGCGGCACCATCGTGAACCAGACGAGAACCAGCCCGGCACCGATCCCAACCGCCACACCGGCCACCGCGATCGGCGCCGCAGGACCGTCCGCCTCACTACCCTCCCCGTCCACCTGCCCAGCCTGCCACGCGGAAGACCGCTCAAGCAGACGGACCGGGGCGGGAACCTGTCGCCCCGAGCCTGCGTTCATCGTTCGGCGCACTCGTCGACTCGTCGAGGCCGGTACGGAGTTCCGCGAGTCGGTTCGCACGCACACCACTTCTGGTCGCTTCGTGTAGCTCTCGGCGGAGGTTGTCCCCGGTGTCACCTAACACGCGGCCGTCACGGTGGGCAGACTGCCCCACAACGCCGGTTGAAAGAGCGACGGTGGTGGCCGATCAGAGCGTGCGGGCGGCAGTCCTACCTCGCCGGCGCGCGAAGCGCCTGGATCCGCTCGGCCGGTGATGGTCGGACTGCTCACGATTGCGCGAAGGGCGAAGTGGTCCGAATCGATGACTGCGCATCGCCCTCCTCTCGCCACTCTCAACGTACGTCGGGGCGGGGGGCTTGTAGCAAATCCAGATTTCTGCTTCCGTCGAGGAACCTATGTTGTCCTCTATCGCCGGTCCTGGGCCGGTGCAAGTCTAGCGGCGTGGCGGCTGCCGTCGCGGCCGCTGCTTTGTTCGGACTCGTTGCCTCCAGACCTCGTCCGGCCAGCGCGAGCCGACCGGAGAAGGAAGCCCGGAAGCACGACCTGACTGGTCGCTCGAACTCGAGCGTGTTGACGACGTCAATGCTCGGAAGTGGCCGCGCTCGCCGCGGCTTCTGTGATCTCCATCGGCACGCCATGTGCATGGTGCCATGCTGGTGAACATGGATGGGACATCAGCGGAGCTCTGCGCATGACCGATGGAGCGATGCAGCTGAGCGCCGCGATCGTTCAGTTCCTCGGCACCGTCCTGCCGGCGTGGCAGGACCGGAAAGGTAGAGACCGACGGCGAGAGCGCGGTCGGTTCATCGATGCGGTGGGTGGACGACTCGCGATGCACCATGTCGAAGTCGTCCGGTGGTGTGAGGAGTCGCATCTTCCCTCCAGCTTGGTTCATCTGCCGACGGATGCGCCGACTATCGGTCTGCATCTCAGATCGATTCCCCGACGACTCGGTGGCGCTGGCAGCCCAGCGCTCGAGGAGTTGGAGCTGCTCTTTGACGAGGGCGATTTCGCTGTGTTGGGGGATCCAGGAGCAGGCAAGACGACCACCTTGCGGCGCCTTGCCCGCGAGGTGGCGCTTGAGGCGCCGAGTGGAGATCCCGACTGGTTCCAGTTCGTGATCCTGATCGTCTGCCGCGAACGCGATTGGAGAGGGGGGCTCTATCCGGTGCTGGCCGATATCACTGGCGTTAAGGAGAGGGTCGCTGCGCTGGTTGACGATCCCGAGATTGAGATCCGCCACCTGCTGGCGCAAGGGGCGCTCATCTTGGTGGATGGTCTCGATGAGGTGAAGTCGAACCATCGATCACGGCTGGAGATGCAACTCGTCCAGTTGACCCGGGGTCTGACGAACTCGAAGATGATCGTGTCGTGCCGCTCCGCGGCGTACGCGGAGAGTCTCGGTGCTCACTTCAAGCCGGTGGAGATCCTGCCTCTGACAGGGACGCAGATCAGGGCCGCGGTCGCTGGTTGGCTCTCTGCTGAGGAGGCCGAACGCTTCCATGAAGCGGTCGCGGCGCAGGGCGGCGCAGCCGCCGAGCTCGCGGATCGGCCGTTGTTCTTGGCTCACATGGTGACCGCCTTCAAGCGACAAGGTGCGGTGCCGGACAGGCGGGTCGACCTTTGCCGCACGATCGTGCGGCTCGTGCTTCAGGACTGGGACGAAACCCGCAGTGTGCAACGATCATCCGCGTACGCCGGGTTCGGACCCGACGAGAAGATGGAGATGCTGAGCGAGGTCGCCTATCAGCTCTACCAAGACGACCTCATCAGGTTTGGCGACGAGAACCTAACCGCGGTTATGCGTGACATCGCACCGACCTACGGCCTACCAAAGCAACAGACCCGCCAGATCGTGCGCGAGATCGAATCGCATACCGGCCTCGTCGTGAAGGTCGGCCTCGAGTACGAGTTCTCGCACCTGTCGATCCAGGAGTTCCTCGCCGGCGACTACCTCGCTCGAGGTCGGACTCGCGACTTGATTGCCGAGTTGCCAACGCACCCCGAATTGGTAGCGGTCGCGACGGCACTCTCGTCAGACGCTTCCGGCACCCTCGGGAGCATCGCCGACATGTTCGAACGGTCGCCAGACGACCTGGCGCCGCTCCACCAGTACCTGCGTCGGCTCGTACAGGAACGCCCTCGCTTCAAAGCGACCCCTGAGCTGGGACATGCAGTGCTACGACTCACAACCATCTCGGGCACTCATGACGTCATCGTGTACGACGGGCTGGTGGCCATGAAGGCGGTACGCGCCGCGATCAAATTGGTGATCAAGGACACGCCGGAGGCAGCCAGGGGTGACCGGGTGTACTTCACATGCACAGACCTCTGGGGGGAACCCATCACCTACACCGCTCCATGGGACTTCACGGTCCGGGTGCTCGGCCGCCCGCCGAGACCACCGTCCGCCTAGTTTCCCGAGCGCTCTTCCTGCCGCCGACTGGCCAGAACTCATCCCGACGATCGGGCCATCCTACTTTTTCGGATACATGTGATGGATCGGTGCGTCGGAGAACTCGCCGTCTTTGATGATCCGTTCAGCCATCCGCGCCGTGAACTCCCGGTCTTTGTAGCCCTGACCGCCGTCGGTCGCGATGATATTCCCGTTGTCCGCACGGAGCCGCCAGCCGTACTCTCCGGTCGGCTTGTTGCTTGCGTCGCGACGCTCGTACACGACGATCTTCGGGTTCGGAAGTTCAGCCTCAGTTGTCATCCAGGAACTGTAGGCCACCTCCGCGATGGGCGGGCGGGGGATAGACCCCTACCACCATCCGGCTTGGTGGAGTGGTCGCATGAGGTGTTCGAGAGGTGCGTCGTAGCCCAAGAGGGTGTTGAGGTTGCGGTGGCCAGTGACACGGCGGATGTGCCCGGCGGCGATGTGATGGTGACGGCATTCGGTGACGAATCCGCGACGAAGGCTGTGGGTGGACACTCGATCGACCTCACAGCTTCCGGCCTCGGCCCGGACAGCTGCGACACCCAACTAGCCACTGCAGCCACCGGCAGTGCCTCCGGCGAAATACACCCGCACAGCACGGCACTCTCGACTTTCGATCGGCCGATCGACTCGTCGGACCAGCGCGACAGTCGCGGACCGGTAGGTTCAGATCCGCGCCGCACCGCCGGCGAACTGTGGTAGCGACAACCCGGCTAGCGACTGCCACATAACGACGTCGGAGGGAGGCCGTGGGCCTCGCCACAAAGTGCCGCTATCTCGAGTCCGGCGCCCTGAACGGGTCTGACCAGGTGCTGTGCGTCGTGGACATGTCGTCGACATTCTCCAAGTCGGCCGATGGCCCGCACGAAAGGGCGGCAAAGAGTGGGAACGGATACGCGATGCGTCGGAGACGCGCTAGAGATAACGCGTCCACTACACACATCAAGTCCCCCGCCCGCTACATCGAGAACACCCAAACCGGCCTAGAGATACGTGCCGTTGGTGGGCACTCGATATCGGCACACGTAACGACACTCTGAACGAGGACCGGCGCGCCGCATCGCGGCCAGGCACGTCGGCGCACTTTGACTATCGCGTCTACCCAAGCGTGACGTCGCACTTTCAACGACAACTCAAAGACGTCATCGACAACAGCGAATAGCCCGAGCATCGGTTTTCGCGCTCGCGAGAAGCGGCGTCCGGTCACGGGCGGGGCTGCGGGGACTGCGCTGTCCGGACTGCGCTGCAACTCACCAACTGACTCACTCCCGACGAGCAGCTGGCAGCCAACCAATAAACCCCAGGTCTATGACCTGGGGTTTTTCGGTGGGCGTAGAGGGAATCGAACCCCCGACCTCATCCGTGTCATGGATGCGCTCTAACCAACTGAGCCATACGCCCTCAGCGGGCACGTACGATACCAGCCGTGAACCCCGGCTCACACCCTGACTCGACCCCGATCGAGCGGCTCGCGACGATTGATGTCGCACCCCTCCTGACACCCGGCACCGACACCGCAGATGTGGCCACTCAGATCGACCGCGCGTGCCGCGAACTCGGATTCTTCCGAGTGACCGGCCACGGGGTCGACCCGGGGCTGCTCGCCGATCTCGACCGCGCTGCGAGGGCATTCTTCGCCCGGTCTGACCACGACAAGGAGCCGTTCGCGATGGCCAACGCCGGCGCGGCCTGGCGCGGCTGGTTCCCACTGCGTGGCGAGATCACCTCCGGCCGCCCCGACCGCAAGGAGGGGTTGTACGTCGGCATCGACCATGCGGACGATCACCCGCTGGTCATGACCGGCGCACCGCTGCACGGCCGCAACCTCCTCCCCGACGGCGAACTGCGCCAGACGGTCGACGACTGGCTCGCCGCGGTGCGCACGGTCGCCGATGCGGTCATGCAGGGGATTGCACTCGGCCTCGGCCTGCCCGCCGACTGGTTCGAACGCCACGTCACCAGCGACCCGACCGTACTGTTCAGGATCTTCCAATACCCGGCGCTCGACGACAACGACGTCACCGACGAATGGGGCGTCGGCGAACACACCGACTACGGACTCCTCACGCTGCTCGCTCAAGACGACGCCGGCGGACTCGAGGTCCGGACACCCGACGGGCGCTGGCTCGACGTCCCGGCCGAGCCCGGCGTGTTCGTGTGCAACCTCGGCGACATGCTCGACCGGCTCACCGAGGGTCGGTACCGGTCGACGCCGCACCGCGTCCGCAACACGAGCGGTCGCACGCGGCTGTCGTTCCCCTACTTCTTCGATCCGTCGTGGGATGCCCAGGTCGTGCCGCTCCCACTCGACGGCACCGCTCCGGCCGACGACGCCGAGCGTCGGTGGGACGGTGCAAGCCTCCAGGCGTGGTCCGGGCGCTACGGCGACTATCTCATGTCGAAGGTCTCCCGCGTCTTCCCCGAATTGTTCGCCGCGGTCGCGGACGGCGGCTAGTTCAGTCGGGTACTGATGTCGTTCGCCATCAGTCGGCCGCGCCGGGTCAACACCCATCGGTCGTCGTGTCGCTCGACCAGACCCGGCAGCTCATCGCCGTCGAGAGCGTCGACCGGCACACCCTCCGGCATCCGGAGTTGGAGTTCGAGCCGCTCGAACCGTCGGGTCGCCTCGTCGAGCGTCTCCCCCGCCGCCTCGGTCGACTCACCGCGCTCGACCAGGTCGATGTAGCGGTCGGGCGTGCGCACGTTCCACCAGCGCCGACCGTCGTGGTGCGAATGGGCGGCGCACCCGAACCCCCGGTAGTTCTGTTGCCGCCAGTACAGCACGTTGTGGCGGCACTCGTGCCCCGGCCGCGACCAGTTGGAGATCTCGTAGTTCGACAGGCCGACCGTGACCAGGCGGTCGTCGACCAGTTCGTACTTGTCCGCCTGGTCGTCGTCGTCGGGGTGCCGGTCGGGTTGGTCGGCCAGTGGTGTGCCGGCCTCGATCGTCAGCGCGTACGCCGACACGTGCGGCGGGTCGAGTTCGACGATCGCGTCGACCGTGTGCCGCCAGTCGTCGAGAGACTCGCCTGCTGCGCCATAGATCACGTCGAGGTTGAACGACGCCATCCCCACGCGGCGGATCGCGTCGACGGCGAGCCGGACGTTGCGCTGATCATGTTGTCGACCGAGCGCGCCGAGCACGTGCGACGACATCGACTGCACCCCGAGGCTGACCCGGTTGACCCCACCGCGGCGATAGCTCTCGAGCAGGGTGTCGGTGACGTTGTCGGGGTTGCACTCGACCGTGACCTCGGCGTCGGACGTGACCGGCACGAGACCGACCACCTCGGCGAGCGCCTCACCGTCGACCATCGACGGCGTACCGCCCCCGACGAAGATGCTCGTGGCCGTCGGCATCCCCTCGTCGAGCGCCCGTTCGATGTCGCTGCGCAGCGCAGCGAGGTACGCGTCGGTCAGATGGTGCCGGTCGGTCCAGGTCGCGAACGCGCAGTAGTCACACTTCGATGCGCAGAACGGGACATGGATGTAGACGCCGAAGGGCGCCGCCGGGGCGGCCATCGGGTCAGTGAATCAGGTCAGGCGGGTCGGAACACCAGGTCGAGTGCTTCGAGCCGCAGGGCGACCTGATCGACCGGGATGTCGAGCATCGCCGCGATCGCTCGCTTGTCGTCGGCGCGGATCGTCAGCACCCGCCCGTTGAAGTCCTGGCGCTGCACCTGGATCATCCGCATGAAGCGGGTCAGCATCTCGAAGGGCGCACCCGACAGCTGACTGAGCTTCAAAATGTCGATCGCGAGTTTCGGTCGCGGTGTCGTGCCGTCTTCGTTACCCATCGGCGTGTTGTCACCACGAGGCAGCAACTGATCGACGGGCACCCGGTAGAACTGCGCCAGGCGATCGAGGCGCGGCAGGGAGAGCGCTCGTTCGCCTCGCTCGTACGCCCCGAGCACCGATGCCTTGAACTCCTGCTCGGACTGCGCTTCGACGTCGTGGAGCGACAAGCGCTTCTGCTTGCGGATCGCCCGCAGGCGTTCTCCGACCTGGACGCTGTAGCCGGCATCGTCGGCATCTTCTTGAAAGTCCACCTCAGCTCCTCGCCCTCCAACATGTGGTCACGCAAAATTAGCACGCTTGGACGCCGAACGTGGCATTTCGACCACTCGACTCGGCTGTATTTCACTCTGCGTGCATGACCATTCGGGCTGCCGCGACGATCGCCGCCGTCTCGACCCGCAACACCGTGTCGCCGAACGACACCGTCGACGCAGCGGCGGTGAGTTCCGACGGCGACCAGCCGCCCTCCGGGCCGATCGCAACGATCGTGTCGCCGGCCCCGATCGGCGGGGAGCCCGGCTCGGCAGCAGCCGCACTCGGCAGCACCTCGAGCGTCGACACCGGTCCGGTGATCTCGGGCAGCCACACGCCGCGCGACTGCTGGAGTGCCTCGGCCGCGACCCGCCGCAGTTTCGCGAGGTGACGCTCGGCCCGTTCGGGGTTCCACCGCACGACCGATCGCTCGGCGTGCAGCCACACGATCCGGTCGACGCCCAACTCGACCAGCTTCTGCACGATCCACTCGGGTCGGTCCTGCTTCGGAATCGTGCACGCCAACGTGAGCGGTCTCGCTCGCCGAGGGACGTCGTGGATCTCCCCGACCGGTTCGAGCAGGCGATCAGCCGCACGACAGGCGCGCCATCGTCCGGCACCGTCGGTCACCGTGACGGTCTCACCCGGCCGGACCCGGAGCACACGGAACACGTGATGGGCGTCGTCGTCGGACAGCGCCGGCGTGGCGACGTCGTCGACCAGCACGTGAGCGCTGGCGGCGCGCAGCACCTCGGCCCTCATGGCAGCCCGGTCACGTGAATGCGGATTTGATGCGGGAGAACAGGCTCGACCCGCCCTCGCCGACCGTTTCGCCCCGACCCTCGGCGAAGGTCCGCAGCAGATCGGACTCCTCCGACGTCAGTTTCGTCGGCACCTCGACTGCGACGATCGCCCGCAAGTCGCCGCGTCCTCGGCCGTGCAAGCGGGGGACGCCACGCCCCTTGAGCACGAACTGGTGCCCGGGCTGCGTGCCCGCCGGGACCGCGAGGTCCTCGTCGCCGTCGAGCGTCTCGAGCTTGACCGAGGTCCCCAGCGCGGCCTGTGCGATCGAGATCGGCACCTCGGTGACGAGGTCGTCGTCATCACGCCGGTAGCGGTCGTGGGGTCGAACGCGCAGGTGCACGTACAGATCACCGGGAGCCCCACCACGGGGTCCGGCGGCACCGCGCCTGGTCAGCCGCAGGGTGCTCCCGTCGACGACGCCGGCCGGCACGTCGATCGTGTAGGTCTTGTCGGCGGTGACCCGCCCCTCGCCGCGGCAGGTCTCGCACGGCGTCGTGATCACTTCGCCCAGGCCGCCGCAGCGCGGGCACGGGCTCGACGACACCATCTGGCCGAGCACGCTCTGCCGCACGCGCCGGACCTGTCCGGAACCGCTGCACTCGGAACACGTGACCGGTCGGGTGCCTTCGCCGGCCCCCGACCCGTCGCAGGTGTCGCACGCCTGCGGCAGCTTCAGGTCGACGGAGACCTGGTCGCCGAACACCGATTGCTCGAACGTGATCGCGACCGCGACCTCCATGTCCTGCCCGCGCGGCGGCCCGGTCGGGCGCCGAGCGCCACCGCCGAACGGGTTGCCACCGCCGCCACCGCCGAAGAACGCGTCGAAGATGTCGCCGAGCCCGCCGCCGCCGAACATGTCGTCGAAGTTGGCACCGCCGCCGCCCGCACCACCGACGCCGGCTTCGCCGAACTGGTCGTACCGAGCGCGCTGCTGGTCGTCGGACAGCACCGCGTAGGCCTTGGACAGCTCTTTGAACTGCGCTTCGGCTTCGGGATCGTCGGGGTTGGCATCGGGATGCACCGCCCGGGCGCGTTTGCGGTACGCCTTCTTGAGTTCGTCGGCGCTCGCGGATCGATCGACCCCGAGCAGGTCGTAGTAGTCGGCGGCCATCAGCCCTCTCCGAGTCGGCGGCCCAGGCGATCGCTCACGAAGTCGACCGTTGCCAGAGCCTGTGGATAGTTCATGCGGGTCGGGCCGAGCACGCCGACCGATCCGAGATGTTCGCCGTCGACGACGACGGGCGCCACGACCACCGAACAGGCGGAGAGCGGCTCGACGCCGTGCTCGACCCCGATGGCGACCGACATCCCGCGGTCGACGATGTCACGGACCAGCGACACGACGACGAACTGCTGCTCGAGCGTGTGCAGGACCTGACGGACCACGTCGACCGCCTCGAAACTGGCGGCGACGGTGGACGCGCCACCGACGTAGACGTGGTCGTCCGCAGCGCTGACACGAATCGCCTCGACCACCGCGTTGCAGACGGTGTCGGCGCTGGCGCTCCCCGTCGGCGGGACGGCGTCGAGATCGGCCAGCGTGCCGCCGACCAGCGTGCCGGCCAGGTGGACCGACGCCGCCGCCAGGGCTGCGTCGGAGGTCTCGTCGTCGATCTCGACGATCTCGCTCTCGACCCCGCCGTTGCTGAACACGAACACCGCGGTCGCGGCACCGGCGGACAGCCGGACGAGCTGGACGCTCCGGATCGTCGCGGCGTCGGCCTTCGGCCCGAGCACGACGGCGGCGTTGTTGGTCAGGCGCGTCAGCAGGTCGCTCGTGTGATGGAGCATCTCTTCGAGACGCCCGTGAGCGACGTCGAAGAACTCGCCGACCGTCTTGGTGGTCGCGTCGTCGACCTGCCTCGGCGAGGCGAGATGGTCGACGAAGAACCGGTAGCCGAGATCGGTCGGCACGCGACCGGCCGACGTGTGCGGCTGGATGAGGTATCCCTCGGACTCGAGCGCGGCCATGTCGTTGCGAACGGTGGCCGACGAGACGTTGATGTCGGCCGAGTTGGCGATGTGCGACGATCCCACCGGCTGGGCGGTGGCGATGTACTCCTGCACGACGGCACGGAGGATGGCGGTCTTGCGGTCATCGAGCATGGTTGGCAATCGAGGATACCGAGTGCTGGAACCAGGCGCGGCGTTCCGTGACGAACGCTCCATACTGGTGGGCGATGGCGACGCCCGATCCAGACACCAGCGCGGACCGAACGAGTACCGACTTCGTACGGGAATTGGTCCAGCGCGACCTCGCCGACGGCGTGTTCAGCCGGGTGCAGACCCGGTTCCCGCCCGAGCCCAACGGCTACCTCCACATCGGTCACGCCAAGGCGATCACCGCCGACTACGACCTCGCCGCCGACTTCGACGGTGTCTGCAACCTGCGGTTCGACGATACGAATCCCGACACCGAGGACACCTCGTTCGTCGACGGCATCATCGACGACGTGACCTGGCTCGGCTACGAGGTCGGCGAACCGCTCTACGCGAGCGACTACTTCGAACAGCTCGCCGACTGGGCCGAACTGCTGATCACCGACGGCAAGGCGTACGTCGACGACCAGGACGGCGACACGATCCGGGCCCAGCGGGGCGGCTACGGCAACGCGGGCATCGAATCGCCACACCGCGACCGCACCCCCGAGGAGAATCTCGACCTGTTCCGTCGGATGCGGGCCGGCGAGTTCCCCGACGGCGCCAAGGTGTTGCGGGCCAAGATCGACATGCAGCACGAGAACATGCAGCTGCGCGACCCCGTCATGTACCGCATCCGGCGTGGCCACCACCACCGCACCGGCGACACCTGGGTGATCTATCCCACGTACGACTGGGCGCACGGCCAGAGCGATGCGATCGAGGGCGTCACGCACTCGTTCTGCACGCTCGAGTTCGACAGCCACCGCCCGCTGTACGACTGGTTCCTCGAGCAGCTCCCACTCCCCCACGAGCAGCCTCGCCAGACGGAGTTCGCCCGGCTCGAGCTCACCCACACGATCACGTCCAAGCGCAAGCTCGCCAAGCTGGTCGCCGACGGCATCGTCGACGGCTGGGACGACCCGCGCATGCCGACGCTGCGCGGCATGCGTCGGCGCGGCTACCCCGCTTCGGCAATCCGCGAGTTCTGCCGGTTCATCGGCCTGGCTCGCACCAACAGCCGCCACCAGGTCGAACTGTTCGAGTCGTTCGTGCGAACCCAGCTCAACCGCACCGCGCAGCGGCGCATGGCGGTGTTGCATCCCGTGAAACTGCAACTCACCAACTGGCCGACCGGCGCCGACGGCAACCCGGTCGTCGAGTACTTCGAGGTCACCAACAACCCGGAGAACGAGGCCGACGGCACGCGCTCGGTGGCGTTCTCGGGCGAGCTGTTCATCGAGCAGGACGACTTCCGGGCCGACCCGCCGCCGAAGTACTTCCGACTCACCCCCGGCCGGGAAGTGCGTCTTCGCGGCGCCTACCTGGTCACGTGCACCGGCTTCGAAGCCGATGATGACGGCAACGTCACCACGGTGCTGGCCACCTACGACCCCGACACCAAAGGCGGATCCGCCCCCGACGGCCGCAAGGTGAAGTCGACGATGCACTGGGTCTCCGCGGCCCACGCCGTGCCGGCCACCGTCGCGCTGTACGAGCGGCTGTTCTCGGCCGAGGTGCCCGGCGAGGCGACCGGCGACCCGCTCGACGACGTCGATCCCAATTCGAGGGAGCTGCTCACCGACTGCCGGGTCGAGGCCGCACTCGCCGACACCGCTCCCGGCGAGGTCGTCCAGTTCGAACGGATCGGCTACTTCGCGCACGACCCGCGTGAACCGATGCTGTTCCACCGCACCGTCGGCCTGCGCGACGAGTGGGCCAACATCCAGAAGCGCCAGGGCTGACATGCCGCCGCCGACCGGGTTCACCTGGACGGCGCGCAAGAACGGCGAGGTCGCGATCGGTCGGGACGGCCGGGTCGTCACCGTCGTGCGAGGCCGGGCCGCCCTACGGCTGCTCGACCGACTCGCGTCAGCGTCAGTCGACCAAGCGCAGCACCTGATGGCGCGGGCGACCGGCAACTACCGACGCGGCAACGAACGGCACTAGCTGAACCGGGCCGTCGAGACGGAACGCTCAGCCGACATCACGCCGCTCCACGACAGCCAGGCCGATCGCCGCAGGGATCGCGGCCCAGACCGCGATCGCGAGCAACGCGGCGGGCGGGCTCACGTCGTCGACGGTGCCGGAGAGCACGTTGGCTAGCGTCGCCGGCATCCACGACGCCGTCCCGCCGGCGATCTGCACGATGAGCCCCGGCGCGATCATGAACGTGAAGAACGTGAGCGTGACCGCGCCACCGACGTTGCGGACGATCGTGCCGATGCCGGCCCCGAGCACCGCTCCAGCCGCGCCGACGAGCCCCGAGGCCCCGATCACGCGGGCGACGCCACCGGCCGAGACGAGGAAGCCGTACTCGGTGGTCGGGATCGCCAACGCGACGGCGGTGACGGTGAGCGCCGCACCGATCAAGCTCATCACACAACCTCCGACGGCGACAGCGACCAACTGAGCGAACGCGGCACGGGATCGACGTGGCGAGGCGAGGAACATCGGGATGACCGTGTGGTGCCCGTACTCTCGAGCGACGGCGATCGCGCCGAACAGGCCGGCGCCGACGAAGGCGTTGAACGCGAAGGCCATCAGCGACTGCTGGTCGGCGGCCGTCGAGATGAATGCCTTGCTGCCATCCATGTCGGTTCCGGCGACCACCGCGAACGCGTTGAGTCCGGCGATCACGACGAGCACGGCGAGGAACGCGAGCGGCATCTTGGTGGTGGTGAGCTTGCGAAGCTCGGAGCGGACGAGACGAGACGAACGCGTGCTCATGCCGGATCCTCCGCGGCCGACGGTTGGTCGGCCGACGCGTGTGCGGTCCAGTCGAGGAACAGTTCCTCCAGCGAGCCGGCGCGCCTCGTGAGTTCGTGGACGGCGATGCCGCCGGCGAACGCACGATCGCCGATCTCATCGCTCTCCATCCCGCTCACGATCAGCCCGTCGGTACCCTCGGTCTCGGTCGTCGCCCCAGCCGCCTCGAGCACCCGGGCGAGCCCGCTCGCATCGGAGCTCCGCACCAGCATCGACGCGCGGCGGAGCTCGGCCAGCGGGCCGTGCGCGATGAGTCGGCCCTGATCGATGACCACGACGTCATCGGCCAGATGTTCGATCTCGGCGAGCAGGTGGCTCGACACGAAGACCGTCCCGCCTCGGGCGGCGCGGTCGCGCAGCAGATTCCGAAGGGTGCGAATGCCCTGCGGGTCGAGGCCGTTCCCGGGCTCGTCGAGAATCAGCACCGGTGGTTCGCCGAGGAGGGCAGCCGCGAGACCGAGCCGCTGGCGCATACCGAGCGAGTAGGCGCCGGCACGACGATCGGCTGCATCGGCGAGCCCGACCTCGTCGAGAACGGCGTCGACCCGACGCTGATCGACACCCGTCGCGTCGGCGAGGACCCGAAGGTGGTTGCGCCCGCTGCGGCCGGGATGGAATGCGTCGGTCTCGATCAGCGCGCCCACCGTGCGGGAGGGTTCGGGAAGCTCGCGGTAACGGTGACCGCCGATCCGGGCGCGACCACCGTCGGCCGCGGCGAGATCGAGCACGATCTTCATCGTCGTCGACTTGCCCGAACCGTTCGGCCCGAGGAAGCCGGTGACCCGCCCCGGCGGCACGTCGAAGGTCAGGTCGTCGACGACGGTGTGGTCGCCGTATCGCTTCGTCAGGTGCTCGACGCCGAGCCGGTGGCCGGGCGCGGGCGGGGTCACAGCGATCGCCCCCTCGGAGGACGCGGTCCCGAGTTCGCTGAGCGGTTCCGGTGTGACACCCCTCGATCGTCGCCGAAACCCGCCGGCGTGCGCAAGTGGCCAAGGACCCGCCCGACGCACCTCTTGCGTATATGTAGATATCCTTATATGGTTGCCGGATGGGACTGTCCAGTTCGGCGATGCTCGACGTGCTCCGGGCGATCGGGGAGGAGACACGACTGCGCATCGTGCTCTTGCTCCAACACGGTGAACTCACGGTCACCGACATGACCGAGATCCTCGGGCAGTCACAGCCCCGGATCTCTCGGCACCTCAAGCTCCTGGCCGACGCCGGGGTCGTCGACAAGCACCGCGAGGGCACACGGGCGTTCTTCGAACTGACCACGCGGGGACCGATCGGCGCCCTCGTCGCCGACGTCACCGCCAATACCGATCCCCACGACCCGGTCGGCGCCGCCGACCTCGACCGCCTCGAACAGGTGCGGGGTCGTCGGTCCGCCGAGGCGCAGCAGTACTTCACCGCGATCGCCAAACACTGGGACGAACTCCGCTCGCTGCACGCCACCGACGACGACGTCGAGGCGGCGATCCTCGACACGATCGGCGACCACGACTACCGCTCGGTCCTCGACCTCGGTACCGGCACCGGTCGGATGCTCCAGCTGGTCGCCCACGAGCGGATCGAGCGCGCCGTCGGGCTCGACAGCAGCCACACGATGCTGGCGGTCGCCCGCGCCAACCTCGAACGGGCCGAGGTGCGGCGGGTCGATCTCCGCCAGGGCGACGTGTACAGCCCGCCGCTCGAGCGCGGCGCCTTCGACCTCGTCATCATCCACCAGGTCCTCCACTTCCTCGACGACCCGGCCCGAGCCATCCGGGAAGCAGCACACCTGCTCGCTCCGGGTGGACGACTGCTCATCGTCGACTTCGCCCCGCACTCGCTCGAGTTCCTGCGCTCCGATCACGCCCACCGGCGACTCGGCATCCGGTCCGACACCCTCGTGGGTTGGCTCGAACAGGCGGGCCTGGCGATCGGGCCGGTCCGCGTCGTCGAACCACCGCTCGGCGTCGAACGAACCGACGAAGAACTCCTCACCGTCTCGCTCTGGACCGGGATTGACACCCGGACCGGTGCCGAACGGTCCGACGACCCCGCACTCGCGCCCAGCAAGGAAGCCGCATCATGACGCTCTCGGTCAGTTTCGAAGTGTTCCCGCCGAAGACCGACGCCGGGCTTCGCACCCTCTCGGAGGCGGTCGCTCGACTCGACGACATCGACCCGGCCTACATCTCGGTCACGTACGGCGCGGGTGGATCCGACCGGCAGCGGTCGTTCGACACCATCGACGTAGTTCGGTCGTCCACGTCGGCGCCGATCGCCGCCCACCTCACCTGCGTCGGCCAGTCGCGGGCCGACGTCGATGCGGTCATCGACCGGTACCTCGACCTCGGTGTCGATCACATCGTGGCGCTCCGCGGTGACCCGCCCGGCGGCATCGATGCCCCCTACGAACCCCACCCCGACGGTTTCCACTCAACCGCCGACCTCGTTGCCGCCATCAAGCGTCGCGGCGATCTCTCGGTATCGGTGTCGGCGTACCCCGAGCGCCACCCGCAGTCACCGACCGACGATCACGACCTCGACGTGTTGGCCGCGAAGGTCGACGCCGGCGCCGACCGGGCGATGACCCAGATGTTCTTCGACAACGGTCACTTCGTCGACTACCTGCGTCGGGTCCGCGCCCGAGGCGTGGAGGTGCCGATCGTCCCGGGCATCTTCCCGATCCATTCGTTCCCGGCGGTCGCCCGGTTCGCAGCACGTTGCGGTGCCACGATGCCGGCGGCGATCGCCCGACGCTTCGACGGCCTCGACGACGACCGGGCGGCGACGCATGAACTCGCCGCCGACCTCGCGGCAACCCAGATCAGGGAACTGACGACGCACGGGGTCGAACACGTGCATCTGTACACGCTCAACCGCTCCGAACTTGCGCTCGCGGTCTGCGACCGCCTGGCGACGGTGTCGGCATGAGCGTCGAGACCATGCGGCAGGTCGCGAACGAGCGGATCCTGATCCTCGACGGGGCGAGCGGCAGCGAGATCCAGGCGCTCGGCGTCACCGAGGACGACCTCCGCGGCGACCGGTTCGCCGACCACGGGCGTTCGCTCGCCGGCAACAACGACCTCCTGATCCTGTCGAAGCCCGACGCGGTCCGGCACCTCCACAGCAGCTACCTCGCTGCCGGCGCCGACATCATCACCACCAACACCTTCTCGTCGACCACCGTCGCCCAGCGCGAGTACGGCCTCGACGACGCAGCACTGGTGCACGACCTCAACGTCGCCGGCGCCCGACTCGCCCGCGAGATGGCCGACGACGCTCAGCAGGCCGACGGACGGCCACGCTGGGTCGCCGGTGCGCTCGGACCCACGAACATCACCCTGTCGCTCTCGCCCCGCGTCGAGGATCCGGCCTACCGAGCGCTCACGTTCCGGGAGCTGGCCCAGGCCTATCGCGAGCAGATCGCCGGCCTGGTCGAGGGCGGCGCCGACGTGCTCCTCGTCGAGACCGTGTTCGACACGCTCAACGCCAAGGCTGCGATCTGGGCGGCGCGGCGCCATGCGGCCGAGACCGGACATTCCACGCCGCTGATGATCTCGGGCACGATCACCGACCGTTCGGGACGGACGCTGTCCGGCCAGACCGTCGGCGCGTTCTGGCAGTCGATCCGACACGCGCAGCCCCTGTCGGTCGGTCTCAACTGCGCCCTCGGTGGCGCCGAGATGCGACCGTACATCCAGGAGATCGCCACGCTTGCCGACACGCTGGTGTGCGCGTACCCGAACGCCGGCCTGCCGAACGCCCTCGGCGAGTACGACGAGACGCCCGAACACACCGCCGCCATCATCGGCGAGTTCGCCGAATCCGGGTTCGTCAACATCGTGGGCGGCTGCTGTGGCACCACCCCTGCCCACATCGAGCAGATCGCCGCCGCCGTCGACGGGCTTGCCCCCCGACGTGTCGAGGAACGCGCGCCGCGCCTGCAGCTCTCGGGTCTCGAATCGTTCACGCTCACCGCCGACGTGCCGTTCGTGAACGTCGGTGAACGCACCAACGTCACCGGTTCGGCCAAGTTCCGCCGCCTGATCACCAACGGCGAGTTCGCCGAGGCGCTCGACGTCGCTCGGCAACAGGTCGAGAACGGCGCCCAGATCATCGACGTGAACATGGACGAAGGCCTGCTCGACTCCGAGCAGGCGATGGTCACGTTTCTCAACCTGATCGCCGCCGAGCCCGACATCGCCCGCGTGCCCGTGATGATCGACTCGTCGAAGTTCGAGGTGATCGAGGCCGGGCTCGAATGCGTCCAGGGGAAGGCGGTCGTCAACTCCATCTCGATGAAGGAGGGCGTCGACCAGTTCCTCGAGCAGGCGAGGGTGTGCCGAGACCACGGGGCTGCCGTGATCGTCATGGCGTTCGACGAGGACGGCCAGGCCGACACCGCCGAGCGCAAGATCGAGATCTGCAGCCGGGCGTTCGAACTGCTGCGCAGCGAACTCGACTTCCCCGCCGATGACATCATCTTCGACCCGAACATCTTCGCGATCGCCACCGGCATCGCCGACCACGATCGGTACGGCCTCGACTTCATCGAGGCGACCGCCGAGCTGCGCCGCCGCTACCCGCACTCCCACATCTCGGGCGGCGTCTCCAATCTGTCATTCGCCTTCCGCGGCAACGAACGGGTTCGCGAGGCGATGCACTCGGTGTTCCTCTACCACGCGATCTCGAACGGCATGCGGCTCGGCATCGTCAACGCCGGCCAGCTCGGGGTCTACGAGCAGATCGAGCCCGAGCTGCGCGAGCTGTGCGAGGACGTCGTGCTGGCCCGCCGGTCCGACGCAGCCGAACGTCTGCTCGACGCAGCGACGGACTATGTCGGCGACGGCGCGTCCGTGAAGGAGCGGATCGGTCAGGAATGGCGTGACTGGGACGTCGACAAGCGGCTCGAGCACTCGCTCGTCAACGGCATCACCGAGTTCATCGAGGCCGACGTCGAGGAGTCACGCGTCCGCCTGGCCTCGCCCGTCTCGGTCATCGAGGGCCCGCTGATGGACGGCATGAACATCGTCGGCGACCTGTTCGGTTCCGGCAAGATGTTCCTGCCACAGGTCGTGAAGTCGGCCCGCGTCATGAAGCAGGCGGTCGCGTACCTCACCCCGTTCCTCGAAGCCGAGCGCGAAGCGGCGATCGCCGCGGGCGGCTCGATCGCCGACAACTCCAACGGCACCGTCGTACTGGCGACCGTGAAGGGCGATGTCCACGACATCGGCAAGAACATCGTGGGCGTCGTGCTCGGATGCGCGAACTACGACATCATCGATCTCGGTGTGATGGTGCACGCCCAGACGATCCTCGACACCGCCCGAGATTGCGGTGCCGACGTGATCGGCCTCTCCGGGCTGATCACGCCGTCGCTCGACGAGATGGTCAACGTCGCCTCCGAGATGCAGCGTCAGGGATTCACCGTGCCGCTCCTCGTCGGCGGCGCCACCACGAGCCGGATCCACACGGCGCTGCGCGTGACCCCGGCGTACGAGGGCGGTCCGGTCGTGCACGTCGGTGACGCCAGCCGGGCTGCAGGGGTCATCTCCAAGCTCCTGAACCCCGGTCAGCGTGGCGAGTTCCTGGCCGACCTCGACGCGGAGTACACCCGCGTCATCGCCTCCCACGAACGGGCCGAAGTCGAACGCAACCGGTTGACGCTCGACGAGGCCCGGGTCAACGCGGGCGAGTTCGACTGCGATCCCTCGATCCTCGTCGCCCCCACGTTCACCGGACCCCGAACCATCGAGGGCATCGACGTGGGTGACCTCGTCGAGTACATCGACTGGACACCGTTCTTCCATGCCTGGGGCTTGCGTGGCCGCTACCCCGCCATCCTCACCGACAGCTCGATGGGCGACACGGCGACATCGCTGTTCGACGACGCCCGGCGCATGCTCGACCGCATCGTCGACGAGCAGTGGTTCCTCCCGCGCGCGGTCGTCGGCTTCTGGCCGGCACATCGCGACGGCGACGACATCCTCCTGTCCGAGCACGGCCGCCGCCTGCACGGGCTCCGCCAGCAACTCAAGCGGCGCGACGGTAAGCCGAACCTGTCGATCGGCGACTTCATCGCTCCCCCGGCCGCCGACACCATCGACCACGTCGGCGCCTTCGCGGTCACGACCGGACCGGAAGAGGTCGCGATCGCCGAGCGGTTCGAGGCAGCGAACGACGACTACTCGTCGATTCTGGTCAAGGCCCTCGCCGATCGGGTCGCCGAGGCCCTCGCCGAGCGAACCCACGCTCAGGTTCGACGCGAGTTGTGGGGCTACGCGCCCGACGAGTCGCTCACGCCGCAGGAGCTGATCGCCGAGGCGTACCGCGGGATCCGCCCGGCCCCCGGCTATCCGGCCCAGCCCGACCACTCGGAGAAGGTCACGATCTTCGAACTGCTCGAGGCCGAGACGCGGATCGGCGTCGAGCTCACCGAGTCGTACTCGATGTGGCCCGGTTCATCGGTGTCGGGGCTGTACTTCGCCCACCCCGACGCCAAGTACTTCGCGGTCGGACGCATCCAGCGCGATCAGGTCGAGTCGTACGCCGAACGCAAGGGGCTCACGGTCGAGGAGACCGAGCGGCTGCTCGGCACGATCCTCGCCTACCAGCCGTCGTGACCTGATCGCTCAGGGCCGCGGCGCGCCGTCGACGTTTGCGTCGTGGTCGATCCGCCAGAGGTTGCTGCTCGTCTGCGCCGCCATCATCACGAACGCGGCCACGTTGAGGGCGAGTACCACGGGCACGCCCCAGCTGAAGATGTCGGTGCCGGCGAAGACCACGAGCGTGTTGAGCGCGATGTAGCCGATCCGGATCTCCGTCGGACCGATGCCGTAGTAGGCGATCTGGAACTGGTTGGTGGCCGCGAACGACAGGAACGAGACCGCCATCGTCGCGCACGTCACGAGCAGGAGGAGCAGGAACAGGAACTCGAGCCACTCGGCGTCGACCAGGAACGAGTAGGCGATCACGATCGAACCGGCGAAGAGGAAGTCGAGCAAGTGGTCCATGTAGAACCCCCACTTGACCAGGCCCTGTTTGCGGTACTTGCCGAGCGTGCCGTCGAGCGAGTCGGTCAACCACTGCCCGAACACCATCACCGACACGCCGTGGAGCCACGCACGATCGCCGGTGGCCAACCAGCCGAACAGCACGGTGCCCGCCGACCACAGGAGCGTCACGGACGTCAGGTGGTGGCTCATGATCGGGCCGGGGATCCTGGGGACGGCCCAGTCGATGAACCGGCGCTCGACCGGTCCGAGCAACGACTGACCCTGCTTCTTGTCGCCGGCGAAGGCCTCGTTCATCGGTCGACCCCGAACACGACGGTCGGGTCGGTCGACGCCAGTTCGAGCACGCCCGGATCGCCGGGGTCCGGCCCGGTGATCGCCCACGTGACCCCGAGGTCCGCGAATCGCCCGTACTGCGCAGCGTCGACCGGGCGGACGACGACATCGAACCCGTCGAGCGAGCCGCGCTCCTCCCGGACGATCCGGAGCATCTCGGAGAGCGCGTCGTCGTCGACCTCGATCGGGAAGAGCCCGTCGAAGCGCGCGGCACGCCGCACCGGCTTCGTCGCCCCGCCACGAGCAGCGAACCACAGGGGGATGCGTGGGCGTTGATACGGCCTCGGCAGCACGGTCACGCGATCGGCGATGAAGTGCTCGCCGTGGAAGTCGACCTCGTCACCCGACCAGAACGCGCACAGCAACTCGACGCCCTCGTCGAGGCGCTCGCCACGTTCACGCGCATCGACGACCTCGCCGAACGCGCTGAGTTCACGGGTGGTGTCGACGCCGAGCCCGAGCCCGAGCGTCAGGCGCCCTCGGGACAGGTGGTCGAGCGTGGTGGTCTCACGAGCCAGCTTGATCGGCCGACGCCGGGTGATCGGCGTGACCATCGGACCGATCCGGATGCGTTCGGTCGCGACGGCGATCGCCGCCATGGCCACCCACGGGTCGGCGGTCTCCTGCGGGTCGTCGGGACGGCGCAGCACGTGGTCCCAGAGGAACACGGCGTCCCATCCGGAGCGCTCGGCGGCGACCGCGACCTCGACCAACGCGGCCGGGTCGGCCAAATCTCCGTAGGGCGGGATCGTCAGCGCGTGTCGCATCCGCCCAGCCTTGCCGATGTCGCGGGTCAACGGCGAGACTGCCACGGTGCACGTCCCCGACATCACCGACATCGAGTTCCGCGAGCTGCTCGCCCTCGAGCCACATGGTCCCGACACGTTCGTCGGCATCGCGACCCGCTACCCCTGGGGTGGTCGGCTGTTCGGGGGCCAGGTCGTCTCACAGGCGCTGAAGGCGGCAGCGCTCACCGTCGAAGCGGATCGGCCGGCACACTCGCTGCACTCGTACTTCATCCGGCCCGGCTCGCACGGCGAGCCGGTCAGGTACGAGGTCGAGCGGCTCCGCGACGGCCGGTCGTTCAGCACCCGCCAGGTGGTCGCCCGGCAATCGGCCGGCGCGATCCTGAACCTGTCGGTGTCGTTCCAGGTGGGCGAGGACGAAGCCGACGTGCAGCTGTGCGACGTGCCCGACGACGCTCCGGCTCCCGACGACCCGACGCTCGAGGACGGGTCGTGGGGCGCCCTGATCGGACGGAAGTCGGTGCAACTTGCCGACGGCGGCATCGGCCACTGGATCCGTCTCGACGCCGAGCTCGACGACGACCCGGTCGATCGCGTGTGCGGGCTGACGTTCGTGTCGGATGCGGCGCCGTCGCGGGCGGCCAGGTCACCGCATCCCGACTTCACCGGCACGACGGCCGACCGGAAGATCTTCCAGGGCGCGAGCCTCGACCACTCGATGTGGTTCCATCGACCGGCGGATCCCGGCGAGTGGCATTGGTTCGAGACCCGCTCGCACGGGCTGTCGGGCGGGCGCGGTCTCGTGACCGGCGACATCATCAGCCGGTCCGGCGTTCAGGTCGCGACGTTCGCCCAGCAGGTGCTGCTCCGCAAGTTCCGCCGGTCCGACTGATCGCGAGTTGTGCCTGGAGGTCGAGCGGATAGGTGAGGCTCTGCCGAATCTGGCCGCTCGACACTCGCAATGGATACGGGGAGGAATCAGCGGAATGAAACGGAGCGGAGCGACCTATCCGCTGATCCTCCTGGCACAACTCGCGATCACGCCAGCAGGATGAACAGCCGCACGCTGTAGCCGGCCATCACGGTCCAGAACAGGGCGGCGAACGTCCGCTCCCCCGCTTTCGCGTTGATCGACGAACCGGTCCACGTGCCGAGCGCCATCAGCGGCACCGCGGCGACGGCGGTCAGCACCGAGGTCCGTCCCAGCAGCTCGGCGTCGGCGAAGATCGCCGTCTTGGTGGCATCGCCGGCGAACGAGGCGAGCGACGCCGCTCCGACGAAGTGACGGCGGTCGAGGTCGAGGTTCCGGATCGCCACACCCTTGAGCGGCCCCGACGTGCCGGAGAAGCCGCTCGACGCTCCTGACACGAACGCGAGGAACGGAGCGAACCCGGTTCGGAGCCGCTCGAGCCGGAATCGTTCCGCGATCACCGACCCGATGAACATCACCACGATGCCGATCGTCACGGCCCAGTCCGGTGCGTTGACGAGCAGGGTCGAGCCGATCGCCGCGCCGACGACGATGAGCACCACGATCAGCGCAGCCGCCCGGAACGGCAGGGTGCGCCGGTACGCGTAGATCTTCATCACGTTGTTGCTGGCCAGCAGCAGCGCAGCGAGCGCGACGCCCTCCTTCGAGCCGAGGAACAGCGCCAGCGTCGGCACCATCAGCAACGAGCCGCCGAGCCCCGCCGACGCGGAGATCGTGAACGACACGTAGACGAGGACGAGCGCGACGATCGCGGTCAGGACGGTCATGACGGGTGGCGCCGGCGGACGGGCGGATGATCAGACGCCGACGATGGGCAGGTCGAGGTCGGCGAGACGGCGATTGAAGGCGGCCAGATCGCCGTCGATCACCGATCGCAGCGCGGCGAGTTGCGCGTCGACCTGCCCCGCCAGCTTGTCGTACACCCGGTGTGACTGGACGGTCGGCCGCGCGTCGGCGCTGCTGACCACCGGGGCGAGCGCGCCGAGCTTCTCGAAGAGCATCTCCCGGTAGTTGAGCGAGTCGCCTTCGGACGTGAGCTCGACCTGGACGAGTTCGTGCTCGATCGTGGTGAGTGCGTCGCCGAGCGCCGATGCGGAGGTGATCGCGTCGGCTGTTTCGCCGCTGCCGTCGTCGCCCGCCAGCCGGGCCGTCCAGTCGGTCAGCTGTCTCCGGATGCCACGGATGCTGTTGACGGCGGTCGCCACCTCCGACAACTTCGTCTGGATCTGCAGCATCAGGTCGAACTGCTCGGCGAGGTCCTCGTCGCTGGTGGTGACCCTGGGGTCCTTGATCAGGTCGAAGCTCTGGGTCATCGTCCAGTCGCCGACGGCCAGCGTCACCTGGTACGTACCCGGCATCGCCAGGGGCCCCTCGGGGCGACCGTGGTACTCGGTGTCGACCATCTTCACGCCGCTCCGATGGTTCATGTTCCACAGGAACGAGTTCATGCCCTGCTCGGCATGGATGTACCGGTTGCCGGCTCGCTCCTTCTTGTCCGACGGGACGTCACTGGTGAAGGTCTCGATCTCGTTCCCGTCGGCGTCGCTGATCGTCAGGGTCGCGGTGCCGGTCTGGTCGTCGGCCAGCAAGTAGGTGATCCGCACCCCTCGTTCGATGTCGTCGCCCCCGTCGATCACGCGCTTGCGGGAGTACCCGGTCTCGTCCTCGTCGACGTAGTACGTGGCGTTCTGACCGATCGTGACGTGGTAGTTCTTCCCGCCCGGCTCGCCCCAGAACGAGCCGAACAGATCGGGCGGCGTCCGGACGGTGTCGTGCGGCTTGAACAGGTACCGATCGGCGCCCTGCACGTCGTCGCAGATCTGGCGGAGCTGGGTGAGATCGTCGAGGATCCAGAACGACCGGCCGTGCGTCGCGACCACGAGATCGTCGTCCTTCACGACGAAGTCGTACACCGGGGTGACGGGCAGGTTGCACTGCAACGACTGCCAGTTGGCTCCGTCGTCGAACGAGCACCAGATCCCGAGTTCGGTCCCGAGGTAGAGCAGCCCCGGTCGCTGCGGGTCCTCCCGGATCACGCGACAGAAGTGCTGGTCGGGGATGCCGGCGTCGATGCGCGTCCACGAGCCTCCGAGATCGGGGCTCCGGTAGACGTACGCGCCGTCGTCACCCATCTTGTGACGGGCCACGGTCATGTACACGGTGCCGGCGCGGTGCCGCGACTCCTCGATCATCGTGACCTGGGAGAACTTCGGCAGGTCGGGAGGTGTCACCTCGGTCCATTCGCCGCCGTCGTCGCGGGTGACGTGGACCCGCCCGTCGTCGGAGCCGGCCATCAGGACCCCCTGCTCATGTTTCGACGCCATGAGCGAGAACACCGTGGCGTACATCTCGGCGCCGGCGGTGTCCATCGTGAGGGGTCCGGACACGCCCATCGTGTCGGGGTCGGCGTAGGTGAGGTCGGGGCTGATCGGCTCCCAGCTGTGTCCCTCGTCGCGTGACCGGAACACCTGGTTGCCGGCCGCGTAGAGGGTGTTCGCGTCCTGCGGCGAGAACACGATCGGGTAGGTCCACTGGAATCGGACCTCGGCCGTGTTGCCGTCGTGGTACGCCTCGGGCCACACGCTGACGAGCTGGATCTGCTTGGTGCGGTGGTCGTAGCGCTGGAGTGCGTCGCCGCCACCCGGAGAACTCCCGATCGCGCCGACGTAGACGATGTTGGGGTCACCTGGCTTGGGCGCCACGTAGCCGCTCTCCGCTGTGCCCGGTGGGTAGCAGTCGGCCCAGTTGATCGCACCCTTGTTGGTCCGACTCGGCACGGCGATGGACGAGTTGTCCTGCTGCGAGCCGTAGACGAGATACGGATACTGGTCGTCGGTGGCGACGTGGTAGAACTGCGCCGTCAGCTGGTTGTAGATTGACGACCACGACTCGCCGGCGTTGAGCGAGACCCACGCCCCGCCGTCGTCGCAGCCGATCATGCGTTCGGGCCGTGACGGATCGATCCAGAGCGCGTGGTTGTCGCCGTGGGGCGTCAGCCATTCCTCGAAGGTCTTGCCGCCGTCGATCGATTTCCACGCCTTCATGTTCATCACGTAGACGGTGTCGGGATCGGTCGGATGGGCGATGACGTGCATGTAGTACCAGGGCCGCCACTGGAGTTCGGGCTTGGCGGACACCTGCTCCCAGGTCTCGCCGTGATCGTCCGACCGGTACAGGCCGCGCTTGCGCCCCTCGGCTTCGACGATCGCGAAGACACGACCGGGCCTCGCCTGAGAGACCGAGACGCCGATCTTGCCGAGCGTGCCGACGGGCAGACCGGGTTTCGCGCTGAGGTCCTCCCAGGTGTCGCCGCCGTCCTTCGACCGCCACAGACCACAGTCGGGGCCGCCGGAGTCGATCGACCAGAACGTGCGGCGCGCCTGCCAGATCGTGGCGAACAGGATCCGTGGGTTGTTCGGATCGAGCGCGACATCGACCGCGCCGGCACGGTCGCTCACGTACAGCACGCGCTCCCACGATTCACCGCCGTCCCTGGTGCGGTACAGCCCTCGGTCGGGGTTGTCGATCGACGCGTGGCCGAGCGCGGCGACGTAGACGGTGTCGGGATCGTGCGGGTGCACCCGGATCTCGCCGATGTGACGGGTGCCGGTCAACCCGATGTGGTGCCACGTGGCACCGCCGTCGGTCGACTTGTACATGCCGTCGCCATGGGTGATGTCGAGCCGGATCGTGGTCTCACCCGTGCCGGCGTAGATCACGTTGCCATCGGACGGCGCGACCGCGAGCGCCCCGATCGACGAGGTACCCAGGGAGCCGTCGGTGATGTTCTCCCAGTACTGGCCGGCGTCGTCCGACTTCCAGACCCCGCCGGCGACGGCGCCGAAGTAGAACACGTTCTGTTTCACCGGGTCGGCGGCGACGGCCACCACGCGACCGCCGCGTGACGGGCCGATGCACCGGTAACGAATCTGGCTGAAAAGTTTCGGATCGACCGTCGTCATGGAGCAATCCTGCCACCACGTGGGGACCCTGGACGTACCGGCCGGATCAGGTCGGCGACACCACCACCGACCACATGACGGCCTTGCTCGCCGGGTTGACCGCGACCGCGGTCGCACCCGGCCATGTCCCGGTCGCGACGGCGGAGTCGCCGGTGATCGAGTTGATCCGGCCGCCGCCGGATCCGACGCTGTCGACGCGCCCGACGACCGAGACGGGCAGCGACCACGACGTGGGGTCGCTCGTCTTGTCGACCCAGTGGCTCACGACCAACGAATCGGGGGCGGCGACGCCGATCGACGGCGTCGTGTGCGACGCCGTGTTGCCCGGTTCGCCCCGCACCGCCCAGTCGGCCACGACCGCGTCTTGATACGACACCAGGCTCATGTCGGTCTTCGTCCGCGTGCCGAGGTCGACCGCGACCATCGAGCCTGCGACCCCGGGCCCGGCGATCCGCGAGTAGAGGCGTGACATCATGGACCCGTCGGCCTGGGAGCCGAGCAGCGTCCAGCCGGCCGGGGTCGAGGCCGATGTGACCGTGTTCGTCGTCACGAACAGCAGCAGCAGGTCGCCCGACGCGACCGATCCCGGAACGGTGACGTCGGCGGAGGTCGTGTTCGCATTCGACGAGGCTGCCGAGCGGAACGCGGGCGCCGAGCCGGTCGGGATGGACACCGACACCGTGGTCGACGCCGAATCGGTCGCACCGTCGTCGTCGGTGACCGTCACCGTCACGAGGTACGACCCCGAGGCGCCGTAATCGTGATCGGGAGCGACCCCCGTGCCGGACGCGCCGTCACCGAACAACCAGGAACGGGCGACGATCGACCCGTCGGAATCACTGCTGCCGGCACTCGTGAAACTGCACGACAGCCCGGCGCAGTTCGCCGAGATCGCCGCGTCGGGCGGCTGGTTCGGTGGCGGCGTTCCACCACTCGACACCAACGCAACGGAATAGTCGGCGCCTCCACCGACGACCTCGACATCGTCGAGCCCCGGCACCGCGATCGAGTTGGGGCGACGTGTCAGGGTGCCGTCGCCGAGCTGTCCTGCCTGGTTGTTGCCCCACGCTCGAACCGTGCCGTCGGCCAGTACGGCGAGACCGTGATCTCGCCCGCTGCCGATCTCTACCGCGTTCGAGACGCCGCCCACGCGCACCGGGCGGCTGCGCTGGGCCGTCGTCCCGTCACCCAACTGGGCGCGATAGTTGCGCCCCCACGACCACACCTGGCCGTTCTGGAGCAGAGCGTAGGAGTGATGTGCTCCCGCGATCACGCTGGTCGCCGCCGAGATACCCGTCACCCGGACCGGGCTCGTGCGATCGGTGGTCGTGCCGTCACCGAGCTGAGCGAAACGGTTCCAACCCCACGTCCAGACCTCACCGTTCGCACGGACGGCGAGTCCGTGGTCGCGACCACCGGCGACCTCGACCACGTCGGTCAGGTTGCCCACACGCACGGGCGTGGTCCGGGTGGAGGTGGTTCCGTCTCCGAGCTGACCGTCGCCGTTGAGCCCCCACGCCCACAACGTGCCGTTGCTGCGGATGGCGTAGCTCATGTCGCGTCCGGCGGCGATCGCGACCGCGTCGTCGATGCCCTGCACCCGTACCGGTGTCCGACGCCGGGTCGTGGTCCCGTCACCGAGTTGGCCGAATGCGTTGTAGCCCCACGACCAGATCCGGCCGTCGTCGTCGAGTGCGAGCGAGTGGTAATGGCCCGTCTCCACCGCCACGATCCCCGAGAGGCCCGAGACCACCCTCGGGCTCGATCGGTCGGTGCGCGTCCCGTCGCCGATCTGCCCCTGGTTGTTCCGGCCCCACGTCGCCACGGTTCCGTCGGCGAGCAGCGTGATCACGTGCTCGCGACCGCCGTGGAGATCGGTGACACCGGAGAGGTCGATGACCTCGGCCGAACGACGATCGTTGTTCGTACCGTCGCCGAGTTGGCCGCTTCCGTTCGCTCCCATCGTGGCGGGTGAACCCGGTCCGGACGCCGCAGACACCGGTACTGCCACCATGAGCGCCGTGGACGCAGCGACGACGCCGAGCGCCGTCACCAACCCCGATCGGCGCTTCCGCCTCGCCGCAACCCGCATGTCGGTCCCTCCCACCGTCGTGACCGGACTCCGCTCGTCCGCTCAAGGTCTGTTCTAGTTGACGGAGGCCGGCGGAGCAACTGCCACCCGACCGCGCGCTGTTCGTGCCGAACAGAGCGCGATCGTCACGTTGTGTGGGATTCGCGGCTCCGCCATCAACTTGCCGCCGGTTCCGTCGGCGAGTTCGCCCCGCGCCGTTTAGAGTGCGACGCCTCCGGTTACCTCCGTGGTACCGGATGGCTCGTCCCGAGCGCCACGGCTCCCACATGACACACATGCATCTCGCTCGCCCCCAACGGTCTCGTGCTGCGATCCTCTCCGTCGCGTGTCTGACGATGGTCGGCGCCATCACGCTCTCGACGGCACCCGTCGCACGAGCAGCGATCCAGACGGTCGCCTCGTACCAGATGAACGAGGGCGCGGGCGCAGCCGTCATGCGCGACTCGGGACCCTTCGGTCTCGATGGCCGAATCGGCGGCGACATCGTGACCGCGACGTCGCACCAGGGCTCGACCGGGTACCGGTGGCCGTACGCTGCGCCCGACACCTCCCCCCTCCGACCACAGCGGTTGGCTGTCGTCGAGGATCATCCCCACCTCGATCCGGGCTCGGACGACTTCGCCGTCGAGATCCGCTACCGAACCGATCGCCGGTTCGGCAACATCGTGCAGAAGGGGCAGAGCCAGACGTCGGGCGGATACTGGAAGCTCGAGCACGACGACGGCATCCCGACCTGTCTGTTCCGTCGCACCTTGCAAGACGAAGCTGCCGTCAGCGGCCCGACCTCGCTCGCCGACGGCGATTGGCACACCCTTCGATGCGTGCGCTCCAGCGATGCCGTCACAATGTACGTCGACGGACAGGTGGTCGATCGCCGGCGCACTTCGGTCGGCTCGATCTCGAACGACTTCGACGTCACGATCGGGGGCAAGGTCGAGTGCAACCAGCAGTCCGTCGGCTGCGACTACTTCTCCGGCGACATCGACTACGTCCGGATCGACAAGGACGTCGGCGAGGCACCGAACCAGGCTCCCACGGCGGACTTCACCGTCGAGTGTTCCGAACTGACGTGTTCACTCGACAGCGCACCCTCGTTCGACACCGACGGCGTCATCGCCGAGACGCGCTGGACGTTCGACGCATCGGAGGCGACGGCATCGGGAGCCCGGGTCGAGCACGCGTTCGATCTCGCCGGCGAGCACCGGGTGACGCTCGCAGTCACCGACGACGACGGAGCGACGACCGAGCGCGAACGCCTCGTCGTCGTCGAGCACGGCGACACCGCCGATCCCCTCGTCGCATCGAAGTTCATCGCCGTGTCGCCGACGCGATTGTTCGACACCCGGCCAGGAATGTCACCCGACGAGTACCAGGGCGTCGTCCGCGGTGGCACCTCGCTTCGAGTGCAGGTCGCCGGGCACGCCGGCGTCCCTGCGTCGGGGGTGACCGCCGTTGCGATCAATCTCGCCGCGATCGGTATCGAGGCGCCCAGCTACGTCGCAGCCACGCCCACCGAATCCACCGCAGCGACCACATCGAGCCTCAACGTCGTCGTGCCCGGAGACGTGCGCGCCAATCTCGTCATCGTTCCCGTCGATGCGGACGGCACGATCTCACTCTTCAGCTTGCGCGACGCTCATCTCCTCGGTGACGTCGCGGGCTACTTCCGACCTCAGGACACCCCGTCCGACGATGGCCGAATCATCACGCAGCGCCCGCGTCGGCTCTTCGACACGCGCGTGGACTCCGCTCCGGGCGCGCCACGGCGCGTTCCGGCCGGTGGTTCCGTGACCGCCCAAGTGCTCGGACGTGCCGGAATACCCGATGTCGGGGTCGCCGCGGTCGTGATGAACGTCACCGCCACGGCAGCAGCCGGACCGGGCTACGTCACGGTGTGGCCCGACGGCCGACGGCCGTTGGCCAGCAGCCTGAACATCAACGGGACTTACGACACGGTCGCGAACCAGGTCATCGTCCCCGTGGGCTCGGACGGTCGGGTCCGTTTCGCCTCCTCGACGGAGGTGGACCTGGTCGCCGACGTGTTGGGTTGGGTCACCGACGGCAACGCCGAGACGGCAACCGCCGGATTGTTCGTTCCTCTCGAACCGAGTCGTGTCTTCGACACCCGGCCGGACGAACCGGCAGCCGGCCCCAAGGGGATCGTCGAGAGCGACAGGACGATCACCCCACGAGTCGCAGGCGTCTCCGGGATCCCCTCCGACGCCGGTGGTGTCGTGCTCAATGTGACCCTGATCGGAAGTGGACCCGGCTTCGCGACGTTGTGGCCGGCTGGGTCGTCTCGTCCGACGACCTCCAGCGTCAACGTCGACCGGGACGGCGACGTGAGACCGAACGGTGCCATCGTCCGCGTGGGCGACGACCAGCGCGTCGGCGTGTACGTGCTGACCACCGCTCACGTCGTGGCGGATGCGGTCGGGTACCTCCTGCCCTGAACGAACCTCCGGCGATCGACCCGAACATCTCGTTATCACCAAGTCTTTTGACGAATTCGCCACGCTGTGCGGTGATATCGTCGTGATGGCGACGGAGCGGCGGTTGGGGACGCTCGTGCCGATCACTCGACGGGGCGGATGGATGAGCGGACAACGAATTGGTGGGTACCTCGGCAGCGGGGTCGCGATCGCACTCGCACTCACGTTGACCTCCTTGGTTGCGCTGCCGGCGTCGACGGCCAGCGCCGTGGATCCGACCCTCATGCCGGTGATCGCGAACTACCAGATGAACGAGTCGTCGGGCGCCGCGAAGATGGACGATTCAGGCCCGAACGACCTCGACGGGTCGATCGGTTCCCTGGTCAGCACGGGGGTCGGAACGGGGGGCGCCACCGGCTACCGCTTCAATGCAGTGTCGCCGACCCAGATCCCGGCCGACACGGAACGGTTGGTGACCGTTCCCGACAACGACGCGCTCGACTTCGGAACCTCCGACTTCGCTGTCGAGTTCAGGTACCGCAGCACGGTCAGCTGGGGAAACATCGTCCAGAAGGGGCAGAACACGACGGTCGGCGGATACTTCAAGTTCGAGCAGCCGAACGGGTACATGACGTGCCTCATCAAAGATGTCGACGGCGACACGCTCGGCGCCAGCGCCCCGCACGAGCCTCAGTTCAAGACGAACGACGGCGACTGGCACACGATCCGATGCGAGAAGACCCAGAACCGGGTTCGGCTCTTCGTCGATGGTGTGCGGGCAGCGCAGACCACCAAATCCGATCCGAACGATTTCGTCCAGTCGGTGTCGAACACCAAGGTGTTGTCGATCGGAGGGAAGTACTCGTGCGACCAGATCGAGGTTTCCTGCGACTACTTCAACGGCAACATCGACTACGTGAAGATCGAGAAGGCAGGGGGTTCCGGGCCGGCGAACGAACCGCCGAACGGCTCGTTCACGTCCACCTGTGACCAGCTCGACTGCGACTTCGACTCGAGCTCGTCGAGCGACCCGGATGGAACGATCGTGGCACGGAGCTGGAGCTTCGGCGACGGCACCACCGGCAACGGCACTACCCCCAGCCACACCTACACAACCGGCGGCACCTACACCGTCACCCTCACCGTCACCGACGACGACGGCGCCGTCGACGCCACCTCCGGGTCGGTCACGCTCAATTTCGCTCCCGACGCCGACTTCACCGCGGCGTGTGACAAGACCACCTGCGCGTTCGACAGCGGGGCATCGTCGGATGCCGACGGTGTCATCACCTCGCGGTCATGGGACTTCGGCGACGGCACCACCGGCAACGGCACCGCCCCCAGCCACACCTACACAACCGGCGGAACCTACACCGTCACCCTCACCGTCACCGACGACGACGGCGCCACCTCGACGGCGGAACAGACGATCGCTCCGCTCTCCAACACGGGACCGGACGCGACGTTCGTCTCGTCGTGCGGGCTCCTCCTCTGTGTGTTCGACAGCGGGGCGTCGTCGGACGCCGACGGTGTCATCACCTCGCGGTCATGGGACTTCGGCGACGGCACAACCGGCAACGGCGCCACCCCCAGCCACACCTACACAACCGGCGGAACCTACACCGTCACCCTCACCGTCACCGACGACGACGGCGCCACCTCGACGGCGGAACAGACGATCGTCGTGGACGATGCCGCGAGCTCTCCGCCGACGGCACTGCCGTCGGCACTGACCGCCGTGACGCCATTCCGGCTGTTCGACACCCGACCCGACGAAGCGGCGCCCGGGCCCAAGGGCGTCATCGCCGAGGGCACGCAGATCGACGTCGCGGTGGCGGGTGTCGGATCGGTTCCGGCGGACATCACCGCCGTGGCGATCAATCTGACCGTGGTCGCCGTCGACGCACCGAGCTACATCACGGCATGGCCGACCGGAGATCCCCGTCCGACCGAACTCTCCAGCCTCAACGTGATCGAACCCGGCGCCGTCCGGGCGAACCTGGCGATCGTCCCCGTGGGCGACGAGGGCATGATCAGTCTGTACAGCCTCCGCGAGGCCCACCTGATCGGCGACGTCGTCGGCTACTTCACGGCGTCCGGCGCCACCAGCTCCGGTCGTATCGTCACCCAGACGCCGACACGATTGCTCGACACCCGGCCCGGCTCCGACCCGGGACCGAAGGGTCGCATTCCGGCCGGTGGCGAACTCGAGGTCACCATCGCCGACACCTCGGCCATCCCCGCTGGAGCCGGCGCCGTTCTCGTCAATGTGACGATCACCGAACCGTCCGCGCCGGCGTTCTTGACCGTGTGGCCCGACGGGCCTCGACCAACCGCCAGCTCCGTCAACGCGAGCGGCGTCGGCGAGACGAGCGCCAACATGGTCATCGTCCCCATCGGCGCCGACGGCAAGGTCCGCGTGTTCTCGAACGCGTCGACCCACGTGGTGATCGACCTGCTCGGCTACGCCACCGGGCCGTCCGCCCCGGCGATCACCACCGGTCTCTTCGTGCCGATCGACCCAAGCCGGATCTTCGACACCCGTCCCAGCGAGCCTGCTCCGGGACCCAAGGGGGTGATCGCCGACGACTCGACCATCACCGTCCAGATCGCCGACGTCGGCGGGATCCCTGCCGACGCGAGCGGCGTCGTGCTCAACGCGACGTACATCAGCACGGCGCCCGGCTATGTCACGCTGTGGGCCACCGGACTCGCTCGGCCGGGCACGTCCAACGTCAACGCCCCGATCGGCGGCGACGTCCGGGCCAACGGCGTGATCGTGGACATCGGTGAGCAGGGGCGCATCGATGCCTATGCACTCACCGGCGCCCACCTCCTCGCCGATGCGTTCGGCTATCTCACGAACTGATCAGATCGACGTTCCGCCGTCCACGCGCCGGAGTACTCATGTGCTCGCCGCGAGCGCGGCGGGAGTCTGCTCGCGTGGAGCAAGCTCGTGTTCGGTCTCCCGGCCGGCGCAAGACGGTCGCGGGTGCTGCGTTCAGACGGCGGCCGAGTCGAGCGTCGACCACTCCTCGTCGGTGATCTCGTCGACGAGGTGGGCGGCCGACACATTGCTCCGCAGGTGATCGGGCGACTTCGTCCCGGGGATCGGCACGATGTTCGGCGCCCGATGCAGGAGCCAGGCCAGCGCGACCGCGTACCGGTCGGTCTCGTGCGCGGAAGCGACAGCGTCGAGCGCCTTCCCGGTCGATCCGAGGTCGCCCGAACCCAACGGGAACCAGGGGATGAACGCGATGCCGTCGGCAGCGCAGGCGTCCACCACGTCGTTCCAGTCGTCCTGGTCCGCGATGTTGAACCGGTTCTGCACCGATGCGACGTCACACAGTTCGCGCACCTGGTGCAGTTCGTCGACGGTCACCTCCGACACACCGATCTGATCGATCTTGCCCGCCTCGCGCAGCTCCAGCATCGCGCCGATCGACTCGGCGACCGGGACGTCGGGGTCGATGCGATGGAGTTGATACAGCGGGATCCGGTCGAGTTGGAGCCTCGCCAGACTCCGGTCGCACGAGGTGTGGATGTGTTCGGGCGAGCCATTCGGTTCCCACTGTCCCGGGCCGGGTCGAACCAGACCCGCCTTCGTCGCGATCACGACGTCGTCGGCATACGGCGAGAGCGCCTCGCCGATCAGCCGCTCGCTGACCTCCGGCCCGTACGAGTCGGCGGTGTCGAAGAAGTTCACACCCAACTCGACGGCGTCGCGCAACACCTGCTTGGCGGTCACCGGATCGGCGGGCTCGCCCCAGACGCCATCGCCGGTCAACTGCATGGCGCCGTAGCCGAGCCGGCGGATCTCGTGGCCGCCGGCGAGTCGGAAGGTCGTCGTGTCGTGGATGGAGGTCATGCTCCTGGCGTACCCGATCCCAGCGTCCGGAAACGCGAGGTCGCCCGGCCGTAGGCTGGCACGAGCGAGGAATCATGGACGAACCCCACACGCATCGCCTCACACAATTCAGCCACGGCGCGGGTTGAGGCTGCAAGCTCGCCCCCGGCGAGCTCGCGCACGTCGTGCGCGACCTGCAGTCCGATCATCCCACCGAACTCCTCGTCGGCACCGACACCGGTGACGATGCCGCTGTGTGGCGGCTCGACGACGAGCGAGCCCTGGTCTCCACCGCGGACTTCATCACCCCGGTGGTCGACGATGCGCGCACCTGGGGCCGTGTCGCAGCCGCCAACAGCGTGTCCGATGTGTACGCGATGGGCGGCCGGCCGCTGTTCGCGCTCAACCTCGTCGGCTGGAACGTCGACGCGCTCCCGACCACGCTGCTCGGCGAGGTGCTCGCCGGTGGCCAGGACATCGCCACCGCCGGTGGCTTCGCGATCGTCGGGGGTCACACGATCGACGATCCCGAACCCAAGTACGGCATGGCCGTCACCGGCGAGGTCCACCCCGATCACATCCTGACCAATGCTGGGCTCCGATCCGGCCAGGACATCATCCTCACCAAGCCGCTCGGCGTCGGCGTCATCACGACGGCCATCAAGCGCGACGTCGCCCCGCTCGAGTCGGCCGAGGCCGCGGTCGCGTCGATGACCCGCCTCAACGATCAGGCCGCCCAGGTGGCGGTCGCCGCGGGCGCCACCGGTTGTACCGATGTCACCGGGTTCGGGCTGCTCGGACACCTCGGTCGGATGGCGGTCGAGTCCGCCGTGGTCGTCGACGTCGACTTCGACGCCGTGCCGTTCCTGCCGGGTGCGGTCGAGCTGGCCGCCGACGGCGTGATGCCGGGCGGCAGCGCCCGCAACCTCGAGTGGGGCGTCGATCTCCTCGATGGTGGCTCGCACGACCAGGTCCACCGCTTGCTGATCGCCGACGCGCAGACGTCCGGCGGTCTCGTGTTCGGCATCGACCCGGCGCACACCGACGAAGTGCTACGCAAGCTGCGTGCGACCGGCCACACGGCCGCGCGGATCGGGCACACCTCGAGCGGCACACCTCGCTTCCGACTGGCCTGATCGCCGGGTTGGCGCGTTCACCGCTTTCGCTGCTTTCGGACGCCGCCGGCTCGGCGCAACGTACGAGTTGTCCGGCCGGGGCCGACCACGGCATGACCCCGCCCGGCCCCGGTGCCCATCGACAGGCAACCGGACCACTCGATCGCACCCACTCGGGTGATTGCGTCGCCGAGCGGCTGCGGGTTTGATGGAGCCGTGAGGCCGGTGACGGGTTGGGCGGTGCCGATGTGCGCCGCATTGGTGATCGCCGGGTGCTCGCTGCCCGAGGTCGCCGACGACGAGCCCCTCGAACCGATCCACGGCACCATCGATCCGGCGGTGCTGACGCCGCGCGCCGCGGCCGTCGCCGCGGAGGTTCCGCCGGCACCCGTCGACGGCCGCCAATGGCGCATCGCGAGTGCGATCGACGGCCGAACGCTCGAGCTCCACCAGGGGCTCGAGCGCGCCACGGCGACCCTCGCAGGGATCGACGTGCCGGTCGGCGACGCCTGTCTCGCACAACAAGCGACCGACTCGCTCGCGTTCATCACCGGCGGCGGCCGGACCGTCACGGTCACCCCTCCCGAAGCCCGCAACGGCCGGATCGACGACGCCACGGTCGTCGGTGACACCGGCGACGACCTCGCGCTCGTGATGCTCTCGCTCGGGTTGGCGCGCTCCACGGGCGAGGGTCCCGACCCGGCGAAGTATCGATCCACCGAGCAGGACGCCCGCGACCAGGAGCTCGGCATCTGGTCGCCCGACTGCGACGGCTGATTCGTCGCCACGCACGTATCTGAAGGCGTGCACGCGCCTCTCTGTCAGTACCGACGAGGGAACACCGAGAGGAACGACCATGGGGAACGGCAATCGCAGCGGGCAGGTCCTGAACTTCCAGATCACCGCGAACTACAACATGAACGCCGACGACCGGGATCGGTGGCAGCGGGCGTTCAGCAAGGCGTCCGAGCTGCTCTGGAACGCGACCGAGGGGCAACTCCGGATCGGGACGATCTGGGTCGCGGAGAACAACGCCGGCGCCAACAACGCCGAGTTCGTCCTCGACCCCGACACGGCGGGCCGGGCGCTCGGCACCAACGGCAAGTGGGGGCAGTCCGGCGAGGCGATCTTCCTGCCGGCGTACGCCCAGCAGCAGGTCCTGTCGATCCTCCACGAGATGGGGCATCACGTGTGGGGTCTCAAGGAGGAGTACGCCCGATCGGAGGGAATGTGGATCGACACCGACGCCACGTTGCCGGCCGGTCACGGCAACCGCACGATCCCGCTGACGAGTACCTCGCACGACGAACCCGACGCCAACTACGCCGGGGCGAACGCGCTCCTCCGGTTCGAGGGGCAGCCGGTCGAGACGATCGAGATCCTGTCGAAGGTGGGCAACCGCATCACCACCGTGTCGGCGTTCACCGACAACCCCCAGGACTGCATCTGGGAGGCCGTGACGATCCAGTGGGTCGACGACGTCGAGTGCACCGGCGACCGGTCGACGGGCGCCTGCATCATGGAGTTCAGCAGGAGCAGCGCCGGCGATCTCGCGCCGGACGGCACCTGGACACCGCATCCACAACCAGTGACCGAGTTCTGCACGGCCGCCAACCACGATCCCGACGGTGACACCGACCAGGAGAGCGACCTGGGCGAGCCCTGCTGGGAGACGATCGTCGCGGTCGACGGGTTCACGAACCTGAGCTCGGGCGACCCCGACAGCTCGGACGCTGCGAACACGACCATGCCGGGCGGGTGGACCGCTCCCACCTGGGTCGAGCTCGACCCGAACGTCCGGCTGGCACTGGTGCTCGATCGCTCCGGGTCGATGAACCGCAACAGCGGGGCACGGCTGCAGGGCGTCCAGACCGGCGCCAAGTTCTGGATCGAGAACGCCGCTGTCGAAGACGATCAGCTCACGATCGTCTGGTACGACAACGCTGCAGCCGTGCAGCTCCCGCTGGTCGGTTTCGGCACCCTGAGCGACACGGCGGTGGCAGCCGAGCTCGACACGATCGACAACCAGACCGCGGCGGGTGGGACGAACATCGTCGACGGGCTCCTGGACGCCTTGGGGCAGATCACGAGTCCGGCGACGCCCGCGAGCGTGCAGGCAGCCGTGCTGATCACCGACGGCGCCCACAACGCGGGTGGTACCGCGGTGGCCGATGCGGTCGATCCCTACCGCTCGGCCAACACCAACATCCACACGCTCGGCGTCGGCGCCGGCGCCGAGATGGACCTGCCGGGTCTGGTCGAACTCGCGTCCGACACCGGCGGCACCGCGCAGACCGCCGGTGAAGGTTCCGACGCCGCAGCGATCCAGGCGGCGATGATCGAGATCAACGCCGTCATCCGCGGCGGCATGCTCTCGACGACCGGAAGCGGCGGCGGCGACACCAAGGAGGTCGACGATCGGCTCGACGAACTCGCCCGCAAGGCGGACGACATCGCACCACCCGACCGCCCGTCGCTCGACGAGTTGATCGCCGAGTTCGGCCTGCTCCCCTTCGAGAAGGCGGTCAGCGCTCGCGGTTCGGCTCCGCATCGCTACACCTGGTTCGGGCTCGAGGTCGAGAAGGGCGCTCAGAACACGACGTTCACGCTCTCGCACGGCGAGCCGGCCACGTACTGGATGTACCTGATCGATCCGAGCGGCAACGAGGTCCATCCGTCGGCGGGCGAGGTCGTCGCCTGGAACGCCGGGCCCGAGCCGTACGAGTTCGCCAAGATCGAGCGTCCGGCGGCCGGTCAGTGGCTCGTGATCGGCGTGCGCCTCGACCGGGGCGCGGCCGTTCCGTCCAAGGCGATCGCAGCGATCGACCATCGGGAGGTCACCGTCTTCGGCGAGGCCCTCCGGCACGGCGCCGGTTGTCCGGTGGAGTTCCGTGCCGGGGCCCGCTTCGTCGAACCGCTGACCGGCTTGACGGTCGGCGCCCGGATCCGACGGCCCGGCGGGCCCTGGCACGACCTGCGCCTGCACGACGACATGCTCGACGGGGTGTACCGGGGCTGGGCCGACCTCCCCGACGGCGCGTACTCCGGCTACATCGAGATCCGGGCCCCCGAGCGGCCGCTGATCGCGAACATGCAGCACACGCTGCTGCACGCCGACTCCCACGACGAGATCGGGGCGGCACGGGCCGACACCGCCGGGTTCGTCCGGCACGTGCCGATCTCCGTGGTGCTCGGACCGGTCAAGGACCCGTCCGGGCGGCTGCCCGACGACGAGGAGCAGGGGCGATCGGACGACGATCCGCGGAAACCGTTCGATCCCCGACGGTGGGTGAGCCCGCTCCGCAGCGACGACCGGCTCGGTCTGCCGACGAAGCCGCCGGTCCTCGCGCCGCGCTGACCGGTCGCTCAGGCGGTGTCGATCTGCGGGCGTGATGCGCCGGGTGCGACCCGGCGGGCGAGGATGCCGAGCGTGCCACGCAGGTTCTGCTCGGACACGACCGGGAAGATGGTCTCCGCGAACGGTTCGTACTGCTCGTGGATCTCCGACCAGTCGTAGTACGACGTCACGATCGTGCCGCCGTCGATCGCTTCGAGGCGGTACCCGTACACGTGGTTGATCGGCGGCTGGAGCTGACCGTCGATCGTCCAGGCGATCTCGCGGTCCGGTTCGAACACCGTCATCACGACCTCGACGTCGTACTCGCCCAGGTCGAAGTCGCGCAGCGAGTCGCGATCCATGTGCACGGTGAACCGGTCGCCGACGGAGCCCGCCGGTTCACCGGTCGCCGACATCAGCATGCCGGACGCGTCGATCTCGACGTGACCCTCGGGGCGCCGGAGCAGGTCGAAGATCGTGGCGGGATCGGCAGCGATCGCCCGCTGCACCTCGATGCGGCGCTCGGCGGGTGTCGAGGGCGCGGTCGGCGCCCCGTCGACCACGACCACGGTCGACGTGGCGTACTGCCGGCGGAGCTGCTTGACCGGCGCGTACTCGTCGCTGTCGAGGAAGGCGTTCGCCGCCGCCATGTCGGGGAACGACAGCACGACGAGTCGCCGCGGCGTCCACAGGTCGTCGTCGTCGATCCGCATCTCGCCGCCGCGCGCCAGGTACTCGCCGCCGTACTGCTCGGCGACCGGCCGGGCCAGCGCCTTGTACTCCTCGTAGAGCTCCGGTTCGGAGACGTTGGTGTCGACGATGATGTAGGCGGTCACGGCCTCGACTGTAGGACGGGTGCGGCGAGTTCGTCGTCACGGCGGCCGGACGGCGATACTCGTTCCGAGCCCGACTCCGGGTCACTGTCTTGGAGAGATCGATGCCCATTTCCCCGCAACGCCTGACCGAACCGGACTATTGGCACCAACCGATGCCGGATCGGATGGCGCAGTTCGCCGAGATCAGGGAGCAGGGTGCGATCATCCCGCTCACGGTCGAGAATCCGTTCACCGAGACGATGGACACGTTCCATGCGGTCACCCGCTACGACGAACTGGTCGAGATCAGCAAGCGACCCGACGACTTCTGTTCGGGCCGTGGTGCGACCGCGATCTTCGACCTCCCCATGGAGATGCTCGAGTTCTTCGGCGGGTTCATCAACATGGACAACCCCCGTCACGCCCACCAGCGTCGGATCGTCGCCAAGGCGTTCACACCGACCGAACTCTCCGGTGTCCTCGACTCGGTCGAGACGATCTGCACCGAGCTGATCGACGGGTTCTGCGAACGCGGCGAGGTCGACCTGGTCGAGGTGCTCTCCCAGCCGTTCCCGCTGCTCATCATCTGCGACATGATGGGCATCCCGCGCAGCGAGTTCCAGACCGTCCTCGACGCCACCAACATCATCCTCGGCGGCGGCGACCCGGAGTTCGTCGGTGAGGACGACGTGATCGGCAAGCTGATCGGCGCCGGCGTCTCGCTCGCAACCCTGATGGGCGAACTGATCGAGGAACGCCGCGCCAACCCGACCGACGACCTGACGTCACGGCTGATCCACAACGACCTCGCCGAGGACATGTTGACCCCGGAGGAGATCACCTCGTTCTTCGTGCTGCTCGCGGTGGCCGGCAACGACACCACCCGGACCGCCATCAGCCACGGCGTCGATCTGCTGTCCCGATTCCCGGATCAGCGGGCGATCTGGCAGGCCGACGTCGACGGCGTCACGCCGACCGCCGTCGACGAGATCGTGCGTGCGGCTTCGCCCGTCACCTTCATGCGGCGCACGGCGACCGGTGACGTCCAGCTCGGCGAGTACGAGTTCACCGACGGCGACAGGATGGTGCTGTTCTACAACGCCGCCAACCGCGACCCGCGCCGGTTCGACGACCCCGAGCAGTTCGACGTCCGCCGCTCCCCCAACCCGCACGTCGGTTTCGGCGGTCCCGGCCCACACTTCTGCCTGGGTGCACACCTGGCCCGCCGCGAGCTCGCCGTCGTGTTCCGCGAACTGTTCGAGCGGCTGCCCGACCTGCACGTGACCGGCACGCCGGTGCCGTTGGAGTCGGCCGGCATCCCGCTCGTCTCGGGCATCAAGCGGCTCCCGGTGGCGTTCACGCCGACGGCGCCGACCCGCACGCGATAGCTCGGGCGTCGTCAGTGTGGTGATCGGTATCGACGATCACCCGGGAGACACGACGACCGACCACATCACCGCCTTGCTCGCAGTGGTCGCAGCAGTCGCCGTGGCTCCCGCCCAGCTTCCGGCGGTCCGGGCGACTGTGTCGCCGGTGATCGCGTCGATGCGCCCACCGCCGGCCCCGCTGCTCCGGGCCCGTTCGGCGACCGACGCAGGCAGCGTCCACGCGCTGGCGGCGCTCGACTTGTCGGCCCAGTAGCTCACGATCGTCGAGCCGCTGACGCCGACCGACACGGACGGCGTGACGTGCGACGCTGTCGTACCCGGCTCGGCCCGCACCGCCCAGGTCGCCACGGGCGCTGCATCTCGATAGGCGACCAGACTCAACGAGGTCTTGGCGAGCGCACCCGTCACCACTGACACCGTCGTTCCGGCATCCCCTGCGGCCGCGACTCGGGTGTAGAGCCGCGAGACGATGTCGGGGCTCCCGTCTGTCTGAACGCCGAGCATCGTCCACCCGGTCGGGGTCGAGGCGGACGCGGTGCTGTTGGTCGTCGAGAAGAGGAGCATGACGTCGCCGGCTCGGACCGAACCGGGCACCGTGACCCGTGCGTTCGTGGTGTTCGCATTCGACGACGCGGCATCGCGATACCCGACCGTTCCGCCGGCCGGATCGCCGACGGTGATCGTGGAGGCGGCAGTGCCCGCTGCGCCCTCGTCGTCCGTCACGGTGAGCGTCACCGTGTACGAACCTGGCTCGCCGTAGACGTGCGCGACGGACTGGGCACCTGATGCCGTCCCGTCACCGAGATTCCAGGCGCGTGTCGCAATCGTGCCGTCGGGGTCGGAACTGCCGGTGCTGCCGAACACGCACGACAACCCGCTGCAGTCGACCGTGATGGCGGCCGTCGGCGGCAGGTTCGCCGGCGGCGACCCCGTCGAGGCGAGCGCCACGGAGTAGCTGGAGCCGCCCGCGACCACCTCGACACCGCTGATGCCGGGGACGACCACGGGGGTCAGGCGACGAGTCACCGTGCCGTCGCCGAGCTGGCCGCCGCTGTTGTCTCCCCAGGCCCGCAATGTGCCGTCGGCCAGGACCGCCAGGCCGTGATCGCGTCCGCTGCCGATCGCGACGACGCCCGCCAACCCGGAGACCCGCACGGGGGTGCTCCGCTGGACCGTGGTGCCATCACCCAGTTCCGCCCGATAGTTCCGTCCCCACGACCACACCTGGCCGTTCGACAGCAGCGCATAGGAATGGTGCGCTCCTGCGATGACTTCGGTCGCGGCGCCCAATCCGCCGACCCGAACCGGACTCAATCGATCGGTCGTCGTTCCGTCACCGAGCTGCGAGTAGCTGTTCCAACCCCACGCCCAGACCTCGCCGTTCGAGCGAACGGCGAGCCCGTGGTCACGGCCACCGGCGATGTCCACGACGTTCGTCAGGCCGACCCTCACCGGCGAGGTACGGGTCGTGGTCGTCCCGTCTCCAAGCTGTCCGTCGCCGTTGAGCCCCCACGCCCACACGCTGCCGTCTGCGCGGATCGCGTAACTCATGTCACGGCCCGCCGCGATCTCGATCGCATCGCTGATACCCAGCACCCTCACCGGAGTGGTTCTCCGGGTCGTGGTCCCGTCTCCGAGTTGGCCGAAGGCGTTGTAGCCCCACGTCCAGATGGAACCATCGGACTTCAGCGCCAGCGAGTGGTAGTGCCCGGTCTCGACGGCGGTCACATTGGTCAAACCCCCGACGGTGGTCGGGCCGCGACGATCGGTGAGCGTGCCGTCACCGAGCTGGCCCTGACCGTTGTCGCCCCACGTGCGAACCGTGCCGTTCGACAGCAGCGCTACCACGTGCTCACGGCCACCGTGCAGGTCGATCACGCCGGTGAGGCCGTTCGCCGCAGGCGCGAGCCGCGACGCGGTCGACCCGTTGCCCAGCTGGCCGTCGTCATTGGCACCCCACGCCCATGCGGTGCCTGGACCCGCTGCGGCGGCAGCATCGACCGCCAGCGACGAGATCGCCAGGAGACCGATGACCACCGTGACGGCCCAAGAGGCCCGCCGTTCCGAATCGACCACGATGTTCACGCCGCCTCTGATCAATCAGTCGCTGAGTTGTTCACCTCGTTCTACTCCTCGCCGCGCTCCCGAGCAAGCAGAAAAGCCAGAGGCAGACGGGACGCCGATCTACTGACCCGTGAGCCCGAGACACATCCGCATCGCATCGTCCGAGGAACGGAAAGAGACCCTCTTGCGAGGGCCTCTGACCTTGTGGTTTTCTTGGCAGCCCGTACGGGATTCGAACCCGTGCCGCCACCTTGAGAGGGTGGTGTCCTAGGCCTCTAGACGAACGGGCCAAGCTGCGACTCCGACGTTACCGCCGGAGCTATGTCAACCGGGCGAGCCGACGGCCCGCCCGATGGTTGGGGTGCAAGGAATCGAACCTTGAATAACAGAACCAGAAACTGTCGTGTTGCCAATTACACCACACCCCAGTGAGGCGACCGGTGAGTGTATCGGCCGCTCCGCGGGGCACCACCCTGCCGGCCGACGACTCAGCCGACGAGATCGCTGAGTCGCTCGAACCCGACCAGACGTCCGAGCGCGACCCCGGCCGCTTCCCGAACGTGACGGCGGGCCGACGTCCAGCCGGTCACCACCGACGATGGTGTCGCCGAGACACGGGCGTCGAGTCCGAACCCGCCGGCGATCAGCTGCGACCGCTTCATGTGGAAGGGATCCGACACGAGCACGACCTCGTCGAGATCGCCGGCGAGCAGGATCTCAGCAGCAGACTCGAGCGACTCGTAGGTGGTCCGACCGACGTCTTCCATCAGGATCGCGTCGTCGGGAACACCGCGCGCTGCGAGGTACCTGCGCGCCGCCTCGGCCTCGGTGAATCGATCGTCGGGTTGCTTGCCGCCGGTCACCATCACCACGGGAGCGACGCCGGCCTCCCACAGCGTCACCGCATGATCGAGGCGTGCGCCGAGCTGGGGCGACGGCCGGCCGTCGTACTGGGCGGCACCCAATACGACGATCGCGCCGACCGGGTTGCGATCGTCGGCTCGACCCGCCTGCACCACCTGCACGAGTGAGATGCCGAAATACAACCCGATGACCCCGATCACGCCGAGCACGACCCGGGACCAGCGCGGACGCCGGCGCCACCACACGACGGGGCCGCGCTCGGTCGCCTCCGACTCGGACCGGTCGACGAGATCGTCCAGCGGGTCGTACGAGCCGCGATCAGGCATGCACCACCCCGGCGGTCTCAGCCGTCCGACCCGTCGAGTCGCGCCGACGCGGCCCGCATGCGGCGCAACGACTCGTCGCGCCCCATGACCTCGAGGGCCTCGAACAGCGGCGGACCGACCGTGCGACCGGTCACCGCGACCCTGACCGGCGCCTGCGCCTTGCCGAGCTTGAGTTCGTAGCGCACCATGACGTCTTCGAGCGTCGACTTCAGCGTCTCGTGGTTCCACTCGGCGTGCTCGTACGCGTCGATCGCGTCGGCGAGCAACGGAGCCGCGTACTCGGTCGTCATCGTCTTGTCCCACGACGCCTCGTCGAACTCGGGCTCGTCGGCGAACAGGAAGTCGACGACACCGGGCGCATCGGCGAGCGTGTTGAGGCGCTGCTGGATGTACGGGGCGATCTCGGCGAAGCGGGTCCGGTCCCACTCGGCGGGCAGCCAGGGCTCGCACGCCTCGACCAACTCGGGCACCGACAGTTGACGGATGTACTCACCGTTGAACGACACGAGCTTCTTCGTGTCGAAGAACGCCGGCGACAGGTTGACGTCTTCGAGACGGAATGCCGCCTCCATCTCGGACCACGGGAAGATCTCCGTACCGGCAGCTTCGGCGCCGGGCATGGTCCAACCGAGCGTCATCAGGTAGTTGACCATCGCGTCGGCGAGGATCCCCTCCTCGCGGTATTGCTCGAGTGCGACCTTGTCACGCCGCTTCGACAGCTTCTTGCGTTGCTCGTTGACGAGCACCGGCACATGGGCCCACACGGGCGGCTCCTGGCCGAGCGCCTCCCAGATCATCTGCTGCTTCGGCGTATTGGGCAGGTGCTCCTCGGCCCGCACCACGTTGGTGATGCCCATCTCCATGTCGTCGACCACGTTGGCGAGCATGAACACCGGGGTCCCGTTGCCACGGAGCAGCACGAAGTCTTCGATCGTGTCGTTGTCGAAGGAGACGTCGCCGCGCACCTGGTCGCTCACGACCGTGGTGCCGTCGGGGACCCGGAAGCGCAACACGCTGCCGGTCGCCGGGCCGAGGCCGCTGTCGCGCGACCAGCCGGCGTACCCCGTCACTGCCTCCGCCTTGGCTCGCTCCTGGATCTCGTCGGGGGTCATGTCGCAGTAGTACGCGTGGCCGGACTCGAACAGGCGCTGGGCAGCGGCGAGGTGGGCGGAGGCGTACGTGCTCTGGAACAACGGGCCCTCGAAGTGGGGGTCGTCGGCACCGATACCGATCCAAGCGAGCGAGTCGATGATGCCCTGGGTCCACTCCGGCCGATTGCGGGCCTCGTCGGTGTCTTCGACCCGGAGCACGAACGTGCCACCCGTCGAACGGGCGAGCGCCCAGTTGAACAGTGCCGTGCGGGCACCGCCCACGTGGAAGAAGCCGGTCGGCGACGGGGCGAATCGATAGCGAGGTGAACCAGACATGCCGGGCAAACGCTACCGCTGCACCGTCACCGTGGAGGTCGCCTCGCGCTCAGGCCTCGTGACGTGAGGTGAGCCCCAGGTTGCGGAGCTGGCGCAGCGCGACCGACAGGTTGGTCACGTCGAAGGCGTCGGCGCGCCGCACCTGCGTGAGCAGCGCGGTCACCCGCTGCACGGCTCGTTCGTTCGCACCGATCCAGGAGTCGACCGTGCCGCCGCCCCCGTCGAGCACACTCGCCGCCAGCTCCGCCAGCGTGGTCATCAGGTCGTCGCGCAGGGCGCCACGAGCCTGGGTCTGCCACCGATCGGACCGGGGCAGGGTGCCGACCGCGTCCCACAACCACATCAGATCGAGCCGGTCGAAGACCTCCCAGTAGGTGGCGCATGCGGTCAGCGGCGGCACGTCGACCCGATCGGCGAGTTCGATCACGTCGAAGATGGTGTGCAGCAGGCGCCAGTTGGCCGACGCAGCTGCGAGTTCGGGCGGCACCGACCAGGCTCGCCGCTCCTCGGCGAGTTGATCGGATTCGGCGCGCATCGGCCCGGTGAGACAGTCGAGCAGACCATCGGAGACCGCCTGCACGGCGTCTCGGAACCGCTCGACTTCGGCGGCGATGCCGATCGGCGGGCGCCGGTGACGGAGGAACCAGAGCGATGTCCGCTCGGCCGATCGACGACAATCGAGATAGAGCTCCATCTGCCGGTCGGCGCTCAGGTGTTCGAGCTCCCCGATGGCCTCCCACCAGGCCGGGAAGTCGAGTACCTCACGGGCGACCAACCACGCCCTGGCGACGTCGGTCACCGACGCACCGGTGTCCTCGGTCATCCGGTGGTCGTAGGAGATGCCCGAGAGGTTCACCATCTGATTGACGAGCTGTGTCGCCGCGATCTCGCGCCGCAGCCGGTGTTGCAGGATGTCGTTCCTGAATCGCTCCCGGAGTGGGGTCGGGAAGTACTCGATCACGTCGTGCTCGAGCAGCGGGGCGTCGGGCAGGTCGGTCGTCATGATCTCGGAGATGTTCGCGTTCTTGGTGTACGCGATCATCACGGCGAACTCCGGGGTGCGGAGGCCCGAGCCGTTCAACTGCCGTTCGGCGATCTGCTTGTCGCTCGGCAGGAACTCGAGGTCCCGGTCGAGCCAGCCTTCCGACTCGAGCTGGTCGAGGTACCGGGCGTGCACGTTGACCATCGGCATGCCCTGCTGCCGGGCGATCATCAGCGCCAACGTCTGCGCCTTGTTGTTGTCGAGCACGAGTTCGGCCACCTCGTCGGTCATCTGCTCGAGCAGCTCGTTCCGCTGCTTCAGCGTCATGTCGCCGCGTCCGACCACCGCACCGAGCAGGATCTTGATGTTGACCTCGTGATCGCTGCAGTCGACGCCGGCCGAGTTGTCGATCGCGTCGGTGTAGATCAACCCACCGTTCAGGGCGTACTCGACACGTCCGAGCTGGGTCACGCCCAGGTTGCCGCCCTCACCGATGATCCGGCAACGAAGGGTCGCCGCGTCGACGCGCACCGCGTCGTTGGAGCGATCGCCGACGTCACCGTTGGTCTCGGTCGAGGCCTTGATGTAGGTGCCGACTCCACCGTTCCAGAGCAGATCGACCGGTGCTCGGAGCACCGCGCTGATCAGCTGGTTCGGGGTCATCGACTCGTCGGAGACACCGAGTGCCGCCTGCATCTGCGGCGTGAGGTCGATCGATTTCGAACGCCGCGAGAACACGCCGCCACCCTCGGAGATCAGCCGTTCGTCGTAGTCGGCCCAACTCGACCTCGGCAGCTCGAACAATCGCCGACGTTCTGCGTGTGCCGTGGCAGCGTCGGGGGTCGGGTCGATGAAGATGTCACGATGGTCGAACGCGGCGACGAGCCGCAGATTCGGCGAGATCAACATGCCGTTGCCGAACACATCGCCCGACATGTCGCCGATGCCGACCGCGGTCAATGCCTCGGTGTCGGCGTTGCGGCCGAGCACGGAGGCGTGACGACGCACGCTCTCCCAGGCGCCACGGGCGGTGATCCCCATCGCCTTGTGGTCGTAGCCGTCGCTGCCGCCCGACGCGAACGCGTCGCCGAGCCAGAATCCGTAGTCGGCCGAGATCTCGTTGGCGATGTCGCTGAACGTCGCCGTGCCCTTGTCGGCGGCGACGACGAGGTACGGGTCGGGGCCGTCGTATCGCAGCACCCGCTCGGGGTGCACGATCTTGCCGTCGACCAGGTTGTCGGTTAGGTCGAGCAAGGCACTCACGAACATCCGATAGCACGCGACGCCCTCGGCACGATTGTCCTCGGCCGTCGCCTTCGGTTGTTTGACGACGAACCCGCCCTTGGCGCCGACGGGCACGATGACCGCGTTCTTCACCATCTGGGCCTTGACCAGGCCCAGGACCTCGGTGCGGTAGTCCTCGGGCCGATCGCTCCAGCGCAGACCGCCACGGGCGATCGGGCCGCCGCGCAGGTGGACCCCCTCGACCCGCTGCGAACACACGAAGATCTCGTGGGCCGGACGTGGCTCGGGCAGATCGGGCACGAGTGACGGGTCGAACTTGAACGCGATCGTCGGCCGGTCCTGGAAGGCGCTGGTGCGGACCGTTGCCTTGATCAGGGACCGGAACATCCGGACGATGCGGTCGTCGTCGAGCGACGGCACCTCGTCGAGATGGGCGAGGAGTTCGGAATCGGCGGTGGCGTAGGACGCGAGTCGTTCACCGTCGTCGAGCGACGGGTCGAACCGGGCCTCGAACAACTCGACGAGCGTCGACGCGAGCTCCGGCAGCCGCGCCAGGGTGTCTTCGACGTACGACTGGCTGAACGTGAAGCCGGTCTGATGAGCGAACTTCGAGTAGCACCGCAGGAAGTTCACCTGACGCGACGTGAGCCCGGCCATCAGTACCAACCGGTTGAATCCGTCGGCTTCGATCTCGCCGAGCAGCAGACGCTCGAACGCCAGCGTCACCTCGCGATGGCGGTGCTCGTCGATCGTCACCTCGTCGGGCACACGCAGACCGATGTCGTAGATGTAGCAGTGCTCGTCGCCCAGCCGCACGTGGTACGGGTGCTCGTCGATCGCCCGGACGCCCAGGTGGCCGAGGACCGGCAGCAGTTCGCTCAGGGCGATCCGCAGCTCGCGGCTGTACACCCGCATCCGCCACACGCCGGGATCGGCGTCGACGCTGCGCGTGAGCGCGGCGCGGAGCGACCGATCGGAATCGAGCAGCTCGGAGAGGTGTTCGAGATCGGCCACCGCGGTCGCCGGGTCGACGCTGCTGCGGTACGAGTCGGGAACCGCTTCGGCGAACCGGTCGACGAGCCGACCCGCCGCAGGGTCACCCAACTCGCGCCGGACGGCGATCCGCAGACGGTCGGACCACGAGGTCGTGATGGCGTCGACACGATCCGACAACTCGTCGAGGTCGGGGACGTCGTCGTCCGACCGCTGCACCGTGAACGTGATCCGCGCCAGGCTGCTCGTGCCGATGAACGATTCGACGTCGGTCGTCGGCGCACCGTATGCAGCTCCGACGAACTCGGCGATCCGCTCGGGCAGATCAGCGCTGAATCGGGCCTTGGGCAGGAACACGAGCACCGTCGACCAGGTCCCGACCGGCTCGGGGACGTCGATGACCCGCACGATCTGACGCTCCTGCAGACTGACGACCTCGATCACCAGCAATGCGAGCTGGTCGGCGTCGAGCTCGAACACGACGTCACGCGGCAGGGTCTCGAGCACGTTGCGCATCGATCGGCCGGTGTGGGTCTCGGCGCCGTCGGCGGCCAGTCCGAGCACGGCCCGGGCCCGGTCGCCGACCGACGGGATCGACAGGGTGCTCTGACGGTACGCGGTCGACGACAACAGCCCGACGAACCGATCGACGCGCCCGGAGCCGTCGTCGGAGGTGTAACGGATCGTGACCGCTGTCAGACGACTCGAGCGATGCACCGTCGACTCGTGAGAGGAACGCGCGACCGAGACGGCAGGGGCCGAGAGGTCGATCGCCGGATCGACGACATCGTTGCCGATCGACAGTCCGAGGTCGCCGTCGGGCGCCCGGGTGATCCCCGAGTCGTCGAACACGAAACGGGACGCGCCGAGGAACACGAAGTTGTCGTCGATCAGCCAGCCGAGCAACGGGTCGAGATCAGCCTGGTCCCGCATGCGATCCCGCATCGCGGCGAAGTCGGCGACGACCTGGTGGGTCTGGGCGATCGCCGCGTCGAGGTCGTCGCGGAGCGCTGCCGCGGTCGCGGCGTCGCATCGGTCGATCTCGACCTGCGTCCATGCCTCGACCTGGCAGGATTCGTCATCGGTCGGACCACCTGCCGCGGTGATGCGTCCGCTCTCGTCACGGCAGACGTGCAGCATCGGGTGGACCAGCAGATGGGTCGAGATGCCGTGCCGTTCGAGCACGATCCGCACCGTGTCGACGAGGAACGGCGCATCGGCGGTGACGATCATCACGAACGAGCGGTCGGAGTTCCAGCCGTCCCGATCACGATCGGGCGACAGGATCGCGATGTCGGTCGCGCCTTCCGACCGAGTGAGTCCGAGCCCCCAATGCCGCACGGCTGCTGCGTAGAGATCGGCGTCGGTCCGGTCGTCGACGTCGAAATCGGGCAGCTCGCGGTAGTAGGCCTCGAGGAACCCTGGCAACGCATCGTCGTCGGGTCGCCGGCTCGTCGCCAGCGTCTGCAGCCGTTCGGTGAGCGGAGCGGCGCCGTTGCCGTCTCGCCCGATGTGATCACCCATCTCGTTCCCCTCGACCAATCGAACCCTACGCCCAAACGCGAGCGCTGCGAGCTTGCCTGCAGAACCAGCCTGCTGTGGCCGATACTAGAGATCGTGGAGGATGTGATTCGGCGCGCTCAGAACGGCGACGCCGACGCGCTCGGCGCGCTGTGGCGCGAGTACCAGCACCTGCTCCTCCGCTATTTCCGGGCGAAGGGCATGCCCGAGCCGGAAGACCTCGCATCGACCGTGTGGCTCGAGGTCGCGTCGAGCCTGCCCAGATTCAAGGGGACCGAACACGACTTCCGGCGGTGGTTGTTCACCATCGCTGCCCGCAGACGGATCGACGACATTCGCTCGGCCAAGCGACGAGAACGTGACGCCGACGCTCCCCCGACCAGGATGACGGACGTGAGTTCACCGTCCGCCGGCGACGTCGGTGACCGCGAACGGGCGCTCGACCGGGCACTCGCGCTGGTCGCCTCACTGCCTGTTGCCCAGCGCGAAGCGGTCACCCTTCGCATCATCGCCGACCTCAGTATCTCCGAGGTGGCCGCGATCATGGGCCGCCGGGAGGGTACGGTCCGCGTGTTGGTCCACCGTGGCCTCAAACGACTCTCCGACCTCGTCGATGTAACAGATCGACCTTCACGAACGATGTCCTCACCGTGACCGGCAACGACCACAACTCCGACGCGCTCACCGCCGCACTGCGCCAACCTGCTCTTCCCGAGGAGCAGAGCGGCGAGGCGGCGGCGGTGGCGGCGATGGTGAAGGCTCAGGCGCGGATTCCCGCTGCGCCGCAGAAGGCCCGCCCTCGCCGGGGTGTCGCGATTGCCGCCGTCACGGTTGCCAGTTTGGGGCTCGGCGGCCTTGCCGCCGCCGGGCCCGGGATCTTCTCGCCCGCTGCCGATCGGCCCGAACCGTCCGTCCCGGTGGACACGACGGTGCCCGACACAGCGGTCGACCACGACGTCGAATCGATCGACGACGACGACACCACGACGTCGCCTGACGGTTCGGAGGGCTCCGAGCCGGCTCGCGGCGACCGCCCCGGCAACTCCGGCAACGCACCCGGCCAGACCAAGGGCGACAACGACGCACCCGGCAACTCCGGCAACGCACCCGGCCAGACCAAGGGCGACGACGACGACGACGCACCCGGCAACTCCGGCAACGCACCCGGCCAGACCAAGGGCGATGACGACGACGACGCACCCGGCAACTCCGGCAACGCACCCGGTCAGACCGGCGACACCCCGGGTCAGTCGGGCGACACCCCCGGCCAGAACGGCGACGCCCCGGGTCAGTCGGGCGACACCCCGGGACAGTCGGGCCAGACCCCTGGCCAGTCCGACACCGACCCGCCGGGTCAGACCGGCGACACCCCCGGACAGTCGGGCGGTGCTCCCGGGCAGGAGGGCGAGCCGCCGGGGCAGTCCGGTGAGGCTCCCGGACAGGGCAACGACGGCGGGACTCCCGGCAACTCCGGCGACGCACCCGGCCAGGACGACGAGGTGGCACCGGGCAACTCCGGCGACGCACCCGAGCGGTCGGGCGAGCCGGGCAAGCCCGACCAGCCCTGACCCCACCAGCCCTGACGAACGCCGGCGCTCCACGAGGTTTCGGCGCCTCGGCGAACTGCGTCACACCCGGGCGATAACGTCGACGGAGTGAGTGCGCACTCCCACGAACCCCACGGCGGGCACCGAGCGGTGTCCGGCGGCCTCGCCCGAGCGGCGGTCTTCGGGGTGAGCGACGGCCTCGTGTCCAACGTCTCGCTCATCCTCGGCTTCGCCGGGTCGGGCGTCGACAACACGGTGGTTCGTCTTGCCGGTCTGGCCGGCGCCGTCGCCGGTGGCATCTCGATGGCTGCGGGTGAGTGGGTGTCGATCAGCTCACAGAACGACCTGATCAAGCGCGAGCTCGACATCGAGCGCCGCGAACTCATCCACAACTCCGAACACGAGACCCAAGAACTCGCCGCCGTCTACGAGTCGCACGGCATGGGCACCGAGCGGGCCGCTGCCGCCGCCCACGAGGTCATGCAACAACCCGAGATGGCGCTGGCGGTACATGCCCGCGAAGAGCTCGGCGTCGACCCCGACTCGCTCCAATCGGCCGCGTGGGCGGCCGGGTTGTCCCTCATCTGTTTTCTCTTCGGCGCGCTCTTGCCGGTGATCCCCTGGTTCGTCGGCGGCGGAAACTCGGCGGCGTGGTCGTCGCTCGCCATCGGCATGGTCACCGCTGCGTTCGTGGGCGGTCTCGTGGCCCGTTTCGCGGAGCGTTCGGTGGTCATCGGCGTCGTGCGCCAGGTCGTGATCGTGGTGGTCGCCTGCGGCATCACCTACCTGATCGGCGAGCTGGTCGGCGTCAACCTGGGCGGCTGAGTCGCTCACGCGCCGTTCGCACGGCGACGGCGGCCTGTTGCCAGTCATCACCCCACGCGGTCAGGTGCCCCATCTTCCGACCCGGACGCGCCACCTGCTTGCCGTAGAGATGCAGGGCGGTCCGGCCCGACTGGAGGCCCTGGTCCCACACCGGTTCGCCGGCATCCCACACATCGCCGAGCAGGTTCGCCATCGCCGCGCCGGCCTGCGTCATCGACGTGTCGCCGAGCGGGAGGCCGCACACGGCTCGGATCTGCTGTTCGAATTGCGAGGTCTGGGCGACGTCGAGTGTCCAGTGCCCACTGTTGTGCGGCCGCGGCGCCAACTCGTTGACCAGCAGGTCGCCGCCGACGACGAAGAACTCGACGGCCAGCACGCCCACGTAGTCGAGCGCGTCGGCGATCGTGAGCGCCAGACCGACGGCCCGGTCTGCCAGCAAGGGCGAGATCGACGCCGGCACGACCGTCAGGTCCAGGACCCCGTCGACGTGGGTGTTCTCCGCGACGGGATACGACTCGAACCCGCCGTTCGCGGACCGAGCGACGATGACGCTGACCTCGGTCTGCAGGTCGAGTGCCTGTTCCAGCACGCACGGCACCGACCCGAGCAGCCGCCAGGCCGCCCGCATCTCCGACGCGTCGCCGACCCGACGCTGCCCCTTGCCGTCGTAGCCGAGCCGAGCGGTCTTCAGGATCGCCGGGTACACGATGTCGGGGTCGTCGTCGGCGTGCTCGACGACGGCGTAGGTGCCGACCGGGATGCCGGCGTCGACGAGGAACGCCTTCTCGGCGACCCGGTCCTGTGCGATCGCGACCGCCCGCGGCGAGGGGGCGACGATGGTGCGGCGCCTCAGCTCGTCGAGCGCGGTCGCCGGCGGGTTCTCGAACTCGGTCGTGACCACGCTGCACTCGTCGCCGAGCCGCCGGAGCGCGTCGACGTCGTCGTAATCGGCGATCAGGTGCTCGTCGGCGATCCGACCGGCGGGCGCATTCGGATCGGGTTCGAGCACCATCGTCCGGTACCCCATGGTTCGGGCGGCGATCAACGCGTAGCGGCCGAGTTGGCCGCCGCCGAGGATGCCGATCGTCGCCGGCGGGAGGATCGGAGGATGTTCGCTCATCCCGGGGGCAGCACCGAGGCAGCCGCCTGGTCGCGTCGGGCCGACCGGTAAGCCGCCAGGGCGTCACGCAGCGCCGGATCGTCGGCGGCGAGCATCGCCACCGCGAACAACGCGGCGTTGGTGGCCCCGGCCTCGCCGATCGCGAACGTCGCCGTCGGCACGCCGGCGGGCATCTGCACGATCGACAGCAGGGAGTCCTGCCCGGCCAGGTGCCGCGAGGCGACCGGCACACCGAGCACCGGGACCAAAGTCTTCGCGGCGAGCATGCCGGGCAGATGCGCCGCTCCCCCGGCACCGGCGATGATCGCTCGCAGCCCGCGGTCGGCGGCGCCCTCGGCGTAGGCGAACATCTCGTCGGGCATCCGATGCGCCGAGACCACCCGCGCCTCGTGGGCAACCCCGAACTCGGTCAGCACGTCGACCGCCTTGGACATCGTCGGCCAGTCGCTCGACGACCCCATCACGACGCCGACGACCGGCTCCGAACCGCTCACAGCCCGACCGCTCGCTGACGATCGGGAGCGACCTTGACGATCACGCGCTCGCTGGTGATCGGATTGTCGTACGGCTTGCCGAAGTAGCGCTGCGACAGCGCGTCGATGTGGGCGCGCGCCTCGTCGCCGGTGATCGTCTCCGCCACCGTGCCGCGCACCTCGGCATAGGCGTACGGGTTGTCGGCCTTCAGGATCGTGACGGTGACCCGGGGGTCGTGCTCGAGCGCACGGAACTTCGCACGGTGCGTCTCGGTGTTGAACACGATGTGGTCGTCGTCGGCGTCGATCCACATGACGTGACTCGCGATCTCGCCGGTGGGCAGGGTCACGCAGACGGTGGCGAAGTTCGTGCCGGCGGTGGCCAGCTCCCGGATCGCAGGTTCGAGCATGATTCGAGACTACGTCGCGCGTGCTACACCTTCGACATGCAGCAGATCAACGTCCTCGGCAGCGAGCTCATGCCCTGTTCGTACGACCCGATGACCGGCTACTACCGCACGGGCTGCTGCGAGAACCGGGGTGACGACCCGGGCATGCACGTGGTGTGCTGCCGGGTCACCGACGACTTCCTGGCGTTCTCGAAGGAGTCGGGGAACGACCTGTCGACACCGATGCCGCAGTACGGCTTCGCCGGGTTGTCCGACGGCGACCAGTGGTGCGTGTGCGCCGCCCGCTGGGACGAGGCGCGCGAGGCGGGCCGTGCGTGCCCGGTCGTGCTGGAGAGCACCCACGTGTCGGCGTTGGAGTTCGTCGACCTCGCCCACCTCCGCGCCCACGCCGTCACCCCCGACTGACCGTCACCAGCCGGATGCCCCGACGATGGACTCGCGAGTTCCCACGCCTCGTCCGCGGTCGCCCAGGATGGCGACACGCTGCGCGTCCAGATGCGCCCACCAATCCGGCGTTGGGTTGCACCCGTCAGCGATCAGTCTCCGAGCGTCTACGTGCCGATCAGGAGCGAGTCCGTCCGGGTTTCCGGTCGAACATTCTGGAGTGGTTCGCTTCGGTCTCAGGGCAGGAGGTTGAGAGGTCCGATGTTCGATCTGACGACCGTGAAGTGGCGGTGGTCGAGTGTCGCTATGTCGTTGGTACCAAGTCGCTCAGCTGCCGCAATCACCGATCCATCGACCGTGCCCAACGGCAAGTCGGCGTACCGCGCGACCAGTTCGGCGATGCGCAACCAGTCTGACGCTGCAACCGGCTCAACGATGAGGTTGCCTGCGGCGAGGTCGCCGAGGAAGCGCACTTCTGGGTCCGGACCGAGACGAGTGCCGAGGAGGTAGGTCACTTCGGTGACGACGAGGGCCGGCACGATCAGCGGCCCGGGGTGCGACTCGAGCAGGTCGAGGCTCGCAGCGTGGTGCCGGTCGTCGCGATCGATGTATGCGTAGAGCGGGCCGGCATCGACGATCAGTGAGATGAGCCGACCTCGTTGGCAAGTATTTCTTCGATCCGCTCGGAGATGTCACTGCGACCACTGGCACCGGCGCCGGCAGCGAGGAGCCGGCGCTGTCCCTGCGGGGCGGAGAGCAGCGTCTCGATGGCTTCTCTGGTGAGATCGGACACCGTGACTCCTCGGCGTTCGGCTTCGTGCCTCAGTCGAGCGTCGAGATCGTCAGGAAGTTTGACCGTCGTCCGTTGCATGTATGCCAGCATACCCTTGGGGCTGGTCTGCGTGCGATGATCTTCTGAGTGGCGATGCCCGATCGAACGCGCCGTTCGCGAGCGCTCTGCCCAGTCGAGGTGGCCGAGCGATCTTCGTGCCGCGGCCGGCGCCGGCAGCACCGTACGACTCAGGGGAACGAGGAAATGGGCGCGACCGGGTTCTCGGGATCGCCTGCCGCAAGCTCGACCCACGTCGAACCCGGGGTCAACGCGAGTTGATCGCCGTTCTCGTCGAGGAACGCGATCGGTTCGTTCTCCGCCGACCGCTCCCATCGGCCTTCGACCGCCTTCCCGTCGCTGAACACGACCGCCAGCCCTTCGCCGACCGTTCGCGCCTCCGGGCTGTTGACATCGATCGCGCTGCGACCGTACGCAACCACCATGACGACGACATTGGTCGAAGCGATCGGCCCGTGGGTGACATCCACGTGCTCGACGCCGTCCTGCGAACGTCGCCACGAGCCAGCTGCCGCATCCCAATTCCACCCCACCACGAGATCGCCGATACGGAGGTCGAATCCGGCGATCTCGGTACCGACGAAGCTCTCCCCCGGGAACGTGTACTCGAACTGCTGCCGTGGTGCCCCAGCATGATCGCTCGGGGTCTGGTCCCACAGTGACTCGGTGTCGTTGTAGAGATCGTGTGGACCGACACCCGGACCTCGGAAGTAGCCGGCCGCACCCAAGAGGGCGCTGAGGTCGACGACCGGCGCCTCGGCGATCAACCTGTTCACGCCCGGGTTGCCGCCACTCCAGGCGTACAGCGGCACGTCGAGCGGTGCGAGCAGCGCCACGTCGTGCGATCGACCTGACCGGATCGGCCCGACCAGATCCGAATCGTTCGTGTGCAAGATGGCGAGAAAGCGCGTGAAACCTCCCTCGACGATCTGCTCGTACACGATGTCGGCGACCGCCAGCCCCGAGTGGTTCTGGCGAGCGTCGGGGTGATTGTCGATCGTGACGGCCAACGCCGGCCGGCCGATGACATCGGCACCACCCGTGATCAGCTCGCCCGTCAACGGCTGTCGGACCACGTCGGGCGGCGCCTCCGGGCTGTCGGCGGTTGCGTCGGCCACGATGGTCACGGTCGCCGCGTCCGGTGTGGTCGTGCTGCCAACCGTGTCCTGCGCACGGTCATCGCCACCACTACACGCAGCAAGAGCGAGCGCCATCGTGGTCGCGACCACGAGCAACGCGCTTCTCCTCATCGATCTGTCGTCAACACTGCAGGTCGGTGCACCGGTCATTCCCAATCTTCGACAAGTGTGCCGCAGCGTACGTCACCGCGCCCCTCGACCATGAATCGCCGGGCCGAGGTGCGCTGATCCTGGGTGTGCAGATGCCGCTCACCTCGAAGCCGAATCGATATGGCCTCGAAGAAGGCCTGCACACCGTCCTCGAGGTCGCAGGCCAAGACCGCGATCACGACCAGATTACCGATCGCCGCGCCACCCGAGCCGGAGCGCAATGCGTGCCTTCGGCGGGATCTCGGGCCACGCCGTCGATGCGTCCAAGAAGCGATGCGGACCTGTGATCGCCGCATCCGGCGGCCCAGTCGCGGGGAGCCTGGTACGTTTGGACGTCGACAAGGAGGCGGCGGTGGACCCACTTCTCACTGCATGCGAAGCGCACACTGCGGGGCTCGAATCGTTGGCGAGGCTCTCTGGCGAGGTCGTGAGAGCTGGCAGCGCAGTCGGCGTCTTCACCGGTCTGCCGTTCCCGCCGTTCAACGGTATTCACATCTGGAGGGGTGAGGGCGACGCTCGGACCGACATCGCAAGCCTGGTAGCAGTGGGTGAGAAGGACGGGTTGGCGATGACCATCTGCGCCCCGGTGGGAGCTCCACAGGAAGCCTCGGTCGAACGAGCGGCGATCGAGCTGGGGTTTGCGGTGCTGGGTGGACCGGCTCCTGCGATGATTCTGACCGACCTGGATGTCCCGCCGCTCCCTGACGGCGTCACGTCAGTCCGGGCGATGACGGCAGCGGACCTCGCGGCGCCGACCAGGTTCAGCGTCGAGGTGTTCGGTATGCCTCGCGAGGTTGCTGAGGCAGCGACCGACGCGTCAACGCTCACCTGGGACGACCTCGAGTGGTTCACGCTGTGGGCTGGTGGCGAACCCGTTGCGACCGCGATGCTGTTCCTCGCAGACGACACGGCGAACATCTTCAACGTCGCTGTTCCAGCCGCTCATCGCCGGAAGGGATTCGGCGCGGCGGCGACGTGGGAGGCCGTCCGCTGCGGCCGGGAACGAGGGGCGGTGCGCTCGACGCTCGTTGCGTCGGTCATGGGTGCCCCCGTGTACACCCGGATGGGATTCGAGACCGCTGGCCACGTCCGTACGTTCGTCCGGGTCTGAGGGGCCAGCGGAGAGCCTGATGTATGCGATCGTCGGAGCGAGCAGAATGGCACCCACCGCCGAGCAGGACGTGATGGAGGACGTGCTGAAGCGTCTGGCTGAGTCGCCTGGCTTCATCAACGGCACCGTTGCCTGGTCGACGAACACGCAGTTCGGCAAGTTCGGACGGAGCATGTTCCTGTTCGAGACGAGGGCCGAAGCGCAGGCCGGTCTCGACCGTCTGCTCGGGGAGATCCTCAATGGGTCGCCGATGGACCTCGAGCTCCCCGAGGTGTGCGAGGTCGTCGCTCACGTATGAGGCCGACATCGATGTCGGCCTCCGAGGAACTCATCGCAACCCGGCACGGACGGCGTCCTCCAACGCCGGAGACCTGTGCGCATACCGACGGCTGACGGCGGTCATCGGACCCGCTCGGGAACCGGCATTCTTATCACGGCCGACCGCCACATGACGCTCCGGGATCACCCGAATGATCGCGCCCTCGATGTGCGGGTTGGGGACGCCTTTCAGAACGTGGGCCTCCAGCTGCTGATCGCCAGTCTGCCTCGAGGCGCCTGGTGCCTGGGCTCGGAACCCTGCAACTCCTCCGGTCGTGAGGAGGCAAACTCGCGTTCAGGCGTCGTCGGCGAGGGCGGCGAGGAGTTCGGTGGGGGTGTCCTTGGGCTTGATCTTCGGCCAGGCCTGTTCGATCTTGCCGTCGGCGCCGACCAGGAACGCCGAGCGCTGCACGCCCATGTACTCCTTGCCGTAGTTCTTCTTGAGCACCCACACGCCGTACTTCTCGGCGATCGCATGATCGAGATCGCTGACGAGCGTGAACCCGAGCTCGTACTTGTCGTCGAACTTCTTCAGCTTGGCCGGCTTGTCGGGGCTGATGCCGATGATCACCGTGTCGCCGATGTCGGCGCTGATGTCGCGCAGACCGCACGCCTGCGTGGTGCAACCCGGCGTGTCGGCTCGCGGGTAGAAGTACACGAGCACGCGGCGGCCCTTGAGCGCCGACAACCGGACCGACTCCTCGTTCTGATCGAGGAGGGTGAACGCCGGGGCGCGCTTGCCGACGGCGGGGGTCGATGATGTTTCAGCCATGTGGGGCAGGATACGACGGGAGCACCGGTCGACGAAGTCGACGATCGGCGTCGCACCCCGCCGCCCACCGGCGGCTGCGGTCAGCCGATGAACTCTGCGCCGCGATCGACCGCCGCCATCACCGAATCGGGGTCGGTGGCGGGCAACCAGAACACGACCCGATCCACCCCGGCGTTGCGATAGCGCTCGACCACGTCGCTCTGCATCGGGCAGCCGTAGATCCCGATCTCGATCGAGCCGGGATCGCGGCCCGCCTGTTCGGCCATCTCGTGCAGCAGCGGCAGTCGTTCGAGCGGATCGGTGCGGCCGTGGATCGGCATCCAGCCGTCGCAGTACTCGACGATGTGCCGGAACGTGACCGGCCCACCGCCACCTCCCATGATCACCGGAGGATGCGGCTTCGTGACCGGCTTGGGGTACGAGACACTCGGGGCGATCTGCACGTGGTCACCGTCGAACGATGCTTCGTCCTGCGTCCAGAGCGCCTTGGTCGCGAGGATGCGCTCGCGGGCGCTCGTGCGGCGCTTCGACGGGTCGATGCCGTGATGCTCCATCTCGTCCTCGTTCCACCCGACGCCCACGCCGTACAGGAACCGACCTCCCGACAGGAAGTCGATCGACGCGGTCTGCTTGGCGGCGTTGATCGGGTGATGCTGGTTCACCAGCGCGATACCCGTCCCGACCTTGAGCGTCGTGGTCGCCAGGGCTGCGGCCGTGAGCACGACGAAGGGGTCCATCGTGCGCCAGTACATGTCGGGCAGATCGCCACCACCCGGATACGGGGTGCGTCGGCCAACGGGAATGTGGGTGTGTTCGGCAACCCAGAACGACTCGTAGCCGCGCCGCTCCAGCTCGGGCGCCAGGACGTCCGGACGGATCGTCTCGTCGGTCGGGAAGATCAGGGCGCCGATGTGCATGCCGTGACCGTAGAGAATCCCCGGTGCGCTGTCGATGCGGCGCCGCCTGGCCGCTCGCCGGCGTCAGGCGCCGGTGAGTTCGCGCCAGCGGGCCGGATAGGCCGCGGCCGCCTGGTCGGGGGTCATGCGCAGCGTCGACTCGGGCACGAGGTCGGCGATCTTGCGGCCTTCGGCGTAGTGGTGGTTGACGTTGCCGACGCCCTCGAACAGTTGCGGTCGGCGTGCGATCAGGTCGTCGGGCGGTTGCTCGTCGAAGAAACCCCAGATCGTGAACGCGATCGTGAGGTCGTGCACGACCGGAGCACGCGAGTACAGCGACGCCCGGCGCAGCGCGATGCCCAGACAGCCGCGAATCGCGTCGTCACGGCGCTCCTGGCCCTGCAGGTGAAGACGTGGAGCCAGCCGTTCCGCGATCGTCAGTGCGTATCCCTGATCGGGCCCCTGGGCACCCATCCGTCGGCCGACGGGCTGCAGGCCCTCGACGACGCCGGGTCGGTCGGGCGACCACGGTTCGGGGACGACGTCCGGCGACGAGTAGTAGCGCGTCTCGCGTGCACCGGCAGGGGCTGATTTCGGGGCGGCCATAGCGAGCCCCATCGTAGGCGCTCGGTGCCTCAGACACCGCCTACGGCGTCGGGCGCGTGCAGGAGGCCGTAGACCACGCTCTCCTCCAGCGCTCGCCACGATGCCTCGATGATGTTCGGGCTCACACCGATCGTCGTCCAGTCGGTCACACCGTCGGTCGCCGACAGCAGCACCCTGGTCACGGCGCCGGTCGCTCCCCCACCTTCGAGGATGCGCACCTTGTAGTCGGTGAGGTGGATGTTGGCGAGATGCGGGTACGCCTTGCCGACCGCGCGGCGCAGCGCGGTGTCGATCGCGTTGACCGGGCCGTTGCCCTCTGCGGTGAACACGTAGCGCTCGTCACCGACCCAGACCTTGACCGTGGCCTCGGTGTTGAACTCGCCGCCCCCGACCTCGTCGGTGATCACCCGCATCGACTCGACCTGGAAGAACTCGTGTTCCCAGCCGGCCGAGCGACGCATGAGCAGTTCGAGCGACGCATCCGCCGCCTCGAAGTGGTATCCCTCGTGCTCGAGTCGCTTCAGGTCGTCGATGACCTGCATCACGGCCGGCCCGTCCATGTCGATGCCGAGGTCGTCGGCCTTCATCTGGATCGTCGCCTTGCCGGCCATCTCCGACACGACGAACCGTGTGCCGTTGCCGACCGCTTCGGGACTGACGTGCTCGTAGGCGTCCTTCGCCCGAGCGATCGCGCTGACGTGCAACCCGGCCTTGTGAGCGAACGCCGACGACCCGACGTACGGCGCCTGCGGGTCGACCGCACGGTTGAGCGTCTCGGCGATGCGGTGCGACACGACGGTCAGCCGTTCCATCCGCCCCTCGGGCAGGCACAGGTAGTTCTGCTTCAGCTGGAGGTTCGGGATGATCGACGTCAGGTTCGCGTTGCCGGTCCGTTCGCCGAGGCCGTTCAGCGTGCCCTGGACGTGCCGGGCGCCACCGCGCACGGCCGCCATCGAGTTCGCCACGGCACACCCCGTGTCGTCGTGGCAGTGGATCCCGATGATGACGTCGTTGCCGACGTGAGCGTGGACGGCGGTGACGATCTCTTCGATCTCGTGTGGCAGCGAGCCGCCGTTGGTGTCGCAGAGCACCACATGGGTGGCGCCCTTGACGACGGCGGCCTCCAGCGCCCGGAACGAGAACTCCGGGTTGTCCTTGAACCCGTCGAAGAAGTGCTCCATGTCGACGAGCACCTGCCGGCCGTGTCCGTGCAGGAACTCGACCGAGTCGGCGATCATCGCGGCACCCTCGTCGAGGGTGGTCTTGAGCGCCTCGGTGACGTGGTAGTCGCTGCTCTTCGCCACGATGCAGACCGCCGACGTGTTCGCGTCGAGCAGGTGCTGCAGCGTCTGGTCGTCATCGACCTTGCCACGCGGACGTCGTGTGGACCCGAACGCCACGAACGTCGACGTGGTCAGGGCGAGTTCGGTCGCCGCTCGGGCGAAGAACTCGATGTCCTTGGGGTTGGCACCTGGCCAGCCGCCCTCGATGAAGCGGACGCCGAGGTGGTCGAGTTGCTCGGCGATGCGCAGCTTGTCGTCGACCGAGGCCGACACACCCTCGACCTGCAAGCCGTCGCGGAGTGTCGTGTCGAAGATCTCGACCCGCACCTTGTCAGGGGAGTTCGGTTGGCTGGTCATGGGGTGATTCCTCACTGGAGCAACAAAAAAGCCGCCCGGTGGGCGGCTTGACGAGCACGTGGATGTCCACGTGCTCTACGAAATGATGATGACGACGACGTCGTGGGAGGTCGGAACGCAACTCATCGCTCCCCATTCAACCCGTCGCGGGCGCGAACGTCAAACGCCGAGGTCCCCCGGGTGGGTCCGAGACGGCGATCCTGGGGACAAAGCTGTGCACGAGCTTGTGTACGGAAGGTGGATGAACACCAAATTCCTGGGGATTGACGGAAAGTTCAGGGGATAACCCTGGGGATTCAGAAATACCCCTTGACCTGGGGTTTCTCATTCGCGAAGGTATCCCTCGTACCGGAGAGCGCACGCCGACCGGGGCCGGGAAACCGAGTCGCACGACGAACACCTCCGGGTGATCCGAGAGCGATGACGAGTTCGGCCCACGAGGCGGAAGCGGGTCCGGACGGAGCGAGAAACCACTCGCTCTGGGTACCGAGTCGCCGGGCAACCGGTGGCCACGGGCACAGGGTTACCGGGCCGAGGCCGAGGGAGCACCCCAACTGCTCCCGAATGCCGAGGTTCGGCGGCGTCACCATCCGATGGCACGGTTTACCGGGTCAGCGTGAACGACGTCGAGAGGCGACGGAGCCGGCTTGCCGGCAGACCGGGCCTCGGCTCCGGCAACGGGGTCCGGTCCGCCGGGCAGCGTGGTCGGGGCGGCACAGCGGCCGGGGAACCGGCGGCAACGCCAGAGCGCAACGAGGTCGGGTAGCCGATCGACCGGGTGCTCAGCTGCGAGACAGAGGCCGGTCCGCCGGCCCGAGGCTCGGAGTGGCCGCGAACATCGGGCGACCGATGGACGGTGTCGAACGGCAGCGGATCCGGGCAACCGGGTCGACGGCCGAAAACGGGCATCGCCCGCCAGACCTTCGGGTCCGACGGGCGATGTGATGATCGAGCGAAAGGCTAACGCCCGCAGATCGATCGGTGGTGGATCGCTCCACCTTTTGGGTAGCCCCGGGGGCTGCGCCGGCGTCAGCTGGCTGCGGCACCCGGGGCCGCTCTTTTTCGGGACGGTCAGGATCCGGGCGTCAGTCGGCTTCGTCGACGTGCACGGCAGCGACCTCGGCCGGTGCCTCGGCCCGGTCGTCGTCGCCCTCGGCCCCGAGCAGCTGCTCGACGTCGTCTCGCCGGTCGTCGTCGCCGTCGGGTGGCAACAGGTCGCCCGTGCGTTCGGTGCTGCCCGGCAACTCCTCGTCGCGGGTTCGTGCCTCACGCATCGCTACGTCGTCGGACGCGACCTGGTTCGGGTCGTTGACGCCCTGCATCTGGTCGGGCGGGAATCCGGCGACGCCGGGAAGGCCGTCGTCGCCCACCTGCTCACCGAGGACGTCGCCATCGAGTTGGGGTGCGTGGTTGTCAGACATGGCACGAGGGTGCCCGAGCGGGTTCGGCGCCAAACGTGGCCGGGCTACGGTGGGCCCGTGACCGAACCCCGCCGACACCTCTCCCCCGGCATGCACGAACAGCTCGAACTGGGGTACGTCTTCGGCGGCCTCTCGACGTTCGGTCAGCGTCCGTTCCTCACCGACCCCGAGCAGCTCGATGAGTGGCAGCCCGACGTCGCGATCGTCGGCGCACCGTTCGACATCGCCACCACCAATCGGCCGGGCGCCCGGTTCGGCCCGCGGGCGATCCGCTCGGCCGCGTACGAGTCGGGCACGTACCACATGGATCTCGACATCGAGATCTTCGACCACCTCGAGGTGGTCGACTACGGCGACGCGTACTGCCCCCACGGCCAGACCGAGACCAGCCACCGGAACATCCGCGAGCGCGTCCACCAGATCGCCTCACGAGGCATCGTCCCGATCGTCCTCGGCGGCGACCACTCGATCACGTGGCCCGCCGCCACCGCCGTCGCCGACGTGCATGGCTACGGCAACGTCGGCATCGTGCACTTCGACGCGCACGCGGACACGGCCGACATCATCGACGGCAACCTCGCCAGCCACGGCACCCCCATCCGGCGCCTGATCGAATCAGGGGCGGTGCCCGGCGACCGATTCGTGCAGGTCGGCCTGCGCGGGTACTGGCCACCCGCCGACACCTTTGCGTGGATGAAGGAGCAGGGCATGGTCTGGCACACCATGCAGGAGATCTGGGAACGCGGCTTCAAGGCCGTGATGGCCGACGCGATCGGCGAGGCTCTCGGTCAGGCCGACAAGCTCTACATCTCGCTCGACGTCGACAGTCTCGATCCGGCCTTCGCTCCCGGCACCGGCACGCCGGAGCCGGGTGGCATCACCACGGTCGACTTGCTGCGCATGGTCCGCCAGCTGGCCCTCGACCACGAGGTGGTCGGCATGGACGTCGTCGAAGTCGCTCCCGCCTACGACGTCAGTGACCTCACGGTCAATGCAGCGCACCGCATGGTGTTCGAGGCGCTCGGCGGCATGGCCGAACGTCGCCGCCGCAACGCCGCACCCCCCTCCCCGTAGGAAATCGAGAAAGTTACGGCCGGCTGTCGAGAACGCCGGATGTGGTTCGTCTCCACTCCGTACCACTTATGACACACAGGAGGAACCAATGAAGTACATGCTGCTGATCTACAGCGAGCCGGGCGCCGAGGGCGTCGGCACCGAAGCCGAGCAAGAGGCGGCGATGGGCGAATGGTTCGCCTTCACCCAGCGCATCGTCGACAGCGGCGAGCTGGTGGCCGGTGACCCGCTCCAGGGCATCGAGACGGCGACCACCGTGACCGTCCGCGGCGGCGAGACCGTCGTCACCGACGGGCCGTTCGCCGAGACGAAGGAGATTCTCGGCGGCTACTACATCGTCGACGTCGACTCACTCGAGCGGGCGCAGCAACTCGGTGCCGAGTTGCCCTCGGCGAAGTACGGCCGCACCGAGGTCCGCCCGCTGATGGTGATCCCGGGAGCGGGCGGCTGAACTCGCCCGACGCCGAGCGGCGTCGCTTCGAGGGTGTGGTCCGAGAGCACTCGGGCCGCATCCTCGCGTCGCTGATCGGCCAGTACCGCGACTTCCAACTGGCCGAGGAGGCGCTGCAGGACGCATGGCTCGCCGCTGCCGAGTCGTGGCCAGCCGACGGCTGGCCGGACAACCCACCGGGCTGGGTGTTCACCGTCGCGTCGCGCAAGGCACTCGACACGATCCGACGCGAACGGAGCCGCAGCGAACGTCAGCAGTCCGCACATCGAGAGCTCGAGCGGCGCGAGCTCGACGAACTCGACCGGCGGGCCGAGCGCTGGCACAGCGGCGTGGACGACGACCGCCTTCGGCTGCTGTTCACCTGCTGCCATCCGGACCTCGACCTCGAGTCACGGATCGCCCTGACCCTCCGCAGCGTCACGTGGCTCGGCACCGACGAGATCGCGCAGGCGTTCGGGGTCCCGACGCCGACGATGGCCCAACGAATCGTCCGCGCCAAGGCGAAGATCAAGCGCGCCGGGATCCCGTACCGGGTCCCGGTCGGCCACGAGCTGCCCGGACGGCTGGCGGGGGTGCTCCGCGTCATCTACCTCGTGTTCAACGAGGCGTACCTGTCGAGGCGCACCGATCAACCGGTCCGGGTCGACCTCGCCGACGAGGCGATCCGTCTGGGACGTGCCCTCGTCGACCTGATGCCCGACGAGCCCGAGGCGGGTGGCCTGCTCGCGCTGATGCTGGCGCAGCACGCACGGGCCCACGCACGCTTCGACGAGGTCGGCGATCTGGTGTTGCTGGAGGACCAGGACCGTGGCCGTTGGGACCGGGCCGCGATCGGCGAGGCGGGACGAATCCTCGAAGCGGCGATGCGACGGCGCTCGATCGGGCCGTACCAACTCCAGGCGGCGATCGCAGCCCTGCACAGCGAGGCCTCGACGTTCGCCGACACCGACTGGGCGCAGATCGTCGCCCTGTACGACCTCCTGGTCGGGATCGACGCCAGCCCGGTCATCGCCCTCAACCGAGCGGTGGCCGTCGGCTTCGCCAACGGCCCCGAGGCAGGACTCGCCGCGATCGATGAGATCGTCGCCGACCCGTCACGCTTCCCTCAGCCGCATCTGCTGTCGGCGGCACGGGGCGAGTTCCTCACCCGGTCGGGTCGGCACGAACAGGCCTCCACGGCGTTCGAGGACGCACTCGCCACGGTCTCGTCCGACACGGAGCGACGGCACCTCGAGCGGCGGCTCCGGGCCGTCCGGCACCTGTCCGGGTGATGATCGGTCAACGGCATGTGAACATCCGATGGTGCTTCGGTGGACCCCCTGGGCACCGCGCCGTGGGTGCACTACGGTGCCAGGTGTTGCGGCCGGTGGCGATGCCATCACGTTGGGGACGTGCCGACAGCGACAACCAGCGGCGGATCGACAAGGAGTGTTGAACATGGGCCAGCGGCTTCGAACATGGGTGGGCGCAGCTTCCATCCTCGGACTCATCGGGGCGATCCCGGTCGGAACGGCGTCGGCGGTGAGTTCGCCGGACGACGCCGTCTTCATCAGCGAACTGCACTACGACAACGGCGGCGGCGACGAGGGTGAGGCGATCGAGGTCTTCGGTCCGACCTGCACCGACCTCAGCGGCTGGACGATCGAGCTGTACAACGGCAGCCCCAGCCAGCTCAACGTGTATGACACGCTGCCGCTGGGCGGCGTCATCCCCGACGGCGGCGCCGGCTTCGGTACCGTCTCCGTCGCTGCAGTCGGCATCCAGAACGGCGGTCCCGACGGCCTCGCACTCGTCGACGGCACCGGCACCGTCCGTCAGTTCCTCAGCTACGAGGGTGACTTCACGCCGACCGACGGCCCCGCCGCCGGCATGGCCTCGACCGACATCGGCGTCGCCGAGGCGTCCGACAGCCCGATCGGCGATTCGCTGCAGCTCCAGGGCACCGGCGACACCTACGGCGACTTCACCTGGACCAGCGGCGCCGACAACTTCGGTGGGTTCGGTCTGATGACCCCCGAGGGCGCCGGTGGCGACCCGGCGGCGTGCGCGGTCTCGCCGATCCGCATCAACGAGTTGCACTACGACAACGCCAGCGACGACGTCAACGAAGCGGTCGAGGTGCTCGCTCCGGACGGCACCGACCTCGCCGGTTGGACGATCGCGCTCTACAACGGCAGCTCCTCGCAGCGCAACGTGTACGCCACGCTGACGCTCTCCGGCGTCGTCACCGACCAGGGTGACGGCAACGGGGTCGTCGTGGTCGAGGGCCCCGGAAACGGCATCCAGAACGGTGCACCCGACGGGCTCGCGCTCGTCGACCCCGACGGTGCCGTCGTCGAGTTCCTCAGCTACGAGGGCTCGTTCGAGGCCGCCAGCGGCCCGGCCGCCGGCATGACCTCGACCGACATCCTGGCGCAGGAGACCAGTTCGACGCTGGGCGATCAGTCGCTCCAACGCGATGGCACAGGCGCCTGGGCCGGCCCACTCTGCAACTCGTTCGGCGAACTGAACGATCCCGAGGCCGAGACGACGTGCCCGCTACCGCCCGCCGAGGTCAAGATCCACGAGATCCAGGGAACCGGCGGCGACTCCCCGCTGCTCGGCCAGCGCGTGATCGTCGAAGGCGTCGTCGTCGGCGACGAGGAGGGCCCGTCGCCGGCGCTGCGCGGCTTCTTCGTCCAGGAAGAGGACACCGACGCCGACGCCGACCCGGCCACGTCCGAGGGCATCTTCGTGTTCAACTTCGACGACGACGACGTGAACGTCGGTGATGTCGTGCGGGTCGAGGGCACCGTCGAGGAGCAGTTCGACAACACCCAACTCGGCTCGTTCGTCGAGGTCGAGGTGCTCGACGTCGAACCTCGGGTCGCGACTCCGGCGACACTCGAGTTCCCGCTCCCCGTGGCCGGTGACCTCGAGGCGTATGAGGGCATGGCGGTGACCATGCCGCAGACGCTCGTGATCTCCGAGTACTTCAACTACGACCGCTTCGGCGAGATCGTGGTGGCGTTGCCGGCCGACGGCGAGGACCGTCCCTACAACCCGACGGCCCTGTTCGACCCCGACAGCCAGGAAGCGGCCGACCGGCTCGACCTCAACCTGCGTAGCCGGATCACCGTCGACGACGGCAACAGCAGTCAGAACCCCGACGCACCGATCCATCCGATCAACCGCAAACCGTTCACGCAGGACAACAGCTTCCGCGGCGGTGACCAGGTCGTCGGTCTCACGGGCCCGATCTACTACGCGTTCAGCCAGTATCGGATCGTCCCCGTGGCCGATGGCGGCTACGACAGCTACGTGCAGACCGAGCAGCCCGAAGCCCCCGAGGCGGTCGGCGGTGACGTCCGTGTCGCCACGTTGAACGCTCTCAACTACTTCGTCAGCCTCGACACCGCCGACACCTGTGGTCCGACACAGGACCAGGACTGCCGTGGAGCCGACGACGCCGAAGAGTTCGATCGGCAGCGGGTCAAGCTCCTCAACGCGCTCGAAGGGCTCGACGCCGACGTGATCGGCCTCGTCGAGGTCGAGAACACCCCGGGTGTCGAACCGCTGGCGGACATCGCCGCCGGCCTCAACGACCGCCTCGGCGCCGGCACGTACGACTACATCGCCGCCGGCGACAACTCCGTGGTCGGAACCGACGCGATCAAGGTCGGCATCATCTATCGGCCCGCCGCGGTCACCCCGACCGGTGCAGTCGCGGTGCTCGACACACCCGAGTTCCTCAACCCGAACGGGTACGTGAACGACGATGGTTCGTCCGACGACAAGAACCGGGCGTCGGTCGCAGCGTCGTTCATCGACAACGCGAGCGGTGAGGTGTTCTCCGTGGCGGTCAACCACCTGAAGTCGAAGGGCTCCGAGTGTGGTGCACCCGACGATCACCCGCTCGCGGGCAACTGCAATGACACCCGCACGAAGGCGGCGCAGGAACTCGCTTCGTGGATCGCCGGCGATCCGACCGGCGTTGACGACGACGACTGGCTCATCCTCGGCGACCTCAATTCGTACGACAAGGAAGACCCGATCTCCGCACTCGCGGCGAACGGCTACGCCGACCTGATCGGCGAGTACGGCGGCGAGCTGGCGTACAGCTACGTGTTCGACGGCCAGTTCGGCTACCTCGACTACGTCATGTCGAGCTCGTCGATGACGTCGCAGGTCACCGGTGCCACCGAGTGGCACATCAACGCCGACGAGCCCGACGTGTTCGACTACGACACCGGGTTCAAGTCCGACTACCAGGACGCGTTGTTCGACCCGGCGTCGCCGTACCGTGCGTCCGACCACGACGCTGCCGTCGTCGGACTCTCGCTCGAGAGTTTCGACGCCGACGTGATCACGTTGCCGGGCACCCTCTGGGCTCCCAACCACAAGCTCCGAAACGTGCTGGTGTTCGCCACCGACTACCGGAACCTGATTCCGAGTTCGATCGTCGACGTCACCTCGTCGGAGGCCGACTCCGGGCTGGGTGGCGGTGACCGGCCGAACGACATCCAGATCGTGAACGACAACCTCGTGAAGCTGCGCGCGGAGCGCTTCAGCACCGAGGGCCGCACGTACACGCTCACCGTGATGCTCGAGCAGCCGGGGCAGGTTCGGTACGAGACCTCGACGGTGTTCGTGCCGCATTCGCGCCGCTGGTGGTGGCGCTGAGGTTCAGCGGGCGTCGTTGACGCTGCGGAACGGGCACGGCGGCTTCGGTCGCCGTGCCCGTTCCGCGTCCGGACCCGGTTCGGATTCCGTCCCGCCGCCTTGCCCGGCGTACCGTCTGTCGCCATGACCGGCCGCCCGTTCTGGATCGACACCGACACCGCGTCGGACGATGCCGTCGCTCTCGTCATGGCACTCCGTCACGCCGACATCGACGTCATCGGTGTCGGCGTGGTCGCCGGCAACGTCCCGCTCGACATGGCCGTGCAGAATGCGCTCTACACACGAGAGCTGTGCCGACGCGACGACGTCCCCGTCCATTCGGGTGCCGCCGCTCCGCTCTCGATCCCGCTGGAGACCGCACAGAACGTGCACGGCGGTGACGGGATGGGCGACATCGGGCTCGCCCTCGCCGGGCGGGTGCCGGACGAGGGTGACGCCGTCGAGGAGTTGATCCGCGCATCGCACGACCACGCAGGCGAACTCACACTGGTGACCTTGGGCCCACTCACCAACCTCGCGCTCGCCGTGCAGCGCGACACCACGCTGCCGTCCCGTCTCGCCCGAGTGGTCACGATGGGAGCTGTCGCCGATCACATCGGCAACGTCACGCCGGTCGCCGAGTTCAACATGTGGGCCGACCCACACGCCGTCGACGTCGTCCTGCAGTCGGGCCTCGACGTCGAGTTCGTCGGTTGGGACATCTCCCGGCACTTCGCCGTGGTCGAGCCGGACCTCGCGGCCGATCTCCGGACGATCGGCACCCCGCTCGCCGGGTTCTGCATCGACATCCAGTGCGTCGTCGCCGAGTTCTGTGCGACCGAGACCAAGCTCGCCGGGTTCGACCTGCCCGACCCCATCGCGATGGCCTACGCGATCGACCCCTCGATCGCCACCGCGGTTCGGCGACTCCACCTCTCCGTCGAGACCGAGAGCGAGCTCACCCGCGGCATGGTCGTCATGGATCTGCTCGGGCTCACCGGTGCCGAGCCGAACGCCACGGTCGTCACGGCGGCCGACGCTGCGAAGTTCATCGAGATGCTGCGCGCCGCCCTGTCGTGACCACCGCGGTCAGGCCAACAGCATCCGCGCCCGTCGGGCGCACTGTCGCTCGATCGCAGCGGTCCGTGCGCGGCGGTCGTCGAGGTCGTCGAGGTCGAGCAACGTGACCGACTGGCGCCACACCCGGCTCCTCCAACCACCCAGCAGGCGCACGGCCATCCGCTCGTCCCACCGCCCGAGGCCACGGTCGAGGATCTGCAACCACGGCACGCGCCGCTCGAGGACACGGTCCTGCACGAGGTCGGCCGTCTCGGCGATCACCTGGTTGATCTCGTCGTAATCGCGCTTGCGATGCTCGATCATCGTGCCGTCGATCGACGCCCACTCGGGTTCGAGCAGATCGATCAGTGTGAGGACCAGGTCGTAGTTGATGTGGGCGTTGACACCGGCGAGCAGGAGTTGCATCGGGTGCGCGTCGTTGCCGACCGCGGCAGCATGTGCCAGCACCCACGGCTCGGGGATCATCAGACCCTCCGACCCCCCGTCGATCGATGCGTCGTAATACGACGCGAAACGTTCGAGGAGGAGGAGCACCCAGTCGCCGTCGCGGAACCGATCGTTCACGACCGCGGTCACGACCGCATCGGTCATCCGTGCGTAGCAATCGAGGAACACCGCCCGGCCGTCGCCGCACTGCTCCCACGACGCTGCACGCTCGGCCATGTCAGCTGCCAGCAGTTGCTGGCGTGGCCGACCGTTCGGTGCGCTCCCGGCCGTCACGTCACTGTGCCAGCTCGCACCAGTCCTTGAAACGATCGACCTCACCGCGGACCACCTGGTGGTAGAGCTCGGCGATCGCCGACGTCTTCGGGCCGGGGCACGGGATCGAACGATCGTCGACCGAGTTCACGGAGCTGACCTCGGCAGCCGTGCCGACGAGAAACATCTCGTCGGCGATGTACACGTCGGACCGAGCGAGGTTGTCGCACACCGCCTCGATCCCGAGGTCCTCACAAAGCGCCATGACCGTGTTCTGCGTGATGCCCTCGAGGGCGCCGGCCGACACCGGCGGGGTGATCAGCTTGCCGTGGCGCGACACGAAGATGTTCTCGCCCGAGCACTCGGCGACCAGTCCGTTCGGGGCGAGCATGAGCGCCTCGTCGTAGCCGGCCTTGAGGGCTTCGACCTTGGCCAGCGACGAGTTGACGTAGTTCCCGGTGGTCTTCGCTGCCGGCGGCATCGTGTTGTGGTCGTGCCGGGTCCACGACGACGTCTTCAGGCGGACGCCCTTGGTCACCGCGTCGTCGCCGAGGTAGGCACCCCACGGCCAGCAGGCGATCGACACGTCGACCGGGCAGGGCATCGTGTTGAGCCCGACCTCGCCGTACCCGAGGTACACGAGTGGCCGCACGTAGCACGACGGGAGCCCCGTCGATGCGACCGTGGCCTTGGTCGCCGCGATCAGTTCGTCGACCGTGTACGGGATCTCCATGCCGAGGATCTTCGCCGAGTTGAAGAGCCGTTCGATGTGCTCGGTCAACCGGAAGATCGCCGGCCCCTGCGAGGTCTCGTAGGCACGGATGCCCTCGAACACACCGGTCCCGTAGTGCAGCGTGTGCGTCAGCACGTGCACCGTGGCATCTTCCCAGGCGACGAGTTCGCCGTTCATCCAGATCTTCGGGGTCGGTGTGATGGGCATCGTGTGTCCTTACTGATGAAGCAGGTGGTGGCGTCGCCCGCAGCGGCGGTGCGACCGGTTTCAGTCTCGCACTCGGGCGGCGATGGTGTCACCCACGGACGTGGTACTCCCGGTACCTGCGTCGTCGCAGGCGGCACGAATCCGATCGGCCGCGTCGCTCTCCCCGAGGAAGTCGAGCATGAGCGCGGCCGACAGCACGGCCGCGGTCGGGTTCGCCTTGTTCTGCCCGGCGATGTCGGGCGCCGATCCGTGCACCGGCTCGAACATCGATGGGCCGGTGCGGGCCGGGTTGAGATTGGCCGACGACGCGAGACCGATGCCCCCGCTGACCGCGCCGCCGAGGTCGGTCAGGATGTCGCCGAACAGGTTGTCGGTCACCACCACGTCGTAGCGGTGCGGATCCTGCACGAAGTAGATGCAGGCCGCGTCGACGTGGTTGTACGCAGTCTCGGTGTCGGGGTACTCGGCCGCCACCTGGTTGAACGTGCGCTCCCAGAGATCACCGGCGAAGGTCAGCACGTTCGTCTTGTGCACCAGCGTGACGTGCTTGCGCTCGCGGGTCTGAGCGAGTTCGAAGGCGTAGCGGACGCACCGTTCGACGCCCATCCGGGTGTTGACCGAACCCTGGGTCGCGACCTCGTTCGGTGTGCCCTTGCGCAGCACGCCACCTTCGCCGACGTAGGGGCCCTCGGTGTTCTCGCGGATCACCACGAAGTCGTGGGGTCGGTCGTGGCCGGGAGCGGTGCCCTGGAACGGCCGCTGGTTCACGTACAGGTCGAGTTCGAAGCGCATCTTGAGGAGCAACCCGCGCTCGATCACGCCGGGCGGCACGTCGGGTGTTCCGACCGCGCCGAGCAGGATCGCGTCGAAGCCCCGGAGTTCGGCCAGCGTGGCGTCGCTGAGGATCTCGCCGTCGCGGAGGTACCGGGCTCCGCCGAGGTCGAAATCGGTGGTGTCGAGGTCGACGCCGGCGGCCTCCATCACCTTGAGTGCCTCGGCCGTCACCTCCGGGCCGATTCCGTCTCCTCCGATGACTGCGATCTTGTGTGCCATAGTCCGTCGAATCTAGAGCCTCACGGGGCTACGGTCACAGGCCGTGGAGATTCACGAGTTGGATCACTTGGTGCTGAACGTCTCCGATGTCGAGCGTTCGCTCGCCTGGTACACCGGCCTCTTGGGGCTCGACGGCGTCCGCGTCGACGAATGGCGACGGGGAGAGGCACCGTTCCCTTCCGTTCGGGTGAGCCCCGGCTGCATCATCGATCTGTTCGCCGCCGACGAGGTCGCACCGGCGGGCAGCCTGAACCACTTCTGTCTCGTCGCGCGGAGGACCGACGTCGACGCCATCGCCGACGACGATCGGTTCACGGTCGTCGACGGACCCGATCGACGGTACGGGGCCCGCGGCGACGGGTGGTCGATCTACGTCACCGACCCCGACGGCAACACCGTCGAGATCCGCAGCTACGACTGACCGGCGACGGCGTCCAGCAACGTTCGACCGTCGAGGCCCTTCGGTAAGCTGGCCCGCCTATGGCGACTCAGAAGTTCTCACGCGACGCCTACGACCGGCTCCAGGCGGAATTCCACGACCTGACCACACGTGGCCGGATCGAGGTGGCCGACAAGATCGAACGGGCCCGGGAAGAAGGCGATCTCAAGGAGAACGCCGGCTACCACGCCGCCAAAGACGAACAGGGCCACATGGAGGGCCGCATTCGTCAGCTCGAACACATGCTGGAGAACTGTGAGATCGTCGAAGACCAGAGCGTGTACACGATCGTGTACGACGGCGACTCCGACGACATGGCGGAGCGGTACGTCATCGGCAACATGGAAGAGCAGGTCGACGGAGCCGATGTGATCAGCCCGGCGAGCCCGCTCGGCGCCGCGCTCCAGACGGCGTCCGAGGGCGACACCGTCTCGTACGACGCCCCCAACGGCGCGCTCACCGTCAAGGTGTTGAAAGTGGAGTCCGTCTGACCTCGACCGACCGTGACCTCACCTTCGCGTCGGGCTCATCCCACACGCCGGACCTCCCGCCCGGCCAGGAGCTCGACCTGGGTGAACGGGGGTCGCTGTTCGTCCGCGACCTCGCCGGCCCTCCCGGCGCACCCACGGTGGTGCTACTGCACGGATGGACGGCCACGGCCGACATCAACTGGTTCACCTGCTACGCAGCTCTGAGCGAGCGCTACCGCGTCGTCGCCTTCGATCACCGTGGCCACGGCCGCGGCATCCGCAGCCGCCGTCCCTTCCGGCTCGAGGACTGCGCCGACGACGTCGCCGCGGTCGCGGATGCGCTCGGCATCGACACGTTCGTCCCGGTCGGCTATTCGATGGGCGGCCCGGTGGCCCAGCTGACCTGGCAGCGCCATCGCGACCGCGTCGATGCACTCGTGCTGTGCGCGACGACCCCGTACTTCGCCGGCAAGCGTCCTGAGCGACTGTCGTTCATCGGACTCACCGGTCTCGCCGCGCTCGCACGCTTCACGCCCGTGCAGGCCCGCGACTGGATCACCGACCAGGTGTACCTCCAACGCAAGACCGACACCTGGGGAACGTGGGCGACCGAGCAGGTCGCCGAGCACGACTGGAAGGCGATCCTCGAGGCCGGTAGGGCGATCGGCGAGTTCTCGTCGTCCGACTGGATCGGTGACATCGACGTGCCGACCTCGGTCGTCATCACGATGGACGACCCCGTGGTGCCGCTGCGGCGGCAGGTCAAGCTGTTCGACTGGATCCCCGGCGCCGAGGCGTTCCGGGTCGAGGGCGGCCACGACGCGGTCGTCGCCAACGCGAAACGTTTCGTCCCACAGCTCATGCGGGCCGTCGACTCGGCGACGACGCGGGCGGGCCACTGAGAGCCGGTCCCCCGAAGCCCCGTCTCCCGGATCACGGGTTGTGCCTGGAAGAGCGTTTCGTGGTCAACGGCGCGTGCGGGTCACTCATCCTTCGCACCGGATTTAATAACCGCTTCCCCCGCATGCGGTGTGCAACGCTGGCTGTCGCACACGCAACACGCGAAGGGAAGCATCATGAACGTCAATCGACTCAGGAGCAAGTGGGCAGCGGTGGGGGCCGCCGTTGCCGTCACACTCGGTGCCGGCGGCATCGGTATCACCCACGCCACCACCTCATCGGGTGAGATGCCGATCTACATTCCGATCGAGCCATGCCGTCTCGCCGACACCAGAACAGACTTCCAGGTCGGCTCGCGCGGCACCCCACTGGGTGCCGACGAGACCTACACCCTCGACGGCCAGGGCTCCGTCGGCAACTGCAACCTGCCGAACGGCACCACGGCACTCAGCCTCAACGTGACCGCACTCGATGCCTCGGCACCGACCTTCGTGTCGTTGTTCCCGGCCGGCGCCTCACTACCGGTCGCCTCGCACCTCAACCCGCTGCCGGGCCAGGGCCCGACCCCGAATGCCGTCAACGTCGACCTGAACGGTGGGGGCGAGTTCTCGATCTACAACCTCGCCGGCACCGTCAACGTCATCATCGACGTGGTGGGCGTCTTCGACGACCACGAGCACACGGGCGCCGACATCGTCGACGGGTCGCTGACCGGGGCCGACATCGAAGACGAGACCGTGACCGGTGACGACATCGACAACGGCACCGTCAGCAACGCCGACACCTCCAACGAGCCGGGCATCGCGTTCGACTACCAGTCCACATCGGTGGCGGCCACCTCGGAGCCGGGTTCGATCGCCGCGACGGCGATCCGGGTACCGTCGGACGGCTACGTCTCGATCGAAGTCACGGGCATGTGGCGCAACGAGAACGAAGGTGCGGAGGACGAGGTGTGGTGCCAGCTCCAGAAGGGCTCGATCGGCGCCATCAACACCTCGGAGCCCTGGTTCATCCTCGATGAACGCGGCGCTGCCACCATCAGCCGGTACACGGAGTTCTCGGCGCACCGGGTGATGGAGATCGACCTGGCCGACAACCCGCTGCTGTTCAGCACCGGTCAGCCGATCAACCTCGTGTGTGATCTGATTTCTGGCACGGCTCGCTTCGATGACATCCAGATCTCGGCCACGTTCTTCGCGACCTCGTACAAGCCGGCCGGGTTGATCGTCCTCCCGTTCGGTGCCGACGGGTTGGCCGAGGCAGGGTCCGTCGACTGACGACGGCCGCACGCAGCTCTCACGCCGGGATGCCCGCACGACGGCATCCCGGCGTGACGGTCCCGCTGACGCGGGAAGACGAAACGGGTCGACGGCTCGGGCGGAGCTACCCCGCTCGAGCGTCGTAGCCTTGGCCCGATGATGCGCAAGTCGTGGGCGGGGCGTTCCGCCAAGGTCGCCAAGCTGGGCGCCAAGGTCGGCGGCAACTACGCATCGACGGCCGCACGGAAGGTGTTCGCGTCGACCGAGCGCCGGGTCGAGCTCGACTCGGCCCGCGAGATGAAGACCGCCGAGGCGGTCGCCGCGGAACTGGGCCAGATGAAGGGCGCGCTGATGAAGCTCGGCCAGATGGCGAGCTACCTCGACGAAGGCCTGCCCGAGCCGATGCGTCTGGCGCTGGCCCAGCTGCGGTCCGAGGCGCCACCCATGTCGAGCGAACTCGCGGCACAGGTGGTCGAGCGTGAACTCGGTGGGCGTCCCGACGATGTCTTCGTCGAGTGGGACCCGATCCCGATCGCCGCCGCGTCGATCGGCCAAGTCCACCGGGCGATCGCCCTCCACCCCGACACCGGCGACGAGATCCCGGTCGCGGTCAAGGTGCAGTACCCGGGTGTCGACGAGGCGATCACGGCCGACCTGAAGAACGCCGGCATGCTCGGCACGATGCTCAAGCAGGGCTTCGGCGGTCTCGACCCCGACGAGATGGTCGCTGAGATCAAGGAACGGCTCGTCGAAGAACTCGACTACCGGCTCGAAGCCCGCAACCAGGCCGAGTTCGCCGACTACTACCGAGACCATCCGTTCATCCACGTGCCCGACGTCGTGCCGGACTACTCCACCGGCCGGGTACTGACCTCCGAACTCGTCGTCGGCGCCACCTGGGACGAACTCCTCACCTGGGAGCAGCGCGAACGAGACCTGGCGGCCGAGACCATCTTCCGGTTCGTGTTCCGCAGCCTCTACCTGATGCGGGCCTTCAACGGCGATCCGCACCCGGGCAACTACCTGTTCCACGGCGACGGGCGGGTCACGTTCCTCGACTTCGGCCTGGTCAAGCACTTCACACCCGACGAGATGCGGACCTTCGCATCGATGGTCGAGGCCGCAGCGGTCGACGACGACGCGGCCGAGTTCCGCTCCATCCTCGAGCGGGCAGGCATGCTCGCGCCCGGCGCACCCGTCCCCACCGACGAGGTTGGCGAGTACTTCCGCCGCTTCTACGAACCGGTCGCCGAAGACCGGGAGATGACCTGGACGGGCGAGTACGCCAGCAGCATCGTGCGGCACACGTTCGACCGCACGAGCCCGATCTCGCAGTACGCGACCGTGCCGCGGGCGTTCGTGTTCATCCAGCGCATCAACCTCGGGCTGTATGCGCTGCTCGGCGAGCTCGGCGCCACGGGCAACTATCGGCGGATCGCCGAAGAGCTCTGGCCGTTCATGCGAGCCACGCCGTCGACCGACATCGGTGTCGCCGAGGCGGCCTGGCTCGCCGCCAACCCGCGACCCTGAGCCGGTAGCGTCGCCCACCATGCGGCCCACCGTTCCAGCCCTCCTCGTCGTCCTCGCTGCGTGTGGGGGCGGCGACGACGACGCAACGCCGGCGGCCGACACCACCGCCCCTGTCGTCGTCCCGACGTCGATCGTGAACAGCCCGCTGTTGCCCGCCGAGGGGTGTGAAGACGCCCCCGACCCCGCCGACTACGAAGTCGGCGCCATCCCGCAGGCTGTGCGGCCGTGCGAGACCCCGACGGCGCTCGTGACGCACACGATCCGGTCGGGCACCGGCCGGAACGCACAAGACGGCGACTCGCTCATCGTCGACTACATCGGCATCCGCGCCGAGGACGGAGCGATCTTCGACGAGAGCTACTCGCGTGGTGTTCCGCAAGAGTTCCCCCTGGGGCGTGGCGGCGTCATCCAGGGGTGGGACGACGGGCTGATCGGCACACAGGCCGGCTCCCTCGTGAAGCTCGACGTGCCGGCGGATCTCGCCTACGGCGACACGCCACCCGGCGGCGAGAGCAGCGGTATCGAACCGGGCGACGCGCTGTCGTTCATCGTCGAGGTCCGAGCGGTGATCGCGCCCGTCACCGCCGTCGATGCACCCCTCGACCTCCAGATCGAACCGTCGGTGGGCGCCACCGAGGTCACGGTGACCGAACTCTCGCCCGGCGACGGTGCCACGGTCGAACTCGGCGACACCGTCGTCGTGCACCTCCTGCTGGTCCGCGGCGACAACGAGGTCGTGTTGTTCAACACGTGGGAACGGTCCGACCCCTTCCAGATCATCCTCCAGGAGGGTCAGACGATCCCCGGGCTGTTCCAAGGGCTGCAGGGCGCAGAGGTCGGCTCACGGCTCTCGATCGCGATGCCGCCGTCGGAGGCGTTCGGCGAGCAGGGCGACGCGAGCCTGGGGCTCCCCGCGGGGACCGATCTGATCGCGATCGTCGACGTCGTCGGCGTCTACTGACCCCACCGTCAGCGAGCGGTCGCGGATGCCTCGTCGACCGACTCGAAGTCGAGTCCGAGATCGAGCACCCGGGCCGAGTGCGTGAGTTCGCCGACGGCGATGAGATCCACCCCGGTCTCCCCGACCGACCGTGCGGTCTCGAGCGTGAGCCCGCCACTGGCCTCGAGCAGCACCTCGGGCGCGTGCTCGTCGCGATATCGCACCGCCGCCCGCATCCGGTCGGTGTCGAAGTTGTCGATCAGGACCATGTCGGCGCCGGCGGTGATCGCCTCGGCCAGACCATCGAGGGTGTCGACCTCGATCTCGACCGGGATCGTGGCCTCGAGCTCGCGGACCGACGCGTAGGCCTCGGCGACGCCACCGGCCGCGGCGACGTGGTTGTCCTTGACGAGCGCCATGTCGGAGAGCCCGAACCGGTGGTTGGCTCCCCCGCCGCAGCGCACCGCGTACTTCTCGAGGGCTCGGAGCCCCGGCGTCGTCTTGCGCGTGTCGCGGACCGTGGCGGTGGTGCCCTCGAGTTGATCGGCCCACCCGCGCGTCAGCGACGCGATGCCCGACATGCGACAGAGCAGGTTGAGCGCCGTCCGCTCGGCCGTGAGCAGCAGACGGGTCGGCGCCGTCACCCTCGCGACCCGCTGCCCGGCCTCGACGCGTGACGCGTCCGCCACCAGGTACTCGAAATCGCTCGCCGCATCGCCGCAGACCGCGTCGATCGTCGCGGCCGCCACCGGGAGACCGGCGATCACACCGGCCTCGCGGGCACCGAACGTGGCGACGCTGCGGTGGTCGGCCCCGATCGTGGCGGTCGACGTGACGTCGACACCGCCCATCAGGTCTTCCTGCACCGCGGCCCTGACCAGCGCAGCGACCGCATCGGGGTCGAGCCCCGCGTCGATCAGCCGCCGGCGGGTCTCGTCGCTGATGGGATGGAACACGAACATCGGGCCAACGTACCGGCCCGTTCACACGTGTGGGATGCCGGTGACCGCGAGGTCGCCGTCGATCGTCATCCGCACGTCGAGATGCGTCAGCCACTCGGCACGCGGCTCGGGGTGGTCGTCGCGGCGGTGACAGCCCCGACTCTCGGTGCGGGTCATCGCCGCCGAGGTGACCGCAGCGGCCACGGTGAGCATGTTGGTGGCCTCCCACGCGGCGCGCGAGCCGGTGACGCCCACCGACGCGGTCGAGGCGAGCACCTGCAACTGACGCAGCGCTCCCTCGAGACCCCACGGCGTGCACAGCACGCCGACGTGGCTCGACATGATCGAGCGCAGCTCGACCCGCTGGGCAGGGTTGCGCAGCGGCGCGTCGTAGCTCCGACCGGCATCGTGCGCGAGCTCGACCGGTTCGGGCACCGAGGCCTTGAGCGAAGCCCCGACCCGGGTGCCGGCGACGATGCCCTCGGTCACGCTGTTGGACGCGAGCCGGTTGGCACCGTGCACACCCGTGCAGGTGACCTCGCCGATCGCGAACAGGCCGGGCATCTCCGTGTTGCCGTCGAGGTCGGCCGGGATGCCACCACACACGTAGTGGGCGGCCGGAGCGACGGGGATGCGGTCTCGGGCCGGGTCGACGCCGGCCGCCTTGCACGACTCGGTGATCGACGGGAACCGCTCGTAGAACTCCTCGCCCATGTGCGTGGCATCGAGGAACACGTGGTCGCCGACGCCGCCGGGCGCCTCGGCCATCCGCCGGCTGATCGCCGACGCCACCACGTCGCGCGGCGCGAGGTCTTCGAGCGGGTGCACGCCTGCCATCACCCGGCGGCCGAGGCCGTCGTAGAGGATCGCTCCCTCACCGCGCACGGCTTCGGAGACCAAGGCCTGCTGGCCGCGCGAGTCGGGGCCGACCCACAACACCGACGGATGGAACTGCACGAACTCGACGTCGCGGGCGGCGAGGCCGGCACGCAGCGCCAGCGCCAACCCGTCGCCGGTGACCGCCGGCGGGTTGGAGGTCGACGCGAAGACCTGGCCGTACCCACCGGTGGCGATCACGACCGCCCTGGCGGTGATCACGCCGACCGATTCGACCGCGCCCGTCGCGTCGAGCTCGGCGACGCGGACACCGGCCGCCTGACGGCGGCCGTGGCCGTTGCGGGCCGTCAAGAGGTCGAGCGCGAACGTGTGCTCCATGATCTCGACCCCGGCCTCGATCGCGGCCGAGTCGAGCGTTCGCTGCACCTCGGCACCCGACTGATCGCCGCCGGCGTGGACGATCCGGCGATGGGAGTGCCCTCCCTCCATGGTGAGCGCCATCTCACCCGACTCGTCGGGGTCGAACAGCGCACCGAGTTCGATCAGCTGCCGGATCGCAGCCGGGGCCTCGGCGGCGAGTGTGCGCACGGCCGACTCGTCGCACAGGCCGGCGCCGGCGACCAGCGTGTCGTGCACATGGTTCTCGATCGAGTCGTCGGGGTGGAGCACGGCCGCGAGGCCGCCCTGCGCCCACGCGGTCGAACCGGCGGCGAGCACGTCCTTGGTCACCACGAGCACCGACCGTTCGGGGCGCATCGCCAACGCTGCGGCGAGTCCTGACGCACCCGAACCGAGGACGACGACGTCGACATCGCGCTCCCACGTGGCCGACGGCGCGGCGAGTTTTGCCGGCAGGGTGAAGTTCACGTCATTCGGCCGTGGGTGACGGCGTGCCGATCTCGATCATCCGCTCCACGCTCGCCCGCGCCCGATCGGCGATGTCGGCCGGCACGTCGACCACGTCGGTGCCGTCGCGCAGCGACGCCAGCAGCTTCGCCGGTGTGATCATCTTCATGTACTTGCACACCGCGGCCCGGTTCACCGGGGCGAACTCGGTGTCGGGGGCGGCCTTCGACAGCGGGTACAGCATGCCGGTCTCGGTCGCCACCAGGACCCGCTTGGCACCCGTGCGACGGGCACGATCGACCATGCCGCTCGTCGAGAGGATCTTCGTGCGACCCTCGGGCACGACGCCCGCCTCGGCGAGGTACAGCGCGCTGGTGGCACACCCGCACTCGGGGTGGATGAACAGCTCGGCGTCGGGGTCAGCCGCGACCTGCTCCTTGAGCTCGGCACCGTTGATGCCCGCATGCACATGGCATTCGCCGAGCCAGATGTGCATGTTCTCGCGCTGCAGGCTGCGTTGCACGTGAGCACCGAGGAACTGGTCGGGGCCGAACAGCACCGTGCGGTCGGCCGGGATGCTGGCGACTACGTCGACCGCATTGGACGACGTGCAGCAGATGTCGGTCTCGGCCTTGACGGCGGCGGTGGTGTTGACGTAGCTGACGACGACCGGCGGCGGTTGCCCTTCGACCGTGTACTCGGCCTTCCAGGCCCGGAGCTGCTCGGCGTTGACCGTCTCGGCCAGACTGCACCCGGCCCGCTCGTCGGGAATCAGCACGGTCTTGTCGTAGCTGAGGATCTTGGCGGTCTCGGCCATGAAGTGGACGCCGCAGAACACGATCGTCGACTGCTCGGCCTGCGCGGCGAGGCGGGAGAGTCCCAGTGAATCGCCGGTGTGGTGGGCGACGTCTTGGATCTCGGGGAGTTGGTAGTTGTGCGCCAGGATCACCGCGTCGCGTTCGTCGGCGAGGGCCCGGACCTGTTCACGCCAGTCGGTCGGCAGGACTTCCACCTCTACGTCGATCGCCGTCATTAGGCCCACGTTAGGCCGAAGCCCAGTCGGACCCCACCGCCCGATTCGATCGACCAGCGTCAGGCCGCCGCCTCAGTCGGGCAGCTTCGGTACCTCGAGCCCGGTGCGACGACCGATCGACGACGCTCGGGTCAGCACCGCGGCGCCGAACCGCTCGCGAAGCGAGTCGACCGCCCCGTCGAGCTCGGAGCCACCGGCCCGTCCGAACGGGATCAGCAGTTGCTCGGCCCCGCACGACCGGTCGGTGAGCCCGCCGACCGACAGGCCGATCAGCGTCAGACCACGTTCCGCGATCGTGTCGTGCTCGCCCCGGAGCACCGACAGCGCGACCGCCTGGATCGGATCGGTGGCGGCGGTCGCATGCACCAACGTCTTGGCGCGGGTCGCGCGCTGGAAGTCGTCGTATCGGAAGCGGAGCGTGATCGTCCGTCCCAGACGTCCGGCGGCGCGGAGGCGCCGGGTCACGCGGTCGACGATGCCCAGCAGCATCGCCTCGATGACAGCCGGCGACTTGGACCCGCGGCCGAGGGCCTGCTGGGAGCCGATGGAGCCGCGCCGCTTCGTCGTGTCGATCGGACGCGGGTCGCGATTGTGGGCGAGCGCATGGAGGTGACGGCCCGAGCCCGGGCCGAGCATGGCCGTCAGGTGCGGTTCGCCGAGCAGCGCCACGTCGCCGACCGTGAAGATCCCACGATCGCGGAGTTTGCGTTCGGTCACCGGCCCGACGCCCCAGAGCCGACCGACCGGCAGCGGGTGCAGGAACTCGAGTTCGAACTCGGGGTCGACCACGAGGAGGCCGTCGGGTTTGGCGACCCCGCTGGCGACCTTGGCGAGGAACTTCGTGCGGGCCACACCGACGGTGATCGGTAGACCGACCCGTTCGGCCACGTCGCGACGCAAACGCGCCGCGATCTCGGCGGGCGAACCGGCAATGCGTCGGAGGCCGGCGACGTCGAGGAAGGCCTCGTCAATCGACATGCCCTCGACCAGTGGCGTCGTGTCGTGGAACACGTCGAAGACCGCACGGCTGGCCTCGGTGTACGCGTCGAAGCGGGGTGGCACCACGACGAGGTCGGGGCACAGCCGCCGCGCCCGGTGCTCGGCCATCGGGGTGAACACTCCCAGCCGCTTCGCCTCGTAGCTCGCCGCCAGCACGATGCCGCCACCGACAACGACCGGGCGCCCCCGCAGCTCGGGCCGGTCACGCTGCTCGACCGACGCGTAGAACGAATCGAGGTCGGCGTGCAGGATCGTCGCCTCGGTGCCCGTTCGGACTCGACTCATCGAACACATGTTCGCACATGGGTGTGATGGTGGGGGCTGCGGTCATACTGGTGGCCCGTGACGAACGACCCTGCCACCTCGCCCGCCGGCGAGACCGACGCCGACCTGGCGATCCGGCTGGCCGTCGAGGCGGGTCGACGTCTGGTGGCGACACGGACCGAGATGTTCGAGTCCGGCGCCGGCGCCTGGGAGGTCATGGACACCGGCGACGCCGTCGGCCACGCATTCATCGCCGAGCAACTGCGCCGCCACCGGCCCGACGACGCCGTCCTCGACGAGGAAGCAGCCGAAGATCCCCGCCGCTTCACCTCGGACCGGGTCTGGATCATCGATCCACTCGACGGCACCCGCGAGTACGGCGAACCGGGCCGTCACGACTGGGCGGTGCACGTGGCGCTCTGGGGCGGCTACGACTTCGTGGCGGGAGCGGTGTCGCTCCCGGCGGTCGATCTCGTCTTCGCCACCGACCCCGCGCCGACCCTGCGCCCGCCCGAACGCGACCGGCCGCGCATCATCACCTCCCGCTACCGGGCGCCGTACGCGGCGGTGATCGTGGCCAACGCCCTCGAGTGCGACGCGGTCCGGCTCGGCTCGGCCGGGGCCAAGGCGATGGCAGTCGTCATGGGTGAGGCCGACATCTACGTGCACGACGGCGGGATGTACCAGTGGGACTCGGCAGCCCCGGCCGCCGTCGCCCTCGCCGCCGGGCTGCACGTCAGCCGAGTGGACGGCAGCCCGATCGTGTACAACGCTCGCGACCCATGGCTTCCCGACCTGATCATCTGTCGCAAAGAACTCGCCGGCCCGGTTCTCGAGGCCTTGTGGGGATGATCGCCAGGACCTCACGACGATGAGCGGCACCGACGACCACACGGAACTCATGTCGATCCGCTCCGCGACCGCCGGACGGGTCGCCACCGTCCACCTCGACCGTCCGCACCGCCACAACGCGTGGACCGGGCGGATGCACGCCGAGTTCCGCTGGGTGATGCAGCAGATCGAGGACGACCTCGACGTGCGCGCCGTGGTGATCACCGGCACGCCCCCGGCGTTCTGCGTCGGCGGCGACAGCGAGGCGCTCGCCCGACACGCCGAACAGGGCGGCTACGACACCGGTCTGCCGCCGGAGCCGGCGACACCCGGCGCCCGTCGCCGCCCCGAGTACGACGACGATTTCGCCTGGATGTTCGGATACCGGACCCCCATCATCGCCGCCGTCAACGGCGCGGCCGCCGGCGTCGGCCTCGCGCTCGCGCTGTTCTGCGACCTCCGATTCGGCGCCACCGACGCCAAGCTCACCACCGCCGCCCCCAAACTCGGCCTGCCCGCCGAGTACGGGATGAGCTGGATCCTGCCGAGGCTCGTGGGGGTCACCCGCTCGAACGACCTGCTGCTCTCCGGCCGCATTGTCACGGTGGGCGACACCGCCGACTGGGGCCTCTGGAACGAGGTGCTCCCCGACGGCGAGGCGACCCTCGCCGCCGCGACGGCGTACGCGGAACTGCTCGCGACGAGCGTCGGCCCGAATGCGGTCACCGTGACCAAGTCGCAGATCTACCGGGACCTCCATCGTCACGACGCGGCGGCGTCCGTGGCCGACTCCAAGGTGCTGCTCGACGAAGCGATGGGCACGGCCGAGTACCGAGAGGGCGTCGCCGCCCTGCGCGACAAACGACCGCCGGCGTTCTGAACTCCGGGCAGCGCCGACGGCGTCGTCAACCGGTCACCTCGTAGACTGACCCGATGGACGACACGTGGCCCGTCGGCCATCGCCTGGCGATCCCGGCGATCGCGTCAGCGGGAGCTGCTGTCCTGCATGCCACCGCCGCCGGGGTACACGCCGACACCACCGGACTCGCCCGCGTGTTCATCGCGCTGGCGATCGCGCAGGCCGCCGCTGCCGTCGTTGGATTCGTCCGTGGTGACCGCCGCGCCGCCCTCGCCCTGATCGGTGTGAACGCCGCCGCCGTGCTCGGTTGGGCCGCGGCCCGATTGACCGGTGTGTCGTGGATCGACGGGCTGCAGGTCGCCCAACGTCCGGGCCTCGCCGACACGATCGCAGCGACGCTCGCACTGGTCGCCGTCGCCGGCGCGGCGTCGACGCTCGGCTCACGCTCCGTGGCGCTGCCGCCGAGGGCGATCAGCAGCGCAGCCATCCTCGTCGGTGTCCTGACGGTACCCGGCCTCGCCGACGCGACCGCCCACGAACACAGCAGCCACGGCGAGGCATCGAGCGACACCCACGATCACGGCAGCACCACGGCCACCGGCGACGAACACGACGACGGTCACGATCACATCGCCCAGGGCGACGACCTCGTCGAAGCGCTCGCACCGGCGCTGGCGAGCGGTGACCACGGCGATCATTCGACCGACGACCACGACGTTGCCGACCCGGACGCCGACGTCGACCACTCGGCACACACCGACGACGAGCATGCGCAGTACCTGGCCGAGACCGGTGCGTGGCCGCGGCCGTGGGACCCGTCCCAGCCGATCGACTTCTCGGGTGTCGAGGGGGTCACCGACGAGCAGCGCGCCCGGGCCGAACAGCTCACGGCCGACACCATCCGCGACCTCCCCCGGTTCGCCGACGTGACCGACCTCCCGGCGCTCGGATATCGCTCGATCGGTGACGCGAGCACCGGGTTCGAGCACTACATCAACACCGACCTGATCAACGACGACAAGTTCCTCGACCCGACGGCGCCCGAATCGCTCGTGTACCAGGTCGACGGCGACGACCGGACCCTCGTCTCGGCGATGTTCATCGCGGCCGAGACGCCGATCGACGACCCGACACTCACCGACTTCGCCGGCCCGCTCATGCAGTGGCACGTCCACGACAACCTCTGCTGGGGCCTCGACAGCGACGGCGTGCCCGTCGTCGTCGGCGTGCTCGAATCGTTCGGTGGCACCTGCCCACCCGGCACGCTGAACGCCGGCGGCGAGAACCCGATGGTCCACGTCTGGATCGCTCCGCACGCATGTGGTCCGTTCGCCGCGCTCGAAGGTCACGGCGCCGGACAGGCGAGCGTCAGCGACGGCGCCCGCATGGACCAGTGCAGCCACGACGACCACGGCACCGTCGGCCACGACGCCGCTGCGACGGTCCCGTACGACCCCGAACTCCCGATCGACCTGGGCGGCGTCGACGGGGTCACGCTCCAGCAGCAGGCGTTCGCGGAGAACCTCGTCGCCGCCACCGTCCGTGACCTGCCGCAGTGGGCCGATCTCGACGCGGTGGAGGCCGCCGGGTTCCGGTCGATCGGTGACGCCGCCACCGGCCACGAGCACTACATCCAGTGGGATTGGATCGACGACGACGTCGTCCTCGACCCGGACTACCCAGAGAGCCTCGTCTTCGAGCCGCAGCCCGACGGCTCGAAGCGGCTCGTGTCGGCGATGTTCATGATGCCGAGCACCACCCCGCTCGACGAGGTCCCCGACTTCGGTGGCGCCCTCATGCAGTGGCACGTCCACGGCGACCTCTGCTTCACCGACGACCCCGAAGCCCCGAAGGTCGCCGGAATCAAGCCGGTCGGATCACCGTGTCCCCCGCCGCTCGTCGACGGCACGCTGGCGCCGATGATCCACGTGTGGATCACCCCGCACGAGTGCGGGCCGTTCGCCGCCCTCGACGGCATCGCCGGCGGCCAGGTCCCCGAGGGCGAGTCGATCCTGTGCGACAGCGCCCACGGCGCCCACTGATCCGTCCCCCCTGACCGGTACTCGCTGACCTGTGCCAGGCGCCGGACGCGCCCGATTCCTCGGTCGGCCGCGGCATCATGTGGACATGGCCTCACCGGATGATCGCAGCTGGGCCGCCTTCTCGGAGCAGGCCCCCTGGGTGCTCGATCGGTCGGCGATCCGTTGGATGCCGCCGGTCGACCGGCTCCGGGCGAAGGCTCGCACCGATGTGCCACGCCTCACGGCCACGTCCCGACGGCCGCCGGCGCGGCGGGTGGCGGTCGTCGTCGCCCGACTCACGCGGGCGATCCTCCCGTGGTGGTGGCGCAAGCGTCGAGGGGCGTACGCCGGGCCCGAGGCCAGCCGCGCCGACCTCTCCCAGCGTCTCCGGCTCGCCGCCGAGGCCCTCGGGCCGAGCTACATCAAACTCGGGCAGATCATCTCCTCCGGTGAAGGTCTGTTCCCGCCGGAGCTGGTCGAGGAGTTCAAGAAGTGCCGCGACCAGGTGCCGGCCGAGCCGTTCGACGCCGTCCGGCTGACGGTCGAGCAGGACCTCGGCTGCCGACTGCACGACGTGTTCGAGTACTTCGACACACAGCCGCTGGCCGCCGCGTCGATCGCCCAGGTGCACGCCGCCCGCCTCCGGACGGGTGAAGACGTCGTGGTCAAGGTCCAGCGTCCGTCGGTCGGCAAGCTCGTCCACAACGACCTACGGGCGATGGCGTGGATCGCGCCGCACCTCGTCGGCAGGATCCCGGTCGCCGCGCTCGCCAACCCGCCGGCGCTGGTCGAACTCTTCGCGGAGACGATCGTCGAGGAACTCGACTTCCGGCTCGAGGCCGCCAACATGCTCGACGTCGGCGCCGTGATCCACGACCTGGGCCAGGACGGCTACGTCGTGCCGCGGCCACACCCGCAACTCGTAACGAAACGCGTGCTGGTCATGGAGCGGCTGTCGGGCTTCAACTTCGACGACGTCGCCGGGATGCAGGACGCCGGCATCGACACCGAAGCCGTGATCCGGACCGGGATGATCGCCTTCATGGAAGGCGCCATGATCCACGGGGTCTTCCACGGCGACCTGCACGGCGGCAACCTGTTCGTGCTCCCCGACGGCCGCACGGCACTGCTCGACTTCGGCATCGTCGCACGACTCTCGCAAGAGCGCCGCCTCGCCTTCCTCCGCCTCATGCTCGGCGCCACGACCAACGACGTCAAGGGCCAGTTGGCGGCGCTGCGCGATCTGGGAGCCCTGCCCCGCGACACCGACCTCGACGCCGTGATCGTCGACCTCGGCCTCGACCGGCCGCCGCTCGACCCGACCACGCTCACCGGTGAGGAGATGGTGCACGAGGTGCAGCGGGTCGTGAAGGCGCTGCTCGGGTACGGCGCCCGGCTTCCCAAGGAGCTGATGCTGTACGTCAAGAACATGGTGTTCCTCGACGGCGCGATCGCCCGCCTGGCACCCGACCTCGACCTGCTCGCCGAGGTCACCAACATCTCGATGATGTTCGCCCAGCGCCACGGGCAACGGATCGCGACCGAACTCGGGCTCGCCTCGACCGACATCGAGTTCGATTTCGACGGGGTCAAGGCCGGCTTCGGGCTCGAGTCCGACGTCGACAGCCTCACCTACCGCGAGTTGCAGGCACGCCGCGAGCTGATCCAGAAGCGCATGCGCCACCACGTCGAACAGCACCGCTGATCACGAGTTGTGCCTGGAGGTCGAGCGGATAGGTGAGGCTCTGCCGAACCTGGCCGCTCGACCTCCCAATGGATACGGGGAGGGATCAGCGGAATGAAAAGGAGCGGAGCGACCTCTCCGCTGATCCTCCAGGCACAACTCGCGATCGGTAGGGTCGCACACCGTGCGTCTCGTGATCGCCCGCTGTTCCGTCGACTACGCCGGTCGGCTGGCCGCCCATCTCCCCGAAGCGAACCGGCTGATCATGGTCAAGGCCGACGGATGTGTGGCAATCCACGCCGACGGCGGCGCCTACAAGCCACTCAACTGGATGAACGCGCCCAACATCATCACCGAGGTGCACGACGACGACGTGCACCAGTGGGTCGTGACGAACCACAAGAAGGAGACGCTGACGATCACGCTGCACGAGGTGCTCGCCGACAGCGCCCACGAACTCGGCGATGACCCCGGGCTCCAGAAGGACGGCGTCGAGGCGCACCTCCAAGAGCTCCTCGCCGCCTCGCCGCAGGCGATCGAGGACGGGCTCACGCTGGTCCGACGCGAGTACCCGACGGCGATCGGGCCCATCGACCTCGTCTGCCGCGACCCCGAGGACACGGTGGTCGCCGTGGAGGTGAAGCGGCGCGGCGACATCGACGGCGTCGAGCAGCTCGGTCGCTACATCGAGCGGCTGCAGCTCGATTCGTCGCTCGGCGAAATCCGCGGCGTGTTCGTGGCCCAGTCCATCAAGCCGCAGGCCAAGGTGCTCGCCGAGAGTCGAGGTTTCCGCTGGGTCGAGGTCGACTACGACGACCTCCGGGGCATGGCACCCGACGAACTCCGGCTGTTCTGACGCCCGAACCGCCCCGCACCGCCCGCGGCCCGCGGTCGGCGACGGATCGGTACCGTGGTACCGGTGATCCCATCCCGTGAGACCGGCCGCTCCACGCGACGTGCCGTCGCCGCCATCGCGCTGACCACCTCGGTGCTCGCCGGGTGCGGTGCCTCCGACGACGAACGGGTCGAACCCGCCGCGGCGACGACGCCCGCCCCGTCGTCCACGACGGCAGCCGACACGGCGCCACCGACGGTCACACGGGTCGACGAACCGGCGACGGCGACCACCCCGGCCGATCGACTCGACGAGGCCGTCCACCTCACCTGGATCGGCGGATCCGATCTCGACCTCGACGGGCGCTCGGTCCCGGCGGCGGTGATGGCTCGCTCACCGATGCTCGGCGATCGACCCCTCGTCGTGGTCGCCGACACCAAGATCGCGCCACTCCCGGGTGAGGTCGAGGCCCGGGTCGAGCAGGCGGCCGAACGGAACACCGACGGGCTGGTCGTCATCCTCAACCCGTCGTGGCTGAGCTGGGACGGGCACGAGGAGTGTTCGGGCATCACGCCGGCGCACGCCTACTACGCCTGCGTGCTCGAACCCCGTCCCGAGACCGACGTCTCAGCGCTGCGCGACGACGTCCGCAGCCTCGTCGACACGATCGTCGCCACCGGGATCCCGGCCTATCTGTACGTGATCCCCCACTCCGCCGAATCGCTCGCCGACCCCGAGCTCGAACCGCGACTCGCCGCGACCGAGTCACAGTTCGCCGAGTTGGACCCCGAACTCGAGCGCATCGAGTACGTCGGTCACATCCTGTCGCGTGACCTCGAACCGCTCCGAGAGGGCGTGGAGTTCAACGACATGGTCCATCCGAGCGAGGTCGGCGTCGAGGTGTTGGCCGACTTCTTCGCGGGCGAGTTCGTCCGCTTCTTCGGCGCACACACGCCCGCGGACTGAAGTTGCCGGTTTCCGTTCCGCGGGACCGGACACGTTCCCGGTCGTGCACTACGGTCTGATGCCATGCCTCAGCACGTACAAGGAGTCGTCGCCCGCGCCAAGGGCGAGCCCGTCACCCTCGAAACGATCGTCATTCCCGACCCCGGCCCCGGCGAGGCGGTCGTCAAGATCCAGGCGTGCGGTGTCTGCCACACCGACCTGCACTACCGCGAGGGTGGGATCAACGACGAGTTCCCGTTCCTGCTCGGCCACGAGGCCGCCGGCATCGTCGAGTCGGTCGGCGAGGGTGTCACCAACGTCGCACCGGGCGACTACGTGATCCTCAACTGGCGTGCGGTGTGCGGCACGTGCCGGTCGTGTCTCAAGGGCAAGCCCTGGTACTGCTTCAGCACGTTCAATGCCACGCAGAAGATGACCCTCGAGGACGGCACCGAACTCTCCCCCGCCCTGGGCATCGGCGCGTTCGTCGAGAAGACACTGGTGCACTCGGGTCAGTGCACCCCCGTGGATCCCGAGGCACCGGCCACCGCGGCCGGACTCCTCGGGTGCGGCGTGATGGCCGGACTCGGTGCGGCGATCAACACCGGTGAGGTCACCCGCGGTGACTCGGTCGCCGTGTTCGGGTGCGGCGGCGTCGGCGACGCCGCCATCGCCGGTGCCTACCTGGCCGGCGCCTCCACGATCATCGCGATCGACATCGACGACCAGAAGCTCGAGTGGGCCAAGGACTTCGGCGCCACGCACACCTGCAACGCCAACGACACCGACGCCGTCGAGTTCGTCAAGTCGGTCACCGACGGCAACGGGGCCGACGTCTGCATCGAGGCGATCGGCAACCCGCACGTCTACAAGCAGGCGTTCGAGGCGCGCGACCTCGCCGGCACCGTGGTGCTGGTCGGTGTGCCGCACCCCGACCACACCGTCGAGCTGCCGTTCATCGAGATGTTCGGTCGTGGCGGTTCGCTGAAGTCGTCGTGGTACGGCGACTGCCTGCCCAGCCGCGACTTCCCCATGCTGATCGACCTGTACCGACAGGGCCGACTCGACCTCGACCGGTTCGTGAGCGAGACGATCGGGATCGGCGACGTCGAGGAAGCGTTCCACAAGATGGAGCGCGGCGAGGTCCTCCGCAGCGTCGTGGTAGTCGACTCCTGATGGCGATCGAACTGGTCACCACCGACGGGATCTTCGCTCTCGACGGCGGCGAATGGGAGGTCACGAACAACATCTGGATCGTCGGCGACGACCGCGAAGTCGTGGTGTTCGACGCCGCCCACGACGCCCAGCCGATCATCGACGGCATCAACGGCCGTCGGGTCAAGGCGATCGTGCTCACACACGGCCACAACGACCACATCAACGCCGCCGTACCACTCCGTGATGCCGTCGACGCCCCGATCCTGCTCCACACCGACGACCGGATGCTGTGGGACGTCGTGTGGCCGGGCCACGACACCGACGGTGCCGTGATCCCCGGAGAGACCATCGACGTCGGGGGTCACTCGCTCGGCATCCTCCACACGCCTGGTCATTCACCGGGATGCTGCTGCTTCCACGACCAGGCGTCCGGTCTCGTGGTGTCGGGCGACACGCTGTTCTGTGGTGGCCCCGGTGCCACGGGGCGCAGCTACAGCGACGAGCCGACAATCCTGCGGTCGATCATCTCGCAGCTGCTCACGCTGCCCGACGAGACGATCGTGCACACCGGGCACGGCGACACCACCACGATCCGCGACGAGCGCGAGACCGTGATGGCGCGGGCCGCCGAGCTCGGTGTCGCCTGAGTTCGCTCAGCAGCCGCTGCCGGGGAGCTCGGGCTTGACCGAGATCTGGTACGTCACGTCACCGTCGACGTAGAACGTCAGTTGGTTCGCGTCGGCGAACATCTCGGCGACCTCGGCGGCGGGCACCTCGGCACAATCACCGGCGTCGGCCAGCGCCAGCGTCACGTCGGCCGGCCAGTCGAGCACGGTCGGCTCGACCTCGTAGGCCGACAGGTCGTCGACCGGGGTGGCCCTGACGAGGAACGTGTCGGGTTCGAAACGGCGCTCGCCTTCGAGTTGGCCGGCGGTCGCCGCCTCGACGAACGCCTGCAGCTCGCCGCGGTCGCCGGTCTCCGCGGAGCCGTCGAGTCCGCCGATGCCGAGCGCGTAGGCTCGATGGACGTAGGTCTCGCCGTTCGCATGGATGGTCACCACGGTGTCGGGGGCGTCGGCGACGTTGTCGGGCGCGTCGTACTCGCGCTCGGTCAAGAGGCCGTGCTCGGCGGCGAGGTCGAGGAGCGACTGGATGCCGTCCTCCCCGATGTCGCTGACCTGCACGTTCGGCAGGAGCGGGCCCGGGTAGATCTCGATCTGGGGCCCCTGGACGTATTGGCTGCCATCGCCGGCGACCAGGAGGAGCGGGAGTTGCGTGAACACGCCGTCGACCGGCATGAAGCCGCCCTCGTAGCCGATCTCGACCACGACCTCGTCGGCACCGGTCGGATGCTCCAGGGCATCGTCGGACGGAGCGTCGGTCGCTGGGACCGTCGTATCGGGGGTGGGAATGCTGTCGCCCGGCTGCGCGACCGGCTCGGCGCCGTCGTCGCCGCAAGCGGCGAGGACGAGCGCCACGGTGGCGGTGGCGGCAGCGAGGCGGAGTTGGGGGTTGTTGCGTCGTTGCATGGTTCTTCGACGTTCCTACCCCGATCGCAGTTCCCGAAAACATCCGGATGTACCGGATCCACCCGGCATCGGACGCCGCAGTCGCCGTCACTGACACCGGGATAAGGTCGGCAAGGTGCAGCGCATCGAAGGGATCGTCCGGCACTACGACTGGGGAGACCCGACGTTCATCCCCGCGCTGCTCGGGCTCGATCCCGACGGCCGACCCTGGGCCGAACTGTGGCTCGGTACCCATCCGAACGGGCCGTCGATGTTCGACGATGGCGCACCGCTCGTCGACGTCAGCGGCCCGCTCCCCTACCTGCTCAAGGTGCTCGCCTGCTCGCGCCCGCTCTCGCTCCAGACCCATCCCGACCGGGAGCAGGCCAGGGCGGGGTTCGAACGCGGTGTCTTCCTCGACGCCAACCCCAAGCCCGAACTGCTGTGTGCGCTCACGCCGTTCCAGGCCTTGTGTGGGGTCCGCCCCGTCGACGCCACGCTCGGTCTGCTCCGCGGACTCGACATCGAGGCGCTCGCCGACGTGCTTGCCGAGCACGGTCCCGGTGCGGCGCTCGAGGGTCTGTACCGTCACACGATCGATCCCCTGCCGATCGTCGATGCGTGCGCCGATTCGTCACTTCCCGAAGCCGAGTGGGTCCGCCGGTTGGCCGAGCGCTACCCCGGCGATCCGAGCGTCGCCGCGACGCTGTTGCTCAACCTGATCACGTTGAAGCCTGGTGACGCAATCCGGCTCGATGCGGGCAATCTGCACGCCTACCTCCACGGCGCCGGCGTCGAACTCATGGGCGCGAGCGACAACGTGGTGCGCGGCGGCCTCACGACCAAACCGGTCGACGTCGACCTCCTGCTCGCCACTGTCGATCCGACGCCGCTGGTCGAGCCGACGTTGCCGTCGGGGACCCGCTACGACCTGCCCGATGCGGGCGTGTCGTTGCTCCGCCTGGGACCGGGCGAGTCGCACGTCGCCAGCGACCACGAGCTGTCGATCGACCTGCTCGGCAACAGCTGGTACGCCGCACCCGGCGATCGGCTGGTCGCCGACGAGGTCACGTACGTGACGGTCCCGATCGACGGCTGACCCCGGCGGAGAGTCGATCAGACGCCGAGGGCGGCGGCGATCGCGGCGGTTCCGGCGACGAGTGCGTCGGCCTGTGCATCGCTGAGCGACGCGTAGGCGGGCGTCAACAGTTCGTCGGTCATGTCATCGGCTCGCTGCCACGTTGCACGGTCGTCGTCGGTCACGTCGGGTGCCGTCTCGTAGCCGAAGACGGTCACGTCGTCGGGCCGCTTGATCGCGTGCGCCGTGGCGCTGTCGAGCCCCTGAGCGACCAGTGCGAGCAGGTGCACGCTACCGCGGAGTTCGCGGAGCACCATCGCCTGGTGGATGGCGGCGGCCGGAGCATCCTCGGGGACGGGTTCGGCCCGCATCGCCGTGAACAGCGGCAGCGACGCTCCCTCGACCGAGCCGATGATCTGCGACGCAGCGTCGACGAACCCGTCGAGTCCGTCGACCTCCGCCAGCGCCGAACGTCCGAGTTCGTGCGCGCACTGGTGGTACATGCGGGCGGCCTCACGGGGCGCCACACGCTCGGCGGCGGTGGTCCACATCTTGGCGATCAGACCGGGATGGAAGTAGCCGAACGCGCCGTGCACGACGGCCGGTTCGACGTCGCCGAGCACGCCGCCGCGCCCGAGGATGTAGAAGCGGAACCCGTCGAGACCGGCGGCCTTGCCGCGGGCCAGCGTGTCGGGGTGGAAGTAGAACGCCGCACCGACGGTGCCGATCGCGTCGGTGGCTCGCATGATCTCGACGGGGGTCATGCACCCCATGCTCACACTCCGGCGAGTGAGGTAGCGAGTCGGGTCAGCCCGACACCGTCTTGCGGATCTCGACGATCTTCTCGCCGGCGGCATTGGCATCGTCACCCTGCGCTTCGAGCAGCGCCGAACGGTCGCGGGCCGCCTCGCGTTCGGCCACCGCCGTGTCGGCCTTGGCGATCGCTGCGTCGGTCCCGTGTTCGTTGATGAACTCCGCCCACTCGACGAGCGCGTCGACCATCTCGTCTTCGGGCACGACCGCAATGTTGCGGCCCTTGACGAACAGATGACCGCGCTTGTTGCCGGCGGCGATGCCGATGTCGGCCTCGCGAGCCTCGCCCGGCCCGTTGACGACGCATCCCATCACGGCGACCTGGAGCGGGAGCTCGCGCTCGCCGAACGCCTCCATGGCCCGGTTGGCGACGTCGATCACGTCGACCTCCGCGCGGCCGCACGAGGGGCACGCGATCAGGTCGACGTTCTTGCGTTCACGCAGGCCCAGCGCTTCGAGCAGCTGGCGGCCGGCCTTGGCTTCTTCGACGGGGTCGGCGGTGAGCGAGTACCGGATGGTGTCGCCGATGCCCTCCATCAGGAGCGTGGCGATACCGGCGGTGGCCTTGACCAGCCCGGCGGGCGGCGGCCCGGCCTCGGTCACGCCGAGGTGCAGCGGCACATCGGTGACGGCCGACAGCTGCCGGTATGCCTCGACCATCAGCGGCACGCTCGACGCCTTGACGGAGATCTTCATCAGGTCGAAGTCGACCTCGTGGAAGTACGCCATCTCGCGCTGGGCCGATTCGACCATCGCCTCGGGCGTCGCTCCGCCGTACTTCTCGTAGAGCGCCGGGTCGAGCGAGCCGGCGTTGACACCGATCCGGATCGGGATCTGCCGGTCGCGAGCCTCGCTGGCGACGGCTTTGATGTGCTCGGGCTTGCGGATGTTGCCGGGGTTGAGCCGGAGCCCGTGGACGCCGGCCTCCATGGCCGCCAGCGCCATCTTGTACTGGTGGTGGATGTCGGCGATGATCGGCACGGGTGAGCGGGGAACGATCTGGGCGAGGCCTTCGGCGGCCGCCTGCTCGTTGCAGGTGCACCGCACGATGTCGCATCCGGCGGCTGCGAGCGCGTAGATCTGCTGCAGCGTGCCGTCGACGTCGGCCGTCTTGGTGATCGTCATCGACTGGATGCTGATGGGGGCGTCACCGCCGACGGGCACGTCGCCCACCATGATCTGGCGGGTCTTCCGCCGCTCGGTCTTCCAGTCGGTCACGTCCATGGCACGACCGACGCTACCGCGCCGACACCCGTTCATGGCGTAGGGCATCGGGCACATCGCGCCGCACCGGTGATGTCACCGCCAGGTCACGACGTCATCGAGGGCCCGGCGACCGCGTGGGATCGCCGAACGCCCCTCCGTGGGAGGCGGTGCCGGGTGCCCGAGGGCGATCGCCCAGCGGGGTGACCACCGGTCGTCCAAGCCGAGCAGCGTCCGCAGGCCGACGACACGGTCGGGGTCGAGCGTCACCGGGCACGCCCCGAGCCCGACCGCGGCGGCGGCAACGAGGAGCTGCTGCGCCGCTCGACCGCAGTCGAACTCGCCGTCCGCTCCCCCGGTATCGGAGTCGACGCTGAGCACGGCGACCACGGGAGCATCCGTCAGGAACCCGGCGTACGGGCCGGATCGTGCCAGCTCACGACGAAGACGAGCGCCACGACAGACCGTCCAGTGCCACGGCTGTCGGTTCCGGGCCGACCCCGCCCATCGGGCGACATCGAGGATCTGCGTGAGCACGGCATCGTCGACCGCCTCGGCCGTGAACGTCCGAACCGCCCGCATCGACCGAACCAGCCTCACCAGCCGATCGCCCTCACGCTCGCCAGCGAGCCTCCCAGCACCCACGCAATCCCGAGCTCATCGAGGATCCGCCCGAGCGACACCACATGCTCGAGTGGTGTCACGACCTACCAGCCTTCAACCGTCGGATCCCAGCCGTACACCTCGACCATCACATCACGGCCGAGCCGCAACGCCAACACCCGTAGCCGCACCTCGTCACCACCGGCCTCCGGATAACGAGCACGGACGCCGGCCTCGGACAGCCGTTCGCACGTCCGATTCAGTTCGACAACCTGATCGAGTTTCTCGCCGGCGGACATCCCACGCCACCACTCGACGACCTTCTCCACCACGACGCTCGAAGTGTCGCCCGCAACGCCGAGAGCAGAGCTCATGGTGCCAACACTACCGACAGCTGCACTCACCAGATGAGCGCAGAGATGCGGTCATCACCACGACCGCAAGTCCACCCGGTCCCGGCCTAGCGTCCCCAGTGCGGGCGGGATCGGAACCAAACGCCCATTTCGGCAACACCAACGCCGACGTCAATCGCATCGAGTAGCCGCTGAGGCGGACAACGCTTCTACGCGCCGACACCGGGCAACCCGAACAGCCTTCGAGTTGTCAGCCGCGAGCCGCAACGCCACCAACGCAACCGCACCACCCACACACCACCGTCCCAGCCGCGACCAGCAGCGAAGCTGAGCGGGGATCGGTTTTCGTCCTGGCAAGGCGCGACGAGCCCGAACAGCCTTCGGGCTGTGAGCGGCGAGGCGCAACGCCGCCAGGGCGGAAAACGGCCCCGCTCAGCCGACGGGGTCGGTGATGTCGAGGTAGAGCCCGCTCATGAACAGGAACAGCAACACCGTCATCACCGCCATGGCGAACGGCATCATCTTGGCGACGTCCGCGTAGTACCGCTGGCCGCCGCGCTCGCGCAACCGCTCGTAGGTGGCGATCGCCGCGTGGCCGCCGTCGAGCGGCAGCAGCGGGAACATGTTAAACACGCCGACGAACACGTTCAGCACGGCGAGCAGGAACAGGATGCCGATGATCCCCTGGGCGTCGCCGACGTCGTCACTGAGGCCGGTGACCCCGACCAGGGTGGTCGGACGGGTCTCGAGGTCGTCGTTGCTGCCCGTGACGTGCGTGAAGATGTTGACCGGGTTCAGCACCCGAACCGCACCCTTGGTCATCTCCCACGAGGTCGGGAAGATGTCGGTGACCGCGTTGACGGCGGCGGCGGGGACGGAGTGTTCGATCGTGTCGTAGTAGGCCCCGCTCGACACACCGACGTACGGCTTGCCGAAGAGGACCGATTCCTCGTCGGTGTTGGCACCGAGCGTCACGGGGATCGTGAGCGCCTGCCCCTCACGGAGCACGTCGAACGCGAGCGAGGTGCCCGGCTCGTTGGCCTGGACCAGACGTCCGAGATCGGCGGAACCACCGACCTCTTCGCCGTCGATCGACAGCACCACGTCGCCCGGCTCGAGGCCGGCGACGGCCGCGGGACCGGCTTCCTGGACGATGCCGATCTCGGCACCGTCGCGCTCGACGACCTCGCCGTCGGCGACGTACACCACGAACAGCAGCGCGATCGCGATCAGCATGTGCATGATCGATCCGGCCGAGATCACGAGCAGCCGCTTCGGGTAGCTCTTCGAGCGATAGGTGCGATCCTCGTCGCCCGCCTCGACCTCGTCCATGTTGTTCATGCCGATGATGCGGACGAACGCACCGAGCGGTAGCGCTCGCACGCCGTACTCGGTCTCGCCCCGGCGGAAACTCCACAGTCGGGGTCCGAACCCGATGAAGAACTGCGTCGCCTTCATGCCGGTCCAGCGAGCGGTGACGAAGTGGCCGGTCTCGTGCAGGAAGATCGCGATCAGCACCCCGACGACGAACACCAGCCACCAGATGCTGAACAGCCCGAGGATGCCGATGAGTGCGACCACGCCGAGCACCCCGACGGCGCCGCGGAGACCACCGACGAGCTCGTCGTCGGACTTCTCCACGACCGAGCCGCCGGCCATCACCTCACTGGTGAACCGGCCGTGCTGCGGCTTCGCTTCCGTTCGTTCGTCGGTGGACATCTACTTCGCCAATCTCTGCTGGATCACACGCTCTGCTCGGCGACGGGCCGTGCCGTCGGCGGCGATGACATCGTGGACAGTATCTGGTGCGACGCCGTCATACTCGTCGAGCACCGCAGCACACACATCGGCAATTCCCGTCCACGAGATGAGCCCGTCGAGGAATGCGTCGACGGCGACTTCGTTCGCCGCGCTGAGCCACGCCGGCGCCGCACCGCCGGCGCGACCGACCGCGTAGGCGAGATCGAGGCAGCGGAACGTCGCCCGGTCAGGCGGTTCGAAGTCGAGGCGTGACAGCGTGGTCCAGTCGATGCGACCGAACGCAGTGCCGATCCGATGGGGATACCCGAGGGCGTAGCCGATCGGCAACCGCATGTCGGGCATGCTGAGCTGGGCGATCGTCGAACCGTCGGTGAACTCGGCCATCGAGTGCACGATCGACTGCGGGTGGACGACGACGTCGATGTCGTCGTAGGCGACGCCGAACAGTTCGTGCGCCTCGATGACCTCGAGGCCCTTGTTCATCAGGGTGCTGGAGTCCACCGTGATCTTCGGACCCATCGACCAGGTCGGATGTTTCAGCGCTTCGGCGACGGTGACCGAGGCGAGTTCGTCGGCGGATCGACCACGGAACGGACCGCCGCTCGCCGTCAGCACGATGCCGCTGATCTCACGCGGATCGAGCGACGATCGGAGACACTGGTGCACCGCACAGTGCTCGCTGTCGACCGGCACCAGTTCGGCGCCCGGCGTGTCGCGCAGCGGCTGCACCACCGGGCCGGCGGCGATCAGGCTCTCCTTGTTGGCCAGCCCGAGGCGCTTACCGGCACGCAGGGTCTCGGTGGTGACCGACAGCCCGGCGAAACCGACGACGCCGTTGATCACGACATCGGCGTCGACGATCAGTTCGGCCTGGTCGGCGACGACGTAGACGTCGGGGAGTTCGGCCGCAACTCGCTTCCGTTCGGCCTCGTCGGCGACCGCCACGACCGCCGGACGGAACTCACGGGCCTGTTCGATCAGGGCGTCGGCGGAGGAACCGACACCGAGCGCAACCACCTCGTACCGGTCGAGCCCTTCGGCTCGGATGACGTCGAGCGTCTGCGTGCCGATCGAACCGGTGGAACCGGCGATCGCGACTCGGACCGGAGCCATCGACGAGCGTCGGGATCAGCCGACGAAGTTCGTCCAGGGCTCGAGGACGAGGGTGAGGTAGTACACGGCCGGGAGGCTGAACAGGAACCCGTCGAACCGGTCGAGGATGCCGCCGTGACCCTTCACGATCGAACCGAAGTCCTTCACGTCGAGGTTGCGCTTGAACATGCTCTCGACGAGATCGCCCATCGGCGCCATGATCGAGATCACCACGGCGAGCGCCAGCAGATGCCAGTAGGAGGTCCAGGTCGAGCTGCTCTCACTGATGCCGACGAGCATGAGGGCGATCACCGTGAGCATCGCTCCACCCATGAAACCCTCGACGGTCTTGTTGGGGCTGATCCAGTGGCGGAGCGGGGTGCGCCCGACGGCCGACCCGACGAACAGCGCGCCGACGTCGTTGGCGACGACACCCAGCGCCAACAGGAACAACGTGTCGGTGCCTCGATGCTCGGCCACCTCGAGCAGGCTGCCCGAGTTGGTCGAGAAACGCAGGATCAGCATCGCGAACGAACCGAGCAAGCCGATCCAGACGATGCCGAGCGTGGTGATCGACACGTTCGGCATCGGACCGGCCTCGACGCTGCGGGCGCCGATGAAACTCGCAGCCGTGGCCATGAACCCGAACGCGAAGACGAGCGGCAATGCGCCGACACCGAGCCAATAGGCGGTCAGCGGGGCGGCGACGCAGGCGACGATCCCCGGGACGACGGCCGGCCGGTAACCCTTTTCGGCGACCTTGTCGTAGAACTCGACGGCGGCCAGACCGAGGATCACGACGATCAGGGCGGCGGCGGCGACCGGCTTGTACATGAGTGCGGCGATGAACGCTGCGGCGAGACCGAGGCCGACGGCGATCGCCGCCGGCATGTCACGGCCCGACGCTCGGGGCGCCGGCGCGTGGGTGGCCCGCGGCGGCGGGGTGCCTCCGCCGCGGCGGCGGGGCGAAGGGGGCTGGCGCCGGGGCATACCGGACGGGTCGGTACCGATCGTGATGCGGCTCGGCTCGCTCTCGACGGCCGCCGACTCGCCGGTGACCCGACGGTGCTGACCGGACACGGCGCCGTGTTCGTCGGTCACCCGACGGTGCTGCGCCGTGGGCAGCTGTTCGTCGACCGCCCCGCTGTCGGTGACGGCGGGTTCGTCGTCTTTCCACACGGGCGACTCCGACGAGAACGACGACCACACGTCGAGTTCTTCGTCATCGTCGTGACCGGCGTCGGCCTGCGCCTCGAAGCGCGGGATCTCACCGGTCGGCGGTTCGGTCCAGTGCGGCAGCGATCCGGTGTCGCTGTCGCCGAAGGTGATCGCGTCGGAGGATTCCGCATCGGGCTCGGCGGCGACGGGCGGCAGGTTCTGCGTCGGCTCGGCGTCGTCGAACAACGAGCCGAACTCGCTGAAATCGTCGTCGCGGCGACTCCGCCAGCTCTCATCGCTCATCGATTGCGTCCCTTCCCCATCAGGTGATCAGCTCGGGCTCAGACCTCGAGCAGCTCTGCTTCCTTGCGTCCGAACGCGGCGTCGATCTTGTCGACGTGTTCGGCAGTGATCTTCTCGAGTTCCTTCTCGGCCCGCTCGAGATCGTCGGCCGAGATGTCGCCGGCCTTCTCCGATGCCTCCATCGCCTTGCGGGCATCGCGACGGATGTTCCGGATCGCGATGCGGCCGTCCTCGGACATCGTCTTGACGACCTTGACGTAGTCGCGACGACGCTCCTCGGTCAACGGCGGGAAGTTCAATCGGATGACGACGCCGTCGTTGTTGGGCGACACGCCCAGGTCGCTGTCGCGAATGGCCCGCTCGATCGCCCCGAGCGAGCTGCGGTCGTGTGGCTTGACCATCAGCATCCGGGCCTCCGGCACCGAGATCGACGCCATCTGCTGGATCGGCACCTGCGCACCGTAGTACTCCGCCGTCAAGCGCTCGACGAGCGCCGGCGCAGCACGGCCCGTTCGGACGGTCGAGAACTGGACTTGGACGTGCTCGACCGCCTTGTCCATCTTGTCCATGGCATCGAGCAGGGTTTCTTCGGTCACACGGACCAGCGTAACCAGGGATTGGGCGACGGGGGGAGATACGCCGCGAACGTGCGTCAGTGAATGATCGTGCCGACGTCGCCGCCGGTCAGGATCGTCCGGAGCGCGCCGTCGGCGGACATGTCGAACACCACGATCGGGATCTCGTTGTCGCGACAGAAGGCGATCGCGGTCGCGTCCATGACCTTGAGGTCCTGGTTCATGACGTCCATGTAGTCGATCTCGTCGTACTTCGCCGCGTCGGCGTTCGTGCGTGGATCGCTGTCGTAGACCCCGTCGACGCCCGAATGGGTGCCCTTGAGCAGCGCGTCGGCCTCGATCTCCGCAGCTCGCAGGGCGGCGGCGGTGTCGGTGGTGAAGAACGGGTTGCCGGTACCGGCGGCAAAGATGACGACGCGGCCCTTCTCGAGGTGCCGCATCGCCCGGCGTCGGATGTACGGCTCGGCGATCCGGGGCATCTCGATCGCCGACTGCACGCGGGTGGGCTGACCACGCCGCTCGAGCGCATCTTGGAGCGCGAGGGCGTTCATGACCGTGCCGAGCATGCCGATGTGATCGCTCTGCGTCGCGTCCATCCCCTCCATCGCGCCGGTACGGCCACGCCAGAAGTTGCCCCCACCGACCACGACGGCGACGTCGACGCCGAGGTTCTGACGGATGTCGATGATCTCGGTCGCCGTCTGATCGAGCGTCGGCCCGTCGAGTCCCCGACCCGACTCGCCGGCGAGCGCCTCACCCGACGGCTTGAACACGATCCGCTTCCAGCGAGGCGTCGGTGTCACGGGCTGCTCGTCAGACATCGCCGGAGAGTTTGACAGATCGACCCGGCGCATCGCGCATCATTCCCGGCGTCGGAGGTTCGTACGATGTCCACATGGCGGATTCGGGCAGGTCGTGGGCGGCACCCACCGGCGTCCCCGAGGGCACGACCGGTTGGTACCTCGCCGACGACGGCGAGTGGTACCGGTCGGACCGCTCCCCGGCGCCCGGATACGTGCTCGCGGACGACGGTCGCTGGCGTCCGGCCGGGCACGAGCGCTGGCGGCTGTCGGGCTGGGGGCTCGGCGACGTCTGGTGGGGTGTGCTCGCCTACGTCGTCGCCGGACTGGCGGGTGGACTCGCACTCGTGGGCATCGAGGCGATCACCGGCGACCCGATCGACGGCGACGGACCGGTCGCGATCGCAGCGTTCGTCGGACTCAACGCGATCGCCACGGTGGGTGTCGTGGTGCTGGCGACCCGCCGGCGCGGCCAGGGCAGTCTGCGGGCCGACTTCGGACTCGAGATGCGCCGGTGGGATCCGCTCGTGGGTCTCGGGACGGGGTTCGCGGCCCTGATGGTCGCAGGACTCGCGAGCTACGGCATCGACACTGCGTTCGGCGCCGAGGAACCGACGAGCAACGTCCCGCTCGACGAACTGGCATCGTTCGGTGACTTCGCCGTGTTCTTCGTCGCCGTGGCGATCGTGACACCGATCGTGGAGGAACTCTTCTTCCGAGGGCTGCTGTATCGCAGCATCCTGAAACGTGGCCGTTCACCGCGACGAGCGATCCCGATCACCACGCTCGTCTTCGTGCTCCCCCATCTCCCGGCGGTCGGCAGCTGGCCCGAGGTCGTGAGTCTGTTCGCGTCGATCGGGGTGCTCGGTCTGGGGTTCAACCTGGCCTGCCACTGGACCGGCAACCGACTCGCCGCGCCGATCGTCGCCCACTTCGTCGTCAACGGGCTCGCGGTCGTCGCGCTCTACGTCGGCCAGTGATCGATCTCGCGATAGACCGGTGAACGTGAACGCTCCCGCCGACCGCCCACTCGTCGCGACCTACCGACTCCAACTCACACCGACGTTCGGATTCGCGCAGGCCACCGGGCTGATCGAGTCGATCGCGTCGCTCGGCGCGAGTCATCTGTACCTGTCGCCGGTCGCCGAGGCGATGGCGGGCAGCAGCCACGGGTACGACGTCGTCGACCACCGACGTGTCCGGACCGAGTTCGGCGGCGAGGCCGGACTGTTCGACCTGCTCGACGCAGCCGGCGCGGCCGGTCTCGGCGTGATCATCGACCACGTCCCGAACCATGCGTCCGTCGAACGCCCCGACCTGAACCCCTCCTGGTGGGAGATGTTGCGAGGCGGGCCCGAATCGCCGGCCGCGGCGTGGTTCGACGTCGACTGGGAGTACGCCGGCGGCAAGGTGATCATCCCCCAGCTCGGCGCTCCGGTGGCCGAACTCGTCGAGCGTGGCGAGCTCACCGTCGCCGCCGGCGACGACGGCCACGAGATCCGGTACGGACCGTTGCGTTACCCGATGGCCGCCGGCACCGAGGACTTGCCGATCGACGAAGCCCTCGCTGCGCAGCACTTCGAGCTCGAGTGGTGGCGATCGCCGCGACGCAACGTCCGCCGCTTCTTCACGATCGACAACCTGGTGGCCCTGTGCGTCGAGCACGACGACGTCGCCGCCGCGGTCGACACGATCCCGCGGCTCCTCGCGGAACACGAGGCGTTCGCGGGCGTTCGCGTCGACCACGTCGACGGTCTCGCCGACCCCGAGGGGTACCTCCGCGCACTGCGGTCGGTGATCGGCGACCGGTGGCTGGTCGTGGAGAAGATCCTCGCCCCCGACGAGACGCTCCCCACGTCGTGGCCGGTCGCCGGCACGACCGGGTACGAGCAGGTGACGGCGGCCGAGCACACGCTGCTCGACCCGTCGGGCCTCGACCCGCTCGACGGGCTCTGGCGTGAACTGGCCGCCGAGTCCGGACAACCCCACGAGTTCCACGCCCTCGAAGCCACCGCCCGGCGCGAGGTGCTCGATGGTGGGCTGCGACCCGACCTCGACCGCCTCGTGAGGGCCGTTCGGCGCGACCGGGGGCCGTCCGACGAAGATCTCCGGACCGGATTCGTCGAGTTGACGCTCGCCCTCGATCGGTACCGCACCTACCTGCCCGACCCCGAGTCGGTCGCCGTACTCGACACCGCCGAGCAGGTGGCGCTCGGACGTACACCGCAACACGCCGCCGCCATCGCGGCCGTCGCCTCCCTCGTCCGCACCGACGACGTCGTGCGAACCCGGTGGCAGCAGCTCACCGGCCCGGTGATGGCCAAGGGGGCGGAAGACCGGGCCTTCTACCGGCACCAGCGACTGTCGTCGATGTGTGAGGTCGGCGGCAGCCCTGGCACCTGGACGCTCGACGTCGCGGATTTCCACAACCACCAGCAGCGGGTCCAGTCGGGCTGGCCGACCACGATGTTGACCGCGACCACCCACGACACCAAGCGCTCGGCGGCGGTACGTGCCCGATCGCTCGCGTTGGTGACCCGGGCCGACGAATGGTCCGACCTCGTGCGAGCGTGGATCTCGGAGCACGACCTCGGGTCGCTCCACACGACCGACGTGTCGCTCGCGCTCCAGACGGTCGTGGCGGCGTGGCCGCTCGACGCCGACCGCCTCCACCAGTACCTCGTCAAGGCCTCGAGAGAAGCCGACCTCGTCACCAGCTGGACCGAGCCCGACGACACGTACGAAGCTGCCCTGCACTCGCTCGCGACCACGCTGGTCGACGAAGCCGGCGATGAGCGCACGCCGCTCGCCCGGATGGCATCCGACGTCGTGGGGCCAGGCAGTTCGATCGGTCTGCGGCTCCTCGCACTGCAGCTCACCTGCCCCGGCGTGCCCGACCTGTACCAGGGCGCGCCCCGCGAGTTGCTGTCGCTCGTCGATCCCGACAACCGACGCCGACCCGGATGGTCGGCGTGGGGCGACCTGGTCGACGACGCTCTGGCCCGAAACGCTCCCATCGACCTCGACGAGCCCGACCTCGCACGCACACGGTTCGTCGGGCGCGTGTTCGCCGCCCGCCGCGAGCACGCGGCAGCGTTCGGTCCCCGTGCCGGCTACGTGCCGCTGGAGTCGGACGGCCCCGATGCACGACGGGTCATCGCGTTCGCCCGGGCCGACCCCGACGGCGTACCCGCCGTGACCACCGTCGCCGTCCGACCGGGCGCATCCGACCTGGACGCGTCCGTCGCCGTTCCCGGTGCTCGGTGGCACGATCTCGTGCACGACGTCGAGGTGGCCGCCGGGTCGATCGACGTCGCCGCGCTCACGGGCGACGACGGGGTCGCCGTGTTGAGGCGTTCCTGACCTTCAGCCTGCTCGTGGGGCGACCCACAGTCGGGCCGAGAACGCCGGCGTCGAGACGGTCGCTGCGGTGGCCGGTTCGCCACCCCACCGCTCCGCCGACGAATCGAACAGCTCGGACCCGGCCTCGAAGGTGCCGGCGTCGTTCACATCGAGCGACACGTCGATCGGCCGATCGGAGAAGTTGAACCGAGCGACCGCCACCGACGTCGCCGACGCGCGAACGACGGTGAGTACCGCTCCATCGAGCAGCACCTGCTGTTCGGCATCCGGGTCGGTCAGCACCGGTGTCTCCCGACGGATGCGGAGCAACTCGGTGTACATCGCGAGCAGCGCAGCGTTGGCGCCGGATTCGGCGACCGAGGGGTCGAGCACGGCCGCCGCGAACGTCGCCGGATCGGCGGGGTCGGCCACGCCGCCTCCCCAATCGACATCGGCGAACTCGGCCTGGCGCCCACGACGGACGGCGTCGACCAGTTCGGGGTCACCATGGTCGACGAAGTACGGGAAGGGTGCCGGTTCGCCGTACTCCTCGCCCATGAAGAGCATCGGCGTGAACGGCGACAGCAGCACGAACGCCGCAGCGAGACGGCGTCGCGGATCGGTCGGCGCAGCATCGTGCAGCATCCGCTCGCCGCGTGGGGTGTTGCCCACATGGTCGTGGTTCGTCGCGAACACGACGAAACGCGCCGGGTCGATGCCGGTCGCCGGTGCGCCGTGTCGGCGTCGGAGGGTCGGCGAGTACTGGCCCCGATAGACCCAGCGGTGTTCGAGCGCTGCAGCGAGGTCGCGGACCCCCTCGTAGGCCGCGTAGTACTCGTGGCGCTCGCCCGTCAGCGCCACCCGGAGGGCGTGGTGCACGTCGTCGTTCCAGACGGCATCTGCCCCCCAACCGTGCGAGGCGACCGGGCGCACCATCGAGGGATCGTTCGCCGCGCTCTCCAGTGTCACCAGCACCGTTCGCCCGGCTCGTTCACCGGCTTCCTGTACCGCAGCGACGAGTTCTTCGACCATCGGGCGAGCCGTCGGGTCGACGATCGCGTGGACGGCGTCGAGGCGCAAGCCGTCGACGTGGAAGTCGTCGACCCAGCCGACGGCGCTCTCGATGAAGTACCGCCGGACGTCGTCGCTGCCGGGTCCGGCGACATTGACGGCCGGACCCCACGGCGTGCCGTAGGCATCGGTGAAGTAGGGCCCGAACGCTCCGAGCACGTTGCCCTCCGGACCGACGTGGTTGTACACGACGTCGAGCACCACGCCCAGGCCGTGAGCGTGGGCAGCGTCGACGAAGCGGGCGAACCCTTCGGGTCCGCCGTACGAGTGCTGGACCGCCGACGGGAAGACGCCGTCGTAACCCCAGTTGCGCTCGCCCGGGAACGCGTTGACGGGCATCACCTCGACGAGGGTGACGCCGAGGTCGGCGAGGTGCTGCAGCCGCCCGATCGCCGCATCGAACGTGCCGCCCGGCGTGAACGTGCCCACGTGCAACTCGTACAGCACGGCGTCGTCGAGGGACACCCCGGTCCACTCGTGATCGCTCCAGGCGAACCGACCCGGATCGACGACGGCGGATGCGCCGTGCACGCCGTCCGGCTGCCAGCGCGACGCCGGGTCGGGAAGCGGGTCGCCGTCGTCGAGTCGGACCCGGTACCGATCGCCGGCGCCGATCTCGGCGACGACGCCGACCCAGGTCAAGCGACCAGCGACGTCGGGATCCTCAGTCGACGTCAGGCCGAAGACCGCGCCGGAGCGCTCGGCGACGATGTCGACGCTGGTGGCATCGGGCGCCCACACCTCGAAGCGTGTTCCGTCAGCGACCGGTGTCGCCCCGAGACGGCCCGTCATGACGCCGCCGGGTCGACCGGCGGTCGGCCGGAGGGTGTGTCGTCCACGCTCGCAGCACGGCTCAGGATGCGGAGGCGGCTTCGCACGGTCTCGTCGGCGAGCACTTCGGACGTCGGTCGGTCGAGACGACGCTGCCAGATCCCCGGCACGACGCGGCCGGGCAGATTGTGCGGGCGCCGTTCGCCGAGCAGATCGTCCAGGTCGACCACGAGCATGGCGGCATCGCTCGCCGCGAGGCGTTCGAGCACCGCGTCCAACAGGTCGTCGATCGGTTCGTCCCGACTCGCGGCCAGATTGCGGATGTAGGTCGTCAGGTCGGTGGTGGCCACGTGCTCGGCGAATGCTGCCATGTCGTGGGTTCGCACGCCGGTGACGCTGCGTGCGGGAATGTCGGCGAGCTGCGCTTCGCCGGTCGTGAACTGCTCCTCGTACATGCCGAGCATTTCCCAGTCGTCGAGGGCGACGCCGACCTCGGGCGGCACCGTGCCGAGGTTCTCCCCCACGACCGCGACATCGGCCACGGCGGCACTGGCAGCGATGACGGCGAGCAGCTCTCGCTCGGGATACCGGACGTAGACGCCCCGGTCGGCAGAGCTGCCGTCGGGGATCCACCAGAGCCGGTGGACGGCCATCACGTGGTCGATGCGCAGCATCGTCGCGTGCCGCCCGGCCCGCTCGATCATCTGACGCCAGAGCCCGTAGCCGCTGTCTCGCATCTGGCCGGGCAACTGGGGCGGGAAACCCCAGTTCTGACCGTCGACGAAGAACGTGTCGGGCGGAGCACCCACCGCCGTGTCGGGTGCGAACAGACGCGGGTGCGCCCATGCTTCGTAGCCGGCGGGGTGCGAACCGATCGGCAGATCGATCGACAGTCCGGCGCTGCCGGGGGCGGCCCCGATCGCCCCGATCTGTTCATCGCACAGCAGCTGGGCCAGCACGTGCGAGCGCTCGACGATCTCGCCACCGGCAGGGTCACGGTCGGCCATGAACCGGGCGTAGGCACCGACGTCGGGATGGGCGGCGACGAACTGGCTCAGTCGCCGGAGGAGCGCCGGGTCGGCAGCGGCGGCGGCTTCGACCAGTTGGCGCCGGCGACGAGCGCCGACAACACGCCAGTCGACCACATCACCGAACTCGGGGACCGGGGCGGCAGGCAGCACGTCGTCGTCGATGTACGACTCGTTCCAGTGCAGCCGACTGATCGGCGAGTACGGGCTCGGATCGAACGGCTCGTCGAGGAACGTCGCATAGAGCGGCAACGTCGCCAGCGTGTCGACGCCGCGCTCGCCCAACGTCACGGCGAGCGACCGCAGGTGCTCGTACGCCGGCATCGGATCGTCGCGTTCCCAGAGGGCGTAAGCCGGCACGAACAGGCTGCTCCAGGCACGGTCCGGGTCGAGACCGGGCATGGTCGCCGGGGGTACGACGATCGTGCACTCCTCGACGTGGGCACCCGACTCGACCGTGAGGACGTGACACCCGATCGGCAACTCGGGCAGGGTGATCGCTCCGGGCGTCGACCCGGGGGCGACCGCCGTGCGTGTGCCGCCGACGATCAGCGAGGCATCATCGACCCGGCCCTGGACACCGATCCTGATCGCGCCTCGCGAGCCACCGGGATCGACCACGTGGACACCGTCGACGACGTGGCGCCGCGACTCCGCGCGATCGGCCTCGAGGATCTCCACCACTCGGGCCAGAACGTCGGGGTCTGCGTCGTGCGGGACCTGATCAACGTCCTCGTAGCGGACGACGACACCGAGATCGGTGGCGCGCTGCGCGAGCTCGGGCGAGGAGGATCGGTCGGTCGGTCGGCGCGTCATGTCCGGGACTCCTGCAGTTCGGCGAGCGAGGAGGTCCGAGGTCTCGGTCGCTCACGGGTCGGGGGTGGGCACGGGGGCGCGCTCGACCGGCTCACGTCGCCACGGCCTCCTTCGTCTCGTCGGGGTCGTCGTCCCCGCTCCGGCGCTGCTTCGTGCTCGGGGCGGGGGCAGGCGCATCGGGCCGCGCGGTGGGGCGACGGGGCGCGAGTGGTGGTTGCGTCGAACGGAGCACGACGATCGATCGGCCGAGCACGTCGAGCGTGCTGCCCTGACGCGCGTTGGCGGTGCGCTGCACCCCCTTGCGCGGGTCGGCGGTGTCGAGATCGACGGTCCAACGGCGACCCCACGCGGGTCCGGGCAGCCGCCACTCGATCGACTCGTGGCCGGCGTTGAACAGCACCAGGAAGGTGTCGTCGACGATCGGCTCGCCGTAGGTGTCGGTGGTCGGGATCGCCGAACCGTTCAAGAAGACGCCGACCGCTCGGGCGTAGCCCGTCGACCAGTCGTCGTCGGTCATCTCGTCACCGTCGGGGCGCAGCCAGGCGAGGTCGTCGATCCCGCGGATGACGCTGCCCTGGAACCAGCGTCGACGACGGAAGACCGGGTGCGAACCACGGAAGGCGATGACACGCCGACACCAGGCGGCGAAGTCGGCGTCGATGTCGTCCCATGGGTACCAGGAGATCTCGTTGTCCTGGCAGTAGGCGTTGTTGTTGCCGTGCTGCGTGTGGCCGAGTTCGTCGCCGCCGACGAGCATCGGCACACCTTGCGACAGCATCAGCGTGGTCACCAGGTTGCGTCGTTGTCGCGCCCGGAGTTCGTTGATCTCCGGATCGTCCGTCGGACCCTCGACGCCGTGGTTCCACGTGCGGTTGTGCGACTCGCCGTCGTTGCCGCCCTCGAGGTTGGCTTCGTTGTGCTTGTCGTTGTACGACACGAGATCGGCCAGCGTGAAGCCGTCGTGCGCGGTGATGAAGTTGATCGAGGCCGTCGGTCGCCGCGTGTCGGCCTCGTAGAGGTCGGAACTCCCGGTGAAGCGAGACCCGAACTCCGCGAGCGTCGACGGTTCGCCACGCCAGAAGTCGCGCATGACGTCGCGGTACTGGCCGTTCCACTCCGACCACTGGGGCGGGAAGTTGCCGACCTGGTAGCCGCCCTCGCCGATGTCCCACGGCTCGGCGATCAGCTTGACCTGGGAGAGCACGGGGTCCTGTTGGACCAGATCGAAGAAGGCCGACAGCCGATCGACCTCGTGGAGTTCGCGGGCGAGCGTCGACGCGAGGTCGAACCGGAACCCGTCGACGTGCATCTCGAGCACCCAGTACCGGAGGCTGTCCATGATCAGTTGCAGGACGTGCGGATGGCGCATGTTGAGGCTGTTGCCCGTCCCCGTGAAGTCGAGGTAGTAGCGCGGGTCGTCGTCGACCAGGCGGTAGTACGCCTGGTTGTCGATGCCCTTCATCGACAGGGTCGGGCCCATGTGGTTGCCCTCGGCGGTGTGGTTGTACACCACGTCCAAGATGACCTCGATGCCGGCCGAATGGAGAGCCTTGACCATCGTCTTGAACTCCTGGATCTGGCCGAGCGCCGCCGAGGAGGTGTAGCCGTTGTGCGGCGCGAGGAACGCGATCGAGTTGTAGCCCCAGTAGTTCCGCAGGCCCTTCTCGACGAGGTGGTGATCCTGGACGAACTGGTGGACCGGCATCAGTTCGATCGCGGTGATCCCGAGATCGTGGAGGTGCTCGATGATCGCCGGGTGGGCGATGCCCGCGTAGGTGCCACGGAGTTCGGGTGGGACCTTCGGGTGCCGCATCGTCATGCCTCGGACGTGCGCCTCGTAGATCACGGTCTCGTGCAACGGGATGTCGGGGGCGCGGTCGTTCCCCCAGTCGAAGAACCGATCGCCGACGACCGCCTTGGCCACGTGACGAGCACTGTCCTGGTCGTTGCGGCGGTCGGGATCGTCGAAGTCGTAACCGAAGCACGCCGGGTCCCAGTCGATGTCGCCGGCGATCGCCTTGGCGTACGGGTCGAGCAGCAACTTGCTCGAGTTGCAGCGCTGACCGGCGCTCGGGTTCCACGGACCGTGGACCCGATAGCCGTAGCGCTGCCCGGGGCGGACGTCGGGCAGATAGGCGTGCCAGATGTGACCGTCGACCTCGGTGAGTTCGATCCGCACCTCGTCGTCGGCTTCGTCACCACCGCGGGTGTGGTCGTCGCCGAACAGGCAGAGCTCGACGCCGTCGGCCGCGCTCGAGAACAGGGCGAAGTTCGTACCGGAACCGTCGTAGATCGCTCCGAGCGGGAACGGCTTGCCCACCCACACACGACGATCGGGTCGCGAAGCCCGATCCGTCATCGCTGACCCGCCGCGGCGTGGCACCAGCGATGATCAGGCCGATCGGTTGACGAGGTGACGAGGTGACGATCCATGTGTCCACAGTCTGGCCCGATCGCGAACCGGCACCTCCTCGGCAAGACAAAACATCCGGGACCGGACGCGACGATGCCCGCCCTCGCGGACGGGCATCGTCGGATCGGGCCACGGGGCCCGTCAGAACCGTCGAGGTCAGCCGATCTCGACTTGGGCGAAGCGGACGATCTCGGCGTCGCCGATGATCTGCTTCACGGACTGCTTGTCGTCCTTGGCGTACGGCTGCTCGAGCAGGCACACGTCCTTGAAGAACCCGTTGATCCGCCCTTCGACGATCTTCGGGACCGCGGCCTCGGGCTTGCCCTCGTTGAGAGTGATCGTCTCGAGCGTCTTGCGCTCGGCCTCGACCACGTCGGCCGGGACGTCGTCGCGGGTCAGGTACTTCGGACGAGCGAACGCGATGTGCACTGCGACGTCGTGCGCCAGTTCGGCGTTGTCGCCGGTCAGCTCGACGAGGACGCCGTTGACGCCGCGTCCGCCCTGGATGTGCGAGTACGACCCGATCGTGTTGCCGTCGGCAGCGGCCATGTGCACGATCTCGCCGAGTTCGATCTTCTCCTTGAGGGTGATCTTGAGCTCTTCGAGTTCGGCGTCGCGCTCGGCGACGGCGTCGGCGCCCTTGGCGATGACCAGGTCGACGAGGGCATCGGCCTCTTCCTTGAACTGGTCGGAGCCGGCGACGAAGTCGGTCTCGCTCTTGAGCTGGACGATCGCTCCGACGTTGCCGTCGACCTTGAGCGTGACGACGCCCTGGTTGTTGTCGCGGTCGTCGCGCTTCGCGCTCGCCGCGAGGCCCTTCTCGCGGAGCAGCTGCTTGGCGGCTTCGATGTCGCCACCCGTCTCCTCGAGGGCCTTCTTGCAGTCCATCATGCCGGCGCCGGTGGCTTCACGCAGCGCCTTGACATCTTGTGCGGTGAATGACATTTGGGGGTGTTCCTCAGCTCTCGTCTTCGGTCTTCTGCTGGCTGGCGGGCTTCGAGAACCCGGCGGCCTCGGCGGCGGCCTCGTCGGCGAACCAGACTTCGGCCACCGTGCGGCCGTAGAACGGGCTCTCCGGGGTGTGGTAGAGCATCGAATCGGCGTTGCCCTTGATCGGGAAGCCGTCGGGCTGTGCGTCGTCGGCGATCGGTGCGTGCGACCCCTCGCCGTACGGCGCTTCGGTCGCGGCCTCGGCCGGAGCCTCGTCGACCGGTGCGGCGGCGGACGCCTCGACGGTCGTGCCGTCGGTCTCGACCGCAGCGCCGTCGGCGACCTCGACATCGGCGGCCGGGGCGCTGCCGTCGGCGGCCTCGGTGGCGGGCGATGCCTCGGCGGGCGCTTCGTCGGCGGGCTTCTGCTTGCTCGCGGTCAGGCGCGCCTCGCGATCGGCCTGGGCGCGGGCTGCCGCGTTGCGGGCCTCGGCCTGCGCCTGGGCGAACGCTGCCTCTTCTTCGGGGCTGCGCTCGGGCTTCGCCTCGGCGGCGGCACCGTCAGCGCCGGCAGCACCGGCGGCCTTCGGACGACGCTGTGCGATGTAGCGACCCTCTTCGACGGCATCGGCGATGACCCGAACCAGCAGGCTGTTGGCGCGGATCGCGTCGTCGTTGCCCGGGATCGGGAACTGGATCACGTCGGGGTCGACGTTGGTGTCGACGATCGCGACGACCGGGATGCCGAGCTTGTTGGCCTCGGTGACGGCGATGTGCTCTTTCTTGGTGTCGATCACGAACACGCAGTCAGGGGCCTTCTTCATGTCGCGCAGACCACCGAGGTTGCGCTGGAGCTTGGTGAGCTCGCGATCGAGGAGGAGCGCTTCCTTCTTGATCATGGCGTCGAACTCGCCCGAGGCCTTCATGCGCTCGTACTCGAGCATCTTGTCGACACGCTTCGACATGGTTTCGAAGTTGGTGAGCATGCCGCCGAGCCAACGCTCGTTGACGTACGGCATCCCGACCTTGAGGGCGTAGCTCTGGACCGGGTCCTGCGCCTGCTTCTTGGTGCCGACGAACAGCACGTTGCCGCCGTTGGCGACGAGGTCACGGACGAACCCGTAGGCCGTCTCGACGCGGGTGAGCGTCTGCTCGAGATCGATGATGTAGATGCCGTTGCGTTCGCCAAAGATGAAACGACGCATTTTCGGGTTCCAACGACGGGTCTGGTGCCCGAAGTGAACGCCGGCTTCCAACATCTGACGCATGCTGATGACAGCCATGTGGTGCTCCTTGTTGCGGTTGTCCGACTCGTTCCGGGCGCCGTGGCGACCGCATCTGAGGAACGAGCGGCTGATTCGTGGCAGCCCACCGGACGGTGAGCCAGCGACCGAGTGTAGCTGAGCCGTGCCGTCAAACCGCCCTAGCCGCTGCAGCGCAGCCGAGGTGGTGGGGCCGGGTTGGGCGGACTGCCGTCGACCGGGATCAGGCGCGGCCGGTACACGTGACGACCGATGAGCGATCCCGGGTCGACGTAGCGCTCGCCGACGCGGAGCCCGAGGTGGAACGGACCGGCGGCGCGACCGACCACCTGACCGCGAACCACCAGGTCACCGACGTCGTACGACTCGGAAACGAGGTTGCCGTACGTGACCCGACGACCGTCGCCGTGTCGGACGACGACGTACACCGTGCCGGTGACCGAGCCCGCGAACGTGACCCGACCCGTCGCAACGGCCCGGACGGACGCACCCCGCGCCGTTCCGAACTCGACGCCACGGTTCCCCGGGCACCACGCACACGCCGGCTCGCGGAACGGGTCGGAGACCGGCGCAGCGACGGGTGGCGGCCAACACGGGGCGGCGTGCACGACGCCCGATGGGAGCAGCAGACAGACGGCTCCGAGTACGACGGATGACAACTGGACGGAACGCCACATGGGTCGGCCCTCTCGGTTCGTGGAACGGGAGGTGGCCGGAGCCACGAAGGGAGCCCGACCGGGCCGAGGTGACGGTCAGCCGACGCCGGCGGCGGCCATACGCGACCGCAGGTGCAGCACCGACTTGGTGTGGATCTGTGAGACCCGGCTCTCGGTGACACCGAGCACGTTGCCGATCTCGGCGAGGGTGAGACCCTCGTCGTAGTACAGGGAGAGTACGAGCTTCTCCCGCTCGGGCAGCTTGAGGATCTCGGTCTTCATGATGTCGCGCAGTTCGCGGTCTTCGACCGCCGCGACCGGGTGCTCCATCCCCTCGGACTCGACGGACTCGGGCTCGTAGCCGGCGGCGACGGCCCGATCGAGCGGACCGATCGTGGTCGCCGCGATCGACGCCAACCAGCGGGCCAGTTCGTCTTCGCCGATGTGGAGCTTCTCGGCGAGTTCGTCGTCGGTCGGCGCGCGTCCGAGTTCGTGCTCGAGTTGAGCGAAGGCCCGCTCGACCTCGCGGGCACGGCTCCGGACCGAGCGCGGCACCCAGTCGAGTTGACGCAAGCCGTCGTAGATCGCGCCGCGGATCCGCGGCGCTGCAAAGGTCTCGAACTTGACGGCCCGTTCGGGGTCGTACCGGTCGATCGCATCGATGAGGCCGAACACGCCGGAGCTGACGAGGTCGCCCGGATCGACGCTGTTGGGCAGGCCGGCGCCGATACGGCCGGCGACGAACTTGACCAGCGGCGAGTAGTGGACGATCAGGTGATCTCGCGAGGCTGCGTTCTTGCGATTCAGCCAACGCGTCCAATGCATTGCCAGATCGGGGTCGTCGGGAACGATGCTCATGCGCGTGGGTGGCTCTTCTGATAGGCCGAGCGCAGACGATCTCGGCTGACGTGAGTGTAACGCTGCGTGGTCGCCACGTCGGAGTGGCCGAGCAGCTCCTGCACCGATCGCAGGTCTGCCCCACCGTCGAGGAGGTGGGTCGCGAACGTGTGGCGGAGTGCGTGCGGGTGCGTCGGGGTGGGCGAGCGACGGTCGAGGATGCGGCGCACATCGCGCGGGGTGAGCTGGTTGCCGCGCTCGTTGGCGAACACGATCGGGCCGGCCGCGGCGGGCACCACCTCGGCCCGAACGGCGAACCAGGCTCGCAACGCGTCGACCGCCGGGTCGCCCAGCGGAACACGCCGTTCCTTGGAGCCCTTGCCCCACACGAGCAAGACGCGCTCGTCGACGCGCACCTGGTCGAGGGTGAGTTCGCAGAGCTCGGACACCCGGACGCCCGACCCGTAGAGCACCTCGAGGACGGCGTCGTCGCGCCGTCGACGCCAGACCGGCTCGTCGTCGGCCGTCGGCCCGTCGAGCAGGTGGTCGAGTTCGCGTCGGTCGAGAACCCGGGGCAGCCGCCCCTGCCCGGCGCTCACCTGGACGCCGATCGTCGGGTCGACCTCGGCCAGCCCCGATTCGATCGCCCAGGCGTAGTAACGGCGGAGTGCGGCTGCCTTGCGGGCGATGCTGCGGCGTGCGTAGTCGCGCGTCGACAGCGACGCGATGTAGCGCCGGACGAGGGTTCGTGTCACCCCGGCGGGCGAGTCGACGGAGGAACGAGCGACCCATTCGGCGAAGAGTCGGAGGTCGGACCCGTAGGCGGACAGGGTGCGTTCGGACAGCGACGTCTGCGAGCGCTGGAAGTCGCCCAATCGCCAGAGGTCCGGATCCGCCATTGCGATAACGGTATTCGGTCATCGGCCGCTCAACCGGGATCCCACGGGTTCGAACCATCCGTCGGCCTCCTGCAACCAGCCGGTTTGCTCGAGCCGAGCGACGGCGAGCGCCGCTGTCGCGATCGCCAGACCGGTGGCGGCGACGATGCCGTCGAGCGTCCGCGGCTCGACTCGACAGGCCTCGAGGACCGACACTTCCACCCCATCGGGTCGCCGGCGGGGATCGAACCGGGCGGCACCCGCTCGGCGGTGGTCGAGCCCCAGCATCATGAGGACATCGGCGACCGAGGTCACCGGGGCCGCGCCGTCGACGAGCAGCATGTTGGTGCCGGCCGATGCCCTGACCCGGGGTGAACCGGGTACCGCCATGACCTCGACGTCACGATCGGCGGCGGCTCGCGCCGTGATCAGACTCCCGCCCTTCTCACGGCTCTCGACGACCACGAGGACCTCGCTCAGCGCAGCGATGATGCGGTTGCGGAGGGGGAACCGCCACGCGTCGGGTGTGGTCGCCGGCATCCACTCGGAGAGCATCAGACCTTCGGCGGCGACCCACTGCCACAGCAATCCGTTGCGTCTGGGATACGGCCGATCGAGCCCACACCCCACCACCGCGACCGCACGACCGGGCCCCTGAGCGGAGCGCACCCCGTCGTGGACGGCACCGTCGATCCCGAGCGCCAAGCCGGAGACCACGGTGACGCCGGCACGGCCCAGCTCGACACCGAGCTCGCGAGCGGTGGCAAGGCCCGAGGCCGTGGCGTTACGGGTGCCGACCACACCGACGCGACGATGATCGAGCGCGCCAAGTTCACCACGCCAGAAGAGCACCGCCGGTGCTTCGTGGTCGTCGGCCAACTGCACCGGGTAGCCGGACGAGCCCAGCCAGGTCACCTCGACGCCCGCCTCGTCGCATGCACCGATCATCGCCCGGATGTCGACCTCGGCTGCCTCACGCCGAATGACCGCGAGGTCGCGCTGGGGGATCGCTCGCTCGACCATCGGATCGAGCGGGCAGCCCGACCGCAGCCGTTCGAACGCGTCGGCGGGATCGTGGTGACCGACGATGCGCCGGAGTCGCCGCGGCCCCAACCGAGCGATGGACGCGAGCGCGATCGCTCCCGATCGGTCGTCGATCATGCCGCCTGCTCGACCTTGCTCAAACCGACCCTCGTCCGCATGCCCAGCGCCGTGACGACGAACTCGTCGGTGATCGGGTCGTCGTACGCCCCGGCGAGGTCGGCGAGCGTGCGAGCGACCCGCCGGACACGGTGGTACCCGCGAGCCGTGAGGCGGCCTCGTTCGAGTTCGTCGCGCAGCAACGCCGCAGCAGCCGCATCGAGTGGAGCATGTTCGGCGAGCCCCCGGTCGTCGAGCGCCGCGTTGAGCGACCCTCCGCGAGCTCTCGCGGCGGTGCGGGCCGCGGCCACACGAACGGCCACGTCGGCCGTCGATTCGCCCGGCGAACCATCGAGGATCTCGGCCACGTCGGGGCGTTGGACCGCGACACGGAGATCGAAACGATCGAGCAGTGGCCCCGAGAGGCGTGACGAGTAGCGCGACTTGGCCCGCTCGTCGCACTGGCAGGCGCCGGGTGCTCCGCCGCCACACGGGCAGGGATTGGTCGCCCCGATCAGCTGGAAGCTGGCCGGCATCGCCACCCGGAGCTGTTCGACCCGCCCCACCATGATCTGCCCGGATTCGAGCGCTTCGCGAAGCCCGTCGAGCGCCTGCGGGACGAACTGGCCCATCTCGTCGAGAAAGAGGACGCCGCCGTGAGCCATCGAGATCTCACCGGGCCGTTGCTGGTGACCGCCCCCGCCCACCAGGGAACCCAGCGAGCTCGTGTGGTGCGGCGACCGGAACGGCGGTCGCCGCACGAGCCCGCCTTCGGGCAACTGGGCGCCGGCGGCCGAGTGCACCATCGTCGTCTGGAGCGCCACGTCGGCCTCGAGGTCGGGCAGCAGACCGGGGAGCCGCCGGGCCAGCATCGTCTTGCCCGCACCGGGCGGCCCGACGAACAGCAGGTGATGCCCGCCCGCGGCCGCCACTTCGAGGGCGAGGCGCGCCAACGGCTGACCACGGACATCGGCGAGGTCGGGCGTCTCGACTTCGACGAACGTGGACACCGCTTCGTCGGGGCGCGGCCACCGCTCGACGCCGTTCAGCGCGTTGACCAGATCGCGCAGCGAGTCGACCGGCCGCACGATGCCCTGCCCGGCGATGCGGGCCTCGGCGACACACCGGGCCGGCACGATCCAGTCGTGCTCGGGGCGCACGCCGACCATCGGCGCGACGCCGGGGATCGAGCGGACCGAACCGTCGAGGCCGAGCTCGCCGGCGAACGCCAGCCCGGCGATCGACTCGGGCATGATGATCTCGGTCGCGACCAGGACCCCGATCGCGATCGCGACATCGAGCCCCGACCCGGTCTTGCGGAACTGTGGCGGCGCCAGGTTGACGACCACCTTCTTCTCGGGGAACTCGAATCCGGCCGACGAGATCGCGGCCCTGACCCGATCGCGCGCCTCGCGGCACGACTCGTCGGGCAATCCCAACATCGTGAACGTCGGCAATCCCTTGCCGACGTGGACCTCGACGGTGACCGCGTGGCCACGTGCCCCCACGATCGTTGCTGCATCGACCGATGCGATCATCTCGACCTCCCACATCACCGGTGCCGTGCACCGACTCGATTGGGAGGGAGGAACTGCCCCCTCGACAGCACGGATCACCCTACCGCCGGGGTGCCACAACGAAGCTCCGCTGCCCGACGCAACCCAGGGTCGCTATGGCACACTCATTCGGTGCCACGGATCGCCCTCCTCATCGTCGCCGTGCTGCTGGTCGGGTGCAGCCGTGACGAGCCGGTGCAGTCAGACGCCGAGCGGTTCTGCGGCGAGGCGATCGAGAACCGGAACAGCCTCGTCGCTCCCCCGCTGACGACCGACGCGGAGATCGACGCGACCCTCGAGTTCTACGAATTGATGGGTCAACTCGCCCCGGTCGCGATCGCCGACGAGTGGAACGACGTCCTCATCAGCCTCGAGACCGCGTCGACGCTCGTACCGGGCGATCCGGAGTCGGAACAACTCGTGGCCAAGACCGCATACGCGACCGAGCCGTCGGCGTTCGCCGTGAAGGAGTGGCTCTTCGACAACTGCCGCCTCGACATCCCGATCACCACGATCGCCCCGCAAGCAGCGGTGCCGGCTCGGACGATCCCTCCGCCGACCATCGAGACCACGGTCCCGTCCGACGGCTGACGTCGGCGAAGTCCTGTCTGCCGCCGCGCCGGCGACAGCGCCCGTCAGACGACCTCGTTGCGAGCCTTCTTGACGGCGTCGACCAGGCCGTACTCGACGGCCTCTTCGGCGGTGAACCAACGGTCGCGCTCGGAGTCGCGCTGGATCTGCTCGAGCGTCTGGCCGGAATGCTCGGCGATCAGTTCGGCCATGCGGCGCTTGGTGTAGCGGAGCTGCTCGGCCTGGATCGCGATGTCGGTTGCCTGGCCTCGCAGACCGGCGAGCGGCTGGTGCATCATGATGCGGGCGTTGGGGAGCGTGTAGCGCTTGTCGGCGGCACCGGCGGTGAGCAGGAACTGCCCCATCGAGGCGGCGAGGCCCAGGCAGACGGTGGCGACATCGCAACCGACGAACTGCATCGTGTCGTAGATGGCCATGCCGGCGGTGACGGACCCACCCGGGCTGTTGATGTACAGCCAGATGTCGGCGTTGGGATCTTCGCCCTCGAGGTACAGCAGCTGCGCACAGATCTGGTTCGCGATGTCGTCGTTCACGTCGGAACCGAGCATGATCACGCGGTTCTTCATCAACCGGTTGAAGACGTCGGAGCGGGGGTCGAAGCCACCTTCGAGCGCGACGGGCGAAGCGATGCGTTCGGTCATGCGGGTCAGACTATCGGGACGTGTGCCGAAGCTCGTCCGACGCCATCGGTCGGCGATCGCCGACGCCGGCGACTCAGCGGTCGATCTCGTTCGACATCGCCTCGGCGGCGTCGAGCGAGAGGCCGATGCGGGCGAACAGCATCTCGAGGTCGACGCCCTCGGAGCTCTTCTGACCAGCGCGGTATCTGGCGTACACGCCGTGCAGGATGCAGGCGGTCTTGAACGAGTTGAAGGAGCGGTAGTACGCCAGGTTCGACAGGTCTGCGCCGGTCGCGGCCCCGTAGCGGGCGATCATGTCGTCGCGGCTCGGGAAGCCGGGCAGAGCGGTGGGCGGGTCGGCGCCGTACACGCCGGCGTCACCCGGCTCCACCCATGCGTTGATCGAGTAGGCGAAGTCGGCGAGCGGATCACCCAAGGTCGCGATCTCCCAGTCGAGCACCGCCGTGACCTCGCCGCTGCGCGAGAACAGACTGTTGTGCGGGCCGTAGTCGCCGTGCACGACGCGAGCCGGGCCCTGCTCGGGGATGGTCGCGACGAGCATCTCGTGCAACTCGTGCACCCGCGGATCGTCGTGATCGGCGTACGCGATCGACGCGTTCCACGATCCGTACCAGGTCTTCAACTGGCGTGCGACGTAGCCGTCGTGACGGCCGAGTTCGGCCAGACCGACGTCGGCAGGGTCGATCGAGTGCAGCGCGGCCAGCACGTCGACGAAGTGCTCGCCGGCGGCACGACGCGCGTCTTCGGTGAGCCAGGCGGACACGGTCTCGCCGTCGTAGAGCGCCTGCCCCTCGGCCTTGCCCATCACGTAGAAGTGGACCTCGCAGATGTCGCGATCGTCGCAGTACGCGATCGGCTCGGCGACGGGCACCGCCGTCGGCCAGAGACCGTCGATGATCCGGTACTCGCGCCACATGTCATGGGCCTTGGGCAGCAGCTCGCCGCGCGGCGGCCGGCGGATGACCATCTGGCGGCCGGCGGCGTCGGTGAGCAGGTAGGTCAGGTTGGAGTGGCCGCCCGGCAATCGCTCCCAGGTGATCGGCGTCGTCACGTCGGTCACGGTCGGGAGCCAGCGTTCGATGGTCGGTACGTCGAAGCCGACGACCTCGGGACTCTGCGATGCCATGCCGGTCAGCGTGCCACCCCGGCGCTCGGTGGGCGCAACCGGCCGACTCGCGACCCTCGGTGAAGCACCTCAGGGAACGAGCAGACCCCGTACGTAGTTCGCCTGGCCGACGTGTTGCAGACAGTCGTCGGCCACGCTCACCAGTCGGACGCCGAGCGTGACCGGGGGGTCCCAACTGTCGTCGACGATGCGGTCGAGACCGGCAGCGTCGATGGTTCCGAGGTAGCCGCGGGTGCGGGCGTCGACTTCGCCGAGATACTCGAGCACGGCATCGGTCGAGTCCGGGCGGACGGTCAGGACGTCGTCGGCGCTGTGCCCGTAGCCCGTGTTCGAGGGATCCGGACGGAGGCCGAAGCGTGCGGCACACCCTGGCCGCTGCCACAGCTGCTCCACCGACATTAACTCACTGATGTGATGGTCCTGCACTCGCGCCAGATGCCAGATCAACCAGCCCACCGTGTTGGCTCCGGGTCGGGGAGGAGCGCACAGCGACTCGGGACCGAGCCCGTCGACGGCTTGCTCGGCGAGCGGCGGGATCCGGCCATAGAGCTCGAGGTACAGATCGGACACATCCATGACCAGATCTCAGCACATCTGCCGGCCCGGGTCCCGCCGCGACCCGCCTCAGTCGCGGGCGACGCCGGACATGATCAGGGCGACCTGCTCGTCGGCGCCGAGATCGTCGCGGATGTGGAGCAGACCCGCCAGTCCGGCGGCACCGGTGACGCTGACGTCGAACCCGGCCGTCGTGGCGAGTTCGTGCGCTCGTACGATCTCGTCCTCGGTCGCGACGACCGCCGCTCCCCCGCTCCGCTGCATGGCTTCGAGGTCGGCGAGCCAGTCGTAGGTCTCGTCGTCGAGGATGCCGTCGGCGGCCGAGTGTGGGTCGGGCCACGGCTGCATGACCTCGCCCCAATGTCGTGCCGGTTCGTCGAACGGTGCGGCTCGCCGAGCAGCCGCGGCGAGCGGGGCGCATCCGGCGGCCTGCACGGTGTCGAGCCGGACGTCGGGGCCGAGCCCGGCACCGACGGAGGCTGCGAAGGCCCCGCCGCCGACCTGGACCAGCACCCGATCGAGCGAGACGCCCGCGGCGCCGGCCTGGTCGAAGAGCTCCCACCCCATCGTGCGGCCGGCGTCGAGGCAGAACGCGTTCTCGGGCCCCTGCACGCTGAACGGCACGGCGCCATCGGCGACCGCCTCGCGGAAGCGCAACATCGCCGGGTCACCGGGGGGATCACCCTCCCGGCGCTCGCATGCGTGGGTGCGGGCGTCGAGTTCGTCGAGCCGTCGCCCGAATGTCGGGTCCATCCAGGTCGGGACGTAGACATCGATCGGCCAACCCACCCCGTGCGCGAGCGTCGCGGCCGCCATGGCGGCGTTGCCGCACGAGGCGATCGCCAGCGGTGGCCGACCCGACGTGACACCCAGTTCCTCGGCCGCGAGGAGGTGCAGCAGAATCGACACCAGGTGGCGGCCCTTCTGCGACCCGGCGACCTGACCGGTCTCGTCCTTGACCCACACGTCGACGCCGAGTTCGTCGGAGATCACCCCCGAACGAGCGAACGGCGTCGTGACGAACCCGTCGGCGACGCGACGCGTGAGCTCGGCACACGCATCGTCGGACATGCCGTGGGCCCTGGCGAACGCCCACCAACCGAGCCGCGGTCCGTACCGTACGAGCGGGTTCGGGTCGTCGAGATCATCGACCGGCTCGGTGCCGGCGACGAGGTGGAGGACGTGGTGCAGGTCGTCCGGTGTCCGCCGCGGGCACTGCCACGCAGCGGCGTCGGCGATGTCGACGGCGGTGCCGCACACGGCGCACCGGAGCCCAGTGATCGCCGTCGCTGCTGCACGTCGTCGCATGCCACGAACCGTACCGTCGGCACCTGCGACCCGACGTCACTCCGAGTGAGATTGGCGCTACCGTCGACGGTCATGCGTGATCGGCGGGCAGCTCTTCTCCTGGCACTCGCCCTGGTCGGAACGGCGTGTAGCGCCGCCGTCCAGTCGAGCGGCGGCGAGACCACCCCGACCTCGGCTGGCCTCCCATCGACCACCGTGGTCATGACGACCACACCGCCGAGTACGACATCTGCACCGACGTCCACCGTCGCAACCACCACGACGGCCCCCACCACGACCACCCCCACCACGACGACCCCCGGCACCACCACGACGTCGACGACGTTGCCGCCGCTCGACGTGTACGACCTGGCGTGCGCGCTGCAGGTCTTCCCCGGCGAGACCCTCGAGGAGATCGCGGCGATGATCGACGACGACACCATCGACGTCGACACCCTGATGGCCGAGAACGGCATGGAATCGCCCGACCTGGTCGATGACCAACTGCTCGACGTCTGCCCCGACAACGGCGTCAACGACATCGACGGGTCGACCCGGACCGAACGCGCCGCGGTGTTCGTCGAACGTGAGGTCATGGCCCAGCAGGAGAAGCTCAACGAGCTGTTCGAGGGCTATGGCATCCGTGAACTGCTCGTCGACGGCATCTCCGGTCCGGTCACACGCCAGCGGTTGTGTGCGTTCCGGCTGAGCGCCAACCTGCCGGTCAACACCGAGGACATGGTCGCCGGCAGCGAGGAAGAGCAACTCCTCATGGCCACCGAGACGCTCGGCATCCCGTTCACCTCGGCGATTCTCGCCGATCGCTGGGCGCTCATCGACGAGACCTGTCAGATCATGTTCGTCGGCGAGGGCACCGAACGCCTGCAGTTCGTGTTCCCCACCTCGACCGGGCTCGCCGAGTTCCCGACCCGCCCACAGACGCGGAGTGACGCCTTCAAGTACGACCCGGCGCTCGACAACGGCGGCTGGCACGACAGCTTCGACTTCCCGGCTGCCGAGGACAACCCCCTGAACGGCAACATGTACAAGCCGATCTACTTCGACGGCGGGCAGGCGATCCACGGTGCCAACAACGTTCCACGGTCGCCGGCCAGCCACGGATGTGCCCGGCTGCGCCTCGAACACATGGACGCACTCGTGAGCTGGCTCGGTCTCGACGACGTCGGCGGTGTCACCTACAACGAGGACCGGATCGGCCTCGCGGTCAACGTGCAGGGCGCCTACGTCGACCGCTGACGCAGTCGGCGCGCGACCACCGACCGGTCAGGCCGCGGCGCCGCGGCAGTAGCACGACGAACGGATCGGCACATCCGAGCGCGCCACGGCCTGTGCGAGCAACGACTGGACGTGGGGGCGCTCGATCGACTCGCCGCGGGCCGCGAGACATTCGTCGAGCCCGTGCAGCGACCAGACGTTGCGGGGGTGCTGCACGGCACGCGGCAACGTCTCGTCGAGGCCCAGATCGGCGCGGTAGATCGCCTCCGCCTCGGCATGGCGGCCTTGGTCGAGAAGCAGGGCCGCGAGCGCGTGGCGCGGTGGCTGCATCCAACCCCACGGCTCGTCGTAGAGCAGCTCGTCGGAGGCCACCACGGCACGGCGGAGCTGCTCCAGCCCGTCGTCGATCCGACCGGACTTGTACTCCAGCTCGCCGGCCGCCATGTGGTCGGCGATGGCGAGCACATTCTCGGCCGGGTTGTTGAACATGTAGCGCGTCTCCTGCACCGCGGCCCGGGCCGGATGGAAGAGGTCGTACTCGGCCTTCGCGTCTGCGATCCGCCCGAGATTGGCCAGCGCCACCGTGCGCGCGTACCGCTGGAGCGCGGTCGTGAAGCTGAACAACTCGGTGTCGTCCTGCAACGGCTCGTCGAGGATCTCCTGCCACATCCCGAACCGGATGAAGACGTGCAGGCGGATCCCCCAGAACGCCTCGAAGAAGTCGGGCAGGAACGCCACCGTCTCGACGGGCAGCAGCCGTCGAAGGTCGGCGGCCGCCGCCAACGCCTGCGACTTGCGACCGATGAACATCGCTCCGTACGCCTCGAAGTGCACATTGTGGATGCGGTAGAGGGTGTAGAAATTCGCGCTGCCGGCATAGTCCTCGAACCTGCGGTCGACCGCCGCCGCACGCTGATTGCGGACGATCACGTTGTGGTAGTCGCCACACAGCACGTCGATGTGGGTCGCCATGTGCTGCAGGTGACCGCTGTCCGGGACGATCTCGCAGAGGCGATCGCCGTGGCTCAGCGCGAGTTCGGGCCACGGCGACATCTCCATGAGATGGATGTACAGGTGCAGGAGCCCAGGGTGGTCCCAGGCCCCCGGGAGCGAGGCGAACGCGCGCTCGAGGGCGGCGCGGGCCTCGAGCGTCGAGGCGCCTTCGGCCGGGGTGCGCGCGACGAGATCCCAGAGGAGCCATGGTGTCCGGTTCATGCCCGCCTCAGCGAAGACCGAGACCACGTCGAGATCGTCGGGGTGTTCCTCGTACACCGGCCTCATCGCATCGGTGAACGCGTCGTTCCACGGACCGAAGTCGTCGATCTCGGGATCGGATGGGTAGCGCGCGGCGAGGGCTGCGATCATGGCCGTCTCGACCGGCGTCAGACCGGTCAGGCCCTGGGCCGCGTCGAGCGCGGCGCGGGCTTCCTCGAGCGCGGCGACGCGCTCGTCGGGCTCGAACAGGTCCCACGGCTTGTTGTAGTTGGGGCCGATCGCGTACGCCAGGCCCCAGTACGCCATGCCACAGGAGGGGTCGGCGGCGATGGCCTTGCGGAAGCACTCGATGGCCTCCTCGTGGTTGTACCCGTAGGTCCAGCCGAGGCCTCGATCGAACCACGTCTGCGCCTCGGCAGACGTCGTGGTGACGGGCCGCGTGTGGGCACCGAGGTCGAAGTACTCCATGCTGCACTCCCCGTGTGAGGCGTACGATTCTAGCAGAACCGGGGTGGTCGAGATTCCGGCGAGACGAGGCGCGCGACGGCCGATACGACCGGGGAATCCGAGACGATCAGCCCACGCCGGCGGCGGCGCTCCGTGCGGACACGACGATCACCGGGCGGTCGGCCACCGACCGTGAGCCGGCCTGGACATCGACGAGACCGACGGTCCGAGCGAGCTCGCCCATCCGGTCGGCCTCGACCAGCGTGAACCCGTGATGGTCGCTTTCGTGCTCCCGGCCGAATCGTTCGTAGTCGGGGTGCGACGGGTCGGTGAACACCTCGTCGACGAGCACCACGCGGCCGCCGGGTCGAAGGACGCGGGCGATCTCTTGGGCGCCCTGCTCGAGGTCGCTCCAGTGGTGCATCGTGTTGACGGCCCAGATCGCGTCGACGTGGTGGTCGGCGATCGGGAGCTGCTCGGCAGTGCCTTCGACGACGACGATGCGGCTGCGGTGTCGCGACGTGAGACGCCGGAGTCCGAGGACGCGACGCATGAACGGCGTCGGCTCGACCGCCGTGACCTGAGCACCGACGGATGCGGCACGGAACGACCCGGCACCCATGCCGGCGCCGATGTCGACGACCCGCTCGTCGGGCTTCGGGTCGATCAGGTCGACGACCGCGTCGTTGATGTCGGAACTCCACATCTGTGGGAGCCACCGGAGGTAGCGGAGCGCACCGCGGAGCCCCTGATCGTTCTCGTGCCCGTGATGGTGCCCGTGATTGTGACCCGCGTGGTCGTGGTCGTGGTCGTGACCATGTCCGTGGGCATGGTCGGGATGCTCGTTCGACATGGGATGATCATGCCATCGGCTCGGCCTCGATCCGACGGGTCAGGCGGGCGGGGCGAACTCCACCGCTGCGGTGGGCATCGTGGAACCCGATCGCCCGGGAGCGTTGGAGAAGCGCCAGTAGAGGTTGGTGTAGGCGATCGCCTCGGCGGGGCCGATCGGCCCACCCCACTGCCGCATGTCCTCGGTGGTGTGGGCGTCCTCGACCAGGACCGCGTCGTAGCCGCGTGCCAGCGCACCGTGGAGCGTCGAGCGGACGCAGGCATCGGTCTGGGCGCCGGTCACGACGAGCCTGCCGACGCGGTGTTCGGCGAGGACCGACTCGAGGTCGGTCTCCTCGAACGAGTCGCCGTATGCCTTGTGCACGAGCGGTTCGTCGTCGTGGCGTTCCAGTTCGTCGATGTACTCCCATGGCTCGGAGCCGGTGGGCAGTTCGTCACTGGTGTGCTGGACCCACACCACGGGCACCGACGCGGTTCGGGCCCGGTCGACGAGCGTGTTGATGTTGTCGACCACCGCGTCGACGTCGTGGGCGTCGGCGACGACGCCCCGTTGCATGTCGATCACGACGAGCGCCGTGTTCGGTCGATCGGCCAGTGACGTCATCGCACCCTCCCCGGGTCTCCCGGCAACCCGACGGCTACCGCCTGGACCGCGACGTTATCCGTCCGACGCCAGCGGGTGAGCGGAGGGGGTCTGACCCCCTCGGTCGGTGACCGTGATGGTTACGATCACCGTCGTGGTCGCTGTACTGATCGTCATCATCGTCGTGGTCGTGGGTTCTGTCAGCTTGAGATCTGGTCGTTCAGGTCGCTGATCATGTCGTCCCACACGCCGACATAGCGGCGCAGGCCGCGCCAAAACTCCTGCGAGCGACGCTGCTCGAACATCTCGAACGGTGTGCCCTGCTGCTCGACCCAGGTGTAGTAGCCGAGCTGGAACACGCGACGCCGGTCGGCCTCGGTCATGTCGATCATGTTCTCGGTCGAGGCGTGGCCGAGGTGCTGACCGAACGCTTCGGCGGCGTCGGTGTGGCTGTACTCACCGTGGTAGCGAGTCTGTAGGAACTCCGCTCGTGAGCTCGGGTACATCGCTCCGCCGTCGGTGGCGACGGTGATGATCGCGTCGTCGGCACCCAGACCGTGCAGCTTCGCCGTCTTGATCGCGGCGAGCACGTTGCACGACGACGAGAACCCGAAGTGCGTGAGCGCCTCGACCAGGTCGGGCGACACGCCTTTGGACTGCACGAGGTACCCCTGACCGGCGGGTGTGTTCCAGAGCATGTCGAGTTCGTCGGTGGCGACGTCGCTGATCGCACACACGACGTCGGTGTTCATCACGTTGTGGATCAGCGGGATGTGCTTGTCGCCGATGCCCTGGATGTTGTGCTCGCCGTAGCCGTTCTCGAGCATCGTCGGGCACTCGAGCGCCTCGACGGCGACGATCTGGGCGCCGTACTCCTCCTTGAGCCGGTCGCCCGCTGCGATCGTGCCGGCCGACCCGGTCGCCGACGTGAAGGCAGCGAGCCGCAGATCGCGTCCGCTGGCGTCGCGCACCGTCTCGAACACGTGGCCGAGCGCTCGGCCGGTGACCGTGTAGTGCCCGAGGTGGTTGCCGAACTCGGAGAACTGGTTGAGGACGAAGTTGCCCGGGTCTTTCGCCAGCTCGTTGCAGGCGTCGTAGATCTCCTTGACGTTCGACTCGGTGCCGAACGTCCGGATCACGTCGTCGTCGGGGTTCTCGCACCAGCGGTTGAGCCAGTCGAACCGCTCCTGGCTCATGCCCTCGGGCAGGATCGCCACACCGCGGCTGGCCATGATGCGGCTGATCGCGATGCCGCCGCGGGCGTAATTGCCCGTGGACGGCCAGATCGCACGGTGCCGGGTGGGGTCGAACTGCCCGGTGACGACTCGGGGTGCGAGGCAGGCGTAGGCCGCGAGCACCTTGTGGGCCGTGATCATCGGGAACCGGTCGCCGAATACGACGATGATCGGACTCTCGACGCCGGTCAGTTCGGGTGGCAGCACGACGTGCTCTGGCACGTCGACGCGGTTGCCCGCGAGGTCGTTGTACCAGTGCACGCGCCACAGGTTCCGGGCGTCGGGCCCCTGTGGGTCCGCATCTCCGACGTGGGCGGCGTGGTCGAACGTCGACGGGTCAGCCAGTTGGGCGAGCGTCGGCAGGCTGATGCCCCGTTCACGGAAGCGCGCCACCGTGTTGTCCAGGGCCTCAGCGTCGACGATGCGGTCGGCCAGTCCGAACTGGTTCTCGAGGGCCTCGCGGTTGATGTCGGTGATCGTCACGATTGACATTCTGTCAAAGGTTGGCCGAGACCGCATGATGCTCGGCACCAGCACGCCGATCACTCAGAGGTCACCTCGCGGTCCAGCGCCCGGCGCCGGCGGCGGGCCGTGACAGCACCCACCGCCTCCCGTCGATGACCAACTCCTGCTGTTGCGCGTCGACGCGCAGATCGAAGGACGGGTCGCAGGTGCATTCCGTTGCACCGCAGCCGCATGCCGTGCCGGCGCATCCTCGCGCGATGGTCATCGCCTGGAGCGCGAGTGCGTGCCTCGTCGTCCCGGCTGCTCGGGTTTCGACCTCATCGGTCGTCGGACGGACGACCGGTGGAACGATCTGGGCCGCATCCACCTCGAAGCTGCTCGCGAACGTCGCCGACCACGCGAACCCCGCGGCGATGGCCGAGCCGATCGTCGACGAGTCGACGACCTCGACCACCGGCTTCCCGTCCGTTTCGTGGCGATGAGGATCACTACCGTGCGCGGGCCGCGCCTGGTTCCGATCGCCATGGAGCCCGATGTCACCGCCGACGGACAGATCGAGGTCACCGGATATGCCGGCGTCCCCAGAGCTCGCGGCGGCCAGCGACACGGCACAATCGTCGCCGGGATCGGTGTTCGAACAGCGCCCGCCGGCCGAGAGATCGATGATCGTCTCGGCCGAGCCCAGATACTGGTGACCGTGGTCATGGCAGCGCGACGCCAACGTGACCGACACCCGGGTGTCCTCTTCACACGCGATGTGGGCGGCGACATCCGGCGGGACCCCGTCGGGCAAGACCGCCGCCACCACGTCGGCGACCGGCGCGCCCGGCGCCGCGATCTCCTCGGAACCGCCGTCCTCGGGCACGCTCCGGGTCATGGCCTCGGCCGTGCAGCCGAGGCCGGAACCGTCGAACACGGAACCCGGGATGCGAATCCGCCCTGTCGTCGACCCTGCGATCATCTCGTTCTGTTCGGCGATCGTGCGCGTGGTGTCGATCTCCATCCGGTACACGCAACACACCTGGTGGCCCGGCGCGACCTGCTTCAGCTGCGCAGCGCCGAACCAGAACTCCCAGTCGCACTGGACGTGCGGGGGCGGCGGTGTGCCCGGGACGAGCGGCGGCGCGGTGCCCTCCTCCACGACGGGCCCGTCGGGTGGCATCGGTGGCGCCGGTTGCTCGGGGACCGGGTCCCCGACTCCGCCGTCTTCATCCTCGTCCGTCCCCGATGGCCGTGAGCGACGGCGACGCATCCGCGTCAGGAACGCGACGAGCACGGCGAATGCGCTCGCGCCGAGCAGGATCGCCAGCCACTTCCACCGGCCACCGCCGGCCTGCTCACCGCTGCCCTCGGTGGCTGTGGTCGTCGGCGCGACCGTGGTCAACGCCACCGTGGTCGTCGAGGCGGCTGTGGTCGTCGACGCGGTGGTCGTGGTCGACACGACGGCGGCCTCATCGTCCGGCGCCGCGATGACGACCGGCTGTTCGGAGTCGGGCTCGGGATCCTGTGGCGGCTCGCCGTCGACGACGTCCTCCGGGTCGTCAGCCGTCGGGTTCGCTTCGGTCAGCGACTGGCGAACCGCCGACAGACGTTCGCCGGCAGCCGCCCGTATGCCGGGGTCCTCGAGATCGACGAGTTCCGGACTCGGTGTCACCGCGACCTGTTGGTTCGACAACGCGTCGAGTGTCAGCGCACCGGCGTCCGCCGAGTTGACGCGGATCTCCTCGGGAATCCCGGGCAGGAGCCACGCTTGGAAGTAGCCGGCGGAGAGCCAGAACTGCGACGTCGGGATCGGATTGGTCGCGGCCGGGGCGAAGGCACCGTTCGACACGAACGAGGCACCGCTCAGCAACTGGTCCTCGGGGGCATCGGTGCCTTTGATCGAGGCGCTGCTGACGACCGTGTTCATGCCGAGATGCGGTTCGCCCGGGTACTGGCTGTCCGTCAGCGGTTCCTGCCCGAACAGCAGATACCCGAGCGATACCTCGCTGATCGATGCGTCGGTGAGCAGCGGCGACGTACGAAAGCACGCGATCACCAGTGTGAAGGTTTGTTGGAACTGGAAGAAGCTCGGATCGCCGGGGCTGATGACATCGATGCCGTCACCGAGCGCCTCCAGCGAGAACGTGTCGGCGTCGGCGGCGGCCCCGTCGAACCGGAACGACTGCGCCACGGCCCCACACATCTGGTTCGGGTCGCCGTCGACAGGGGCCGCTCCAACGGGTTCGAACAGCGATTCTGACTCCGGGGGCAAGAGCCCGTCCCATCCCTCGATGAGGAAGATCGCCGCGATCTCGAGCTGTGTGAGTTCCTCCGGTTCCGGATCTCCGGTCCCTGCTGCACCGGCCTCCCCGGCGATGGTTCCCAACGCCAGGACGGCTGCAGCCAGTGTCGCGATTGCTGGACGTCTCATCGGTTCCTCCTTCGCGTCGGGCGTCCTCGCCGCGTCAGCGCCCGCCCTCCGATGTCGGCGAACAGCTATCCGAGGCGCGTCAGCGAGATGACAACCGATGGCGCTGACGCCTCGCTGACGGAGCGTGATCTACCGTCGGGACATGGGCCCGCCGGTCGGAGAAGCACCGCGACGCTCCGTCGTCGAGCGGCAGCGGTTGATCGATCGTCTCCAACGACGGTTCGATGTCCGCTTGACGCTGCTGACCGGAGGAGCGGGGTGCGGGAAGACCACCCTGTTGGCACAGGCGATGTCGACAGAAGGACACCACGTCGACGTGTGGGTCCCGTGCCGCAGTCTCGACAGCGATCCCGCTCGGCTCGCGGCGCGCGTCTGCGACGTGCTCAGCGAGTCCGTCGGCGCATCACCGAAGGACTCGTCGCTCGACCGCGTCAACGAACTCGTCGTCGGCGCGTCGCCACGACAGATGTGCGTCGTGCTCGACGACGGCCATCTGCTCGGGCAGGCCGAGCTCGTCACGCAACTCGTGCGAGAGCTTCCCACGAACGGACACGTCCTGATCGCGGGCCGCGTGAGGCCGGCCATCGATGTCGCGCGACTCGATGCAGCCGGCCAGCTCGAAGTGATCGAGCAAGACGAACTCCTGCTGACGCCCGACGAGCTCATCGACTTCGCGAAGCTCCGAGGTGTCGACGTCGAACAGCTGCGCAACGCAGGCGGATGGCCCGCCTTCGTCGAGCTCGCATCGAGCGGCACCGACTCGCGATCACGGACCTATCTCGACGAAGAGGCGCTCGCCGGCGTGGGCCCCGAGCGCCGGCGGCGACTCGCCGTGTTCGCGTTCGTCGGCGGCGGCGACGACGAGGTAGCACACGCAGTGACCGGCGGGCCGCTGGCGGACCTGGTCGCCGATCTCCCGCTGGTTCGGTGGTCGGGCGACGTCGCCCAACTGCACGACCTGTGGAGCGACCTGCTCGTTCCCGACCTCGGTGCCGACGAACGGCGGAGCGCCGCCCTCGCCGCGGCACGTGTCGCCCGGGAACGTCGAGACATCGCGACCGCGATCGATCTCGCGGCGCTGGTCGGTGAGCAGCACGACATCGAGACGAGCATTCGCCAAGCCGCGATCGACGGCATCGACGGCGGTATCCGTGCCGATCATCTTCGCTCGTGGAAGCGCCACCTCGACATCTCCGACGACACATCAGGGCTGGCGATGCTGATCGACGGCCTGCTCGCACGCGAACATGATCCGACCTCCACGCAGGCGGTCGCTCTGCTCGGCGAGGCCGCCGATCGATTCGCCGGCGCGGACGAACCCGAACTCGAATTGGTCGCGCTGACGCAGCTCGGCTACCTCGCCAGAATTCTCGGTGACACCGATGAGATCGCCGCCGTCGCCGATCGGTTCTCAGCGCTGTCCGAGCGATACCCACCGGCGCGACCGTTCCTCGCGATCGGTGAGGCATGGTCTGCGCTGACGACGGGGCGACCGGACCTCCAACTCGCAGCGCTCACCTCGATCGACGGCGACGAACTCCCGCCGGTGTGGCGGATCACGCGCCGCCATCTCATCGCGAACGCATTGTTCAACCTCGGACGCGCCGCGGAAGGCCTCGAGGTCGTGCCCAACGACATCGACACGTTGCCCGTTCCGATTCCCGGTGCGCTCGTGACCGAGTCGCAATGCCTGTGGTACGCGGGCCGGCCCGAGCTGGCCCGCGCCGCCCCGCCGCGCGGCTCGACCGACCGTCACGGTGCCCGCGACCGGTTCATCGCGAGCGCTTGGGAGGCGATGATCTGCTGCTACGCCGGGGACGTCGACGGTGCTCGCGATGCCACGTCCGCAGCGAGCCGATACGCCGGCGAGCACCCCGGTGTCTTCGTCCAGGCGCAGATTGCCGGTCTCGAGGTGTTGATCAGGGTCGCCGAGGACCGTGACGACGACGCTGCCGAGCTGTTGGCGGGGCTCCTCGAGTTCGTTCCCGCCGACACCAACTTGGTGCAGCACGTGTTCCGGCATCACTTCTGTTACCCGTATCTTCTGCTCCCCGAGACTCGCCCGATGTGGGACGCGATGGCGAGGGACGGCACGGTCAAGCGAGCGCACGAGATGGTCGTGGGCCTCGCTTCGGCGCGCGACGGCGACCTGTCGGTACTTGCGTCGATCGAGTGGCCGGATGCCGGCTTGATCGCCGCGTACATTCCCGCGCGGTGGGCGATGGAGCTCGCGGTTCACGGGGTACGGGCGAATCGGCAGGAAGGCCGGCGGCTCGCCGGTTGGCTGTGCGAGCACTGGCAGCGACCGGCACATGACGCACTGGCGGCGTGGGTCGACGATCCGGAGCTCGGCGAGACGGCGCGGGATGTGCTGGCTCACACCCCGACGCCGCCGACTCAGTCGATCCGGATCAAGACGCTCGGCCAACTCGACGTCGACGTCGACGGCGCTCCGACCCACGACCCGAACTGGCGGCGCGAGCGGGTGCAGGCTCTGCTCGCGTGGCTGGTTCTGCACCCGGCGACGAGCCGCGACCGGGCTGCGACGGCGCTCTGGCCCGATCTGGATCGGGACCGCAGCGCGAAGAACCTCCGCACCACGCTCAACTACCTGCACGGGGTCCTCGAGCCGACACGCGCCCCAGGCGACGCCCCGTGGCTCATTCGAACGGTCGGCCAACGCCTCACGCTGCATCCGAGTGCCGTGGTCGACCTCTGGCGCTTCCACGAGTTGCTCGATCGCGCCGAACAGGCGGACCGCGACGGTCACCCGCGAGAGGCGCTACCGCTCCTGGCCGAGGCGATCGCCGAGTGGCGCGGTGAGCTCGCGGCCGGGCTGGACCACGAGTGGCTCGAGCTGGAACGGATTCACGTACGCAGCCGATACGTGCGGGCGTCGTGTCGAGCCGCAGAACTGCTCGTCGCGATCGGGCAACCGGAGCGGGCGATCACCGCGGCTCGTCCGGCGCTCGATGCGGACCCGTACCACGAACGCAGCTACCGGGCGCTTGCCGACGCATACCGTGCGATCGACGACCACACGTCGGCCAGGGCGATCCTCGAACGCGGCTCCGAGCAGATCGGCGTGGCGCTGACCTGACACGCGTGCGGCGGGGACGGAATCACGCTCGGGCTCCGGGTGGGTGGCGGACACCGGCGATCTCGAGCGGCCCGGCACCGGTACGATCGACGTGTGGACAGCACCGAACCCGACGACTCGGGGCGGACCGGGTTCACGAACGATGTCGTCGGCGCGACGGATCTCCCGCGGCTCGACGAACACGACTTCGAACCGCTCGACCCCGACTACGCGCGACTGAGGACGATGTTCGCGCTCGGGTTCGCCGGCGCCGTGGCCCTGGTCACCGTCGCGTCGGCCTGGGCGACCTCGTCGTGGGTGGCCGTCTTCGTCGGCGCCGGGGTGCTCGCCCTCGTCGCCGCCGTCGGCATCGCGCATCGGATCGAGGTCGCCCACATGGGATACCTCGTGCGCGAGCACGACCTCTCGTTCCGGCGGGGCGTGATCGGACGTTCGGTCGCCACGGTGCCGTTCGCACGCGTGCAACACGTGAGCATCACGAGAGGGCCCGTCGAGCGCCGGTACGGGCTCGCGTCGCTCCAGCTCCGCACCGCGGGCGGCGAGGTCTCCATCCCCGGTCTGAACACCGACTTCGCCGATCGCCTGAAGCAACTCGTCGCCGACCGGGCCGGCGCACTCGCGGATGCGGAGATCGACACCGATGCCGTCTGAGGACGGCGCCCCCGACTGGGCACCACCGACACCTGGCACGGCGACCGACGCGGACCGCATCCGACTCGCTCACCCGGCTCGGCAATCGCCGATCGCACTGATGTTCATCGCCGTGCGATTCACCCGCCGGCTCGGCATGTCTGCCGTCATCGCGGCCGTGCTGTTCGTGACCAACGGCGGACTCGGGCTCGGGATCGGCGTGCTGGCCGCCGCAGCGGCGACGGCGCTACTGGTCTTCTCGGCGCTGAGTTGGTGGCGGTTCACGTTCATGGTCAGCGACGACGAACTCGTGGTCACGCGGGGCATCCTCTCGGTCGAGCGACTGGTGATCCCGCTCGACCGCGTCCAGAGCGTCGCCATCGAGCAGCGGCTCGCGCACCGATTCGTCGGTCTCGTGAGCGCATCCGTCGATACGGCCGGATCGGCGGGAGTCGAGTTCGTGATCGACGCGATCGAGGCGGAACATGCCGAGGCGCTCCGTCGAGTCGCGGCGGATTCCCGGCCCACCGCGGCGGGAGCCGAGCAGCGCGCGACCCGGCCCGCGAACCTCGACGAGATCGTGCTCCGGCGAACGCCGGCCGAACTGGTTCGGGTCGGCGTCACCAAGGTGCCCTGGGCCGGTCTCGTCGCGTTCGCTCCCCTGATCGCGCTCGCCGGCGAACTCGACGACGAACTCGGCGTCGGGTCGCGCCTCGAACGGCTCGTCGACCGTGGTGGCGACATCGGCGGGGGGTCGGCGATCGCCGTGACCGCGCTCGTCGTCGCCATCATCGTGGCGGCGACCATCGTGGGGACGGTGCTCCAGCTCGCTCGCGAGCTGTTGACCAACTGGGACCTGACGCTCGCCCGCACGACGACCGGGCTGCGGAGGACCGCAGGGCTCGTGAGCACCACCAGCCGGTCGTCGACGATCCGACGGATCCAGTCGATCACCACCGACGAATCACCACCCCAACGCTGGCTCGGGTTCACGCTGCTCAGGCTCCGGACCTTCGGCGAGAACGACATCGGCCTCCCCGGCACGCGAGCCGACGAGGTCGCTGTCCTGCGCACGATGGTCTTCGGCTACGCCGACGAGCCGGAATTCGACCGATCGATCTCCCGCTGGTTCGTGTTCAAGGCCACCCGCGGCATCGCCGTGGTGGCGGTGCTGCTGGCCGTGCCGTTCTGGTTCGTGTTCGGATGGTGGTCGTTGCTCCTCCTCGCGGCGGTCGCCGCCAGGTGGGCGGCAGCGCGACGGCAGTGGCGCCTGCGCCGTTGGAGCCTCGACGACGACCGGATCGCGGAGTCGTACCAGTTCGTGGCCCGCCACACGGCAGAGGTACCGCTCCACAAGGCGCAGGTCGTCACGGTGTCGCAGAGCTTCTTCGAGCGGCGCAAGGACCTCGCCACCGTCCAGGTCCGCACGGCGGCCGGCTTCCTCGCCGTGCCACTGATCCCCTACCGCGACGCCGTCGCGGTCCGCGACCGGATCCTGCACGTCGTCGAGACCGACCGCCGGCGCGTCATCTGACGCCGTTCCGGGCTCGGCGACGCGTCAGACGAAGAAGCCCTCTGGCTCCAGGTTGCTCGGCCCGACGTGGGCGTCGAGCCAGGCGTTCATGTCGCCGGCCGCGTCCCAGACCTCGCGGATCTTCGCCGCCGCCTGCTTCGTGTGGATCCACTTCGGGGCACCGAAGTCCTTCGACGCCATCAGTCCCTTGCGGCGGATCAGTTCGATCCTCGGGTGGTGCTTGTCGAAACCGCGAGGTGCGGTCTTCAGTTCACCGATCGCACCGATCGTGTACCGCCGCTTCGTGAGCCCGGCCACGATCTCGGCGATCTCGGCGCCGGTGTGGTCGGCCACCACCGCCTCGCGGAATCGCAGCAGTTGGTCCTTGGCCATGGCGTAGTACCCGGTGCCGCACATCAGGCCGCCGGCCGAGATCTGGAAATAGTGCCCGGCTCCACCCTCGGATTCTCCGTACGCGCCCTGGTGCGTCTTGTACGGCGGCTTGTTCTTCGAGAACCGGAGGTCGTTGTGCGGCCGGAACAGGTGGAACGGGCCGAACTCGTCCAGTTCCTCGGCCAACGCGGTCGCCGTGGCCTTCACCACGTCGCGGTGGATGTGCTTCTTGGTGTCCCAGAACGTCTTCGAATTGTCGGCCTCGAGCCGGTCGTAGAACTGGATGACCTCGACCGGGATGCCGCGGAACCTCATGGCCGGAACGCTAGTCGGGGTTCGGTGGACGCTGACTCGGCGGTGGTGGCCACGCCGGCGTCGTGGACGTCCAGCCCGGATCCGGTTGCAGCGGGCGCGCATCCCGTCCGAACCACACCGCCAAGGATCCCACGCCGACGACGGCCAGGAAGAGGATGATGCCACCGCCGATCAGGAAGCCGCCGAGGCTGCGATCGGTGGCGCCGTCGAGGAGGCTCGACAGCAGGAGCGACGGGGCCAGGACGACAAGACCGAGCAGCACGGCGAGCGAGAGCGCCGCCACCCGGCTACGTCCCCGGCGGTGCGCGAGTGCCGCGAGTGGAGCGGCGGCACCGAACGAGAGGATCGGCGCCGCCCACAGCAGTGCGCGAGCCGTCCACCTCGACGAGAACGGCGGACGGTCCGGTCGCTCCGCGATCGGGTGCCCGAGGAACGTGTCGCCCGTCGCGACGCCACTCCCGACACCCCACTGGCCGACCGCGACCCACTCCCACCCGTGGTCGGCGGACCGATGCAGCGTGCCGGCCTCCCCCATACCGACGACGACGCTCACATCGCCGTCGACCTCGACGGCGGCCACGTCTCCACCCGAGTCGTCGCCACATGACGGTTGGATCTCGGACCGGAACTCCCGTCGCTGCTCGCTGCCGACCCGCAGGATCTCGGTCTCCGTGCCGCCGACGGTTTCGACGATCTCGAACGAGTCGTCCGACGCGGACGTGACGATGTGGAAACATCGGTCACCCGCGCAACTCTCGAACTTCGGTCCATTGGCGAAGCGATGGTCGTTGGTGGGGATCGCACTGGACTGCCACGACGCCCCGCCATCGGTGCTGGTCCAGACGTTCTGATCCTCCCGTGCGTAGACGACGTCGTCGATCACCTGGACGTCCCAGAGACCGGTCGGTCCACAATCGGCCGAGGTGGCCGTCGTCGCGAAGATCGCCGCCCCGATCAGAATGACCTGCAACGCGAGGCGCACCCGAACGACGGTCGCCCGCCGAGGTTTCGGAGGCGGCGGCGCGGATCCCGCCATCCATCTGGCGAGGGGCACGAGGGCGGTGAGCGCCAGCAGGTCGGTGTGATCGGTGCGGGTGACGCCGCCCAGGATCGGAGCCGCCCACCCGGCGACCGCCGGCACGGTCTTGAGCAGCGTGAAGGCGCACACGGTGATGCCGAACGCCACCGCACGAACGCGGATCAGCGCCGTCAGCGCGATCGCGACCATCACCACCCCGGCGACGTCGCTGAGTTTGCCGGTCACCCAACCCGGCCACGCCGCTTTGAGCACGTGGTCGTTCAGCAGGAGCAACCCGACCGAGCCGGCGAACACCGGCGTGGCGACGAGCCGACCGCGCCGCGAGCCAGGTTCGGTGACGCGTCCTTGCCGAGGAGTGCGCGAGCGACCCCCGGCTCGTGTGCTCCCCATCGCAGGACGATATCCCACGGCGCTGTCGGGGTCGGGGCCGCAACACGCCACCCTCGGAACCGTTCGGCCGCGGCAACTACCCTGCCCGACATGCCTGAACTCTTCCTCGGCGGTCATGTCGATCCCGCCACGCACGAGCGCACCGGCGACGAGATCCGGATCGACACCGACAAATTCACGACGCACGGGGTCATCGTCGGCATGACCGGGTCGGGCAAGACCGGCCTCGGCGTGGTGCTGTTGGAAGAGGTCCTGGCGTCCGGGCTCCCCGCACTGGTGATCGACCCGAAAGGCGACCTCACCAACCTGTGCCTCACGTTCCCGGCGCTGAGCCCACCCGAGTTCCGGCCCTGGGTCGACGAGGCACAGGCCAAGGCCGCGGGCGCGACTCCCGACGAGTTCGCCCGACAGCAGAGCGAACTCTGGACCAAGGGTCTGCTCGGGTGGGGCTACACCACGCAGAACATCACCGACCTGCGCGCAACGACCGACTTCACGATCTACACCCCCGGCTCGCAGTCGGGGGTGCCCGTCAACATCGTCGGGTCGCTCCAGGTTCCCGACGACATGAGCGACGCCGAGATCGTCGGCGACGAGATCGAGGGCTACGTGTCCGGCCTGCTGGGCCTGGTCGGCATCGAGGCCGATCCCCTGTCGAGTCGCGAACACATCTTGCTCTCCAACCTGATCCACCACTCGTGGTCGGCGGGCAAGGCGCTCGACCTCCCCACCCTGGTCGGGCTCGTCGGCAACCCGCCGATCCGCAAGCTCGGGGTGTTCGAGCTCGACCAGTTCTTCCCGCCGGATGACCGTATGAAGCTGGCGATGCAGCTGAACGGATTGCTCGCCTCGCCGTCGTTCGCGACGTGGGCCGAGGGCCCTGCGCTCGACATCCAATCGATGCTCTACACCGCCGAAGGCTCACCGCGTTGCGCGATCGTCACGACCGCACACCTGAGCGACGAGGAGCGCCAGTTCGTCACCTCCCTGGTGCTCGCCAAGCTCGTCACGTGGATGCGCCGCCAGTCGGGGACGACCGACCTGCGGGCGATGCTCTACATGGATGAGGTGGCCGGCTATCTGCCGCCCACCGCCAACCCGCCGACCAAGAAGCCGATCATGACGTTGATGAAGCAGGCGCGTGCGTTCGGTGTCGGCGTCGTCCTCTCCACCCAGAACCCGGTCGACATCGACTACAAGGCGCTCTCGAACGCCGGCACCTGGATGATCGGACGCCTCTCCACCGAACGTGACAAGTCGCGTCTGCTCGAAGGGTTGACGTCGGCGGCCGGCAGCGTCGACATCGGCGCGGTCGACGACACGATCTCCGGGCTCGGCAAGCGCGAGTTCGTGCTGCGGGTGCCCGGCCAGGACGGTACGTCGGTCTTCACGACGCGCTGGGCGATGAGTTACCTGCGCGGGCCGATGACCCGCGACCAGATCAGCGAACTGATGGCCGCCGAGCGCGCCGAGGTCGCCGAATCGACGACGGCCGGCGACATCGCCGGTACGACCGCGGTCGGTTCCACCGCGACCGGGCCGGACCTCGCCGACGACGAAACCACCGTGATGCCCGAGACCACCAGCAGCGTGCCGGTCCGTTGGATCGACGCCGCTGCTCCGTGGCTCGACACCGCCGGTGGCAACCCGCGTGGCACCCGGCTCGAAGCGGCGATCGTCGCCCGCGTGCAGCTCCGGTACGACGAGACGAAGGCCGACCTCGTCCACGACGAGGAGTACGAGTGCGTGATCGCTCCGATCGGCGAGACCGTCGACGTCAGCCGGGCGCTGGCCGTCGACTACGACGATCGCGATCTCCGCAGCGAGCCGGCCGATGGCGCGGTGTACCGGATGACCGACGCCAGGTTGACGAACAAGACGTTCTTCTCCGGGGTCGAACGCGACCTGCGCGACCACCTGGTGCGCAGCATGAACATCGAGGTCCCCGCCAACGCGTCGCTCAAGCTCTACGGACGGCCCGGCGAAACCGCCGAAGAGTTCCGCGGGCGCTGCGCCCGCGCCGCCGACGAACTCGCCGACGCCGACATCGCGAAACTGCGCGACAAGTACGAGTCCAAGGTCACCCGACTCCGCGATCAGATCGAGGCCGCCCAAGACCGCGTCGACGTGCTGGAGGAGGAGGCGAACAGCAAACGCAACTCCGAGCTGCTGTCGACCGCCGGCTCCGTCCTGGGCGGCCTGCTCGGCGGAAAATCACGAGGTGGCCTGCTCGGCAAGCTCGGCACGGCTGCCGGGCGGCGCGGTCGGACCAAGGCCAGTCGCGAGCGGGTCGATGCGGCCGAGAACAAGGTCACACGGTTGCAGGAGCAGCTCGAGGACCTCGAGGCCGACCTCGCCGAGGACGTCGTCGAGATCGACACGAAGTGGACGTCCGCGGCCGCCGATGTCGACACGCTGCGCGTGCCGCTCGAGAAGACCGACGTCAAGGTGTCGCAGTTGGTGCTCGCCTGGATGCCCGTCGACTGACGCCACCAGCTTCGCCCCGAACGAGGTGAGCGATCGGTGCGTGCCGACGGAGAGACTCGAACTCTCACTGACGGCGACCTAAACGCCGTGCCTCTGCCAATTGGGCTACGTCGGCGGAACCACACCCGAACCTACACTCGACGACCCCCTCAACACCGTGCCTCTGCCAATTGGGCTACGTCGGCGGAACCACACCCGAACCTACACTCGACGACCCCCTCAACACCGTGCCTCTGCCAATTGGGCTACGTCGGCGGAACCACACCCGAACCTACACTCGACGACCCCCTCAACACCGTGCCTCTGCCAATTGGGCTACGTCGGCGGAACCACACCCGAACCTACACTCGACGGCCCCCTCAACACCGTGCCTCTGCCAATTGGGCTACGTCGGCGGAACCACACCCGAACCTACACTCGACGACCCCCTCAACGCCGTGCCTGTGCCAGTTGGGCTACGTCGGCGGAACCACACCCGAACCTACACTCGACGACCCCCTCAACACCGTGCCTGTGCCAGTTGGGCTACGTCGGCGGAACCACACCCGAACCTACACTCGACGACCCCCTCAACACCGTGCCTGTGCCAGTTGGGCTACGTCGGCGGAACCACACCCGAACCTCCCCACGACGACCCCATCACCACCGCGCCCGACGCCCCCTCGACCCGTCTCCACTCCCGGATCGGGCGGGCCCGGCGCATCGCACGTCCGGGCGACAGCGAAGAATCCGCCGTGACCATGGGGTTTGACACAACCTTCACTCAATAACAACGCGTTCGTGACGATAACGCAGGGGGACACCAGCGCTGTTCCGTTCTTGGCCATGACTCACCTTCGACACCTCCTCCTCCGCCATCGTGTGGCGCTCGTGACGGGCGCGATCGGTGTCATCGCCTTCGTGGCGACCTGGGTGCTCGTCCTCACCGAGACCGGTGCCGGACAGCCGGTCGTCAACTGGCCGGCGTTCGCGGTCATCGGGACGATGCTGCTCCTGTGCGAACGGGTGCCGGCGGCATGGGTCCGACTGGGGCCCGCCGGCGTCGTCACCCCGCTGTGGCTGTTCGCATTCGGCCTCATGCTCGTGGGCTCACCCTCGTTCGCGCTCTGCGTCGCGCTGCTCGGCGCCACGCTCCACTCGGTGACGCAGGCCGAGACCGTCACCGGAATCGTGCTGCGCGTCGGCGGCACGGCCATCTCGCTCGCGTCCGCGGGGCTCGTGCTCATGGGGCTCGGCGTCCGGGGTTCGATCACGCAGTTCGGTGAACTCCCGTGGCGGTGGGCGTTCGCGATCGTCCTGTCCGGCGTCACGATCGTCGTCCTCAACACCGCCGTCGCCGCCCTCTCGATGTCGATCCGACGTCGGATCCGATTCCTGTCGCTCATGCAGCGCGGCCTCGGCATGAGGATCACCGCCGAAGGCGCGCTCCTCTCGCTGGCACCGATCTGGGTGATCGGCGTCGACTTCGGACTCGTGCTGCTCCCGCTGTTGGGGATCACCACCGCCCTCGTCTTCCGGTCGACTCGCCAGGCGCTCGAACGCTCGCACGAAGCGCACCACGACGCCCTGACCGGGCTGATCAACCGGCGCAACTTCCTCGAGACCCTCGACGAGACGCTCGCCGAATCACACGGCGACTCGGCGGTCCTGCCCGTCACGCTCGTCATGGACCTCACCGACTTCAAGGACATCAACGATCGGCTCGGCCATCAGCTCGGCGACTCGGTCCTGATGGCGTTCGCCGACCGGCTCGAGAACAGCCTGTCCGCCGACGCCATCGCCGCCCGCTTCGGCGGCGACGAATTCGCGATCCTGTTCGTCGACACCCGCGAGAACGTCGCTCGCTCGATCGAGCAACTGTGTGCCGCGCTCCGTGCCCCGCTGATGGTCGAGGGCTTCCCCGTCACGATCGGCGTGAGCATCGGCGCGGCGACGTACCCGGTCGACGGACGCACTTCGTCCGACCTGCTCCGCGCGGCCGACATCGCGATGTACAAGGCGAAGCGGACCGGCGTGCCCGTGTGCCACTACGAGTCCTGCGTCCAAGGGCCGCAGCGTGGCCGACTCAACCTGCTGAGCGACCTCGGTGTCGCGCTCGAGAACCACGAGCTCTACATCCACTTCCAGCCCCAGTTGCGAGTCGCCAACGGTGAGGTCGACACGGTCGAGGCATTGATCCGTTGGCAGCACCCCGAACACGGGTCGATCCCGCCGGACGAGTTCATCGGCCTCGCCGAACAGACCGACCTGATCGGTCCGATCACCGAGATGGTGCTGCGGGTGGCCACACGGGGACTCGTCAACAGCGGCGTCACCGCCCGCCTGGCCGTCAACGTCTCGCCGCGAAACCTCCAGGACCCGTCGTTCGCCCAACAGGTCTTCGCCATCCTCCAAGAATCGGGGTTCCGTCCCGACCGACTCGAACTCGAGGTCACGGAACGCTCGATCGTCAGCAACGCCGAACGTTGCCGGTACACCATCGAGCAGCTCCGACGGCGTGGCGTCCGCATCGCGATCGACGACTTCGGGATCGGCTACTCCTCGTTCCAAGCCCTTCGCGTGCTGCAGGTCGACCGGGTCAAGATCGACCGGGACTTCGTGCAGGGTGTGCTCCACGACGAGCGCGATCGGCTGATCGTCGCATCGGTCATCCGCCTCGCGCACGACCTCGGTCTCGACGTCGTCGCCGAAGGCGTGGAGAACACCGAGCTGTGGGATGCGATCGCCGAGCTCGACTGCGACGTGGCGCAGGGATACGGCATCGCGGCGCCGATGGCCTACCCCGAACTCCGTGGCTGGCTCTCCGGCTGGAACGAGGTCGTCGTCGAGCCGGTTCCGGGCGTCCCGGAGCCGATCAGCCAACGACAGATCCGACCGCACGCACCCGTCGTCACCCACTGAACCGACCGACGCTGAGTCTCCCGGCCCGGTTCCGACCTGCCACGCTGTCGACGTGCACCCCGATGAACTCCCGACCCCTGCGCTGATCATCGACGCGGATGCGTTGGATCGCAACCTGGCGACGATGGCGGCCGTGCATCCAGGCCGGGCGCTTCGGCCGCACGTGAAAGCCCACAAGTGCACAGCGTTGGCCGCACGGCAGATCGCTTCCGGCCATGAGACCTTCACGTGCGCGACGCCTCGTGAGGTGGTCGGCATGGCCAAAGCCGGCGTCGGCACCGATCTCCTGCTCGCCAACGAGACGCTCGACGCTGCACGCCTGCGGGCGATGGCCGAACTCGACGTCGCGGTGACCGTCGCCGTCGACTCCGACGCGACGATCGACGCGGCAGCTCGCAACGGCATCACCGCGTGTCTCATCGACGTGAACGTCGGACTCCCCCGATGCGGCGTCGCCCCCGAATCGGCAGGAGCGCTCGCCGACCGCGCCCGCGCCGCCGGCCTCGAGGTGCGCGGCGTGATGGGCTACGAGGGCCACCTGATGATGGTGCCGGAACGCTCCGACCGACTGGTGGCCGTCGAAGCGTCGATGGCGCTCCTGCGGCGGGCCCACGACGACGTGGGCGGCGACATCGTTTCGGCGGGAGGAACCGGAACGTTCGACCTCCATGGTGCGACCGGCGTCAACGAGGTGCAGGCCGGCAGTTACGTCCTCATGGACTCGCAGTACGGCGAACAGGGGTTGCCGTTCGAGCAGGCCTTGTTCGTGGTCGCCACCGTCATCTCGGTGAGTGACGACTGGGCGGTCGCCGACGCCGGCCTCAAGGCGCTCGCGATGGACCACGGCAACCCCTCGGTCACCGGCGGGAAGGTGTGGTTCTGCTCCGATGAGCATGTGGTCTTCGCTCCGAACGAGCGGCCGGCCGTCGGTGATCGAGTGCGGGTGGTCACCGCCCACGTCGACCCGACGATGGCCTTGCACGAGTCGGCGTGGCTCGTGCGCGGCGACGAGGTGATCGACCGCTGGCCGATCGACCTACGCGGTTGGTGAGCCCGGCCGGGAGGACGGTCGTGGACCGGTTGCACCCCGTCTGGTCGGTCGCCGGTTGGACGATCGCCGTCGGTGCCGCGCTCGTGCTGCTCACCCAACCGTTCGGCACGCCCACCGCCACCATCGCTGCGCTGCAGTCGTTGAGCCCCTGGGCGCTGCCGCCGGTCGTCACGGTGGCCCTGATCGCCATGTTCCGGCGACGGCACCGGCTCGGGTTCGTCGCGTCGCTCGTCGGGTTCGGCTACCTCGTGCTCACGGCGCCCGTGGCGTTCCCCGCGCAGGGGCCGGAGGTGAGCTCCGACGCCGCGACGTTCACGGTGCTGGCGTCGAACGTGCTGTATTCCAACGACCGGATCGACCGCGCCGGCGACGTGCTGCTCGGCGACGCCGACATCGTCGGGCTCGCCGAGATCACGCCAGAACAACTGGCGATACTGCGGGCCCACCCGCTGGCCGAGCGTTATGCGTATCGCCTCGAGCGCGCCGGTCGAGGCGCACGCGGTCTGATGATCTGGAGTCGGTTTCCCATCGTCGAGGCCGACACCGGCGCCGACCTCGACCGGAGCCTCGCGGCCGACGTGGCCACGCCCGACGGGCCGGTCAGGGTCGTGCTGGTGCACCCACCGCCGCCGGTGTTCAACCGGCCGGTGTGGCAGCAGGAACTCGATGCCGTTCCGGTCGCAGTGGGCCGTTCCGAGTTCCCGACGATCGTCATGGGCGATTTCAACGCCAACGTCTTCCACCCGCCGTTCCGTGAGGCGCTCGACGAGGCGGGCCTGATCGACGCCGTTCCGGCCGCAGGGCATCCTCTCGCCATGACGTGGCCGACCGACATCTGGCTGCCCCCGTTCGTCGCCCTCGACCACATCCTCCTCGACGGCCGCCTCGCGGTCGACCACGCCGGCGTGATCGCCGTCCCGGGGGCCGACCATCGCGCCGTCTGGGCGACGGTCGGATTCGCCGGTTCAGGCTGACAGGGCGGCGAGCAAGTTCCGGAACGCGCGTCCTCGGTGCGAGATGTCGTTCTTCTCCGAATCGGTCATCTCGGCGAACGTTCGACCGTTGCCGTCGTCGGGCACGAAGATAGAGTCGTAGCCGAATCCACGGTCGCCGCCCGGTGACGACGCGATCGTGCCGGTGCACACCCCATCGACCACGACTTCGGTGCCGTCGGGACGGCGGACGATCACACAGGTACGGAACGCCGCGCGGCGGTCGGCGACGCCGTCGAGTTCGCGCAGCAGCTTGGCCCGGTTGTCCGCGTACGAACAGCCCTCGCCGGCATAGCGGGCCGAGTACACGCCAGGGGCGCCGTCGAGCGCGGCGACCTCCAACCCCGTATCGTCGGCCACCGCAGCGAGTCCGGTCGCATCGCAGATCGCCACCGCCTTGAGTCGGGCGTTCCCCTCGAGCGTGTCGGCATCCTCGACCACGTCGGGCACGTCGGCCGGACGGGGCACGAGGTCGACCACGCCACGGAGGATCGATTCGATTTCGGCGACCTTGTCGGGGTTGGCCGAGGCGCAGACGAGTCGGGGCAGGTCGCTCATCGTGATGCCGGCGGCGTGGCCACCAACTCGCGCTGAGTCGCGGCGATCCGACCCAGGCCGCCCTCGGCGAGTGCGAGCAGCGAGTCGAGTTCGCCACGGGTGAACGCCATGCCCTCGGCGGTTCCCTGCACCTCGACGAACCGGGCCTCTCCCCCGTCGCGCGGCTTCAGCATGACGACGTTCATGTCGACCTCGGCGGCGCTGTCTTCGACGTACGGAAGGTCGAGGACGGGGGTGCCGCCGACGATGCCGACGCTGATCGCGCTGCAGAACGAGTGCAGCGGGTTGGCTGCGAGGTCGCCGCGAGCGACGACCCGCTCGAGTGCGTCGTGGAGGGCGATGAAACCGCCGCAGATGCTGGCCGTGCGGGTGCCGCCGTCGGCCTGGAGCACGTCGCAGTCGACCGTCACCTGGCGTTCGCCGAGCACCTTCATGTCGCACGCGGCGCGGAGCGACCGGGCGATCAACCGCTGGATCTCCACCGTGCGGCCGCTCTGCTTGCCCTTCGCCGCCTCGCGACCGACGCGCTCGGGCGACGAGCCCGGCAGCATCGAGTACTCGGCGGTGACCCAGCCCGATCCGCGTCCTTTCATCCAGCGCGGCACGTCTTCGTCGACCGACGCAGTGCACAACACGCGCGTCTTGCCGAACGACACGAGGCACGAGCCCTCGGCCATCTCCGTGAAGTCGCGCTCGAATCGCATCGGGCGCAGTTCGTCGACGGCTCGGCCATCAGGTCGTGTCATGGTCATCTCCAGTGGTTGGGTATTCGATGAGGGGCCAGCGTTCGGTGCTGGCGAGTTCGGAGCCGAGCAGTCGGCCACCGAGTTCGCGGAACATGTCGATGTCGCCGCTCGACAGGAATCGATGTTGGCCCGCGACATCGCCGCCACGCAACAGCCCGAGCGCCTGGAGGCGGTCTCGGGCGGCGAACGCGGTTTCGTCGGCCGAGCTCACGAGCGTCACGCCGGGTCCCATCACGTCGTTGATCGGACGGGCCAGGAACGGGTAGTGCGTGCAGCCGAGCAGCAGCGCGTCGATGCCGACGTCACGGATCGGGGCGAGCAGCCGCTCGGCCAGGACCGTCACCTCGTCGCCGACGGTCTGCCCCCGCTCGACGAACTCGACGAAACCAGGGCACGCGGCCGAGACCAGTTCGACCGGGGCGCCGGTACGACCGACCGCGTCGACGTAGGCGCCCGACGACACGGTGCCGACCGTGCCGATCACTCCGACGCGACCCGAGCTGGTCGCACGGACGATCGCTCGCGCTCCCGGCTCGATGACGTCGATGACCGGCACCGGGAGCTCGGCCCGCAGGTCGTCGAGGCCGGCGGCGGTCGCCGTGTTGCACGCAACGATGATCGCCTTGGCCCCGAAGTCGGCCACCAGCGATCGGGCGAGCTCGGTCGCGTACTCGCGCACGTCGCCCAATGGCTTCGAACCGTAGGGGTACCGACCGGTGTCGCCGATGTACACCAGGTCTTCGGTCGGCAGCAGGTCGATGACGGCGCGGGCGACCGTCAGCCCGCCGAATCCGGAGTCGAACATACCGATCGGTCCATCCATCGATCGGCCAGGCTACGGGAGCCGGGCGGCCGAGGCGGTTCGGATCTGGCAAGCTCGTGGCCATGGAGTCCGCCACCCCCGCCGCTCCCGACGACGTCGTGGCGACGTGGAGTTCCACCGTGGTGCTCGGCGACGGTTCGACCGCGGTGATACGGCCGATCGATCCCGACGACGCGCCGGCACTCGCCGACTTCCACGTGCGGCAGTCTCCCGAGAGCAGATATCGACGGTTCTTCTCCCCGAAACCCACGTTGCGCGACGCCGATCTCGAGCGGTTCACCCACGTCGATTTCGTCGACCGGGTCGCCCTGGTCGTCGAGGACCGGGGCGAGTTCATCGCCTGGGCCAGCTACGAGCGGCTGCAGAACCGCACCGACGCCGAGGTCGCGTTCATGGTCGGCGACGACCACAGTGGGAAGGGCATCGCCACCCTGCTCCTCGAGCACCTGGCGGCGATCGCCCGCACGAACGGCATCGAGCGATTCACCGCTCAGACGCTCGGCGACAACGGGGCGATGCTGGCGGTGTTCTCCAAGGCAGGCTGGCCGGTGCACCGGCGGTTCGAGTCCGGCGTGATCGACGTCGACTTCCCGCTGGCCGACACGTCGGAGTTCATCGACTCGGTCGAGCGCCGTGAGCACCGCGCCGACTCGCGCGCGGTCGCCCGCCTCCTCCTGCCGACGTCGATCGCGGTGATCGGTGCCTCCGACGTCGCGGGGTCGGTCGGCCATGCCGTGTGGACCAACGTCCACGGTCATGCCCGTGTCGCCGTCTATCCGGTCAACCCGGCCCATGACTCGGTCGGCGGCGTGCCGGCGTATCGCACCATCGCCGACGTGCCGGAGGAGATCGGTCTGGCGGTGATCGCCGTGCCGGCCGCAGCGCTGCGCGACACGGTCGACCAATGCATCGATCAGCGCGTCCGCGGTGCCGTGGTGATCACCGCCGACAGCGACGACGAGGCCGGCGACGAGCTCGTCGCGCACGCCCGCCGCAACGGCCTGCGCATCATCGGCCCGTCGAGCTTCGGGATCGCGTCACCACGACCAGAGGTGGAGTTGCAGGCGGCCCTCGTCGATGTCGATCTCCCGGCCGGAGGCGTCGCGATCTCGATGCAGTCAGGCACGCTCGCCAGTGCGCTGCTGCTCCTCGCCGACTCGCTCCGGCTCGGAATGTCCTGGTTCGTGTCGCTCGGCACCAAACGCGACATCTCCGCCAACGACCTCCTCCAGTTCTGGGAGGACGACGACGCGACCACGGTGATCGGGCTGTACACCGAGTCGCTCGGTAACCCCCGCAAGTTCGCCCGGATCGCTCGCCGGGTCTCGGTTCGCAAGCCGATCGTCTCGGTGCGAACGGGTGCCGCTCTGGTCGGTCAGGCCAACGCTGCGCTGTACGAGCAGACCGGGCTGATCGAGGTCCCGACGGTGACCGCGCTGCTCGACACCCTGCGTGTCTTCGCATCACAGCCGCTGATGGATGGTGACCGGGTCGCGGTCGTCAGCAATTCGGCGAGTCCGACCGTGCTCGCGACCGCCACCCTCGAAGCCGCCGGCCTGCGGGTCACCGCGACGCCACACCTCGACTGGCGGAGCGACACCGCGGCGTACGCCACGGCGATTCGTGCGGTCCTCGCCGACGACGAGGTCGATGCCCTCTTGGTCGTGCACGCCCCCGCCACGTTCGGCGCCGTGAGCGACCAGGTCGCGGCGATCGACGCGGCGGCGACGGCGGCCGACAAGCCGGTCGTGGCGGTCATGCTCGGGGCGAGTGACGGTCCGCTCGGCGAAGGTTCGTCGATCCCCAACTTCTCGTTCCCCGAGCAGGCGGCGGCAGTGCTCGGTCGGTTGGCCGCCTATTCCGCCTGGCGTCGGAGCGAGACCGCGACCGCGCCCGACGGCCAGGCCGACCACCCGGCATCGCACATCGACTCAGCGACAGCAGGCAGCATCCTCGCCACCTTCGACGACGGCGCTCAGGTGCCGCCCGATCGGGTCGCCGACCTGCTCGGCGCCTACGGCGTCAGGATGCCACCCACCGAACTGGTCGACATCGATGACGCGGTCGACGCCGCGCAACGCCTCGGCTACCCGGTCGCGGTGAAGGCCACCGGGCGTCGTATCGGCCGCTCGGTCGAGGCGGGCATCGGGCTCGACCTCGCCGACGACAGCGACGTGCGGGTGTCGGCCGCCGCGATGCACCAGGCACTCGGCGCTGGTGCCGACCGGGTGTTCGTCCAACGGATGGTGCCACCCGGCGTCGACCTCCGCATCCGGGCGAGCCGTGACCCGCGACTCGGTCCACTCGTGTCGGTCGGGATCGGTGGCGCCCAGGCCGACGCGATCGGCGACGTCACGAGCCGACTCGCGCCGTTCTCTCCCTCGACGGCACGGTCGATGGTCGCCGACACGCGGGCCGCTTCGATGCTCGACGACGACGACCTCGACCTGGTCGCCGATCAGCTCACGCGCATCGCCCAGCTCGTGTCTGACCACGATCGGATCGCCGAACTCGATCTCAATCCGGTGATCGTCGGCGAGGTCGGCATGTGGGTGACCGACGCCCACATCGAGCTGCGCCTGCCCGAGCGGGTCGAGCAGGCGTTGCGGCGACTCGAATAGCGACCGTCGCTCGAACGTCAGGCCTCGTCGAAGACGCGGTCGATCACGTGCAGCACGCCATTGGCTGCGGTCACGTCGGTGACGACGGCGTTCGCCCCGCCGATCGTCTCGGTGGCGGCGTCGACCGCGAGGATCGAGCCACTCAACGAGGTGAGGTCCTGGCCGGCGAGGATCGTCGCAATGTCGAGTTCACCGGGGACGACGTGACCGAGCAACAGATTCCGAAGCCGGTCGGGGTCGGCCAGGAGTTCCGCTCCCCCGGGCGCTGCCTCGAGGGTCTCGATCGCCTGGTTCGACGGAGCGAACAGGGTCATCGGTTCGTCACCGGCGAGCGTCTCGACCAGATCGGCGTCGATCACGAGTTCTTCCAACCGTGACAGGTCGGGGCTGACCGCGAGGATGTCCATGACGGTGGCCGACGGCGACGCCGGCACGCTGACGACCGGGACCGATGTCGTGGTCGTCGTCGACGTCGACGTCGACGTGGTGGTCGCCTCGGTGGTCGGCACGGTCGTCGGGGCGACCGTCGTCGCCGGCAGGGCGGTCGTCGGTGCGGTGGACTCCGGCGGCAGAGTGGCCACGACGGTCGACACCGGTGTGCCCTGCACGACCGAGGCCGGCGGGATCGTCGTGGGGTCGATCGTGGGCACCGTCGAGCCGTCGACGACGACGGCGGTCCCGATCGTGTCGGCCGGCGCGGCCGAGTCGTCGTCGTCCGACCACCACAGCAACCAACCGATCAACAGGAAGATGGTGATGAGACCGATCGCGATCAGTGATGCGGTGGCGGCGCGGTTCTCGTACCATCGGGGGTCGCGCGGCCCGTTCGGGACCGCGAGGTTGGGGTCGGTCGGTGTCGTCGACATCTGCGTGGTCGGCGGCAGTGGCGGATCGGGGGTCTGGGGGACGATCGGGATCGGCTCGGTCGGCGGGACGCCGGCCGGATCGTTCGGCGGCTCGGGCGTGTTCGGATCGTCGGGCATGCCCGACGGTGCCCTGGCGCTGCGCCGACGAAACGTGACGTCCGTCGGCGGCGACAGGGATCAGTCGTCGAGGTCGGTCCGGCCCTCGTCGAGGTAATCGATGCTCTGGAGTGGCTCGATCGCCGCGGTGACGATCCCCGCGAGGTTGGCGACGATGCGCTTCCAGTACCGGTACAGGATCGCGCGCGGCACCGCCCAGCTCCCCGGCTGCTCCGACTGCATGTACTCGCGGACCTTGGCGCCGCACTGGTCGTTCAACTCGAGCGACCGGGCGAGGAAGTCGCGTGCCGCGTCGACGTCCTGCGACGCGAGCAGGTCGGCCGCCTCGACGTACATCAGCGAGATCTCCTGGCGGCGGGTGACGAACTCCTCGATGTCGTCCGCTCCGACGAGCGACACCCCCTCGGTGGCGAGTTCGAAGATGTTCTTGGCCTGGTCGCCGATCCGCTCGATCTTCTTCAACAGCAACGTGTAACCGAGCACGAGCCCGATGTCGTCGCTGCCGCGCACCGACACGTGCACGACGAGTTCCGACCGGAGTTGCTGCTCGGCCTCGTTGATCCGACGATCGGTCGCTTCGATGTCGGCACCGATCGCGCCGGGGTCGGCACCGCTCAGGACAGCGGTCGAGGCGAGGTCGAAGGAGTGGCGGGCATCGCCGAGCATCGAGATGGTCTGATGCGAGACGTGTTCGAGACCGGACTCTGACTTCCGGAAGAAGGACATGACCATGTGAGGACCTCCAGGGCCTAACGGAAGATTGCCACACCGAGCAGCGGGAGCACGATGAACGACCCGACGACGTACGCGACGGCGATCATCCGCCGCTCGACCGCGATGTCGGCAAGTCGTTCGGCCGCCAAGATCGGCACCGGCCGAAGGATCGGGATGACGTACAGGACCAGGATGCCGGCGAGGTTGAACGTCGTGTGGACGAGTGCGATCGTGAGCGCCTCGGGTCGGCTGGCAGCGAGCGCGGCCAGCAGGGCGGTGATCGTGGTTCCGACGTTGGCGCCGAGCGTGACCGGGTAGGCGTTCTTCAGCTTGATCACCCCGGCGGCCGACATGGGGATCAGGATCGACGTGGTGATGCTCGAACTCTGCACCGCGACCGTGATCAGCACACCGACGACCATCGCGACCGCTCCGCCGCCTCGCCCGAGGATTGCGTTCATCGAACGTTCGACGCGCTCGGCGATCAGCGTCTTCATGTTCTTGGTGATGAACACGAGCGACGTGAGCACGATCGCGAGACCGGCGAGCACCATCATCGTGCCGAGCACGTTGTTGCTGTCGACGAGGGCCCCGAGCCCGTCCTGGACCCACCCGACGGGCTCCTTGACCCACTTCTTGATCGGACTCTCCCAGTCGGCGCCTGCCGACCCCACGAGCTTGCCGCTCACCCATTCGGCGATCGACGACAACCACCCCGTGATGAGTTCGAGTGGCAGCAGGATCATGACGGCCAACACGTTGAAGAAGTCGTGCACCGTGGCCGCTGCGAAGGCGCGGCGGAACTCGTTCGACTGCCGGACGTGCCCGAGCGACACGAGCGTGTTGGTGACGGTGGTGCCGATGTTGGCACCCATGATCATGGGGACCGCCGCTTCGACCCCGAGGGCTCCCGAGGCGACGAGCCCGACGATCACCGACGTGCTCGCCGACGACGACTGCACGAGCACGGTGCCGAGGATGCCGACGAAGAGGCCGGCGAGCGGATGGTCGACGTTGTCGAAGAGACGGGCCTGGGTGTCGGCGCCCATCACCTTGATACCGCCTTCGAGCGACGACACGCCGACCAGGAAGATGTAGATCAGCAGGACGACGAGTGCCGCGCGAGCCGGACGCGGCAGCGGCAGGAGGCGCGCGAGGGGAGGCGGCAGGCTCGGCATGTGCCGATGACTGTAGCCAGCGGGTGAACCGCGATGAAACGGAGCGTGGACCGCAGATGAACAGTGCTCGGGGGAGCCGCAACTCGGCGGCTCGGTGCCTCAGAAGTAGATGATCGCTTCCGCGTTCTGCTCGGCCTCGTCGAGGTCGGCCGTGTACGCCCCGGTCGACAGGTACTTCCAGCCGCCGTCGCACACGATGAACAGGATCGTGCCGTGGTCGATGTCGGCGGCCACCTTGGCCGCACCAGCGAGCGCGGCACCCGACGACAGCCCGGCGAACACGCCGCATTCGTTCACCAAGCGGCGGACCCACTCGATCGATTCGCGAGGGCGGACGACCCGCTTGCGGTCGAGCAGGTCGTAGCCGTTCCACTGCTCGAACACGGGCGGGATGTATCCCTCGTCCATGTTGCGGAGGCCTTCGACCCGCTCGCCGAGCGGCGGCTCGACGGCGACGATCTGGATGTCGGGGTTCTGTTCCTTGAGGAACCGTCCGGTGCCCATCAGCGTGCCGCTCGTGCCGAGTCCGGCGACGAAGTGGGTGATGTCGGGCACATCGCGCCAGATCTCCGGGCCGGTGCCCTCGTAGTGGGCGCGGGGATTGGCGTCGTTGCCGTACTGGTAGATGAAGCACCACTCCGGATGTTCGGCGGCGAGCTGCTGGGCACGCTTGACCGCACCGTTCGACCCTTCGGGTCCGGGGGTGAGGATGATCTCGGCACCCATGATCTCGAGCATCTGTCGGCGCTCGATCGACACGCTCTCCGGCATGAGGATCTTGATCGGGTAGCCCTTGAGCCGGGCGATGGCCGCGAGCGCGATGCCGGTGTTGCCCGACGACGGTTCGAGGATGGTCTGACCGGGCAGCAGCGAGCCGTCGGCCTCGGCGGCCTCGATCATCGCCTTGGCGATCCGGTCTTTCACCGACCCGAACGGGTTCTGCATCTCGAGCTTGGCGAGGATGCGCACATTCGGGTTCGGCGACAGGTTGGACACGTCGACCACCGGGGTGTTGCCGACGAGCCCCAGCACATCGCCGTGTACGGCACCGGCCGACGCCTTCCGCTCCTGTGTGATCATGCTCATGCTGTTCACAACCGCCTCGCTCCAGTGATCATTCCGACAAATCCGATCTGACTCATCAGGATTGTACGGATCAGCGCCGTCGTCCCCACATCCGAGTTGCTGCTCGCGGTCGTCGCCATCGACGCGATCGCCGTGGCGGTCGTGCCGGCCGTGCTCGCCCGTTGAGGCGCCGTCCGACGCCGCCGGTCAGGCCGGCCGGACGGCGTCGACCAGTTCGACCGACTCCTCGGTGATGTCGCCGTCGACGATCCGGTAGCTGCGGAGTTCGGGTGCGTCACGCTTGAGACCGACGATCACGTAGTGCCAGTCGGGATCGGGTGCCTGACGGACGTCGGTCGGGCTCGGGTACGGCTCGGAATGCGTGTGGCTGTGCACCACGCCGATGATCTCCTCGTCGAGGTCGTCCGCCGCCATCTCGGCCCGCAGGTGATCTTTCGGGTTGATCGTGTACACCTTGGCCGACTCGGCATCGTTGTGACACGGGAAGAACCGGACGGCATGGTCGGCACCCGGCGCACCCGCGATCAGCCCGCACATCTCGAGCGGGTACTCGCGAAACGCCAGGTCACAGATGGCGTCGAACACTTCACGACCGAGACGGAGCACACCGCGGAGGCTAGTGGTTGGCAACTCCCGGCCCCCAGAACGGGGCCGGTCGGTAGCCTTCGCACGATGGCGAAGAAGTCCACCAAGGCCAAGCGCGCGCCCGACGGCACGACGCTGATCGCGAGCAACCGCGCCGCGCGCCGCAACTACGCCATCACCGACACCTTCGAAGCGGGCCTCGTGCTGCTCGGCAGCGAGGTCAAGAGCATGCGCGAGGCGCAGGTCCAGATCGCCGACGGTTACGTCCGCATCCGCGACGGCGAGGCGTGGCTCGACGGCATCCACATCGCCCCGTACTCGTTCGCGATCGGGTTCGGCGCCCACGACCCCGATCGCTCACGCAAGCTGCTCCTGCACCGCTCGGAGATCCAGAAGCTCAAGGCGCGCGTCGACCAGGACCGTGTGTCGCTCGTGCCGATGACGCTCTACTTCCGTGACGGTCGGGTCAAGGTCGAGATCGGCGTCGGCAAGGGTCGGTCCAAGGAAGACAAACGGCACGCGATCGCCGAGCGCGACGCGCTCCGCGACGCCGAACGCGAGATGGGCCGCGCCCGCAAGTACGGCGGCTGAAACCCGAGCGACGCTCAGTACAGCCCGAGCAGGCTGCCCGAGAGGATCAGGGCCGAGATGATCATGCCGCCCCGGATCAACCGTTCGCCGCCCTTGACGGCGGCGTGCGCTCCGATCCAGCCGCCTGCGGTGAGGCCGGCCGCGAGGATCAGGGCCGGCACCCATTCGACCTTGCCCTGAGCGATGAAGATCGGGAGCACGACGGCGGTCAACGTGAGGTTGGCGACCACCTTGATGTTGTTCGCGGTGACCAGGTCGTAGCCGGCGCGCGTGAGCGCGGCGAGCATGACGAGGCCGACGCCCGCCTGCACCGCCCCGCCGTACAGACCGACCGCGAAGAACACACCGACCGTCATCGCGACCGGCCACGGCTCGGCGTCGAGCTTGACCTTCGGCTTTCGGATCGACAGGAAGATGATCGGCAGCATCACGAGACCGAAGACGCGCTCGAACGTGTCGTCGGTGAGGCTGGTGATCGCGAAGGCGCCGATCAGCGAACCGACGACGATCGGCACGAGCACCGGCGCCGACTTCGACAGCCCCCGCACGCCCAGCTTCCGGAACGCGGTCGCCGCCGCAGCGTTGGAGGTGAGGATGCCGACGCGATTCGATCCGTTGGCGTTGTTGCCCGGCACGCCGGCCAGCACGAGCAGCGGGACCGTGAGGGTGGAACCGCCACCGGCGACGGCGTTGATCAGACCGGCGGCGGTCCCGCCGAAGATCAAGAGCAGCGCTTCCCACCATTCCACGGGCGGCATCCTGCCAGACCGGTGACCGGACGACCCAGGTCGCGGGGCGAACGCGAGTGTGACGTCTGTCCTATCGTCGTCGTCATGTTCATCGACGGGAGTTGGCAGGCTGCGCGTTCGGGTCGGGAGTTCGACGTCACCGACCCGGCGACGGGTGAGGTGATCGGTTCGGTACCCGACGGCGAGGCCGATGACGCCACCGATGCGATCGCGGCCGCCGACGCGGCCTTCGGGTCGTGGGCCGGCACGACGGCACGCACCCGCGCCGACCTGTTGTACGCCGCGTGGCGGCTCATGACCGAACGCAGCGAATCGTTGGCCGAACTGATGACCCGCGAACAGGGCAAGCCGCTCAAGGCGAGCCGGGCCGAGGTGACCTACGCCGCCGACTTCCTCCGCTTCTACGCCGAGGAGGCGACCAGGGTGGCGGGTGAATGGTTGCCGTCGGCGCGGCCCGATCAGCGCTTCCTGGTGCTGCGCCAGCCGGTCGGCGTGGTCGCGATGGTGACGCCGTGGAACTACCCGATCTCGATGCTGACCCGGAAGATGGGGCCCGCGCTCGCCGCCGGTTGCACCCTGGTCCTCAAGCCGGCCGAGGCGACCCCGCTGTGCGCGCGAGCCGTCTTCGAGATCTTCGAGGAGGTCGGGCTTCCCGCCGGAGTGGCCAACCTGGTGACGGCGAGCGACCCGAAGCCGATCGGCGACGTGTTCACGAACGACCCACGGGTGCGCAAGCTCACGTTCACGGGGTCGACCGCGGTCGGGCGACACCTGGCCGGCGTCGCCGCCGGCAACCTCAAGCGTGTCTCGGTCGAGTTGGGCGGGCACGCTCCGTTTGTCGTGTTCCCCGACGCCGATCCGGTCCGGGCGGCGAAGGGGGCCGCCGCCCTCAAGTTCCTCAACGCCGGCCAGGCGTGCATCAGTCCGAACCGGCTGTACGTCAGCGCAGGCCACCACGACGCGTTCGTGTCGACGCTCGTCGAGCGGGTCGGCAGGGTACGGGCCGGCAACGGGTTGGACGAGGGGGTGGGCGTCGGCCCGCTCGTCGACGAGGCAGCGGTCGCCAAGGTCGAGGCGCAGGTCGACGACGCGGTCGCCCGGGGTGCGACCGCCCTCGTCGGCGGGGCGCGGCTGACCGACGAGCCGTTCGACCGAGGCCACTTCTTCGCACCCACGCTGCTCGACGGCGTCGCCGACGGCATGTCGATCTACCGGGAGGAGACCTTCGGTCCGGTCGCGCCGGTCGTGACGTACGACGACGTCGACCAGGTGATCGACCTCGCGAACGACACGAACTACGGCCTCGCCGCGTACGTCTACACGCAGGACCTCTCCACGGCGATCCGGGCATTCGAAGGGTTGCGGTTCGGGATCGTCGGCATCAACGATGTCAACCCGACGGCGGCATCGGCGCCGTTCGGTGGGATGAACGACTCGGGGATCGGTCGCGAGGGCAGCCACGACGGCATCGCCGAATACCTCGAGACCAAACTCGGTGGCTTCGCGATCTGATCAGGCGACGAACGTGGCGAGCGACGACGTGACCGGCACCGCGCGGAGACCGGCGACGACACGGGCGACCGCGCGGCTGCGCACGACATCGGGTGCGTCGCCGTCGACGAGCAGCGACGAGATCGCGGGTTGCACCTGGAGTCGCGCCGCGAGACCGTGGAGCCGATGCAGCTGGGTCTCGCTGGCGGCGATGCCGTAGCGGCCGACGTGCGCCGCGATCTGGTCGATCTGTTCGGAGAGGGACGACATGGTGAACTCCTGTCGGGGTGGGTCCGTCACGTTCCAAGGTACGGACCGGTGAGGATCACGTACAGCGATGATCATCGATCATGATGATCATTCCTGCTGATGATCAAGCGTCTCGGATCGCGCTCCGCCGTCGCGAATCGAGCAAGCTGCACGCATGCGCCTCGCAACGATTCGAACCTCGAACGGCACGATCTGCGTACGTGTCGACGACAGCACCGCGACCGAGACGGGCCACGCCGACGTCGGTGCACTCCTCCGGCTTCCCGGCTGGCGCGATCTCGCCGCCGATGCTGACGGAGCCCAACACGAAGTGGCATCCCTCGACTACGCGCCGCTGGTGACGAGCCCCGACAAGATCATCTGCGTCGGCCTGAACTACCTCGATCACATCGCCGAGACCGGCCGTGAGCGGCCGACCGCCCCGACGCTGTTCCCGAAGTTCGCCAACTCGCTCGTGGGCGCCAACGACCCGATCGAACTCCCCCGCGACGACGAGTCGACCAGCGTCGACTGGGAGGCCGAGCTGGGCATGGTGATCGGCGCCTCGGTCCGACGGGCGAACGACGAGCAGGCGGCCGCAGCGATCGCCGGCTACACGGTGGTCAACGACATCAGCGTTCGCGACTTCCAGAACCGTACGACGCAGTTCATGCCGGGTAAGGCATGGGAACGTTCGACGCCGGTCGGACCCCACCTCGTCGTCGACGAAGCGGACGCGGCGCCGGAGTTCGCGATCTCGTGCGAGGTCGACGGGGTGGTGATGCAGTCGTCGAACACCCGCGAGCTGTGCTTCGGGCCGACCGAACTGATCCGCTACATCTCCACATTCACCACGCTCGTGCCCGGCGACCTGATCGTGACCGGCACCCCCGGCGGCGTCGGTGTGGCGCGTGATCCGCAGGTGTTCCTGCAGCGTGGTCAGACGGTCGTCACGCGCGTCGACGGCGTCGGCGAGTGCCGCAATCGGTGCGTCTGATCACCAGTTCGGTGACGGGAACAGGCAGAACGGGTGGCCATCCGGGTCGAGCATGACCGTGACCTCGTCGTCCTGCGGCTGAAACGCCGCACGGGTCGCCCCACACTCGATCGCGTGAGCGACCGCGGCGTCGAGGTCATCGGTGGCGATGTCGAGGTGCAGCATCATCAACTGCTCACCGGCGACCGACGGCCACGTCGGCGGCACGTACTCGTCGTCGCCGTGGAACGAGAGCGCCTGCCCGGCGGGGTCGTCGCGCAGCACCACCCATCCGTCTTCGTCCATCAGCCGTGGCCAACCGAGGAGGCGTTCGTAGAACGCTGCGAGCCCGCGCGGATCACGGGTGCTGAGGACCGTGCCGGCGATACGGAGGCGTGGCCTGCTCATCGCACCATCACCTCGCGGGCCGCAACATGCCCCACATGTGCGGGCCCTCGCTGTCGTCGGTCTGCACGTCCCATTCGGTACGCACCTCGAATCCGTGCCGCCGGTAGTACGCCACGTTGACCTCGGTCTCCGTCTCGAGGTAACAGGGCAGGCCCTCGGCGTCGGCGATCTCGAACACGACCCGCATCAGCGCGCCGCCCATTCCCTGGCGCTGCCAATCCGGATGGGTCGCCAACATGTTGAGGTACCAGTGCGGCTCGGGTGGCGTGTTGGCCCCCATCGCCTCACCGAGCGCGGCGAACCGTGCGAGCCGCCACTCGGGGTGCTCGACCTGAACGATCCCCTCGGGGTCGACCTCGGGGCGGCCGGGCGGGATCCAGCCGGCCACCGCCGCCACGTCGTCGGTGCACCACAGCGAGTCGGTCGCCAACCAGCGGCGGGCGATGTTGCCGAACAGCAGGCGGTGATCGCGCTCGTACTCCTCGTCGTCGGGGACGAGCCATCGCATCACCGGATCGTCGACGAACGCGCGACTCGCGGTCCGAGCGATGCGAGAGATGTCGAGCTCGGTGGCGCGTCGGACGTTCACCATGACGTGCTCCACCATGCGACGGTGCGAATGACGCTGATCAGGGAGTGCGGCCGGCGAACGCCAGCAGCCGATCCTGGGCGCTGGCGTCGTCGGCCACCTCGACCGGCTCACCGAACATGGTCGACGAGCGGAGCATCTCCGCCGGAACCCGCTGCAACCCCATGAGGGTCGCCTCGACCGCCGGCTCGGGCAGGGTGTCGTCGACACCGATCGCCCTGGCGAGGTCCCACGAATGGATGACGAGGTCGCCGATCACGAACCCGGCAACCTGCTGCTTGGGCATGCCGCCCATCTGCTCGGCGGTGCCCTCGAGATTGCTGGGGTCGTCGAGCGCCGCCGACAGCTTCGGCTCGATCGTGGCCCAGTCGTCGCCGGGCGCCGTGCCCGCACCGAGGATCCCGCCGCCCATGCCCTGCCAGTGCATGGCGTGGTCGACGAGCTCGCGCACCGTCCACTCGTCGCACGGGGTCGGTTTCCCCCAATCGTCGTCGGTGATCTGCCCCGACACCTCGCTCCACTTCGCTGCGGCCTGACGCCAGATGTCTCCGATGCCACTCATGATGGTGCTCCTTTGTCTGCTGGCCGATCACGAGTTGTGCCTGGCACAACTCGTGATCAGAGGCGTTCGATGATGGTGACGTTCGCCTGGCCACCACCTTCGCACATCGTCTGGAGGCCGTATCGCCCGCCCGTTCGCTCCAGTTCGTTGAGCAGCGTGATCATCAGCCGCGCACCCGTCGCGCCGAGCGGGTGCCCGAGCGCGATCGCTCCGCCGTTGACATTGATCTGCTCGTGTTCGAACCCCGTCTCACGCATCCACGCGAGCGGCACCGGCGCGAACGCCTCGTTGATCTCGACGAGGTCGATGTCGCTCGGCTTCAGACCGGTCTTGGCGAGCGCTCGGAGCGTGGCGGGGATCGGCGCCGACAGCATCATGATCGGGTCGTCCGCGAGCACCGACATGTGGTGGATGCGAGCTCGCGGCGTGACGCCGTGAGCCTCGACGGCCCGTTCGTTCATGATCAGCATCGCGGCCGAACCGTCGGAGATCTGGCTGGCGACGGCGGCGGTGATCCGGCCGTCAGGGGTGAGCGTCTTGAGGGACCGGATCTTGTCCCAGTCGGGCTCGCGGGGCCCTTCGTCGCGTTCGACGCCGGCGAGCGGCACGATCTCGTTGTCGAACCGGCCCTCGGCCTGCGCCCGCAGCGCCCGCTCGTGCGACTCGACGGCGAAGGCCTCCATCTCGTCGCGGGTGATGTCCCACTTGTCGACCATCAGCTCGGCGCCGACGAACTGGCTCACGTCACCGGCGCCGTAGATCGTCTGCCAACCGGGCGAACTGTTGTAGGGGTTGAACCCCTCCTCCTGGCCGAGCGTGAACGACGACGTGATCGGGACCTGCGACATGTTCTGCACCCCGCCGGCGACGACGACGTCCATGGTGCCCGACATGACGGCCTGGGCGGCGAAGTGCACCGACTGCTGGGCAGACCCGCACTGGCGGTCGACGGTGACGCCGGGGACGTGCTCGGGGAGACCGCCGACCAGTCCGCAGGTCCTGGCGATGTCGCCGGCCTGCGGTCCGATGGTGTCGAGGCAGCCGAACACGACGTCGTCGACGGCGTGCGGATCGACGCCCGAGCGCTCCATGAGGGCACGGATCGAGTGAGCACCGAGGTCGGCGGGATGGACCTGTGACAGCCCACCGCCGCGACGGCCGACGGGCGAACGAACTGCTTCGACGATGAACGCTTCCGACATGACCCCGACGCTACGGCTCGTCCTGCTCACGGGCCGAATCGGGGCCTCGGTCGTGACGTCCGCGAAACGAGTCGACAGCATCGTTCGCCGTCCGGAGTCGCTCGGCGACGAGCGTCGCGAGTTCGCGATGGAGCGCGGCGGCGGCCGTCGGGTCCGTGCGCTCCAGCCGATCGATCTCCTCCAGCCCGACGTGACGGGTGATGACCGGTTCGTCGGCGACCACGGTGGCCGAAGCCGTCCGGTCGCCGTACAGACTCAGCTCACCCAGCACCGCGCCGGGTCCGAGCTGACGCAACCGGGTGCCGGGAGCGCCGCCGAGCACGCTCACCCGCCCCTGTTCGATCACCAGGAGGCCGTCGACGGGTTCCCCCGCAGCGATCAGCGCATCACCGGGGCCGAACTCGCGTTGCTCCGCTCCGGCCACCGCACTCATCTCGAGGAGATGGAGCTTCGGTTGATCGGAACCGGCGGAGCGTTCCGCGAGGAGCTGGTCCTCGACGGCTGCGAGCGCCCGGTCCAGGTCGACCTCGACCGTTCCCCACCGCTCGCCGGTCATCAGCGGCGACAGGGCGCGCTGAACGTGCGCATTCGCTGCGACCCACACGACATCGACGTCGTGGTGCCGCGCCGAGTCGGCGCGCTCGGTCACGGACCGGAGCATGACGTCGCCGATACCGAAGAACAGGAAGCCCTCGAGTTCGACGATCAGCACGCGTCGGCCGGCCTCGACGAGCACGTCGTCGTCCTCGACCGAGCGGTAGGCGTTGCTCCGGACCCGGCGGGCATTGCGGATTCGGCGCACCCCACTGATCCGGCTGTACTGCACGATGAACCATCCGGACGTGAGCACCAGGCCGAACCCGACGCCGGCCAGGAACCCGAACACCGGTATCGACACGGCTGCGGCGAGCGCGAGCTCGATGGCACCGACCCGGTTCCTGAGATCCCAGGTCCAGTCGAGCACGAACGACACCGCGATGAACCCGAGCATTCCGGCGACGACCGGCTGCGGAATCAACCCGACGACCCGGTCGCCGAGGAGGAGCACGGCGACGGCCGAACCGCCGATCGCGATCGGCACCGCTCGCACGGGCCCCACCATGCGCTGAACGAGCATCGTGTTGGCGAACTGCGTGTACGACGGAGCGCTGCCGAACAGGCCCGCAACCGCGCCGGCACCACCCATGACCTGGAACTCGCGGTCGGTGTCGATGTCGACGTCGAGGATCGTCTCGAGCGCTCCGAGGTACAGCAACACGGTGAGCGGGGCGAGGAGCAGCAGCGGCAGCAGTGCCGGCAGGTGGTCGGCGACGACGGCCCAGTCGGCCCGACCGGCGACCGTGAACGTGTCACCGCTGATCAGCGCCCCGTCGGGCAGCACCGGTAGCAGCCAGCCACGCTCAGCACCGGAGATTCGGCCAACACCGACCGCCAGTGCGACGGCGTGGTAGAGCGCGATCGAGCCGAGCACGATCGGCGGCACGAAGCGCTCGTTCGGCAGACGGCTCCGCGAGATCGCCGTCATCAGGAACACCACGACGAGCACGACCGCGAAACGTGCCACCCGATCGCCGCCGCCGGCTGCGTCTCCGCTGATCCCTCGGTCGCCGATCTCGACGACCGCCCGGGCCATCACGAGTCCGGTACCGGCCAGGAAGCCGGCGAGAACGGGATACGGCAGATACCGGATCATCCGACCGAGTCCCGATCGGCCGAGTGTCATCATCGTGAGCCCGACGGCGAGCGAGCTCAGCCCCATCAGGACGACGATGGTCTCTCCCGGCGCATCGGCCGTCGCGGCGATCGTGGGCGCGACGACGGAGAGCACCACGAGGCCGCTGTCCTGCGGGCCGGCAACGTGGCCGCGCACACCGCTCCAGCGACCGATCGCAGCGGCGGTGATCAGGACACCGAGGAGCATGGCGGTGAGCCCGAGCCCGATCTGAGGTGACAACTCGTCACGGAAGGTCAGTGACGTGTACGCGATCGTCAGTGCGATCTGTGTGATCGACGCGATCACGGCGACCGTCACGATTCGGCCCGCAGCCCCGCCCCTCCGCATCGACGCAGGGTACCGAAGGCGGCGCGGGGGACGCCGAGTCGATCGTGGTCACCGATGCCGCTACCGCAGGTGGCGGGGCCGGGGCCGAACCGGACCGCCGGCACGCACGGCCGTTGGATTCGCTGCCCGCGTGTGCCCTTCGGCGGGACCCTTGGGACCTTCGGCCCCTGGCCCACCCCCCGACCGTGACACACACTGAGTCCAAGAGTTCGTGATCGAGATCACGAACTGATTTGAGAACCAAATGAAAGGGGTTGTCATGTTGAGGAAGCCACTCGGATTGCTCGGAGCGTTCCTGATCGTCGTCAGTATGGGTTACTTCGTGGGCGCAGGTGTCGCCTACAGCAAGACCCAGGGCGGCTACGGCTCACTGGAGGCATTCAGTGCAGCACAGAACGTCGAGTTGTCCTACAACGAGGACGGTCAGCTGATCGACCGGGGCACCACCGAAGGCGCCGATGCGATCCTGGAGTTGCTGGAAGACGAATGGGACTTCCCCGTCGTCATGGGCAAGGGCGGGCTCGACCCGAACGACCCGGTCGTCAACAACCAGAGCGAGTACATGTACCAGATGGCCACGATCGTGCACCACACGCTGACCGGCACCCAGATGGTCAACCTGAGCGCCGACCAGATCGCTGCGGCGACGGAGTCCGGAGCGCTGGAGCCCGACGGCACCTACACCGGTGTGGTCGAGGCCTACCAGGGTGAGGTGCTCGAGCCGGGCGTCTACGAGGTGCCGGTGAACGGCCGCTACTGGACCGACTTCAGCCGCACCGACCTCCTCGACGGGCCCGCCCGTGAAGGAGCCTGGAGCGGTACGACCCACGCACTGGTCGCCGAACTCGGTGTGGGTGCCGCCACCCACAGCGCCCTGATGCTGGCCCTCGGCATCGCCGGCCTGCTCGCCGGGCTCGGTGTGGTCACGCTGGCCATGGGCGTCGCCTTCCTCTGGCACACACGCCGGAACATGTACAAGGCGCCGGACACGGTTCCGGAGGGTCTCCTCCAGGACATGCCCGAGAAGGTCAACGCCTGATCCACCATCTCGAGTCGGTTCCGCCGACTTGACAACCCGGGTGGGCCTCTCCGATCGGAGAGGCCCACTCGGCTTTTTCGCGTCGGGTCGACGGACCGAGCGGGGCCCCGCCCGACGCACGAACTGTTCACCGAGCCGAAACCGGGTCGGCACCATGGCGACGCCGTTGGTTCGTATGGTCCGATCATGTACGACCGCGTCGACCCGTTCATCGGGACCGACGCCACCGATCTGCCGCCGCCCGAGGGACTCGCAGCCACGTGGTGGTGGCCGAAACCTCAGGTCGGCAACACCCACCCCGGAGCGACGTACCCGTTCGGGATGGTGTCCGCCAGCGCCTACTCCGGCGCCTATCCCACCGGCTACGGCTGCTTCGAGTTCAACACCGAAGGCGTGCCCGGCCGCATGTTCGACCGGCCGGCGGCGTCAGGGTTCACGCACTTCCAGCAGTCGGGCACCGGAGCGATCCGCAAGTACTACAACTACTTCCGGGTCACGCCGATGCGGGCACCACTCGACTCGCTCGGCGAGGCGTGGGCGCTCTCCGACGAGGTCGCCGAACCCGGGTACTACGCCTGCACGCTCGACTCGGGAGTCCGGTGCGAGATCACGGTCGGACCGAAGTCGGCCGTCCACCGCTACACGTTCCCGAACGACGACGACGCCCGACTGGTCGTCGACCTGTCGCTCGGCGGGTTGGCGATCCCCCACGGCACCACCGTCCCGATCAGGGCACAGGTCCACGCCCTGTCGGCCGCGTCGGCGAGCGGCGAGGTGGTCGTCGAAGGAGCGCCGCTGGCGTTCCACGTCGAATGCGACGCGCCGGGGTGGCGCCAGATGCTCTGGTACGACCGCCGGCTGATGCAGGGCAGCACGCGCCTCGAGTTCGACTACATCCGGCCGACGACGCTCCGACCGTTCGGCATGCTGTGGCGGGGCCCGTCCGTCGCCGGTCAGACGATCGAGATGCGCTTCGGGTTCTCGCTGCGCGGTGTGGAGCAGGCGCACGCCAACCTCCGCGCCGATTGCGGTACCGAGTCGCACACGTTCGACCGGCGGCGGCGCACCACCCGCCAGACCTGGTCCGGTCACCTCGATCGGATCCAGATCTCGACGGCGACGCCGGAGCGAGCGACGGTGTTCGCCACCGCGCTCTACCACTCGCTGATCAAACCGTGCTTCGCGTTCGGCGAGAGCCCGTTCTGGCCATCGACGGGGCCGTTCGCGTTCGACATCTGCACGATGTGGGACATCTACCGCACACAGCTCCCGCTGATGACGGCGCTGTTCCCCGAGCGGTCGGTCGAGCTGGCGAACGCGCTGCTCCACGTCTGCGAGGAGGAGGGCAATCTGCCGATCGGCTACCGGATGGCCAAGGGCGCCGACCGGTTCTCCCGCCAGGCGAGCGGTCTGGCGCAGACGTTCCTCGCCGACCTGTGCCACCTCGATGCCGGCGGCATCGACTGGGAGTGGGCGCTGGTGAACATGCACGGCGACCTGCGCCGCGCCTACGGCGAGGAGTACCTCGAGCGCGGCATCACGCACCCGATCAGCCAGACGCTCGACGTCGCGTTCGCCTACCAGTGCACGGCGGTCGTCGCCCGACATCTCGACGACGACGCGTTGGCCGGCCAGTTCGAGGCGTTGGCCACTGGTTGGGAGCGCGCGTTCGACCCGGAGACGGGCCTGCTCGTCGACTCGTCGTTCTACGAAGGTGGCAAGTGGAACTATTCGTTCCGGCTCGTGCACGACATGGCACGACGGATCGAGTTGGCCGGCGGCGAGACGGCCTTCGTCGAGCTGCTCGACCGGTTCTTCGGGTTCGGTGCCGACCCGGTCGAACAACCCGGCGAACACCCGGGCGCCGAGGAGATGGCGGCTGGGTACGCACTCGGTCGGTTCGAAGGCCTCAACAACGAGCCCGACATGGAAGCGCCGTGGGCCTATCACTACGTCGGCCGGCCGGATCGCACCGCCGAGGTCGTGCACGCCGCGGTCAACAACCAGTTCGGTGTCGGTCGTGGCGGACTGCCCGGCAACGACGATTCCGGCGGCCTGAGCTCGTGGTACGTGTGGGCCTCGCTCGGCCTGTTCCCGGTCGCCGGCCAGAACTTCGTGCTCGTCAACGCACCGTCGTTCGAGCGGGCGACGATCCGACTCGGCGACGCACCGCTGACGATCGAGACCACCGGCTTCGTCGAGCCCACCCCGCACGACCCGCCACAGTTCGTCCGGTCGATGCGGCTCGACGGCGTCGATCTCGACCGCTCGTGGCTGTCCGGCGACGAACTGCGCGCCGCGTCGACGCTGCACGTCGAACTCGGCCCGAGCCCGTCGGCCTGGGCCACCACGACCCGTCCCCCGTCCACCAGCACCGCTCCCCCGTCCCGGAGGTCCATGTCATGAAGCCCGAACGTCCGTCGAAACGCCTCGTCATCGTGGTCCGAGCCGACCCGGTGATCTGCGGTCATTCCGGCGAGGCCCGCAACCTCGCCGAGGTGGCGCTGACGAGAGGCTTCGACGACGTGCGGATCGTCACCTGGCAGCTCGACACGCTGCGAGCCGCGGGGTTGCCGCTCAAGCCGCTCGATGCGGTGTCGCCGTACAGCGACGGCATCACGGTCGAGCGGCCCGACGCGGTCGGCGACTACAAGGTGCCCGACGGCCGATTCACCGGCGGCATGACGGGACGCCTGATCGAGCTCTTCACCGACGGGGTGCCGACCGTGTGCATGTCGCTCTACCTCACCCCCCATGCGTCGATCGTCGCCGACGCGCGCGTCGCAGCCGAGGCGACCGGCCTGCCGATGCAGCTGACCACGATCGCTGAGGCCGTGGGCTCGGACATCACGAACGTGGTGCGGTCGTGCGTCGACTCCGGCCGGTTCGGTGCCGCAGCGCACCTGTTCGCGACCTATCTGTCGAACGACCGGTGTGTCGCCGTGTCGGAGTACACCCGCGACATCATCGTCGCCGCAGCCGCCGAGATCGACCTGCGACACGGCACCGACTTCGCCGAGCGCTGCCGTCGACAGATCGCGATCTCGTACCCGGCGATCGACAGCCGGGAGTACGTCGGGTTGGGCGATGCAGCGATCGGGCACGCCGTCGCCCGACGGGGCCTGGAGCGCGATCGGTACGTGTTGTTCCTCTCTCGCCTGTCGAAGGCGAAGGGTGTGAACGACCTGATCGACGGCTTCGCTCGATCGCGTTCGCGTCGCTACGCGAAGTTGGTGGTCGCGGGCAACGGCCCCGAGGCCGTCGCGTTGCGCCAGCAGGCAGCGTCGTCGCCCGCCGCCCATCAGATCGTGTTCCTCGACGACGTCAGCGACGAGGAGAAGCCCGCACTGATGGCGGGCAGCTCGGCGTTCGCCCTGCCGAGCAAGCCGCGACCCGAGTTCGTCGAGACGTTCGGGATCGCACTCGTCGAGAAGATGCTTGCCGGCGGCGGGCCGGTGATCACCTGCCGTACGGGTGGTATCCCCGAGGCGGTCGGCGAGCACGCGCTGACGGTGCGCCACGGCTCCCGACAGGACATCGCCGACGCGATCGACCGGGCGGTGGGCGGCATGACACCGGCCGAGTTGCGTCAGCGTGAGCTGGCGGCCCGCTCGTATGCGATGCAGTTCGACCGGGTCAACGTGTTCGACCGGCTCTTCACCGAGTCGGCCCCGGCGATCGCCGCCTGAGCCGAGGACACCGACACACCTTCGGAGGGCGGTCCCGCTCACGGGGCGACACGCCGACCGCGACGGGTGCACTGGCTCGCGGCCGATCGGCGTGGCAGGGTTGGCCTGTGGGAACCGAGCCCGATGCACTCCGGCTGAACATCCCCGACCCGGCGCGGGGCCATCAGGAGCCCGACCGGGTCAGGTTCGTGAGCGCGGCCGGCGAGATGAAGAAACCCGCGCTCGACGAGAAGGTCGAGCGGGTGGCGCTGATGCGCAAGCAGCTCGTCCGGGTGCTCGACGATGATGGGGCCGCCGTCGGCGAGTGGGTGCCCGAACTGTCGGTCGACCAGAAGCTGGCGGGCCTGCGCGACATGATGCTGCTGCGGGCGTTCGACGCACGCATGTTGCGAGCCCACCGGCAGGGCACGATCTCGTTCTACATGCAGGCGTTGGGCGAGGAGGCGATCGCCTGCGCCCACCAGCGGGCACTCCGGGCCGGCGACATGCATTTTCCGACCTACCGGCAGCAGGGGTTGCTGATCTCGGCGGGCTACCCGCTCGTGGAGATGATGAACCAGATCCTGTCGAACCCGAAGGATCCGTTGAAGGGCCGCCAGTTGCCGGTGTTGTACTCGGCCAAGGAGTACGGGTACTTCTCGATCTCGGGCAACCTCGCCACGCAGTATCCGCAGGCGGTCGGGTGGGCGATGGCGTCGGCGATGCGAGGCGGCACCGAGATCGCATCGGCGTGGATCGGTGAGGGTTCGACGGCCGAGTCGGATTTCCACTCGGCGCTCGTGTTCGCCTCGACCTACCAGGCACCCGTGATCCTCAACATCGTGAACAACCACTGGGCGATCTCGACCCCGGAAGACTTCGCCCGCGGCGCGTCGGCGACGTTCGCCGACCGGGGATACGGCTTCAGCATCCCGGCGATCCGGGTCGACGGCAACGACTATCTCGCGGCCTATGCGGCATCACAGTGGGCGGCGGAACGGGCGAGGGCCAACCTCGGGCCGACGCTGCTGGAGTGGATCACGTTGCGCCGGGGAGCGCATTCGACGTCCGACGACCCGTCGGTGTACCGCCCCGACCACGAGGCCGAATCGTTCCCGCTCGGCGACCCGATCGATCGCCTGCGCCGGCACCTGGTGGCGTCGGGTGAATGGGACGACGACCGCGATGGTGACCTGCTCGCCGAGGTCACCGGCCAGGTCGACGCAGCATTCGCCGAAGCCCTCGCCAATGGTTCGTTGAAGAGCGGCGACGTGCCCGACCCCGACACGATGTTCGACGACGTGTTCCGCGACCTGCCACGACATCTGGTCGAGCAGCGCGACCGGGCGAGGTCGCAGCGATGAGCGCACCGGTGGCAACGGCGGCGGACCCGGCGGTGTCGCCGTGACGTCGATGACGATGATCGAGGCGATTCGCGACGCCCACATGGTCGCGATGGAGCGCGACGATCGGGTCGTGGTCTTCGGCGAGGACGTCGGGTACTTCGGCGGGGTGTTCCGGTGCACGCAGGGGTTGCAGGAACGATTCGGCCGAACCCGATGTTTCGACGCACCGATCAGCGAGTCGGGCATCGTCGGTGCGGCGGTCGGGATGGCGGCCTACGGGCTGCGGCCGTGCGTGGAGATCCAGTTCGCGGACTACATGTATCCGGCCTACGACCAGATCGTGTCGGAGGCCGCTCGGCTCCGACACCGCTCCGCCGGTGATTTCACCGCGCCGATCGTCGTGCGGATGCCGACCGGCGGCGGCATCTACGGCGGCCAGACGCACTCGCAGAGCCCTGAGGCCCTGTTCACGCACGTGGCCGGCCTGACGACCGTGGTCGTGTCCAACCCGTACGACGCGAAGGGGTTGTTGATCGCCGCGATCGAAGACGAGGACCCGGTCGTGTTCCTCGAGCCGAAACGCGTGTACAACGGCCCGTTCGACGGACACCACGATCGGGCGATCGTGCCGTGGTCGCAGCATCCGCTCGGCGACGTCCCGGAGGGCCACTACCGGGTCGAGCTCGGCAAGGCACGGATCCACCGGGCCGGCGGCGACCTCACGGTGCTGACCTACGGCACGCTCGTCCACGTGGCCGAGGCGGCCGCGGCCGAGCAGGAGATCGATGCCGAGATCATCGACCTGCGCACGCTGGTACCGCTCGACGTCGACACGATCGTCGAGTCGGTGACGAAGACCGGCCGATGCGTCGTCGTGCACGAGGCGACGACGACCTCCGGGTTCGGCGCCGAACTCGCGGCCACCGTGCAGGAACGCTGCTTCTACGACCTGGAGGCGCCGATCGCCAGGGTGGGCGGTTGGGACACGCCGTACCCGCATGCGCTGGAGTGGTCGTACTTTCCCGGCCCCGAACGGGTGGGACGGGCGATGCGGGAGGTGCTGGACGCATGACCTACACGATGCGACTGCCCGACGTCGGCGAGGGCGTGGCCGAAGCCGAACTGATCGAATGGTTGGTGGCCGTTGGCGACGAGGTCACGCCCGACTCGGCGCTGGTCGAGGTGTTGACCGACAAGGCGACGGTCGAGGTCTCGTGTCCGGTGTCGGGCGTCGTGACCGCGCTGCACGGCGAGCCGGGCGACACCCTCGCCGTCGGCAGTGACCTGATCGAGATCGACACCGGCGACTCGCCGACGGCACCACCCGACCCCGAGGTCGAGCCGGCCGAACCGGACGTCGATGCCGGCGGCGACACATCCGATGCCGGCACACCGCTCGACCCGCCGGTTCCTCCTGCGGACGCGCCCGAGGGCGATTCGGAGTCGGCGACCGAGTTGCCCGCTCCCCCGCCGGCGCCGTCCGGCCATCCCGCCGGCGCTCGCGCATCAGCCGCACCCGCCGTTCGGCGTCGTGCGCGCGGGCTCGGGGTCGACCTCGGTTCGGTGCCCGGGACCGGCCCGGACGGACGTGTCGTGCACGCCGACCTCGACCGGATGATCGCCGGTGGGTCGGGTGCCCGCCCCCTGGCCGGCGGCACCGGCAGCGCCGACGACAGGCATCCCGAACCGGTGCGCGGTATCCGTCGCCGGATCGCCGAACGACTGACTGCGGCGTGGACGGAGATCCCCCACATCACGTACGTGGAGTCGGTCGACGTGACCGAGCTCGAACGGTTGCGGGCCGAGCTCAACCGGCAGGGAGAGCAGCACGCTGCCGACCGCCTCACGATGCTGCCGTTCCTCGCCGTCGCGCTCGCGATCGCCTGCTCGGAGCAGCCGACGATCAATGCGCACTACGACCACGCCGAACAGGTGCTCACCCGGTTCGACGGGGTGCACATCGGCATCGCCACGCAGACCGACGGCGGGTTGCTGGTGCCGGTCGTGCGCCACGCCGAGGCGCGACGCCTCCGCGACCTCGCCGCCGAGATCGCCAGGGTCACCGAAGCCGCCCGCGACGGATCAGCCACCCGTGACGAACTGTCGGGTTCGACGATCACGATCACGTCGCTCGGTGCGATCGGCGGGGTCACCACGACACCGATCCTCAACGCCCCCGAGGTCGCGATCGTCGGCGTCAACAAGATCGAGACCCGCCCGGTGTGGCACGGCGACCGGTTCGAGCCCCGGCAGGTGCTCAACCTGTCGTCGAGCTTCGATCACCGCATGGTCGACGGGTGGGATGCTGCGACGTTCGTCCAGCGGATCAAGACGCTCCTGGAAACACCGGCGCTGCTGTTCGTCGACGACTGATCCGGTCGATCGAGCCGGCGGGCCCGAACCCGATCGCCGGAAGGCCGGGCACGGCCGTAGACTGGGGATCTACATACCGTTCTCAGGAACGATCTCGGGGCTGACTGGTTTCGACATCAGAACTGTTGGGCGGGTTTGCGACCCGAGTTGCTCAGACTCGCTAAACGGGGCAACCAAAAGAATTGCCGATGAGCAGTTCGCTCTCGCCGCCTGATTCATTTCAGATGGAAGGAGAGTCATCGTGAGCAGCAATGCCGCACGGGGCCAATCCATCACAGCCCGGCAACAGAAGTGAGGGATGACGGCAGGAAAGACTGCTGACGGCGAGAAAGACCGCTGACGATTCGGAAAGACGATTCGTGACTCACCCTGATCTTCGGTGACGGATGAGTAGCCGACCCGCCGGTACACCTGCGTAGGTGTGAAGTCGGGAATGGTCGTATCGGGTCCGTTCTCAGGCTGTTGGACGGGGGTTCGATTCCCCCCAGCTCCACGATGTGATGTCGCGAGACATCTCGGACACCCGAACCCTCATGGGGTTCGGGTGTTGCGGTTACCGGGAGTACGGCGTGTTGTCTTCGGGGGGGGGGGGGGGTCGTGAGCCCGCCGCTTGTGGACACAGAATGCGGACCGACCGCGGGCGTTACTCGGTGTAGCCGGTGACGTCGGCGACGAGATCGACGGCTGCGTGGCTGTAGATGCACACCGTGCCGTCGCTGCCGATCCCGGTGAAGACCGAGTTCGAGATCACCTGCCCATTGCCATGGTTCACGTTCGACGCCAACGGGACCGCCGTGCCGCACGGGTACACCGTCAGGTAGCCGGGCTCGTCGGGCAACACCGCGATGACGTCCAACATCACGGCGGTGGCGTCGGCCGGCACGCCACCCCGACCGGCCACCGGTATCCGGGTGACCGACATCGCGGGGCGGCGACCGATTCCGGCCGATACCCCGTCCACGGTGAGTTCGCCGACCCGGGTGTCCAGCAGTCGTGTCGCATCCAGCGACGACAGGCCCGACACGTTCGACGTGTATCCGGTGACGTCGACGACGATGTCGGTGGTCGCGTGGGTGTAGATGCAGATCCTGTTGCGGGCACCGATGAACGTGAACACCTGCTTGGCGATCACCTGCCCTGCCGCATAGTTCAGACTCGACGCCAGCGGACGTGGGCTGTCACATGAATGCACCGTCAGATGGCCGGCCGACTCGGGATCCACCGCGGTCACGTTCAACATCAGCGCCGACGCCTCGAACGGCACCGGGAACGGGCCCAGCGCCCACAGACTGACGGTGGTGCCGGCCGTGACTCGGTTCACTTCGTCCCAGACCTCGTAACCCGTGGTGATCTCACCCGTGCGCGAATCCATCAGGCGCTTCGGGAACGTCGTCTGGAGCCCGGTACCCCGCGGTGTATAGCCGGTGACATCAACGATCAGGTCCGTTGCCACCAAGCTGTAGATGCACACCTTGCCGTCAGCGCCGAACCCGGTGAACACCGAGTTCGCGATCACCTCACCGGCGGCGTGGTTCAGACTCGACGCCAACGGCGTTTGAGAACCGCATGGATACACGGTGAGGAAGCCGGGAGCTTCGGGCGACACCACCGCCACGTTCAACATCACCGACAACGCATCGGCGGGGACACCGCCGCGGCCCGCGACCGACACCTCGGTGACGGAACCGGCCGGTCGCACCCCGATGCCGGCCGACAACCCGTCCACCGTCGCCTCGCCGACGCGCGAGTCCAACAACCGCGCGGGCGCCACCGGCACCGGACCAGCCAGCGGCGGAGGCGGCGTCGACGAGATGTCGAGCACTCGGATGTACCCGGAACCGCCGATCGCCAAGCGGCTCCCATCAGCGGAGAGCCCCACCCAATCGTCGTGACTCTCGAAGAACTCCCCACGCACCACACCGACGTCCGTCCAACCCGTCGGGCCTTCGTCGCGCACCACCGACTCGCCGGGAGAACTGTCGATCGGCCAGTTCTGTCGGTTCCCCGCGTAGATGAGGCGATGCCCGTCGGCGGAGAGGGCGACCGACTGGGCCGGTCTTCCCTGGCAGCAGTTCTCGCCGCTGTCGTCGACCACGCTCCAGACATCGCCGACGAGATCGAACACCCGCACTCGACCCCAGGGCCCGGCGCCGTACTCGCCGCGCATGCCGACCGCCACGCGGTCGCCTGATCCCGACAGGGCCAGGTCATCGCCGGCCGCCTCGATGTCGCTCCCCACCTGTGCCCATCCGGCACCGTCCCATTCGACGACGCGCACCAAGCCCTCGTCCCGGCGTTCGCTGATCGCAATTCGATCGCCCGCGGCGGACATCGCCACCAACCAACCGAAGTCAGCCGCTGGGGTGGCCCCATCGATGTCGGCGCCCGCCTGATTCCACGCGACGCCGTCCCAGTCGAACACTCGTACATGTCCGGCACTCGAGGACGGACCACCGGTGACACCGATCGCCACGCGATCCCCGGCGGACGAGATCTCCGCCGACCGGCCGAACTCGTGCTCGCCGTCGATGTCGGCGCCGAGCTGCGCCCATCCCGAGCCATCCCATTCGAGAACGCGGATCCGACCGCCGGCTTCGACCGGGACGCCGACGACCAACCGATCCCCGTCGCCCGACAGCGCCTTCACGTGCGCCCCGTCGATGTCGGCGCCGAGCTGCAGCCACTCCGCTCCCTCCCAACCGAACACGCGCACGACGGGAACCTGGCCGCCCGGGTCGGCACGCGACGTCTCGACGGCCAGGCGATTCCCGTCGGCAGACATCGCCGCCGCATCGGCGGGAATGTTCTGACCGACCTGGTCGAAGTACACACCATCCGCCTCCTCGGTCGCAGCCACAACAGGACCCGACGTACCCCCGGCCGCGCCGGGCGGCGACAGCACCACAGCCGAACCCGCCGCAACGCACGCAACGACCCCCACCCGCAACGACCTCGAACGTTTTCGACTCCCGCGACGACCCGCCAAACCGACCTTCGCATGAGCAGACGACATGCGCCATCATCGCGCGCACAGAACATCCGAACCGGCCGCCCCGCTCCGGCCAGGCGAGATACCGACCACGATGTGCCAGGGCCAGCGGAAGGCCGACGAGGCATCCAGCGATCCGACGTGATCCGATCCGGGTCCGCCGCGACGTACCTGGTCAGTGCTGCGGGCTGGGTCCCCACGGCACCGACTCCTCGGGTCGACCGCACGGAAACGCCCACGAAACGGGTCGATCGCCTCTACGGACCGATTCCACGAGGCGGGATGATCGAAGTGCAACCGATCGACCATCGGAAGGAGTCGCCGTGATCACCGCACAGGTCGGAGACCAACTGGTCGTCCACGGCCATCGTGTGGGGGAACCCGAACGCGATGCCGAGGTCCTCGAAGTGCGAGGACCCGACGGTGGCCCACCGTTCGTGGTCCGCTGGTCCGAGGACGGCCACGAATCACTGTTCTTCCCCGGTTCGGACGCGTTCGTCCGACACCTCGGTCATCACGACGAATGACCCGGCTCACGAAAGGAACCACGTCATGCGTGCCATCCAGCGTCGTCAGCGATCCGGCGTCCCGGTCGGCCCCGACCGAACCATCCAGCGCGCCGGCCCTCGCCCCGTGACGACCTGAGGACGACGGACGATCACCGTGTTGGCCCTGTGGGTGGTCGCGCTCGTTGTCGGCGTCGTCGGTGCCTCGTACGGCAGCCGACGCGCGGTGACCGGCGCGCTCGCGGTCGCCGACGAGATGGGCTGGTCCAAAGGTCTGATCGGAGCCACGCTCGTCGCGATCGGCACCGACCTGCCCGAGATCGCGAACTCGATTTCGGCGTCGCTCACCGGGCACGGCGACCTGATCGTCGGCGACGCGACGGGGTCGGCCCTCACCCAGATCACACTGATCCTGGCGATCCTCGTCGTCGCTGCCGCCAAGATGGGCAATGTCTCCCAGGACACCGGGACCGAATTGGCGGTCGCCATCGGGGCCCTCACGGTGGTCGCGTGTCTCGGGATCGCCTGGGCCGTCAGCGACGGGGAGCTGGGCCGGTTCGACGGCCTGCTGCTCGTGTCGTTCTGGGTGAGCTCCGTGTTGATCCTGGGCCGCTGGCAACGCGAGACCAAGGTCGTGCCGGACGGCCCGCGGCTCGGCCTCGGGCGTGCGGTGGCGATGCTGATGGGCTGGCTGGCCGTGGTCGGCGCAGCCGCCACGCTCGTCGTCCGATCGTTCGTCGAGCTGACCGACGCGATCGGCGTTCCCGAACTCGTCGCGTCCACCGTCGTGCTGGCGCTCGGGACATCGCTGCCGGAGCTGGTCGTCGACTGGACGGCGATCCGACGGGGTGCGACCGCGCTCGCCTTCGGCGACATCTTCGGATCGTCGCTCGTCGACGCGAGCCTGTCGATCGGCATCGGACCGCTGTTCCGGTCGACCGAGGTGTCGGGTGATGCGGTGACGAGCGTGCTCATCGTGGCCGCGGGCGTCGCCCTGGCAACCTACGTCTGGCGTCGTCAGCGGACGAGCACACAGACAGCTCTCCAGCTCGCCACGGTCTACGTCGTGTGCATCGCAGCGCTGATCGTGTGGGCGCCGGGGTGACCGCGCTCACCTGGTACCGAACCCGGCTCGTCACTCGAGCGGTGAGACGAATCCCGGTGGCTTGACGGTCACCATCGAGCACGTCAACCGGTCGATGACCTGCTCTGCCGTGTTGCCCATCACCAAACCCGACACGCCTGATCGGCCGACGGTGCCCATCACGACGACGTTGATGTGCTCACGGTCGACGAGGCCCGGGATGACATGTGTCGCCGTCCCGGCCTCGACGTGCACCTCGACACCCTCGCCGAGTCGGTCGGCGACGAGTTCGGCGACCGCTGCCTCGTGAGCGACCCGTACCTCCCGACGTTGTTCGTCGAGCGTCTCGGGATCGATCTCGAGGAAGGCCGACGACTGCATGGTCGCCTCACCGAACAACTCCCAGGCGTTCGCGACGTGCAGCTCGCCGTTCTCCGGACCGGCGATCGCAGCGGCGATGTCGAGAATCGATTGGTTCAGGCCGAGTTCGTCGGGTTCGGGGTCGATCGCGGCCAACACCCGAACGGCACGGGCCCTGCTGGGTCGCACGAGCCAGACCGGGCACGGGCTCTTCCGCATCAGGCGCTTGATCGTGGCCTGATCCTCCTCGTCTTCGTCACTGGTGATCACGAGCAGGTCGTGTTGCGCCGCGATCGTGCGCTTGAGCAGCCTCAACGCGGGCGATCCCATGTCGATGATCGTCGTGACGTCGCAGCCCTCGACTGGGCGTGTGCACCGATCGAGACGTTGCTGCATCGCGCGGTGCTCGGCCGCGAGCACACGTTCGACGTGGCCGGAACCGTGGAGCAGGCGCTGGAGACGGGTGGGTTCGTCGATCACGCCCACGACGGTGACCGTGCCACCATCGACGCCGGCGAGACCGCAGACGCGCCGCAATGCCGCGGCATTCCCTCGGCGAGCGAGCGGGGAGAACAGCACGTTGTGGAACAGCCGACCACGCGGGGCTGCCGCAACAGCGGAACTGGTCGCGCTCATACTCCGAACGTACGCAGGAGGAGGACGCGGCGGTAGCGACGAACGACCCTTTCCCGAGGTCTGACGAGATGACCCTGAGACCGGTGGTTCGGCCCGTCGAGGAGCGGGCGGCCACGCAGGTACTCTCGGAACGACCGAACGGCCGGCTGGTGCCGGGCACCGACCATCGGTCGTGACGTTCGACCCTGCCGTCATCCCGGTCTCGTGTTCGACCATGGAGTTGACAGGAAGATGAGGGAGCGATGAGATCGATCGTGGTCGGTGTCGACGGCAGTGCGTCGGCCGAGCGCGCGCTCGAGTGGGCTGCCCGAGCGGTAGGCCCCGACGGGACGATCCACGCGGTGACCGCCGTCTCGCCGGTCACCGAGCTGGCCATCGACGCAGTGCTGGGTGACAGTGTCGCCTACGTGCACCGGTTGCAGCACGAACTCGAATCGGTCTGGCTGGCACCGGTGCGTGACCTGGTCGGCACCGTGACGGCAGTGGCCGACGAGGGTTGGGCAGCCGACGCGATCGTCGCGGAGGCGCGCCGGCGCGACGTCGACGCGATCGCAGTCGGAGCGCATGTTCCTGCCCGGCTCCTCCCGAAGACCATCGGGACGACCACGCGGCAGCTGATGAAGGAGCTGCCGTGCCCGCTGCTCGTCATCCCGCACCGGTGGCAGCACGCGCCCGGCGACGGCGACCCCGTCATCGTCGGCGTCGGCCACGGGGATGCCACCGACGAGGCGGTGCGGTGGGGCGCGAAGTTCGCCGCAGCCCACGACGTCGGACTCGGGCTGATCCGAGCGACGGGTGAGAGCCCGATCTTCCAGGTCGACGGCTTTCTCGACGTCGTGTCGTTCTACATCGATCCGGCGCAGCGCCACGTGTGGACCCAGGAAGACCTGGCGCAGCTCGCGCTCGCCGCCCAGGCGGCGACCGAGACGCCCCTCGACATCGCGACGACCGCAGTTCCCGGCCGGCCGGCGACGCGCCTCACCGAAGCCGGCACGAACGCGTCGCTGCTCGTCATCGGCCAGCACCGCACCCCGGTCACCGGCACCCGCCACGCCACCCAGCCGCTGCGATACGCGCTCGCCCACGCCCGCTGTCCGATCGCGGTCGTTCCCGTTCAGCTCGAACGATGACGTGACCGACGGGATGACACAGCCGGATGAAGAACTCGTGGCCCCACCGGTCGACGCGACCGTCGGGCTCACCGCATCGGAGGTCGACCGTCGGACCCGCGCCGGTCAGCTCAACAGCGTGCCCGATCGGACCTCGAGGTCTCACGGGGAGATCATCCGGAGCAACCTCCTCACCCGGTTCAACTTCATCATCTCCGCCTTGGCGGTCGTCGTGCTCACGGTCGGCGAGCCGGCCGACGCGCTGTTCGCGATCGTCATGGTCGTCAACACCACCGTCGGTGTGGTGCAGGAGATCCGGGCGAAACGCACCCTCGACCGTCTCCGGCTGCTGATCGCCCCGGTCGTCACCGTGCGACGTGACGGTCGCATCGAGCAGATCGAGCCCGAGGCCGTGGTGTACGGCGACGTGATCGTGCTGGTGCCCGGCGACCAGGTCGCGGTCGATGCGCGGGTCGTCGAGACCCGCGGTCTCGAGGTCGACGAATCGGCGCTCACCGGAGAGGCCGACCCGGTCGGCAAGTTGGTCGGCGACACCGTGTTGTCCGGCAGCGCCGTCACGGCCGGCGAGGCGGTCGTCGTGACCGAGGCGGTGGGCACCGCGACGTGGATCCACGCGTTGGTCACACAGGCCAAGGAGTATGCGCCGGCCACGTCCGAACTCCGCAGCGGCGTCGACCAGATCCTGCGCCTGGTCGCGTGGGTCATCGTGCCGCTCGGAGCGCTGCTCGTCTGGAGCCAGCTCCGCTCGGACCAGCCGACCGACGACGCGATCATCTCCGCGGTGGCCGGAGTCGTCGGACTCGTCCCGCAAGGCCTCGTGCTGCTGGTCAGCATGGCGTTGGCGGTCGCCGTGATCCGCCTCGCCCGCGAGCACGTCGTCGTTCAGGAACTCCACGCCGTCGAGGGGCTCGCCCGGATCGACGTGTTCTGCGTCGACAAGACGGGCACGCTCACGACCGGGACGATGGAGGTCGAGTCGATCGAGCCGATCGGTACCGACGCCGCGATCGTCGACGCCGCGTTGGCCGCGATCGCCGACAACGAACCGAACCCCACGGCCACGCTTCGGGTCATCGCGGAACGGGTCGACACCGATCCCGGCTGGACGACCGAGCACCGGGTGCCGTTCTCGTCGACGCGGAAGTGGAGCGGTTCGTCGTTCCGGTCGACCGCTCCGTGGACGGACATCGCACCCACGTGGGTGCTCGGCGCACCCGAGGTGCTGCTCGAACGAGCCGACGAGCCGACGAGCCGCGCCGTGATGACCGACGTCGACGCCGCGGCGGAGCGCGCCGGGCGGGTGGTCCTGCTCGCTTCGTCCTCGTCGACGATGCACACCGACGATCTTCCCGACGACCTGACGCCCGCCGCGATCATCGTCCTGACCGAACAGGTGCGGCCCGACGTCGGCGAGACGATGGACTTCTTCCACCGACAGGGGGTCACCGTGAAGGTGATCTCGGGCGACAGCGCGGTCACCGCCGGAGCGATCGCCGCACGCCTCGACCTCCCGGGCGCCGGCCACCGGGTCGACATGCGAACGGTCGACGTCACCGGGCCGGGCTTCGCCGAGCTCGTCGAGGCCACCACGGTGTTCGGCCGGGTCCGCCCCGATCAGAAGCGGGCGATCGTCGATGCGCTCCAACAGGCGGGCCACAACGTCGCCATGACCGGCGACGGCGTGAACGACATCCCGGCGTTGAAGCGCGCCGACATCGCCGTGGCGGTCGACACCGCGACCTCGGCGACGAAGGCGATCTCGCAGCTCGTGCTGCTCGACGGACGATTCGATCGGATGCCGCACGTCGTCGCGGAGGGCCGGCGAGTCATCGCGAACATGGAACGGGTCTCCAAGCTCTTCGTGACCAAGACGGTGTACGCCGCGTTGTTCGTCCTCGCGATCGGGTTCTCCGGGTCGGTGTACCCGTTCCTGCCGCGTCACATCAGCCTCGTGTCCGAACTCACGATCGGCATCCCGGCGTTCATGCTGAGTTTCCGCGCCGCCGACACGGCGAGCCGTCCCGGGTATCTGCGGCGGGTCATGCGGTTCGCCGCACCGGCGGGCGTGGCGGCGACCGTCGTGACGCTGTCGGCCTACTGGATCGCCCGGGCCCCGGTGAGCGGAGCCAGCCTCGACGAAGCCCGCACGGCGTCGACCATCGCGCTCGTCGCGTTCGGGTTCTGGGTGCTGTTCGTGCTGATGCACCCCGTCGACCGCCTCGACCTGCTCCTGCTCGCCGCGCTCGTCGGTGCGTTCGTGCTCAGCCTGACGGTCGCGCCGATCCGCGAGTTCTACCGGCTCGACTGGCCGCCGGCCGCGGTGTGGGCGACGACGGCGGGGACCGTCGGCGCCGGCACCGTGTTCGCTCAGATCGGTGCCGTGCTCCTCCGTCGCCGCTGAGGACGGCCCTCGGTCAGCTAGGACTGGGGCAGCGTCATCGTCGTCGTGTACGTCGGGCACATCGCCGCGATGGCCACATGCGCACCCGGCTGCTCACCCGTTCACCACTCGTGCGAGGCCGAGCAAACTCGAGGCCAGTCCGCACTCGCTCGACATCGACGCTCACCCGCGACCGATCGGGACCTCCTGTCCGGGCCGGGTTGCCGACGTTCGGGGGTGTCACCGACCTCGCGAGATCAGACGGACGAGAACGTCTCGACCATCTGTTTCGTGAACGCCGGCAGATCGTCGGGCTTGCGACTCGACACCAGCCGATTCGGCCCCTCCGTACAGACCACGATGTCCTGGTCGACCCACGTGCCGCCCGCGTTCTCGATGTCGGTCTGCAGACTCGGCCAACTCGTGAGCGTGCGGTCCGCGACTCGGTTCGCCTCGATCAGCGTCCACGGCCCGTGGCAGATCACCGCGACCGGCTTGCCGAGTTCGAAGAACGCCGACGTGAAGGCAACGGCGTCGTCGTCCATCCGCAACTGATCGGGGTTCGCCACCCCTCCCGGCAACACCAAACCGTCGAAGTCTCCAGCGTCGGCGTCGTTCGCTGCGATGGTGGCCTCGAAGGTGTCCGCCTTGTCGAGATGGTCGAACGCCTGCACCTTGCCTGGCTTGGGGGCGATCAGGGCGGGCGTGCCGCCGGCGTCCTGTACGGCCTGCCATGGCTCGGTCAACTCGACCTGCTCGACACCTTCGTTCGCCGCCAGGAACGCGATCCGCTTGCCGTTGAGTTCGTTCGACATGATGTCCTCCGTTGAGTGTTCGGTCTCATGGGTGTTCGTCGTTCGATCCGCCAGATGGCGTCGCCGTTGGACTACCCCGTTGCCGTCGATCCGATACCCGACCGTCCGGAACGTCGCGTCCGACGACCCCGGCACGCACGACCCGAGCGACCCTGGCAACCGTGAGATGACAGGCGTCGGCCAGTTCCGTGAGCCGCGGCGACCGACCGAACTCGACGCTGAGCCGGTCGATCGCCACGACGACCTTCGCCGTATCGGCACGAAGTCGGCGAGACGCCGAGTCACCGCCGTGTCCCGAGCGGCGGGACGACCTGAGTTGGCTCAGGATGGCGAGCACCGCGACGCGTTCGAAGGCGCCATCGCTCGGTTCGTACGTCCGGCATGCCGCCAGGAGCGCCGCCTCCGCGAGCTCGACGACGTCGTCAATGTCGCCTGTGCCCAGGTGGCGGCGAGCGACCCGAGAGGCGAGTGCGCGGTGCTGCTCGAAGCGAGTCTGCACCTCGGCGGGTTCACCGGAACCGTGGGGCCGTCGGTGGGCCGCCGGCGGTGCATCATCGAGAACGGACATCGCCCGTTCCCTACCCACGGTGGCCGGTCGGGCGACCTCACCGGCCCGAGATCCCCCGGTCGGGTGACGCGAACCGTCGCGCGCCTCGCTCGGCGCTCGGTCACAACTCCCGGATCACGCCCGCGCTCCGACGGGGTTGCGACGCAACGCTCCGTGCTCGGTGCGCCGGACCTCGAGTCGCCCGTCGACGACACGAGTGTCATAGGCAGGTTGCGCGACCGATGCCGGCCCCTGACGAACCCGGCCCGAACCCAGCTCGAAGCTCGATCCGTGCCACGGGCACACCACGCAGTCGCCGTCGATCCAACCCTCGCCGAGCGGACCGCCGCGATGTGAGCAACGGTCCTCGAGCACGGCGACCGCGTCGTCACGTTCCGACCGGCGCACCGCAACCAAACCGATCCCGCCCGAACGGATCGAGACCGGCTCATCGACGGGGAGGTCGCGGAGATCGGCCAGCGGGGTCCAGTCGTCCGGTCCCGACTGGAACGCCGTGGTATTCACGCCGACACCACGCACGTAGGCAAGATGCCCTCCGAGGTAGCCGGCTGCGCCGACGGTGACCAGGCCCATGCCGGAGAGCACGCGTCCGAGCGCGTGGCGACGGGCTCGCCGAGCCAGCCACGAACCACCGAACGCCGCCGACGCAGCGATGTTCGCCACGGCGTGCACGACGCCGACCCGCCGTTCCGCACCCTGCGTGTCCGCCCAATCCGCCGTCCCGCTCGCTGCCGCCGGTACCGCCGCCGCCAGCCCCAGCGCAGTCAGGCGCCGGGCGAGTGGTCGGCCGGCCTCCCCACCCACGACGTCGAGCACCGTGGCACCCAGCCAGCAGCCGATCGGAACGGTGACGGTCATCGGATGCACCGGGTGCCCGAGCCAGCGGCCGGTCAGCGTGTCCCGACGGCGTGGGCCGCCGATGACCCGGTCGGCGAAGCGGGAGAGACCGGACGACCAACCATCGAGACGGTGAGTGGTTTCGATTCGACGGATCACGTTCAGTCGGCGCACGCCAGACCGCTACCCGAAATGTGCCCGAAGCAGTCCTGCCTCGCCCACGCGCCGCAGGCGAGGCAGGACCGGTGCACCCCCGCCGCCGTCGGGAGCGTCCGATGCCGACTACCCAGGGAGGTCGACATCGATACCTGCTCGGTGCAGCACCAGGCCCGCGACGTCACCCGGGTGGGTGAAATCTCGAACAAACACCGAAGGGAACTCGGCGCGGGCTTGCGGACGACTCGAGGCCGTCCTAACTTCGGAACTGCATCGCCCGGGCCCCGCGATTGCGCCGTTCTGTCGCCGCACCGGGGAGGTCGAAGATGCCGAGTCGCTCAACCAGTCTCCGCCCGACCGTCCGCGGCCCGCGTCTGACGGTGGAGCGGGTCTCGACCGTCGTGCGCGTCGCCGGAGAGGTCGACGCCGCGTCGGTCTCGGAGTTCCGCCGGGCCGTGCGATGGTGCGACGAGGATCCCATCGTCCAAGCACTCGATCTGACCGCCGTCACCTTCTTCGACGCGGCGGGTGTCCGATGCCTCGTCGAGTCGGCGTGGCCACTGCGACCGCACAATCTCGTCATCGGCTCCTCGGCCGTCCGGCGCACGTTCGAATTGTGCGAACTGGAGTTCCTCCTGGGTCCTCACGGATGGTTCGGCGCCGACGGTGCCGAAGCGTGCGGCGCGCCGAAGCCCGAAGCGAACTGATCCGCGGCATCCACGCCGACCAGAACGAAGCTCCGTCGCCGTGGGCCGGGTGGGCCGCGACGGGTGTACCGCGTGGTCCGATCGGGTACCACCGATGCGTCACGTCCGACGAATCGCTCGCCGACCGGTCACCGGTCGGCGAACCCGACCGCCATGGGGGCAGACCATCGCCACACATCTCGATCCGACCGAGGCAGGACAGCACGGCTGCTGGATCGACCTCGTCGAGCCCACGTTGGAGCGACTCGACGAAGTCGGCACTCGATTCGGGCTCCACGAACTGGCGGTCGAAGACGCGCACCACGCACACCAACGTCCGAAGCTCGAGCGCTACGGCGACACGGTCGTCGTCGTCGCCAAGCCTGCGGTGTACGACGACGAGCGCGAAACCATCCTCATCGGCGAGCTGCTGGTCGCGTTCGGACCTGGCTTCGTGGTCTCCGTCCGACACGGCGTCGCCCGTGACCTGCCTCTCTCGCTGTCGCCCGGCGAGACGCCACTGGCGAATCGCGGTCCCGCCGACGTCGTGTACGAACTGCTCGACGCCGTCGTCGACGGCTACCGACCGATCATCGACGAGCTCACGATCGACATCGCCGAGATCGAACACGAGGTCTTCTCGATCGACCGGTCGAATCCCGCACCGCGCATCTACGCCCTCAAGCGGCATGTGATCGAGATGCTCCGAAACGTCGAGCCGCTGGTCGAGCCGCTCGACGCGTTGGCCGCGGGTCGGCATCCGGAGGGTGACGATCGACTCGCCGAATACTTCCGCGACGTCGGCGACCACGTCCGACGCCTCGTCGCGCAGCTCCACACCGTGAGCGACGTGCTGAGCGACGTCCTGCAGGCGAACCTGGCTCAGGTCTCCGTGTCGCAGAACGACGACATGCGGACGATGTCGGCCTGGGCCGCGATCTTCCTGGTTCCGAGTCTCCTCGCCGGCGTGTGGGGCATGAACTTCGAGTCGATGCCCGAGCTGAGTTGGCGCTACGGCTACCCGTTGGCCATCGCGGTCATGGTGCTCACCTCCACCGGCCTGTGGTGGCAGTTCCGACGGAGCGGGTGGCTCGGCCAACGGCGTCCACCCGGCTGACGTCCGCGACGGAGCACCGGCCGGTCGAGGGCCTGGCGATGCCAACGGAACGACAGCGATCTACAGGAGCCCCGCAGCCTGAGCCGCTGCGATCGCGTCGTCGCGCGACGACACGCCGAGCTTGCGATAGATCTGACGGTTGTACGTCTTCACCGTGTTGAACGACATGTGCAATGCGTTGCCCAGCTCGCGCTGCGTCAGGTCGCCCGGCAGCATCCGCAGGAGCGCCATCTCACGATCGGTCAACGCTTCGACGGGCTCGGCGAACGGCCGCCGCATGACGGTTGGCGCCTGGCACCAACCGTGAGGCGGGTCGGTACGATCGGGTGTGTGGAGCCAACCGTGATCGAGGTCTTCGCCGACGTGGGGTGCCCGTTCACCCACGTGGGGCTGCGAAGGTTCGTCGAACGTCGTGCCGCACTCGGCCATGACGACGTCGTGCTACGCGTGCGGGCCTGGCCGCTGGAGATCATCAACGGCAAGCCGCTCGACCCGGCGTTCATCGCCGAGGAGGTCGACGAGATCCGAGATCAGGTCGCACCCGACCTGTTCGAGGGGTTCACCGAGGCGTCCTTCCCCTCGACGTCGATCCCGGCCCTCACCCTCGCCGCCGCGGCCTACCAGCACGACCTCGTCACCGGTGAGCGCGTCAGCCTCGCGCTGCGCGACACCCTGTTCGAACAGGGCGTCGACATCGCCGATGCCGCCGTGCTCCGGCGCCTCGCCGACGAGCACGGGGTGCCGGTCGACCTCGCCGACACCACCCTGGTGCGCGCCGACCACACGGCCGGCGCAGCCCGCGACGTGACCGGGTCTCCCCACTTCTTCACGCCGGCCGGCGGGTTCTTCTGTCCGGCGCTCGACGTGAGCCGCGACGCCGCAGGTCACCTCCGGATCACCGCCGACCCCGACGGCTTCGATCGGTTCGTCGACAGCTGCTTCGCCTGACGCGGCACGCCGAAGCGAGACCGGGGACGTTGGGCCCTACCGCTCCCGACGAGCATCCACAAGTCTGAGACGATGGGACTCGGAGGCGCCGACCTGCTCCACCTCGCCCCTGGGCGGGCGCGCCACCGACCGTGCGCCACGCTCGACTCGCAACCACCCGCCGGGGTCACCGGGTGATCGTCCGCCCGCTCATCGACGACGACCTCGCGAAGCGGACCGACCTGCGTGACCGCGCCGACATCCATCTGCTCGTGCAGAGCTTCTACCGATACGCGGCGATGGACGAGGTCCTCGGGCCGGTGTTCCGTGCCGCTTACGTCGACTGGCCGTCGCACATCGACACCGTGACCGACTTCTGGGCATGGCAGCTGCTCGGCCTCCCCGGCTACGAGGGCAATCCGCTGCGAGCCCACCTGCCTGCGCACGCCGTCACACCGTTCACCCCGGCCCATTTCGAGCGCTGGCTCGGACTGTTCTCGAGCACCATCGACGAGCACTTCGTCGGCCACACCGCCGAGTTGGCGAAGCGTCGCGCCTCCAAGATGGCCGCTGCGTTGGGTCGGATCCTCGCCGCAGCGGACGGTCCTGCGGACGGCTCGGGCCGGTCGCGCTGATCGACATCGCGACGACCCTCGGTGGGCGGCCGGATCGCCAGCGTGGCATCTGATTCGGATTTGTCGCGCGCTCTCCGAATCTTGACGCGCAGCGACTGGCCCTGACGGTGAACAGCCGCGATCGTGAGTCGTGTGGCGACGGCGGAGGACGCCGCCGCCCAGTCGGGGCCCCGCCAGACCCTGGTCAACCGAGCCGACATCTGAGCAGTGATTGGGGCGACATCATGACCACCATCTCGACTTCCCTCGAGCGCCGATCGGCCGCCGAGCGCGAGCCGACCTATCGACAGATCCTCCGACCCTTCTGGTTCGTCGGCGCGTTGATGATGATGCTCGACGGTCTCACCACGTACATCGCGCTGACCCTCCACGCCGAAGCCGGCGCACGCGAGGGCAATCCGATCGCGGTGTGGGCGATGGAACACATCGGGGTGGCCGGCACGTGCATCCTCAAGGTGCTGATCGGCGTCGCGATGATGTGGCGTCTCGCCACCACGGCCGAGCGCGGCCACAAGTTCGAGTGGCTCAACCGGAACCTGCTGCTCCGCAAGCGTCCGGCCTGGAAGATCCGCCGGAATGCGGCATGGGCGCTCGCGTTCAGCCTCGTGCTGATGGGTGTCGTCGTCGGCAACAATCTGCGGGCGATCATCGACCTCTCGACGCAGTAGTTTCGCCGGCCGGTCGGCCTTCCCGCCCGCCGACGGGCGAGCTCACGACACGAAGAAGGCCTCGCCCTCGACCCAGCCGAGCAGCGACACCTGACCCTCGCTCCATCGGCCCCCTTGCTCCTCGGTCAGCTCGACGTCGATCACATCCGGGTTGATCACCTCGATGCTGCGCCCGCCGCATTGCGGCGGAAACGACTCCGCGAGCGCCTCGCACATCAGCATTCCGGACCCGTCGTCGATCAACATGGCGGCGACGACGACGTTCTGGCCGGCCCGTCCCTGGTCTTCGCGATCCAGGAGTTCGCCCACGGTCAGCATGTCGGCAGCGCCGGGGATGACGATGCTCGACGGCTCGGACGAGCCCGCGTCGTCAGCCACATCGGAACCGCCGCAACTCCCGAGGGCGAACACGGCCACGGCGGCCAGCAACAGCCATGCCAGGGTCCTTCGCCTTCGGCCACCTTCGGCCCGGCGAGTCGGCGGCAGAGGGTCGGAACTCTTGTCGGTGGTGTCCATCACCGCTCCTTCCGAGTTCCATGCTGGCGCAGCGTGTGCAACGTCGCCAGGGTCCAACGACCCGTGCGGGTCGACTCGGGGGCGCCGGTCAGGAACCAAGACCGAGGAGGCGTGCGACGTCCGACGTGATCCGCGACGCCTGGGTCAGGTTCGCGAGGACCGGGGCGCCGACCGACTCATCTGCAGACTGGCCCCGGTACACGACCACCGACGAGCATCACCTCGAGATCCTCGACACCGTCGAGATCCGAACGGACTGGCGATCGCGTGAACTCGACGCGATGGCGTCGTTCCTCGCCGGGTCGGACTGAGACCCGAGGGTGTCAGGCGTGCGAGCGCCTCAGAGTTCGCGTTCGGCGAGGACCTGGGCGAGCGACGCTTCGATCGCCTTGCGGTCCTCTTCGAACAGGGCCAGCAGACCTTCGCGGTCCTGGGCTTCGATCAGCGCGAGCAACTCACGCTCCCACTCAACCGACTGCGGGCCGACGCGACGGGGGCGCAGCGACCGGTACCGGTCGGTGAGCGACCAGAGTCGCATCGCCTCGCGCTTGAGCACCTTGCGCGGCGAGAGGTCGAACACGGCGTTGTGGAACTCGGCGTGCACGACCGCGTAGCGGTTGACGTCTTCGGCCTCGGCGGCCGACTGCATGTCGTCGAGGTGCCGGCGGAGCGCATCGGCTTCTTCGGCCGACGGCCATTCGAGCGTGCGCAGCAGCTCGGACTCGAGGAGGCGGCGAGCGAGGTACAGGTCCTGCATCTCCGAACTGGAGACGGGGGCGACGAAGAAACCGCGTCGCGGGTCGTGATTGACGAACCCTTCGGCGGCGAGGATCTTCAGGGCTTCGCGAACGGGGACCCGGCTGACCGAGAAGCGCGATGCGAGCTCTTCCTGACGGAGCTGGAGGTTCGGGGCGAGCACGCCACGGCCGATGGAGTCACGAATCTCGCCGGCGATGTCTTCCGGGGCGGTGCCTCGGCGATCTTGCGTCGCTTCGGCCGGAACTTTGGTCGCGAGCTGACTCATCCGACGACCACGGAACTGGCCGGAATGTCACACATGTCTGCACTGTAGTCGGTTCGCTGACCTCTTCACCACTATTGCATACAATCTCGCTTGGCAAATCGGACACATGAGCCCGCGTCGTGTCCCCTCACGTTCACCTCGTGCGGGACACCGGCCGTCGGGCAGCATGGAATCATGGCAGGCGGCGGCATCGACATCGACGTCACGATCGGTGACGACTCCGTCGCGACGATCGAGATCCGCCGGCCGCCGAACAACTTCTTCGACATCGGCCTGATCGACGCGCTCGCTGCGGGGATCGCCGAACTCGACGCCGACCCTCGATGTCGCGCGATCGTCCTCTGCTCGGCCGGCAAACACTTCTGCGCCGGCGCCGACTTCAGCTCGCCGTCCGACGCTCCTGCCACCGATCGCCACCTCTACGACGCTGCCGTCGACCTGTTCGCCACGGCCACACCGGTCGTCGCCGCGGTCCAGGGCGCTGCGATCGGGGGTGGACTCGGGCTCGCCTGTTTCGCCGACTTCCGGATCGCAGCACCCGAAGCGCGGTTCAGCGCCAACTTCGCACGGCTCGGATTCCACCACGGCTTCGGTCTCACCGTCACGCTGCCGGCGCTCGTCGGTCAACAGCGTGCCCTCGACCTGCTCTACACGGGGCGCCGGATCGACGGGAAGGAGGCCACCGCGATCGGGCTCGCCGACCGGCTCGCGCCGCTCGCCGAAGTCCGCTCCGAGGCACACGCGTTCGCCGCCGACATCGCTGCATCGGCCCCGCTCGCCGTCACGTCGATCCGGCAGACGATGCGGGGCGATCTCACCGACCGGATTCGGATCGCGACCGACCGGGAACGATCCGAACAGGATCGTCTCCGCCGGACGGCCGACTGGCGGGAAGGCGTCGCCGCGATGACCGAGCGTCGCCCGCCTCGCTTCACCGGAGCGTGACATGACTCCAGACGCCGTCGCCTCCGAGGTCAGGGCATGGTTCACCGAGGCATGGGACCCCGAACTCCCACTCGTCGAGTGGCGCACGCGGCTGGTCGACTCGGGATGGGCGGTGCCGTCGTGGTCGAGCGACTGGTACGGACGCGATCTGCCGACATGGGCCGATGGGGTCGCGCGGTCGACGATCGTCGCCTCCGGCGGTGTGCACATTCCCCTCGGTGTCGGTGCCGGGTTGGCCGCCCCCACCATCTACGAACACGGCAGCGACGACCTCCGGTCGCGGGTGCTGCGGCCGACGCTGACGGGCGCGGTGAGTTGGTGCCAGCTGTTCAGCGAGCCGGTCGCCGGCTCCGACCTCGCCGGGTTGCAGACCACCGCCGTACGCGACGGCGACACGTGGGTCGTCAACGGTCAGAAGGTCTGGAACACCAGCGCCGACCACGCCGATCTGGCGATCCTCGTCGCCCGCACCGACTGGGGCGTCCCCAAGCACGCCGGATTGTCGTACTTCGTGCTCGACATGCACCAACCGGGGGTCGAGGCACGACCGATCCTGCAGATGAACTTCCACCGGTCGTTCATGGAGGTCTTCCTCACCGACGCGACGATCGCCCACACCGATCTGGTCGGCGGCGAGGGTGGCGGATGGCGGGTGGCCCGCGCCACGCTCGCCCACGAGCGCAGCTACTCGGTCGCCCGAGCGATCGACGTCTCCCCCACGGCCGGCGGCCGCGTGCTCGACGAAGCGCGGGCCGAAGCCGAGGCGTACCTCGAGACCTATCGCTGGTACCCGCAACGGCGCGGTCGGGCCGAACTCGCACCCGAGCGCGCTGCGACGTTCGGCATGACCGACGACCCGGTCGTGCGTCAGCAGATCACCGATCTGTGGAGCTACGAGCGGGCGGCCCAGCTGACCGCCGACCGCGCCGCAGCGGCACGTGCGCTCGGACGGCCGCCCGGGTCCGAGGGGTCGATCGGCAAGCTGGCGCTGTCGGAGGTCGCCCGCCGGTCGAACCGGGTCCACTCGACGATCTCCGGAGCGCAGGGCATGCTTCGCGACGGCGAGCACCCGCTCGACGACGTCATCGCCGAAGTGCTCGTGTCGACGCCGGCCCAATCGATCGCCGGCGGCACCGACGAGATCCAGCACAACATCATCGGCGAGAACGTGCTCGGGCTCCCCCGAGATCCGAGCGTCGATCGCGATCGACCATTCCGCGACGTCGGCCGTCAGGGCTGACGGCCGACGACCGGCCGGCTCAGCCGTTCACAGATGGAGGCCGCACTCGGTCTTCTCGGTGTCGGCCCACCGGCCGGCGCGCGGATCCTCGCCCGGCTGCACCGGGCGGGTGCACGGCCAGCAGCCGATCGACGGGTACCCACGGTCGGTGAGCGGGTTGTGCGGCAGATCGTTCACCCGGTGGTACTCCGCGACGTCGGTGTCGGACATCGAGGCCAACGGGTTGATCTTCGTGATCCGGCGGTCGACGTCGTAGCTGACGACCGGTGCATGCGCGCGCTCGTCGCTGTCGGACCGACGCAAACCGCTCACCCACGCGGCCCGACCCTCGAGCGCTCGGTTCAGCGGCTCGACCTTGCGGACGCCGCAGCACCCGTCGGGATCGTGCTGCCACCGGTCGGCATCGGACTCCTCGAGACGGGGCTGGATGATCGTGAGATTCAGATCGAGTTGCGAACGGAGCCGCTCGGCGTACCAGAGCGTCTCGGCGAAGAGGTAGCCGGTGTCGATCAGTGCGATCTCGACACCGGGGATCGTCGTGGCCGCGAGGTGAACGAGCGTGGCGTCGCCGAAGCTCGCCGTCACCACCAGATCATCCCCGTAGCGGTCGCCTGCCCAACGCAGGATCTCGGCCGGCGACGCGTCGCCGAGTTCGGTCGACGCTCGGTGGATCGCCATCAGGTCGGGAGCGAATGCGGTGTCGCAGGTCATCGGTGCCTCTCACGATGCTCGGGGGGTCGGTGCGCGTTGCGGTGGTGGTCGGCGGTCATGTCGGCACTCCTGCAGCGGCGAGCGACGGCCGGGTGTCGGCGAGGGGTGCTGCGGTAGCTGCGGTTGCTGCCCCGATCACCAGGACCGACGGCGCTGCGACCGGCTCGACGCCGAGCTGTTCCAGCGGTCCGCGCCAGGTCTGCTGGTCAGGATGGGTCGCACTCGTCGCCACGGCGGCCGGCGTCGCCGGGTCGAGACCGTGGAACATCAGCGAGTCGCGGATGTGGGCGGCGCGTCGCGCCCCCATCATCACGACGATCGTGAGTCCGGAACGGACGAGTGACGCCCAGTCGAGCGGGTCGGAGTCGGGGTCCTGGTGGGCCGTGACGATGCAGACGCCGCTCGACACACCGCGCTCGGTCACCGACACCCCGGCCGCCAACGGACCGGCGAGTGCCGAAGTGACACCGGGGACCACCGACGCCGCCACGCCGGCGGCTTCGCAGGCCCGGACCTCTTCGATGCCGCGACCGAAGACGAACGGGTCGCCGCCCTTGACCCGCACCACGGTGTCGTACCGTCGGCCGAGATCGACGAGGAGATCGTTGATCTGCTCCTGGGTCGGGCCGGGTCGGCCAGGCACCTTGCCGACGTCGTGTCGGACGGCGAGCGGGGAGACCTCGGCGAGCACGTCGGCGCCGATCAAACGGTCGTACACGACAACATCGGCCTCGCGCAGCAGTCGCGCTGCCTTGACGGTCATCAACTCGGCGTCGCCCGGGCCGACCCCGACGATCCACACGGTCATGCCCGGCCCCCGACGACGGCGTCGAGCAATCGGTCGTGCAGCACGTCGACCTCGCCGGTGGCGGCCAGGTCGAGGGCGTCACGGTCGAGCACGTCGGCCCATCCGTCGACCTCGGTCGACAGACCGGCGGCGCGGACCTCGGCGCGGACCTCGGCGCAGGTCGTAGCGACGTCGAGCGTGTCGGCGTCGAGCATCGACTCGATCCGGCGGCGGAGCCACGAGGCGGTCGCCGGGCTCCGTCCACCGCTGCTGATCGCGACCGTGACGTCGCCGGCGCGGGCGACGGCCGGCAGGATCACCGAGCAGTTCGCCGGATCATCGGCGGCGTTGCACCAGATGCGCCGCCGCTCGGCGGCGCGGAATACCGCTCCGTCGACCGCCGGGTCACCGGTCGCTGTCACGACCAGCCACCGACCCCGCAGGTCGCGCGGCCGGAACTCGCGGACGATCCGGCGCTCCACGTCGAGCGCTGCCATCTCCGGGCCGTGCACAGGCGCGACCACCGTCACGACCGCGCCCTGATCGAGGTAGGCCTTCGCCTTGCGAGCGGCGATGCGGCCGGCGCCGACCACGAGGACCGATCGTCCGGCGACTCGAAGACCGACGGGCACGATCGCGATCGGTGCGGGAGCGCTCACGATGCACCGACCCGTTCACGGCGACGGGTGGCGACGTCGGGCAGATCGGCTGCGAGTGCGGACGTGCCGATCCGATCGGTCCAGTCGCCGAACCCCTCTCCGTCGGTGTGTTCGCTGCGGTACCGGTCGAGCAGCGGCGCGAGGACGTCGCCGAGTTTGGTCAGCGGCACCGATTCGACGAGCAGCGACGCAAGGCGGGTCCCGACCGCGTCACCACCGACGAAGATGTCGTAGGCGGTCTTGGTCCGGCCGACGATGCCGAGTTCGGCGACGTACGGGCGGGCGCATCCATTGGGGCAGCCGGTGACCCGGGTCTCGATCCGGAGATCGCCGAGGCCACGTTCGCGGAGGAGACCGTCGATCAGATCGGTCAGCTCGGGCAGGATCCGCTCGGCCTCGCCGAGCGCCTGGCCGCAGGTCGGCAGCGCCGGGCAGGCCATCGACGACAGCACCGTGAGCGGAAGGTTCCGGGCGAGCGGGACGTGGTGCTCGGCGAAGATCGCCTCGACGGCGTCGCGATCGGCGGTGGCGATGCCGCACAGGAGCAGGTCTTGGTGCGGGGTCAACCGAATCTCGCCGGCATGACGCTCGAGAACCGTGCGCACGGCGGTGCGGCGCTGCATGTTGTCGGTGTCCTCGAGGCGCCCGGTCGGGATCGGCACACCGAGGTACCAGCGATCGTCGTCCTGCCGGTGCCAGCCGAGATGGTCCCGCGGGCCGCCCCAGTCGGGCACGGCGACCGGATCGGCGAGGCGACGACCCAGTCGGGTCTCGACCTGGTCGCGCAGCCAGCCGATGCCGTGCTCGGCGACGAGGTACTTCAGGCGGGCGTGGCTCCGGTCGTCGCGGTTGCCTTCGTCGCGGAACGTCGTGACGATCGCCTCGACGACGGCGCCGGCCTCGTCGTCGCTCACCCAGGCGAGCGGCTCGGCCAGCCACGGGAACGTCGTGTCGTCGGTGTGGCTGCGGCCGAGGCCGCCGCCCGCGAGCACGATCGCGCCGGGTGTGCCGTCGGGGCCGGGGGCGAGCACGAGTCCGACATCGTGGCTGTACACGTCGACCGAGTTGTCGCCCGGCCACGCCACGCCGATCTTGAACTTGCGCGGGAGGTACGCGTCGCCGTAGATCGGCTCGGACTCGTCGGTCTCGGTGGCGGCCGCTTCACCGGTCACCGCTCGCTCGCCGTCGACCCAGAGTTCCCAGTAGGCGTTCGACTGCGGGCGGAACCGGCTCGACAGTGAACGGGCGAACCGGTCGAGTCGATCGAGGTCGCGGCCCTGTTCCGGCGCCGATGTGACCATGACGTTGCGGACCACGTCACCGCACGCCGCATAGGTCGTGACGAGTCCACGGTTCAGTTCCGAGACGAGCCGATGGAGGTCACCCTTGTGCACGAAGTGGAACTGCACACCTTGGCGGGTGGTGAGCCGGAGTCGGCCGTCGGCGGCGACGTCGGCCAGCCGGTCGATCTCGAACCATTGGTCACGCGTCAGGACCCCGCCGGGGACCGAACAGCGCACCATGCACGAGTAGGCGAGTTCCTCCTTGGCCCGAGCGAGCTCGCGGCGGCGGTCACGGTCGTCCTGCTGGTAGATCCCGTGGAACTTGAGCAGGGTGGTCGCACCACCCGAGAACGAGGCGCCGTCGTCGGCGAGTTCGGCGAACAGGCTGCCGCGCAGATGAGCGCTGTCGGCCTTGAGCGCTTCGACGTCCGAATGTGTCATGCTGCCATCTCCAATACCCGACCAGGTAGGTCAGGTTTGGGACGTTAGCGGAATTCCCGACTAATACAATCACCTTTTGCGAGAATTCGCGCGCTCGGGTGGTTTCACCGCTCCTCGGGGGCGTCCGGAACGCTCGCGGCGGCCGATACCGGCCGCTACCGCGACGCACCCGGCGGGCGGGGCAGCAACAGCGACGTCGTCCGGACGTACTCCTGGTACGTCGGGTCGTCGCCCCAGCGCTTCGCGCCGCGCCGCTCGAGTGCCGGGATCCCGCTGATCCGGATCAGGAGGACCGCGACGAAGACCGGCGACACGAGCGCGACCCAGCGCCACCCGGACAGCACCGGCACCGCGATGATCGCGATCCCGGTCCAGAGCGTGATCTCGCCGAAGTAGTTCGGGTGCCGCGACCAACGCCACAGGCCGGATGAGATGAACCGGCCGGCGTTCGCCGGGTCCCGCCGGAACGTCGACTTCTGCTGATCGGCGACCACCTCGACCACGAACCCGACGGCCCACACCAGGGTGCCGACGACCGCGAGGACACCGAACCGCTCACGATCTGTTCCGGTGACGATCGCCAGCGCACATGCCAGCGTGAGCAACACCCAGAGCCCCTGCAGGGTCCAGGTCATGAAGAAGCGGAGCGGGTCGAGTTTGATCCGGTCGAACCGGCCGTCGCGCCCATCACGCTTGACGCGCCGGAACAGGAACGAACCGAGCCGCAACGCCCAGACGACCACCATCGACGTGACCACGACACCGCGCGTGTCGAGATCGTCGGCGAGCGCCGCCGCCACGAGGACGACGGTGATGTAGGTGACGGCGCCGGTCAGATCGAAGTAGTGCTCGGTCCGAGCGGCGTTCGAGGGAACGAACACCACCCAGTTGATGACGAACGCCAGAGCGCCACACAGCGCGAACACGGGGACGCCGCCCGCCTCGACGCTGCCGTCGCTGCCGGCGAGTACGACGAGGCCACCCACGACGAGCGTGGCGATGATCCCGATCGCCGGCGTCCGCCGCTGCTCCCCCACCGGCTGGACACTAGACGCACGACGGGACGCCCACTATCGGCGGAGGGCGACCTCGCCCTCGATCTCGACCGGGATGCCGAACGGCAGCGCCGCCATGCCGACCGCACTCCTGGTGTGCGCGCCGACGTCGGGTCCGAAGACGTCGATCAGGAGGTCGGATGCCCCGTTGATCACCGCCGGCTGCCGGTCGAATCCCGGCGCCGAACTCACCATGCCGAACACCCGGACCCACCCGGCGATGCGGTCGAGGTCACCCAGCTCCCGACGGAGGCTCCCGAGGATCGACAGGGCGGTCAGCCGCGCAGCAGCGTAGGCCTCGTCGACCGTGACGTCGTCGCCGACGCGACCGAACGGGCCGGCCACCGAGCCGTCCGGCGACTGCGGCCCGTGACCCGAGAAGACCGCCCGGTCACCGATGACACGAACGAACGCGAACGGCAGGACGACACCCGGCGGGGGCACGATCTCAGGTGGCAGTTCGAGCCCCAGGTCTGCGATTCGATCGTCGATGATGCCCATGTCAGTCCTCCCGTCGGGCCGCGCTCTCGGCCCCGCGAACCGTAGCGGTCGACCCCTCGACACCACGGCCTCACCACTGCCCCGAGACCAACTCTGGCAGGGCCACTGGTAGGGTCGACACCCTCAGGTGCTGCCGCTCATCCCCTCCAGGCTGGTCGTACCGGCCTGAGACCAGAGCGAGGAGTTCCAATGAGCCAGGCGAAGTTCCAGAAACGACAGCGGGAGATGGCGCGGGCCGAGAAGAAGAAGGCCAAAGAGGCGCGCAAGCAGGAGCGCCAGGAGGAAGCGGCCGAATCTGCCGATGCTCCGGCCCCCGATGTCGATGCCGGCAACGTGATGGCCAAGCTCGAGAAGCTCCACCAGGACTTCGCCGACGACAAGATCGAGTTCGACGAGTTCGAGGAGACCAAGCAGGAGCTCCTGAGCAAGCTGCAGGTCTAGTCCGACCCTCGGCGGGCATCCCGCCAGCCGTCGCGCAGCGAGCGCATGCCGATCACCTCGATCGGTGAGGCGTCCAACCACCGTCGCCACCCGGCGGTCCCGAAGTACTCGTACTCGTCGACGCGCACGTGATGAGCGTCCGGTTCGATCGCCTCGATCTCACCCGGGCCCGGCCGACACGGGTGGAACGCGCAATACACCAACTCCTCGGTCGCCGAGGTGAGCATCGCCGGATAGTTCTGCGGAGCGCCGCGCCGCCGCGAGAAATCCGTCTCGAGTACCCGACCGAACACCGGCATGCCCGCCGAGCGGGCCGCTACGACGAACGGCTCGAACTGCTGCTCGCCGACGCCCGCGAGGTGGTCGTTGGGGCCGTACACGCCCAGCGTGTCGGTGATCAGGACCGGGACGTCGTAGTCGATGCCGAGCGCGACGTACCGGTCGCACCACTCGGGCGCGAGGGCAGCACCCATGTGGGCATCGAGATGGGTCACGTCGACGCCGGCGGCGAGCGTCCGCTCGATCTGCGCGCGCCACTCCTCCTCGACTGCGTCCGGGTGGGCGTTGGCCCGAACCTCGGCCACGGAGCGCCACAGATACCCGTCGTCGTCGGTCAGCCCCGCAGACGCAGGATGACGACCGACGGGGGCCCACCGGTAGCCCCGCTGCTCTGCGGTGAGGGTCAGATGCACGCCCACATCGAGCGTCGGGTCGTCGGCGGCGAGCGCCGCGATCTCGGGGAACCACGGGCAGGGCGCCATCGCCGACCCCGCCGAGATCACGCCGCTCCGAGCAAGCTCGACGAAGGCGGCGTTCGCGCCGTGACACATGCCGACGTCGTCGGCGTGGATCACCATCCTGGTCATCCGACGACGGTACCGCTCCGGCGAGATCGCTCACCGACCCGACGCCTACGATGCCGCCATGGGACTGCATCGACTTCCGCCCGACACTCCTGTCGATGGCATCTCCAGCCACCTCCGGACGCACGGCTACGCGATCGTCGAAGGGCTCGCCGACGACGCCACACTCGACCGGCTCGACGCCGAGGCGGCGCCGTACATCGACGCGTCGGCAGCGGGGCGCGACGAGTACGACGGGCGCCACACCCGGCGCACGGGGCAGTTGATCGAGCGGTGCCCCACGTCGCGCGAGCTGATCATGCACCCCACGGTGGTGGGCACCGTGCGGGCGTTCCTCGACCACGTCACCTCGGTGCAGCTGCACCTGACGCAGATCATCTCGATCGAGCCCGATGAGACGCAGCAGAAGCTCCATCGCGACCAGATGGCGTTCGACTTCTTCCCGTTCCCACCCGAGTACCACGTCCAGTGCAACACGATGTGGGCGCTGACCGACTTCACCGCGGAGAACGGGGCGACGCACATCGCCCCCGGCACTTCCGCCATGCCCGACGACGAGGCGGCCGTCGTCGAGACCGCGCAGGCGGAGATGCCCCGGGGCAGCGTGCTGTTCTACGACGGCAAGGTGATCCACGGCGGCGGGGCCAACCGCAGCACCTCGGTCAGGCGCGGCGTCAACATCACCTACTCGGTCGGCTGGGTGCGCCAGGAGGAGAACCAGTACCTCGCGTGCTCGCCCGAGGTCGCCCGTGGACTCGATGACGAACTGCTCAAGATGATGGGGTACCAGGAGGGCGCCTTCGCGCTCGGCTACGTCGGCGACCAGCAAGATCCGCTGGCCGTGCTGCGGGGCGAGCAGCGGACGAAGTTGGCGATCACCGACGTCGCCGACACATCGGGCCACCACCGACGATTCGTCGACGAACTGTCGAGCGACCAGGCGTGAGCCGCGTCGACCCGCGGACCCCGGTGATCATCGGGGCCGGGCAGATCAACGACCGCGACTACGGGTGCGAACCGATCGACCTGATGGCCAGGTGTGTCGAGGAGGCGCTCACCGACACCACCGCCGCCGCCGCCGTCCGACCGACGATCGGTGACGTCCGGGTCGTGTGGGGTGTCTGGCCGTACCGAGATCCCGGCCGACTCGTCGCCGAGCGGATCGGGACGCCGACGGCACGGACCACGATGACCACCTCGGGCGGCAACCAGCTGTACGACCTCGTCATCGACACCGCGACCCGGATCCAGTCGGGCCAGATCGACACGACGGTGGTGTGCGGCGCGGAGTCACTGCGTACCCGCCGGAGCGACCGGGCTCGCGGCACGACCACCGACTACCTCACCGAGCGCGACGATGCGGCGCCCGACGAGCTGCTCGGCAACGAACGCGACATGTTCGCCGAGGTCGAGAACGAGATCGGCGTCAACGTGGTCTCACGGTTCTACGCGATGGCCGAGACCGCGCTCCGGCACCGCCTCGGCGACGATCTCGACGAGCACCGGATGCGGATCGCGGGGTTGTGGTCTCGGGCCAGCCTGGTCGCCGCCGACAACCCCGACGCGTGGAGCCGCACCCCGCTCGACGCCGCGGCGATCGCCACCGAGTCGGAGTCGAATCGGCCGGTGGCGAGCCCGTACCCGAAGCTGATGACGTCGAACCTCAACGTCGACCAGGGTGGAGCGGTCGTCATGTGCTCGGTGGCGGCCGCCCGGGCCGCGGGCGTTCCGTCGGATCGTTGGATCTTCCCGTGGTCGGGCGTGGGGGTCGCCGACGAGTGGCACGCCACCAACCGGTGGGCGTTCGACGAGACACCCGGCATGCGCGTGTCGGGCTCCCGCACCCTCGAGCTGGCCGGGATCGGCCACGACGACTGCGCGCTGATCGACCTGTACTCGTGCTTCCCCGTCGCCGTGCAGCTCGCACAACGTGAGCTCGGCATCGACCCCGCCCGCGACTTCACGATCACCGGCGGGTTGACGTTCGCCGCCGGTCCGCTCAACTGCTACTGCATCCTCCCGCTGACCCGTGCCGTTCGGCTGCTGCGCGATGCTCCCACCGAGCGCGCCCTGCTCACCGGCAACGGCGGCGTGTTCACGAACCACAGCGCGCTCGTGCTGTCGGGCGAACCACCCGCCGTCGGCTTCCGCACGACCGACGCCCAGGCCGAGGTCGACGCGCTGCCCTCACGTCCGTCGCCCTCCGCACCGGTGGACCGCGCGACGCTCGAGACCTACACGGTCACATTCGACCGCAACATGCAGCCCGAACGGGCGATTCTCGCATGCCTCGACCCGGCGGGCAGCCGCCACTGGGCCGAGTCGACCGATGCCGACACGATGGCGGAACTGTTGGCGAACGACTGTTGCGGCCGCCCCGTGAGGCTCGCCGGCTCCACGGCCGGCCTCGCTTGACCGACGAGGGGTCGAAATGAACCCCACCCGGACGACGGGCGCCTGGCTCCTCGCCGAGCCGTGCATGACATAGTGGCGGGATGATCGAACTGGTGTTGACCATCATCGGGCGCGACCGGGCGGGCGTCGTCGCCTCGTTGGCCGACGTGGTTCGCTTCCACGACGGCAACTGGAAGCGCAGCGAGTTGGCCGAGATCGGCGGGACGTTCGCCGGCGTCGTCGTCGTGGAAGTCGGCGACGACCGGGTCGACGAGCTCCTCACCAACCTGCTCGTGCTCCGCGACCAGGGTCTGCACGTCACCGCCCAGCAGGTCGAAGAACCGACCGCCGTCCCGGACACCGACGAGGTGCGGCTGCGGCTCACCGGTGATGACCGCCCCGGCGTCGTCCACGAGATCTCCTCGGCGATCGGCGCCCACGGCATCAGCATTTCGCGGCTGGGCACGGTCACCGATCTGCCCGGGACCGATGGTGGCTCACGGTTCGAGATCACCGTCCAGATGACCGTGCCGGTCGGCACCGACCTCGATGCCGTGCTCGATTCGCTCGGTGAGCTCGCGTCCAGCTCGGGCATCGCCCTGGACGTCGAAGATCTCACCGACGACGATCCCGCCGAGTAAGTCGGTCGCAGCTCGTCCTCGTGACGTCGAGGACGAGCTCGCGGCGTCGGTCGATGTCGACGGCGGGCCGAGGGCTCCGTTCACCCCACGAGGGCGAGGTCTCGTTGGACGTAGCGCAGGTGCGCCCACTCCTCCTCGAGGATCACGCGCACGCAGTCGCCGACAGTGGGATGCCAGTCCCCGCCGCCCCACGGGTTGTCGCGCTCCTCGGCGAGCAGCTCCGGCGTGGCGGTGGCCAGGAAGTCGGTCACCATCTGCTGCCGCCCGGCTCGTACCGCGAGGATGTCCTCGAAGGCCGGCTCGTCGGCCCGGAAGATCGACGTGTCGAAACCCATGTCGGCCGCGCCGGTGAAGATCAGACCGATCTCGTGGAACGGCTGCTCGATCCCCATGATCCCGCCGCGGAGCCAGGCGTCGGTCGCCAGCACGAGGTGACGCAGTGTCTCGGCCAGCGACCACTCGTCATCGACGTGGGCATCAACCAGGTGCGGCGGGGTGTCGGTCATCGTCGTGTGCCACGCGGCCTGGACCGCGGACCAGCCGTCCCGCAGGCCCTCGGGCGTCTGCGCCTTCTGGAGCTCGCGACCGGGGAACTGTCGGTCGAGTTCGGCGTCGACCAACGGCACCACGTCGACGCCGTTGACGATGAGGCTGCCGAAGAACAGATCGTGGCTGTCGATGTCGAGGCCGTTCACCTCGACGCTGCGCATCGTCACGCCGCTGACGTCGGACGATCTGACGGTGGCGCCCTTGAAGCTCGTCCTGACGAACGTCGCACCCTCGAACTCATCGGTACCGGAGTAGACCGTCATCGCTGCATTCTGACACTCCTCGACGACGACGATTCCCACCCTCGGACCACCCACGCTCCGACCTCGCCCTCGCGTGCGAGGTCCCGTCCTCACCGACCTGTTGCGAGACGGCGTACGTGCGGCACCGTTGCCGTCGGAGCACCCTGGTCGCGTATCGGTGCCGACCGGTCTGGGTACACCAGTCGTATGACAGCACGACGTCGACGAGCCGTGATCGCCATCGCCCTGAGTGCGGTGGTGATCGGATCGTGTAGCGACGAAGACGACTCGACGAACGGTTCCACGACCACTTCCGGACCCGGCGGGGACGTCACCCTCGTCGACGACTTCGAGAACGGCTCGGACGGTTGGGCTTCGGACATGAGCGATTTCAGCGAAGCCACCCGGCCCGACGACTTCCTGTCCGAGACCGGAAGCGCACCCCCGGGCTTCGATGCCGCCGATGGCTTCGTCCACCTCGCCGCGACCAACACCTCCGACGACGTCTTCATGTTTCTCCGTCGCCAGGTCGGACCAGACGACGGACTCGAGCCGTCGACCGACTACGAGATCGGCTACACGGTGGAGTTCGCGTCCGACGCCCCGACAGGCTGTGCCGGGATCGGCGGCGCTCCGGGCGAGTCGGTCTGGTTGAAGGTGGGCGCAACCGCCGAGGAACCTCTCCCGGTCAACAGCGACGGCGACGTACGCCTCAGCGTCGACAAGGGCAACCAGTCGCAGGCCGGGCCGGCGGCTGTGATCGCCGGCGACGTCGCCAACGGCATCCCCTGCGAGGAAGCCCTCGACAGTGACCGACCGCCCTTCGCCATGGTCGAACATTCGGCCGCCATCGAGGCAACCACCGACGACGAGGGGAATCTCTGGCTGTTCGTGGGAACCGACTCGGGTTTCGAAGGACGAACCTCGATCCACTATGACCGCATCGAAGTGAACCTCTCGCCGCAGGCTTGACGACAGGCGGCCCCTCGTGGGGGTGTCGTGGTGGCCGCGTGCCGACTCGTTCCGAGGCAACGGTCGACCGCAAACCTGCGCGGGTGAGTGTCGATGATTGACGCGACCCCCGTTTCGGGTAGGCGACGGCTGGCGGCCACGAGATCAGCCCTGCGAAGAACGCACATCTCGGTTTCGTCCAGAGAAAGGAAGCTCTCGCCATGCATCGAAGAAAGGCGCTGTCCATGCGTCGTCGGCTCATGATCTTCGCGTTCATGGCGGCCGTGGTGCCGTTGCTGATCGCCGCGGAGACCCGTCGGGTCGATGCATCGGAGCCGTTCCCGGTCTTCACCGGTGACGAGTTCACCGACCTGTTCGGCGGACTCGATCTTCCCGGCACCGACCCGGTGGGCACGCCACCCTCGATCACCGGAGACGGCGATGCCGACTCCCGGATCCGGTCGATCGCCGAGGGCCGAGGCTACGAGTTGCGCCCCGAGATGGTCGCCGGCGTCGAGTGGATCGACGGCGAGGAACTGCACGGCCTCGTCGCCGACGCCTGGGCCTCGCTGCGAAGCGCTGCCGCTCGCGACGGCATCGACCTCGAGTTGGTGTCGGGATACCGCTCCGTCGACGATCAACGGGGCATCTTCCGAACCGAGCTGGACTCGGAGGGCACGGCGCGGATCGGGCGCCCGTACACACTGTCCGAGATTGCTGCCGGCGACGCGGACAGCGCCATCGACTCCGTTCTCCGCTACCACTCCATCCCGGGATACTCGAAGCACCACACCGGCTACGCGATCGACATCACCATGCAGGGTTTCGACCTGTCGGACTTCGCGGACACACGGGGGTTCGACTGGCTCTCCGCCGACAACTACCACAATGCCAAGCAGCACGGGTTCGTGCCGAGCTACCCGCCCGGTGCGCGGGACCAAGGGCCGGTGCCCGAGCCGTGGGAGTACGTGTGGGTCGGCAAGCGCACCATCATCTGCCGCGGCGAGGGTGGCTTCCAGCCGGACCTCGACGCCGACGAGTCCGCTGTCCCACCCGAACGCGCGGAGCCTGCCGGCGGCCCATCACGTTTCGTTCCCGTCGACGCGGCGCGAGCATTCGACACGCGAACCGACGATTCCCCTCACGGGCCTCTCTGCGCCGGGGAAGAGTTCGACTTCCGGATCGCCGGTATCGGCCAGGTGCCCGACAACGGCGTGAGCGCCGTGGTGCTGAACGTGACGATGACAGAAACCGTCGATCCCGGCTTCGTGACGGTGTGGCCCACGGGAACGCCTCGACCGACCGTGTCGTCGGTCAACGCGACCAGATCGGGCCAGACCGTGCCGAACCTCGTCACCGTACCGGTCGGAGTCGAAGGGCGGATCAGCTTCTACACCCTGTCAGGGACGCACCTCATCGCAGACGTCTTCGGGTACTACGAGGAGTCCGAGACGGCACAGGCCGGTCGGATGCGCACCGTGAATCCGCAGCGTGTCGCCGACACCCGGACCCCCGAGTCGCCCGAAGGTTTCGTCGAACCCGGAGACACCCGCCGGATCGACGTGCTCACGGCGGCCGACCTGTCGGCCGATGACGTCAGTGCAGTCGTACTCAACCTGACCGCCACCCAATCCACCGGACCCGGCTTCGTGACCGTGACGCCCCACGACCGCGACGGCGGCGGTACATCGAACCTCAACGTCGACCAGCCGGGCCAGACCGCCGCCAACCTGGTGATCACACCCGTGGCCCCCGACGGAACCGTCGACCTCGTGGTCTCCCCCCACAACGGAACCCACCTGATCGTCGACGTGTTCGGGTATTTCACCAGCGACGGTCACGGCGGAGAACCGACGTCGGGCCTCTTCGTGCCCCTGCCGCCCGAGCGCACCTTCGACACCCGCTCGGAATCCGAACCATCAGGCCAGATCGGCGGCCGCGAGACGATGACGGCGCTCGTGGCACCCGCGGCGGGCATTCCAGCCGATGCCGCCGCGGCCGTCTTCAATCTCACCGTCACCGGCCCATCGGGCCCAGGCCACATCACGGCATGGCCGAGCGCCTCCGACCAACCGGAGGTGTCGAACGTCAACGTCACCGAGGCCGGCGAGACACGGGCGAACGCCGCGATCCTCGCGGTCGACGACACCGGACGGCTCGCCGTCTTCAGCCACACCGGAGCTCACGTGCTCGCCGACGTGTTCGGCTACTACACCCCCTGAGGTCGCCCGACGAGGCCGCCGGATTGCGTGACAGGAGGCCCCAGGATCGGCAGAGCCGAGCTCGCCCGGTGCAGCAGTGGGTACACCGAACCCCCTTGGTCCTGCCGAGAGTTCGGGGCAGGCCTCGTCGAGAAACGGAACGCTCTCCTCTCCGTCGACATCGCGGACGTGACGGGATCCTCAGCATTGCCGAGAGGGTGCCCCAACAAGACCCCAGAGGGAGCCGGCGCCCGATGTGCAGTTCATGGGCCCCGATATCTGCGCCCGGTCATCACGACCGAGATCGAGCGAGACGCGCCACACTTCGACTCCGGTGCGGTGGCCGACGGCGCGACCGCTCAACACTCGACGGCGCGGGAAACCTCGTTCCGTTGTGTCCTCGTCTCGGAATTCTGTCACAGCCTCGTGCGCATGATGGGAGCATGAATCGGAACGGGGTGATCATGGCGATCGAGGCGATCGACGGCGATGTCACCGCGGCCGACTCGGCGCGATGCGCCGATCTGCTCCGAGACGTCCGCCTCACACGCGGCTGGCTCGACGCCGCCGAGGCCCGCATCACGTCGCGCATGACCGTGCTCCACGACGCGGCCGGCGGCGCACCCGCGGCCGATGTCCACACTCGCTGCGGTGGTGTGTCCGCAGCCGAGGGCAAGCGCAAGGAGCGGCGCTCGAAGACACTCGACGAAGCGCCCGCATTCGGCGATGCCCTCGCCGACGGCGCGATCGGCGCCGAGCACGTCGATGCACTCGCCAACGCCACCGCCAGGCTCGACGACGAGGTCAAGGCATCACTCCTCGACGAAGCCCCCGACCTGCTCGGCGCAGCCACCACCATGTCGCCCGAACGGTTCGGCCGCCACATCCGCGACCGCGCCCGCAACCTCGAGCGCGACAACGGTCTCGCCCGCAACGTCCGGCAACGACGCGACACCTACCTGTCCCGGAAGCTCAACGCCGCGACCGGCATGATCGAGGGCCGCTTCGCCTTGCACCCCGAACTCGCCGACCAGGTGTTCGGCGCCGTCGACCGGCAGGTCGCCGCCATGATCGCCGAAGGCGAGCACCGGCGCGACCCCGCGTTCGTCAACCGCACCGTCAACCGGAACCAACTCGCCGCCGAAGAACTCGGCCAACTCGTCGCCGGCGGCCACCAGGCCATCCGGCCAGCGGAGGCCGACATCACCGTCATCATCGACGCCGCCACCGCGGCATCCGGCGACCTCCACGATCACTCGGTGTGCGAGACCAGCCAGGGGCTCGACCTCCCACCTGCATCCGTCCAACGGCTGCTCTGCACCGGGCGCATCACCCCGATCATCGTCGACGCCGACGGCAACGCCCTCGACGCCGGCGACACCATCCGCCACGCCAACCGCCGCCAGCGCCGCGCCCTGCATGCCATGTACCGAACCTGCGCATTCCACGGCTGCGACGTCGAGTTCGACCGCTGCGAGATCCATCACATCGTCCCGTGGGAGCACGGCGGGCTGAGCGACTTCGACAACCTGATCCCGATCTGTTCCCGGCACCATCACGTGGTCCACGAATCGGGCTGGTCGCTCACGCTCGAGCCCGACCGGACACTCGTGATCCGACAACCCGATGGCGCCGAGTTCGGCCGAACCCGACCCGACCTCGCCGACCTCACTCGGCAGCGAAACGGCCGGCGAAGAACCGCAGCGTGACGCACGCCGCTCGAGCCCGACCGTTGCGATCTCGATCCGACGACCGCGGCTGCCCTCGCACGAGCGGGCTCAGGACGGAATGGAACCGGCGCGGCCCCAGCCGCTACCGACACGCCGGTCGTCGGGACGGATCGACGCGCCCGACCCCCGACCGGCTCGCTGTCAGTCGATGGCGGGGCGAGGCTCGAGGCCGGCTGCCCGGTAGCACGCGTCGACGATCTCCATGTTGCGCACACCGTCGTCGGCCGTGGTCGGGAACGCGGTCCCGTCGACGATCGCGTCACGGAAGGCAACGAGCTGATGGAAGTAGGTCGCCGACGTGGCGACTTCGTGGGTCTGTGTGCCGTCCGCGGTCTCGACCGTGATACCGGCATTGCCCATCTGGGGTGCGAGCGGGTTGTTCGCCAGCATCGTGCCGCGTTCGCCGGTCACGGTGAGCGACGCGACCACCTGGTCGCCGTCCGAGATCATCGACGACGAGATCGATCCGGTCACGCCCGACGGCCAGCGCAGCTCGGCCGTGAGCGACGCGTCGATCCCCTCGACCGGGCACACCGCCGAGGCCGACACCACGTCGGGGTCTGCGGCCGCGGCGAATCGCACCCACTGGATCGGGTAGCAGCCGAGATCCATGGTGGCGCCGCCGCCCAACGGCAGGTTCCAACGGATGTCGTCGCGGTCGATGCGGCCCTCCGGAATGTCGAACACGGCGTCGATGCGATCGATCCGGCCGAGCACACCCGAATCGAGCACGTCGCGGATCTGCGCTGCGTAGGGGTGGTAGCGCCAATGGAACGCCTCCATGACCACCACGTCCGACGCATTGGCCGCATCGGCGATCAGCCGCGCATCATCCGCGTTGGCGGCGAACGGCTTCTCGCACAGCACGTGCTTGCCCGCCTCGATCGCGGCGATCGCCCACTCGCGGTGCAGCGATGCCGGTGTGCCGATGTACACGGCGTCGACGTCGGGGTCGGCGATCAGCTCCTCGTACGACCCGTACGCGCGGTCGGCACCCCACTCGGCCGCCGATTCCTGCGCCCGACCCAGATCGCGGGCCGCGACGGCGACGAGGTCGACGCCGTCGACCTCGCGGACCGGCTCGACCACCGCTGCCACGGCAATCCGTGACGCCGCGACCAGACCGAGACGCACCGTCATGAGGCGCTCCGCCCCGAGCGAGCCCGATCAGCCTGATTGACGCCATTCAGCATGCGGCGCACGATAGCAAGCGCACGTACGCTGGCTCAGGTGGCGAAGGAGTTCGAACTGCGAGTCGCCGAGTGGCGTCGAGACCTCGAGTCCGCGTTGGCCGGCCTGTACGGCGACGAGGCCGGCACCGTCGGCAAGGCCCTCGTCGAGCGTGCCCGCGCGGCCGACGCCGCGCGCCCGTCCGAGCTGGTCGACCTCGATCGGGCCCGAGCGGCGTCGCCGTACTGGTACCAGGGACGGCAGCGGATCGGGTACATGGCCTACGTCGACCGTCTGGGAGGCGACCTGGCCGGTGTCCGCCGTCGCATCCCATACCTGACCGAACTCGGCGTCGACACGCTCCACCTCCTGTCGTTGCTCGAGCCCCGCGCCGGCGAGAACGACGGCGGCTACGCGATCCGCGACTACCACCGCCCCGACCCACGACTCGGCACCGTCGAAGACCTGAGCGCACTGATCGCCGATCTTCGGGCGAACGGGATCAGCCTCTGTGTCGACTTCGTACTCAACCACACCAGTGACGATCACGAGTGGGCCCGGGCGGCCGTCGACGGTTCCGAGTACCACCAGGCGCTGTACCGCATGTATCCCGACCGCACCGAGCCCGACGCCTGGGAAGCCACGTTGCCCGAGGTGTTCCCGAACCTGGCACCCGGCAGCTTCACCTGGAACGACGAACTCCAACGCTGGGTCTGGACGACCTTCCGCGAGTTCCAATGGGACCTCGACTGGTCGAACCCCGACGTCATGCTGGAGATCGCCGATCTCGCGCTCGGACTCGCGAACCTCGGCGTCGAGATCCTCCGACTCGACGCGATCGCGTTCACGTGGAAACGGCTCGGCACCAACTGCCAGAACCAGCCGGAGGCGCACCTGATCGCGCAGGCGCTGCGCGCCGTCCTCGCGATGGCCGCGCCCTCGACCGTGCTGCTCGCCGAGGCGATCGTCGCGCCCGACGATCTGGTCGCCTACCTCGGCCGACACGAGCACGGCCGAGAGCGCCGGGAATGCGAGCTCGCCTACCACAACCAGCTGATGGTGCAGGGCTGGTCGATGTTGGCGTCGGGCCGCGCCGACCTCGCCCGACACGCGATCTCGCGTCTCGCCGACATCCCCGGACGATCCACGTGGTTCACCTACGTGCGCTGTCACGACGACATCGGGTGGGCCATCGACGACGCCGACGCCGCCCACCTCGGGCTCAGCGGCGCCGGACACCGAGAGTTCCTCGCCGCGTTCTACCGCGGCGACTTCTGGCAGTCGTTCGCACGCGGTACGCCGTTCGGAACGAACACCGAGACCGGAGACGAACGCACCAGCGGCATGTCCGCAACCCTCGCCGGCGTCACCGCCGCGCTCGGGGCCGACGATCCCGACGCACTCGACCTGGCCATCCGGCGGGTTCTGCTGCTGTACGGCATCGCATTCGGGTACGGCGGCATCCCGATCATCTACATGGGCGACGAGCTCGGCCAGCAGGACGACATGAACTGGGCCGCCGGCCCCACCCACGGAGGCGACAGCCGCTGGACGCATCGCCCGGCGTTCGACGACGACCTCGCCGCACTCCGACACGACACCACGACGCCGACGGGGCGCATGTGGTCGGGCATCCGACACCTCGTCCAGGCGCGCACATCGTGCCTGGCGCTCCACGACGACGACGCCACCATCCGCACGTTCGACCCCGGGTTCCGGTCGGTGTTCGCCTGGCATCGCTCACACCCGCGGTTCGGCGAGCTCGTCGGCCTCGCCAACGTCGGCGACGACACGGTCGACATCGTCGCCCGACCGGACACCCTGACCGGTGCCGTCGACGTCCTCGCACCCGACGATCGTCATCCGTGGCGAGTCGGCCCCCTGCAGGTCCGGTGGATCACCGCCGACGCGAACTACGCGACGGTGCCGGCTCCACCACCGGCCTGACGACCCCTCGGTGGTTCTCCGCACGACCCGGTTGCCTACGCTCCCGGCATGGAAGCGATGTCGATGTCACGGGCCATCTCGATGCACGCGGCCGAACGGCCGCACGAGCCGGCGCTGACCTGCGGCGACGTCACGCTCAGCTGGCAGGAGTTCGACCGCCGGACCAACCGCTTGGCGCGAGCGTTCGCCGACCTGGGCGTCGTCGCCGACGACCTCGTCACGATCGCGCTCCCCAACTCGACCGCCTTCTTCGAATCCGCGTTCGCACTGTGGAAACTCGGGGCCACCCCCCAGCCGGTGTCGGCGAAACTTCCCGGCCGCGAGCTCGAGGAGATCGTCGAACTCGCCGATTCGCGCATCGTCGTCGGGGTCGACGACGGCCGCATCCCCCACCGCACCTGCATCCCGATCGGGTACGAACCCGACGGGTCGATCAGCGACGACCAACTCCCCGACGCGATCACGCGCTGCTGGAAGGCCCCCACCTCAGGCGGCAGTACAGGTCGCCCCAAGATCATCCTGGCGACGACGCCCGGCGCCTTCGACCCCGAGCGCGCCGGGTTCGGGCTCCCCCACCGTTCGGCGTGCGTGATCCCTGGCGTGCTGTATCACAACGCCCCGTTCTCGATCTCGGCGCTCGCCCTGGTCGGTGGCAACCACGTCGTGAACTTCCCGCGGTTCGTCCCCGAGCAGGTCCTCGACGCAATCACCGAACACCGTCCGAAGTACCTCTACATGGTGCCGACGATGATGGCACGGATCTGGAAGCTGCCGGCCGAAGTGCGCGCCGCGGCAGACATGTCGTCGTTGGAGGTCGCCGTGCACATGGCCGCTCCGTGTCCGCCGTGGCTCAAGGAGGAGTGGATCCACTGGGTCGGACCCGACGTGCTGTGCGAGCTGTACGCGGGCACCGAGGTCCAGGCGATCACCTGGATCACCGGCCGCGAGTGGCTCGACCATCACGGCTCGGTCGGCAGGCCGATCGTCGGCAGGATGAAGGTGGTCGGCGACGACGGCAACGACCTGCCGGCCGGCGAGATCGGTGAGATCTACATGCTCGCCGACGCCGGCCCCGGCTCGACGTACGCGTACATCGGCGCCGAACCGAAGGCCCTCGCCGACACCGAATGGGAGAGTCTCGGCGACCTGGGCTGGATGGACGACGACGGATACGTCTACCTCGCCGACCGCCGCAAGGACCTGATCCTGCGTGGCGGCGCCAATGTGTATCCGGCCGAGGTCGAGGCGGCGCTCGACGAGCACCCGGCCGTGCGCAGCTGCGCCGTCATCGGTATCGCCGACGAGGATCTCGGCCAGCGCGTGCACGCGATCGTCGATGTACCCGATGGCGTCGACGAGGCCCAGTTGCGCGTGCACGTGGCCGAGCGGCTCGTGTCGTACAAGGCCCCCTCGACGTACGAGTTCGTGAGCGAGCCCGTACGTGACGACGCCGGCAAGGTTCGCCGGAGTCTGCTCGCCGAAGAACGCCACTGACCATCACGACGACGCCAGCGCCGTCACTCGGCGCCGCCGGCACGGCGTCGGGACCTCCGCCCCGTGTGTGGCCTCCGGCCGAGTGTCAGGATGGACGTATGGACGACGACGGGGTCGATCGTGTCGCAGAGCTGGAACTGCGCGTCGCCCGCCTCGACCAGGAGGTCGAACGCCTCCGGACCCGACTGGAGGGTGCCACGACGCCCGTCCAGGTGCCCCCGACGACCGAGCGTTCGCCATGGCCGGCACCACGGCCGAAGGCACCCACGGCACCGGTCCCCGAGCGACGGGCGGCGCGGGCCCCGCTGCGGATCGACAGCGAGTCGGTGCTCAAGTGGGGCGGCGTCGGCCTCGTCGTGCTCGCCGTCGGATTCGCCGTCAGCACCGCGATCAGCCGTGACTGGATCGGGCCGGAGCTGCAGCTCGCCGGAGCACTGCTCGTGTCGGCAGCGTTCATCGCGACCGGACTCCGTCTCCGGTCGACGCGACCTGCCTGGACACACGCGCTCTGTTCGGGAGGGGTGCTCGCGTTCTTCACCACGTTCGCCTCCGACCTGTTCCTCGACCGCGCCGACGAGGCGGCCGCGTTCGCCGCCACCGCCGTGATCGCAGCCGGCGGACTCGTTCTCGCTCGATCGATCCGATCGGAATGGGTCGCGGCAGCGACCCTCGCCGGCGGATCGACCGCGTGGGCGGTCATCGGCGCTCACGCCGACGACGCTCCGTTCGTCACGACGACCGTCTGGTTCGTCGTGGTCGTCGGCGCCGGCATCGCGCTGTCGATCGAGCGTCGCTGGTTCGCGGTCCGTCCGCTCGCGCACGCGGTCGGGATGATCGCCCTCCTGGTGCTGTCGGGCGAGTCGGCCGGCATCGGCGAAACATCCGTGGTGGCGGCGGCCACGGTGTTGCTGGTCGGCTCGCTGTTCGTCGTCCCCAGCATCGGCGACATGACGTCGCGGTGGCAGCAGTTCGAGGTCCAGCTCGCGGCGCTCGCGGCGCCTTGGGCGTTCATGATCACGCTGATCGGGTTCCTCGACGACCACAGCGACACGCCGATCGCGATGACCGCCTTCGCGATCGCCGCCGTCACCGCCGGGGCGGCGATCGTCCTCCGCATCGGACGGCCGCACTCGGTGTCGCTGGCACTCGGAGCGAGCGTCACGTGCTCGATCGGGATCACCGTGCTGTTGTCGGCGACGGCGGTCTTCGTGGCGTTGGCCGTCCAGGCCGCCGGGTTGATCCTCCTGAGCAGGGCGCTCGGGCGCAACATCCGAGTGCTCGTCAACGCTGCCGTGCTCGCCACGATCGCGACCGCCGACACCCTCGCCGCGACGATCGACGCGTGGGCCGACGACGTTGCGTGGGGCGACGACCTCGCCCACCTGTTGGTGGTCGTGGCGCTGGCGGTCGGCATCCGGTTCATCGGAGAACGCGACGTCCGCCGCGCCGGCGCGGTCGCGACCCTCACCCTGTTCCTCGTGTGGGTCGGTTCGGTGTTCGTCCACGTTCCCCAGGGCCAGGCGGTCGTGTCGGTCATCTGGGCGTCGGTCGGCACCGCCGTGTTCGTCACCGGGGCGGTGCGCAAGCGCGCCGACGCGGCGACCACCGGTCTGGCCGTGCTCGCCCTGACCGTCGGCAAGCTCCTCACCGTCGATCTGCAGGAGGTCGACACCCTGTGGCGCGCCGGTCTGTTCTTCCTGGTGGGCATCGGCCTGCTCCGACTCGGATTCCTGCTCCCACGGCTCACCCGCTCCGGTTCGGAACCCGACGAGGGAACCGCGTGAGACACTGATCACATGGAACGCCCCGACGACTGGCCCTACCCCGACTTCGATCCGGTCGCGACGGGCGACGAGCGGACTGCGCTCACGCACTTCCTCGGCCTCCAACGGCGCTACCTCGCCGGCAAGTGCGACGGGCTCGACGCCGAGCAACTCGCCCGCCGCTCGGCCGAACCGTCGGCGCTCTCACTGCTGGGTCTGCTCCGCCACATGGCCGAGGTCGAGCGCAACTGGTTCCGCAACGTGATGGCGGGCGGATCGGTCCCCCGCTACTACGGCACCGCCGAAGATCCCGACGCCGACATCCACGACGCTGCGGCCGACCCGCACCAGGTCGACGAGGCGTGGCGGACGTTCTGGCAAGAGGTCGAGTTCGCCGAACGGTTCGTCACCGAGGCGGTCGATCTCGACATGACCGGCGTCGAACGGTGGCGCGGTCCGCTCTCCCTGCGATGGGTGCTGATCCACATGATCGAGGAGTACGCCCAGCACAACGGCCACGCCGATCTGCTGCGCGAACGGATCGACGGCCAGGTCACCGCCGACCCGATGGACGACGCCGCCGACTGAAACCGCTGCCCGAAGCGACCGTCGAGTGGCCCGAGCGGCTCGAGGGGCGTGAAGGGAGTCACCGTCGGGGTCAGGCGTGGCCGGTGACCGCCGACGCCGGATCGTTCACGACGGCGTCGTCGAGGTGGAGCGCCTGGCGGTTGCGGTACTCCGGGCCGACCAGCACGTATGCGCCGACGGCGAGCAGGACCATGATGACCGCGCAGAGCGTGTACGCCAGCGTGCGGCCACCGACCGTGTAGAACACACCGGCGGCCACGGCGGTGATGCCCGCCGTCAGGGTTTCCGCCGCCCCGAGCATGCCCTGGGCGCCCGCCTGGCGGTCGGCCGGGGCTGCGAGACCGACCGCGACGCCGGTGCTCGACACGGTGATGCCGTCGTTGATGCCATGCAGGATCCCGACACAGAACATGGCGATCCCGGTCGGCAGCAGCCCGTAGGAGAACATGAACACGGCGCCGAACAGCAGCCCGATCGGACCGAGTCGGAACGGACCGATGCGCTGCGCGAGGCGTCCACCCCACGAGCTCAGGAACACCAGCGGCAGCGCGAACAGCGTGATCCCGATGTTGGCGACCCATTCGCTGGCGTCGAGGTCGTCGAGCACGATCGCCCAGAGCGCGTCGAACGTGCCGATCATCAAGAAGACGGCCGCACCCATCATCAGCCCGGCGATCATCGGCGGGTCGCGGAGGAGGTCGAACGCGAACCGGCGAACAGGGGCCTCCGTGGCCTCGGTCACCTGGACACGCCACATGAACGGCAGGCACAGCAGGGTCGCCCCGGCGATGAACAGGAACGGCGCCGGGATCCCGAACGTGGGGACGAGCAGAGCCGAGATCGCCGGGCCGGCGGCGAACCCGCCGACGTCGGCGGCGAGCAGGAGCCCGAGGTTCGAGCCGAGGTTCCCGGGGTCTTCGTTGACGACGATGCGGCGAACCGCCGGCACGGCCATCCCCATGCCGATGCCGGAGACGAACCGGGCGATGAGCAGCACCTCCAACGTCTCGCCGGCGGCCATGCCGAGCAGGCCGACCAGGTTGAGCACCAAACCGAGCATCACCATGTGCTTGGCGTGGCCGCGGTCGGCGATCGGGGCGATGAAGACCTGTGACAGGAAGCCCGACAGGAACCCGATGCCGACGATCAGCCCGAGCCAGTGGGCGGCGATGCCGTACTCGTCGCGGAAGTCGTCGAGCACCGTGAACATCACGCCGTACCCGGAGGCGAGGAGGGCGGTCATGAACCCGAACTGGAGGACCCGAGACCGCTTCACGCGGTGAGACTACCGATCGGACGAGCGCAACGTGCTGACGAGCTTGCGGGTGTCGCGGAAGATGCGATCTTCGTCGGCGAAGGCCGGGTCGAACGCGATCCTGTCGAGCCGGTCGGCGACGTCGCGGGCGACCGATTCGTCGTCGGCGCCCGACCAGGCAGCGGCGAGCGCCGGGTTCGGCGCGGTGCCGGCGGCACCTCGTCGCGCTGCGAGCGCGGCGAAGCGATCCTGGAGCACACCCCACCGTCCACGACGTCGACGCTCGACTGCGAGACGGAGGAGCTGCAGGGCCACGACGGCGGCGAACAGTCCGCCCACGGTGAGGGCGACCCGCAGCGGATGGTCTCCGACGAAGCCACCGAGGGCGCCGGCCAGATCGGCGCCGACCGATCCCCGTTCGGCGTCGGCCGAGAGCGGGACGCCGGCCGTCGGATCGAACGCCTGCCAACCGGTCTGGGGGAACCAGACCTCGACCCACGCATGTGCGTCGCTGGCACGGACCTCGAACACTCCGGCGACCTCGTCGCGTGTACCCGACACGTAGCCGGTCGCCAACCGCGCCGGCACACCCTGTGTCCGCAGCATGATCGTGAGCGCCGAGGCGATCTGTTCGCAGAATCCGAGCTGCGAGTCGAAGAGGAAGTCGTGCACGGCATCCTCGCCGGCGTCGGGCAGCGGTGCGTTCAGGTCGTACTCGACGTTGGCCTCCAACCAGCCCTCGTAGGCCCGAACGACGTCGTAGGTCGACCCTGCGTCGGCCGCGAGTTCGTTCGCGAGCGCGATCGTCTCGGGCGTCGTCGATGCCGGCACCTCGAGATAGCGGGCGAACACCTCGCGCCCGAGGTCGCTCAGCCGCGGGCCGATCAGACCCTGCCGTCGGAGGATCGCGGCGTCGACCCGAACCCGATCGGACACCACGGTGTAGATCGAGCCGTCCGGCAGCACGGTCGTCGCCCGCAGCGCCCCGTCCGGTCGGGTCCAGACATCGGTCTCGGCGACGACCTGGGTCGGCCGGCCGGCGTGGAACACCACATTGGGCATGTCGGTTTCGAGGAAGTAGGTCTGCACGAACCGGTCGACGACGATGCCACTCCCGACCGGGATCACACCGTCGGCGGGCGGCACGTCGATCGTCGGCCCGCGTCGAGGCGTGCCGATCTGCGGATCGGCGTACCAGCGCCGGCCGTCGAATCGCGAGAACGTCTGCCCGCGCCAGTAGTCGGGTTCGGGCGCTCGGACACGCATCACGATCTCGTCGCTGAGATTGCCGCGCACCGACGTGTCCATGGTCTCGGCGAATCCGGTGTAGCCGCCCGCCTGACCCGCCGGCGCACGATCCGAACCGGGTTCGACCGTGGCGTCGCCGGCACCGCGCGACTCACCGTCGGGCCCGGCGATCCCGCCCGTCGTCGGGACGTTGTCGGCGTCCTCGATCAGTGTCGGCAGCGTCAGCCGCGCCGGGCCGTCGGGGATCGGCACCACGGCCAGCAGCGCGACGGTCGCGACCCCGGCGACGCCGACGCCGGACGTCCTGACCGCCCACGTGCGGACGAAGCTGCGGCGTGGACGACCCGGCGACGTCGCGCGGGCGGTCGGCACCGACAGCTTGGCCATGGCGACGCCGAAGGTGAACGCCCACGCCAGCAACCACCACGTGATCGCACCGTCGACACGGAGCCCGGAGGCGTACATCAGGACGACGGCCGAAATGCCGAGCCCGACCCTGGCCGTTCGTCGATCCCGGCACTCGAACCCGTGCAGGATGATCAGCAGGATCAGGAGCTGCGGCAGCGGTCCGCGCAACACGGCGAGCAGCCCGTCGAGGCGACCCGACGCGGCGACCACCAGCACGAACGCAGCCAGCGCACCGAGCCCGACGAGCGTGCGGATCAACACCGACGGCGGCTCGCCCGTCTCCAGCGACCGGGCCGAGACCGCTGCCCCCGCGAGCACACCGAGGACGACCAATCCGTGGGCGACGTTCGTGTACGACAACGACGTCGTCAGCATCAGCAACGACACCAGCGTGGCCGCCGCGGCCCACCAGCGCGCCTGCCGTGTTGCCGTGGCGTCGGGCTCGACCCGCCGGAATCGATCACGCCAGCCTCGAGACGGCGCACGCGCCACGCCCAGCGGGGCGAGCGCCACCCACTCGGTCGCAGCGTCGAGATTGTCGATCGGTGCGGGAACCTCCTGATCGACTGCGGCGAGCACTGCGACACCGGACCGGAGCCCACCGGCGATCGCCCGGCGAGCAGCTCCGGCCTCCTCGTCCGGGTCGGCCGTTCCCGACCTCGCTCGCACGATCCACTGCTGGTCGGCGTTCTGTCGTCGGTCGTGCACCATGAGTTCACCCGAGCGGATCGACGACGACCAGTGGACGAACTTCTCGCTGTCGCCGTCGCGCCAGGGGCGAATGCCGTCGATCTCGCCGCTGATCGCACCGCTGGCACCGGCCAGGTCGCCGTCGGCGGCGCGGCCGGCCCGTTCGATCGGGACGCGACCATCGTGCATCGGCGGTGCGACGAGGTGGCGGCCGATCGGCACGACGACGCGGCGTCCCCACCAGACCAGACCGAGGAGGCCGGCCGTCTTGACGCGCACGTGCAGTTCGTCGACCGCGCCGCGGCGCCGGAACGTGGCCTCGTCGGCGAATCGGGTTGCACCCGACCAGCCCTGGGCGACCCGTTCACCGCGGACGAGGACCTCGACGAACACGGGGCGGGGCGATGCCACGTCGATCGAGAGCGGCACCGGAGTGCCCTGGTCGGACGCGTGCGGGAGCGCCGCGTCACCGACCTTCGTCCGGAGCGCGCTGAACCACCCGTCGAGCACGGCACCTGCCATGAGCACGACGCCGGCAGCGAGCACGATGACGACCGGCGTGGCGCCGGTGAGTTGTGCGATCGCGACGCCGCCGATCCATCCCAGCGCGAGGCCGAGACCGCCTGCGGAAATGCCGACCGGACGGATCACGGCATCACGCCGTCGGTGGCGGCACCGTGTCGAGGCACTCGCTCACCACGGCGCGACCGGCCTGAACCGACCCCGAACCACCGGCGACGATGACCCGGTGGGACAGCGCTGCGCCGGCGAGGGTCGTGATGTCGTCGGGGATGACATAGTGCCGCCCGGCCATCGCAGCGCGCGCCTTGGCCAGACCGATCAGTGCGACGCCACCTCGGGTCGACGCGCCGAGCCGTACCCGCGGGTGCTCGCGCGTCGCATCCAACAGTGACACGACGTATCGGGCGATCGGGTCGGCCAGGTAGACGTCACGGACGATCGTGCGGGCGGCTGCGACGTCGGTGATGTCGACGACCGGTTGCACCGCTGCGAGTGCGGATCGGCCGCGGCGCCCGGTCAGCACCTCGACCTCCTCGTCGGCGGACGCCCGACCGGGTGTCACCACCGCGGCGAAGCGGTCGAGCGCCCCTTCTCCCAACGGGTAGGTGCCGGTCATCTCGATCGGGTTCTGCGTCGCGACGAGCAGGAAGGGCGACGGCAACGCCCGCGTCTCGCCGTCGACGGTGACCGCAGCTTCTTCGGTGGCTTCGAGGAGCGCCGACTGGGTGCGTGGGTTGGCGCGGTTGAGTTCGTCGAACACGACGAGGTTGGAGAAGATCGGTCCGGGCCGGAAGACGAGTTCGAAACCATCCCCCTGCGGCACCATCGTGCCGGTCACGTCGCCCGGCAGCAGGTCGGGGGTGCCCTGGATGCGGTGGAACGACCCGCCGACGGATCGAGCGAGGGTCTGTGCGAGCAGGGTCTTGCCGACGCCCGGGATGTCTTCGATCAGCAGGTGGCCTCCCGAGAACAGGCAGGCGAGCGACGTCGAGGTCGCCTCGGCGCGCCCGGCGAGCACCGACGCGACCGCGTCGGAGATGCGGCTCGCCATCGTCGCCACCTGCGCGACGGCGCGAGCGGGCTCGGGAGCCTGGTCCCCGTTGGTCGGTTGGTGCTCGATGGTGGCGCGTTCCGTCACATCCATGTGTGGTCCCATGCTGTCAGATCATCGGGACGAACGGGCCTCGGCTTGAGGGTCAGCGGGCGGTGAATCCGCCGTCGACCAGCAGCGAGTGGCCGGTCATGTACGACCCGGCGGGTGATGCCAGGAGGAGCAGCGCGCCGTCGAGCTCGTGCTCCTCGCCCATGCGCGGGATGCCGGAGTAGGTCCGGATGTAGTGATCACTGCCCTCGTCGCCCTGCATCGGTTCGGTCATCTCCGACGGGAAGTAGCCGGGACAGAGCGCATTCACCCGCACGCCCTTGCGGGCCAGCTGCAGGGCGAGCTCGCGGGTCATGTTGACGACCGCCCCCTTGCTGGCGCAGTAGTTGGCCTGCTTGATCGGGGCCGACCCGACGTGTCCGAGCATCGACGCCACGTTGACGATCGACCCGCTCCCACGGTCGACCATGCCGGCCGCGCACAGTTTCGTGAGGTGCCAGACGGCGACCGTGTTGACCTGCATCACCTGTTCGAACTGTTCGAGCGTCTCGTCGGCCAGTCCGACCGTGTAGCTGATGCCGGCGTTGTTGACCAGCACGTCGATGCGGCCCGCCTGCTCGAGTGCCTCGGCGACCAGCCGTTCGCGGTCGGCGGCCACCGCCATGTCGGCGGTGATCGCAACCGCGCCGGGCAGTTCGGCGACCAGCGCGTCGAGTCGTTCGGCGCGACGTGCCGACACCACCACGGTCGCACCGACGGCGTGCAGGACCCGGGCGAACCGGGCGCCGAGGCCGGCCGATGCCCCGGTGACGAGCGCGACCTGACCGTCGAGGCGGAACTGATCGAGTGGGTTGTCCATCCGTCGATTCTGGCCGGACGTCAACCCCGGTGGCGCACCGACAGGCAGGTGACACATCCCTCGAGCTTCTCGAACTCCGAGATGTCGACCTCGACCACGTCGTATCCCATCGACCGGAACCGTTCGGCCGACCGCGGGGCGTCGGCGGCCATCAGGAGTCGGCGCTCGTCGAGCAGCACGACGTGGGAGCCGGACGGCTCGGGGACCTCGGCGAATTTCGGGAACACCGACGGGTCGTCGACGAAGTCCGGGTGACCGATGACCGTGCCGTCGGGCAGGGCGGTGACCGCCGACTTCAGGTGCAACACCTTCGAGATCGGTACACCGACCACCGTCCAGCCGCGCGGCTCGAGCAGCGACGTGAGCTGCTCGACGGCCGCGTGGTCGGTGCGACCACCGACGCCCACGTAGGCGGTCCGATCGATCTTCAATACGTCGCCGCCGTCGAGCGTGGCCGGCTGTGTGATCCGGGCGACGGTGAGACCGAGTTGCGCGGCGGCGCGTTCGGCAGCCTCGGTCTCGGGGCGACGGGAGGGCGCACCGGGCAGCGTGACGACGGCGAGGTCGCCGAACAGCACCAACGCGTCCTCGACGAACACGGCGTCGGCGCAGTCGTCGGCCGGGTCCACCTCCGTGACATCCCATCCGGCCGACCGCAGCGCCTCGACGTATCGCTGCCACTGGCGCTCGGCGAGTTCCACGTCGACCGGGACACGGGCTTGGTGGGTGAGGAGTCCGTCGGCGAGGCGTGGCCCGGGACGTCGGACGAGTGCATGCGGCATGGCGGCGAACGCTATCCCGCGGGCCGCTGACGGTAGTTTCCGTCGCATGGCGAACCTCGCTCATCGATCATGGGTTCCGGAATCCAGTGAACGGCTCGTACAGCGGATCGCCGAGTCGGTGGTCGACGGCGCGCACGACGGTTCGGGCATCGCCGCCCGCATCGAGTCGCTGGCCGCTGCGAATCGCCGCATCCACGACGTCGACTGCGTCAACCTCAACCCGGCGGCGAACACGATGAATCCCCGGGCGGAGGCGCTGCTGGCATCGGGTCTCGGATCGCGCCCGTCGCTCGGATACCCCGGCGACAAGTACGAGATGGGCCTCGAGGCGATCGAGGAGATCGAGGTCATCGCCGCCGAGTTGGCCGCCCGGGTGTTCCACGCGGCGTTCGCCGAGGTGCGCGTCGGGTCGGGTGCCCTCGCCAACCTCTACGCGTTCATGGCGACGTGCCGGCCAGGTGACCCGATCATCGTCCCGGGGGCGACGATCGGCGGACACGTCACCCACAACACGGCCGGTGCCGCCGGGTGGTTCGGGCTCGAGATCCACGAAGCACCGGTCGATCCCGGGAGGTACACCGTCGACGTCGACGGCGTCAGGTCGCTGGCCCGTCGTGAACGACCCTCCTTGATCTCGATCGGCGGGAGCCTCAACCTGACCCACCACCCCGTCGGGAGGCTGCGCGAGATCGCCGACGAGGTCGGCGCCGTGCTGCTGTTCGACGCGGCCCACCTGTCCGGGCTGATCGCCGGCGGTGTGTGGCCGAATCCGCTCGACGAAGGCGCCCACGTGATGACGATGAGCGCCTACAAGAGCCTGGCCGGTCCGCCCGCCGGGCTGCTCGTCACCAACGACGCCGCGATCGCGGAACGTGTCGACTCGATCGCGTTTCCCGGGTTGACCGCGAACTTCGATGCCGCGAACACCGCTGCGCTCGCGGTCACGCTCGGCGACTGGCTCGCGTGCGGCACCGAGTACGCCACCGGCATGGTCGACGCCGCACAGCGACTGGCCGACGAGCTGCGGCGTCGTGGTCTCCCGGTGCACCGATCCGACGACGGCGCCGCCACGCGCTCGCACGCGTTCGCACTGCGCGCTCCCGACGACGACGGACACGGCGCTGCCCGGCGGCTCCGGCGGTCGAATCTGCTGACGTCCGCGATCGGTCTCCCGGACGACGCCGGTGCCGGCGTCCGCGTCGGCACCAACGAGACGGTCCGCTGGGGCATGGACGCCGACACGATGCCGGAGCTGGCCGAGCTCGTCGCCCGCGCCTGGACCGGCGACGACGACCCCGAGACGGTCGCGGCGGCGGTCGGCGAGTTCCGTGGGCGCTTCACCGAACTGCGGTACTGCGCGAACTGACCACCGAAGCGGTATGGCCCGACGGCAGTCGGTGACGTCGTAGCCTGCCGACGTGGCCGCCAAGAACACCCGTCGGGCGCGGGCCTCGCGCAAACGGCAGCGTCGGATGCAGCGCGTCGAGCACGACCTCGACGCAGCACAGTGGTCGGCACTCGTCGACGCGTGGGGCGGTTGCGCGTACTGCGGCGAGACCGACCGGCCGCTGCAGAAGGACTGCGTCATGGCGCTCTCCCGGGGCGGCCGCTACACGCTCGACAACATCGTGCCCGCGTGCCGGTCGTGCAACGCGAGCAAGTGCAACGACGAGGTCACGTCGTGGATGCGGCGCAAGCGACTCGACGAGCGCCGCTTCCTGGTTCGCTACGCGGAGATCGCTCGAGCGCTCGCAACCACGTTCGAGGCGTCCGATCCCGGCACCGACCATGGTGCCCTCTCCGTCGCCGGCCTCGAAGAGACCTGAAACCCACCCGCCGGCGCCTCCTCGACCACGCGACGATGGTCGACATGTCGATCATGATCGTGTTCCGCCGTGTCCGGCCGTCCGCTGCGACGGTCGTGGGGTTGGCACCGGCTCGCTGACCACGTCGCCCAGACCCTGGTCGAGCGGAGCGCCGTCGGACCGGGGGACATCGTGCTCGATCTGGGTGCGGGCGACGGTGTGATCACCCACCGGCTCGCTGCCACCGGAGCTCGTGTGATCGCGTTCGAACTCCATCCGGACCGGGCGGAACTGCTCCGCCGGACCTGCACGGGATCGAACGTCAAGGTGGTCCGCGCCGACGTCCGGGATCTCCGCCTGCCGACCCGCCCGTTCGGCGTGGTCGCAAATCCGCCGTTCGACGGCATCTCCGCGATCCTCGTGCGGCTCACGTCGCCCGGCAGCCGACTCGAGCGCGCCGATCTGGTCGTGCCCCGTTCGGTCGCCTCGGTGTGGCGACGACGGCTCGACCGTCCCGAGGGTCGGTGGGCGGTGTCGACGGTCACGCCGCTGCCACGGTCGGCGTTCCGCCCGCGGCCGCGCATCGACACGTGCATCATCACGATCGTCCGTCGGTCGCCGCTGCGGGCGCGCCGGCCACGACGGTGAGCCGCCTCAGGCGCCGGCGAGGGGCGAGGCCAGGCGACTCGTGACGGCGTCACGCACCTGCTGGTCGAACGAGCGCACGTGCGCTTCGACCGCGCGTGCGCCGGCATCGGCATCACCGGCGCGCAGGAGTTCGAGGATCCCGATGTGCTCGTCGACCGCGTGCCGGGTGTCGGCCACCTCGGCCAGGTACATGTGCCACACACGATCGCTGTGGGCGTACAGGTTGTCGAGCGTGTCGGTGAGGAACCGGTTCCCGGCGGCCGCCCAGATGATCTCGTGGCAACGTCGGTCGACGGCCAGGAGTTCGTCGGGTGCGACGCCTGGCCGGAGCGATTGTTCGATCAGGTCGCTCATCTCCGACCAGTGCTCGGCGGTGCCACGGCGACAGGCGAGTCGGGCGGCGTAGGGCTCCATGACGGCTCGCGTCTCGTACAGCGTCGACAGGTCGTCGACGTCGATCGACGACACGAACATCCCGCGCCTCGGCAGCACGGTGACGAACTGGTCGCGGGCGAGCCGCTGCAAGGCCTCACGGATCGGGGTCCGACCGATACCGAGCGCGGCCTGCAGTTCGTGCTCGTGCAGCACTGCTCCGGGCGCGAGGTCGAGCCGGACGATCATCCGGCGCACGCGTTCATAGGCCTGTGTACTCAGCGATTCGGTCGTGATACATTCATGATATATCAACCATCACGAGTTGTGCCTGACACAACCCGTGATCGAGTCTCGGGGGTCTCACGTGAGCGACACCGTTCCATCGACGGCGCGATGCGTCATCATCGGTGCCGGCATCGTCGGCAACTGCCTGGCCGGGCATCTCGCCCGCCTCGGCTGGACCGATCTGGTGCTGCTCGACAAGGGCCCACTGCCCAACCCCGGTGGTTCCACCGGTCATGCGTCGAACTTCATCTTCCCGGTCGACCACAACAAGGAGATGGCGTTACTCGGCGTGCAGTCGGCCGATCAGTACCGCGCCGCCGAACGATCGGTCGACTGCGGCGGCATCGAGGTCGCCCGCAGCCAGGAGCGCATGGACGAGTTCCAGCGGCGGATGACGTCGGCCGCGGCCTGGGGGGTCGACGCCGAGTTGCTCACCCCCGCCGAGGTCAAAGAGCTCGTGCCGTTCATCAACGACGACGTGATCCTCGGGGGGTTCTACTGCCCGAGCGTGTCGGTGGTCGATTCACTCGACACGGGCACCCTGTTCCGCAACGAGGCGATCGAACGAACGGGCATGCAGGTGTTCGCCAACACCGAGGTGCTCGACGTCGAGACCGACGACGAACCCGGGACGGGGCTCAGGAAGGTCACGGCGGTCGTCACCGACAGGGGACGGATCGAGGCCGAGTACGTCGTGATCGCCTGCGGCGTGTGGTCGAACCGGATCGCCAACATGGCCGGCGCCACGATCCCGCTGGTCCCCGCCGTGCACCAGATGGCCGACGTCGGCCCGATGGACGTGCTCGTCGAGACCAACAGCGAGATCGGGTACCCGATCGTCCGCGACATGGACACGTTCTGTTACGAGCGGCAGTCTGCCGGGTCGATGGAGGTCGGCTCCTACGCCCACCGCCCGATCCTCCACCACCCAGACGACATCCCCTCCAACGAGGAAGCCGCACTCTCCCCCACCGAGATGCCGTTCACCCAAGACGACTTCGACGACCAGATGGAGCAGGCGATCGAGTTGATGGACATGCTCGGCGACGCCGAGATCAAGTACGCGATCAACGGTCTGCTGTCCCTCACCCCCGATGCGATGCCATGCCTCGGCGAGACCGCCGAGGTGCGCAACCTGTGGTCGGCAGCTGCGGTCTGGGTGAAGGAGGGCCCCGGTATGGCACAGGTCGTCGCTGAATGGATGACGTACGGCTACCCGCGCGTGATCGACGCCCACGGTGCCGACATCGCCCGCTTCTACGACCAGGAACGCAACGACGAACACATCTGGGCCCGCGCCGAAGAGCACTTCAACAAGACGTACGGCATCGTGCATCCGGCCGAGCAGTGGGAGGGACGACGCAACCTCCAGGTGTCGCCGCTGTTCTCCCGCCAGGAGGCGCTCGGCGCGTTCTTCTTCCAGGCCCGCACCTGGGAGCGGCCGCAGTGGTACGAGAGCAACGCCGACCTGATCGAGCGCTACGACGTCGCCCAGCGCGAGGTCGAGTGGGACAACCGCTGGTGGAGCCCGATCACCGTCGGCGAACACCTCAACATGCGTTCCAACTGTGGCCTCGTCGACCTGTCCGCGTTCCAGATCTTCCAGCTCACCGGCCCGGGTGCCGTCGAGTTCGCCGACTACCTCTCGGTCAACAAGATCGGACCGGTCGGGCGCGCGACGTACACCCCGTGGCTGACGCCCGACGGCGGTTTCCATTCCGACCTCACGATGCAGCGGGTCGCCGACGACACGGTCAACGTCGTCACCGGCGTGTTCGACGGCGGTCGCGACCTGCACTGGATCCGTAAGCACATGCCGAAGGACGGATCGGTCACCGTGACCGACAAGACGCTCGAGTTCTCGACCCTCGGGCTGTGGGGCCCGAAGGCGCCGGCGGTGCTCGGCCGGTTGACCGACGCCGACCTGAGCCACGACGGTTCGCCGTACGGATCGATCGTCAAGGTCCGGATCGCGTGCGGCGACGAGACGATCGACGCAGCGCTGTTCCGGATCTCGTACGTCGGCGACACCGGCTGGGAGATCTACGTCGACTGGGACGACGCGCCGAAGCTGTGGGACGCGCTCATGGCGGCAGGGGCCGAGCACGGCATCCGCCCGACGGGAGGCGGCGTGTACGGAACCTCGGGCCGCCTCGAGAAGGGGTATCGCCTGCAGGGCGCCGAACTCGAGAGCGAATACAACCCGCTCGAGGCCGGCCTCGCTCGCCCCAAGGTCAAGGCAGCGGACTTCATCGGGAAAGAGGCCTACCTGGCCGCCCGCGAGCGTGGCGAGCCCGAGGTCCACATGTGCTCGCTCACCGTCGAGGACCAGACCGATGCGCAGGGTCGCACCCGCTGGATGCAGGGCGGCAACGAACCGATCTGCGATCTCGACGGCAACGTCATCTTCGACTCGCACGGCCGGGTCGCCCGGGTCACCTCGGCCGGCTTCGGCCCGTCGGTCGGCAAACACCTGCTGATGGCGTACCTCCCGGCCGCGTTCGCCGCCCCCGGTACCGATCTCCAGGTGATGTACATGAACGAACTGTTCCCGGTGAAGGTCGTCGGCACCGACGGCCCCTTCGACCCCGACAACACGAGGCTCAAGCCGTGACCGTCGACGCCGGACACCGTCCGCCACCTGGCGAGCCCGAACGGAGCGAACCGGGTTCGCTCCGTTCGCTCGTACGGCCGGGGAGTGCGTCGTGAGGGTGCTGGTCTGCGTGAAGCGGGTGCCCGCGCCGGGGGCCAAGATCAACGTCACCGCTGACGGCCGGCACGTCGACACGGCCAACCTCGGGTTCACGATGAGCCCCCACGAGGAGTGTGCGGTCGAGGCCGGCGCCCAGCTGGTCGAACAGCACGGTGGCGAGGCGACCGTGTTGACCCTCGGGCCCGTCGAGGCCGAGGAACAGGTTCGGTACGCCGTGAGCGTCGGCATGCAGCGCGGCGTGGTCCTGCCGATCACCGATGACGACTGGGATCCGCAGCGTACCGCACGGGCGATCACTGCCGCTGTCGGCGAACTCGAAGCCGCGGACGGTCCGTTCGACCTGCTCCTGTTCGGCAACGAGTCGGCCGATTCGGGCGGCTTCCAGGTCGGCATCCGCGTCGCCCACGCCCTCGGTCGCCCCATGGTCAACGGCGCCAAGGGCCTGACGGTCGCCGACGGCGTCGCTCACGTCGAGCGGGAGGCCGACGCCGGCCGCGAGGCGTACGAACTCCCGCTCCCGGCGGTGGTGGGGGTCAAGGAGGGTCTCAACCTGCCGCGCTACCCCACGATGCGCGGCCGCCTGGCGTCGAAAAAGGCGGAGGTCGCCACCATCGAGCCGACCGGTGAACCCGGCGGACTCGTCACGGACCGACTGCAATCGCCGCCCGAACGGGTGTCGCAGACCGTGGTGCTCGGTCACGGACCCGACGCCGCTCCCGCCGTCGTCGACGTGCTCGAAGAGATCGGCGTGCTGTGATGGGATCCGTCCTCGTCGTCGTCGAACACGACCGCGGATCGCCGGCACCCGCGACGCTCGAGGCGATGACCGCCGCCCGAACGCTGGCCGGGCAGACCGGCGTCGACGTCGAGGCGTTGACGATCGGCGCCGCGGCCGATGACATCGCCGCCGAACTCGGCGCGTACGGCGCAGCCGTCGTCCATCGGGTGCACCACGAACTGCTCGACGACTACGGCCCCGAGGCGTGGGGCGAGGTCATCGCCCAGGCCGTCGTGGCGCTCGGGCCATCGGTGGTGCTCGCCACGGGCACCGATCGCGGCAACGAGTTCATGGCACAGGCGGCGGCGCGGCTCGACGCACCGTTCTGCGCGAACGTCACCGAGTTCCGGCGCGGCGAGACCTTCGAGGTGACCCGCGTCCGCTGGGGCGGCTCGCTGCTGGAGTCGGCGACGGTCACCGCCGACGTCCACCTCGCCTCGGTCGCCCACCATTCGACCGATGCATCGCCTGCCGAGACCCCGAGCGCCGCAGCCCTCTCGACGCTGACGGTCACGCTCGATCCGTCCGTCGCACGAACCCGGATCGTGGCCCGAGTCGAACGCGAGGCCGGCGTGACGCTCGCGACCGCACCGGTCGTCGTCGGCGGCGGTCGTGGTGTCGGTTCGGCCGACGGTTTCGCTGCGCTCCAGGAACTGGCCGACGAACTCGGTGGCATCGTGGGCTGCTCGCGGGCGGTCACCAACAACGGGTGGCGCAACCACACCGATCAGGTCGGTCAGACCGGCACCCGCATCGCTCCCGACGTCTACTTCGCGTGCGGCATCTCCGGGGCGATCCAGCACTGGGTCGGGGCGATGGCGAGCAAGCACATCATCGCCGTCAACACCGACCCGCAGGCGAACATGGTCACCAAGGCGGGCTACGCGGTGATCGCCGACCTCCACGAGATGATTCCGGCGATCACCGAGGAGATCCGTCGCCGCCGGGCCGGCTGAGCCGGGGTACCGTTCGCGCATGACGACCACTGCGACGACATGGCTCGTGCGGCCGGTCCGCGACGACGAGTTCGGCGCGTGGACCCGGCTCTACCGGGGCTACGCCGAGTTCTACGAGACACCGACGTCCGACGAGCACCAGCGACAGATCTGGTCGTGGATCCACGAGGTCCGGTCGCTCGAGTGCCTCGTCGCCGCCCCGATCGACATCGATGGCAACGAGGTCGGCGAACCGCAGGCTCTCGCCCATCTCCGTGAGTGGGTGCGTCCGCTGCGTGGCGTGGTCGCGGGCTACCTCGACGATCTGTTCGTCGACCCGGACCACCGTGGTCACGGTGCGGTCGATGCCTTGTTCGTCGCCATGCGTCAACTCGCCCACGAACGCGGCTGGCCGATCATCCGGTGGACGACCGCCGACGACAACTACCGCGCCCGAGCCGTGTACGACCAACTCGCCACCCGCACGACCTGGATCACGTACGACATGGCTCCGGCAACCGACTGACCGTGGCGTCGCCGGAGCCGGGCGCAACCCACTCGCTTCCCTAGGATCGGGGCATGACGCCGACCGCCCGGGAACCGCACGCGTGACCGGTCTCCCCCACGTCGAACTCGGGATGTATCCCTTCGCCTCGGTGGCCTGGGCCTGGGACGAGATCTGGGCCGCGGTGCACGAACGCGCACCGTGGACACCCCCGTCGCTGACCCGGTCCGGCGACGTCCACGCCCGCTGGTACGACAACGCCTGCATCGTGACCCACGTCTGCGGGTGGCCGTTCGCCGCCCTGCACCGCAACGACATGCACGTGGTCGGGGCGTTCTCGCTCGACCTGCCCGACGCCGAGGGTCCCGGCCACTACCACTCGGTGCTGCTCAGCGCCGACGACCGTCCGCTGTCCGAGCTCGTGAGCCCCGACACCCACGCGGTCGCGAACTCCGCCGACAGCCTGTCCGGATGGCTCAGCCTGCGCGCCGCCACCGTCGGACCCGGCGCGGCGTGGCCGGGCACGGTCACGTTCACCTCCGCGCACCACGACAGCCTTCGGGCACTGGCGAAGGGCGAGGCCGACCTCGCGTCGATCGATTCCTGGAGTCTCTCGCTCATCTCGACCGAGGAACCCGGCCTGGTCCGCGGCCTCCATCGGGTCGGAGTGGGCCCCCGGATCCCCACCCCGGCGCTGACCGCACGCGCGTCGATCGGCGATCGGCTGGTCGACGAGCTGCGCGAGGCGTTCGACGATGCGCTCCGGTCACCGGCGACCACTTCGGCGCGCACGGCGCTGCACATCAGCGGGTTCGCCCGGCTCGGTCTCGACGACTACCTGGCCACGTTGCCGCTCGGCCCGACGCCGTAGTCGACGCGACGACGCACCGACGCGACGAAGCGCCGGCGGAGGCGGTTCCGGCGGCGCTTCGTTGGCGGTCTCTCGAGTTGTGGGCCGCTCGTTGCGGCTCACTCCGTTCATCGAACGATGACGGGCATCGCTTGAGCGGCTTTGCCGACTCCTCACATCAGTTCACGCGATCCGCAACGGACTTCACACCCAGCTGACCGGAGAGAGTCTTCGCGTGCCGTTCGAGCCTTCAGGCGTGGGGTGAGAACTCGGTGCTGTAGAAGGCGAGCACACCGGAGCAGGTCCCGACCGGCGCCGCCTCGATGCTGATCACGCCCTGCAGGGCGACGGCGCGGGGAACCCGATCGCGCTCGACCTCGATCGTCCCGGGGAAGATCGTCATCCACACCCGTCCGGTGCGAGCGACGCCGTCACACCCGGGCAACACCGTCGTCGAGTCGACGACGGCGTGGTACGCACCGTCGGCCCAGAACATGTCGCCGGACGCGAACTCCGGAATCGAGAACCGGGCGTTGTCGCCCGACGCCTTCGCGATCGTGAGATCGGCGAGCGCCGGCGTCGTAGCGCACGTGGCGAGACCGGCGCAGTAGACACGCGAGACGCTCACGTCGTAGACCCCGACGGCCGCATCGAGACCGAACGGCGAGTCGAACGTCATCGGGAACAGGGCCGCCAACGCGTCTCGTTCCGCGACGGCAGCGGTGGTCCGTTGGCGTTCGGTCACCAGGGCGGCGTCGAGTTGCTCCACCTTCGCGGTAGCCGCATCGCGCTCCTCTGCCACCGACGCGATCTGCGCCTCCAGCCCGGCCGCTTGCTCGGTCAGCGCGGCGATCTGCGCCTCGAGGTCGGCCGACTCGGCGTCGAGTGCGTCGTTCGCGGCCTCGACCTCGTCGAGTTGGCGGTGCAGGATCACGAGTTCGGCGTCGAGCGCAGCAACGTCGGCGTCGGCCTCGTTGCGAGCGGCCGTCAGCGAAGCGACCTCCTCGTGCAGCGACCGGACGGTCGCGGCGTCGTCGTCGCCGGACCTCGCCCCGATCGCCGCAGCGATCGTCGCGACGACGGTCGCGACGAGCAACAGCGCGACGAGCACCTTGGCGTCGGTCGGCCAGCGCGCGCCGGCGTGCCGGGTGGGCGATTCGGGCGCCGGCGGCACGGAGCCGCCCATCGAAGATGACGGCCCGTCGACGGCACCCGGCCGACTCCGGTGCAGCAGCCCCTTGGAAATGTTCATGATCCACCTCGGTGAGTATCGATCTCGACCTCCGTGGCCGATCGGAGGATTCGACGTCGCGAGATCGACATCGGTTCCCGGACGATCGACAACGCGGCCGGGCGCCACGTCGACCCGCCGCAGCGTCGTTCGCACAGGTGATCCCGACCGATCGGCGGCTGGGGTAGTGTCCGGAACGTTCGTACCGGGAATTTCGCCCGACGCTGGGGGCGTGGTGGTTGATCACATCGAATCTGGGGGCGGACCGAGGGCTCGTCGGCGAGGTCGCGATCGCCGCGGCACCGGTCAGCGATCGGCACTGCCCGAACAGCGCCCGTTCGCCCAGCCGCGACTCTTGCACGGCCCGACCGAGTTGGCCGACGCCGACCAGGTCGAAGCGATCCACCGGGCCTCGCTCCGGATCCTCGGCGAACTCGGCATGAACGTGCTCGACCCCGAGACACGCTCGCTGTTCGCCGAAGCCGGGGCGGCGGTCGACGGCACCATGGTCCGGTTCGACCCGGCGATGGTCGACGAACTGATCGTCACCGCTCCCGCCGAGTTCACGCTGCACGCTCGCCGCCCCGAGCACGACCTCCGGATCGGCGGCGACCACCTGGCGTTCGGGTCGGTCGCGAGCGCCCCGAACGTCGCCGACCTCGACGGCGGGAGGCGCACCGGCAACCGGCACGACTTCCGGAACCTGCTCCGGTTGGTCCAGTCGCTCAACTCGATCCACTTCACCGGCGGGTACCCGGTCGAGCCGGTCGACATCCACGGATCGGTGCGGCATCTCGAAGCCACCCTCGACCTGCTGACCCTCACCGACAAGGCGCTGCACGTCTACTCGCTCGGCCGGCAACGCAACCGCGACGCGATCGAGATGGTCCGCATCGCACGTGGCATCAGCGAGGCCGAACTCGACGAGCAGCCCAGTCTCTTCACGATCATCAACACGAACTCGCCGCTGACGCTCGACGTCCCGATGAGCCACGGGATCATCGAGATGTCGAGCCGAAATCAGGTGGTGTGCGTGACTCCGTTCACGCTCGCCGGAGCGATGGCGCCGATCACCCTCGCCGGCGCGCTCAGCCAACAGAACGCCGAGGCCCTCGTCGGTCTGATGCTCACCCAGATCGTCCGGCCCGGCAGTCCGTTCGTGTACGGGAGCTTCACGTCCAACGTCGACATGCAGTCAGGTGCCCCTGCGTTCGGGACCCCCGAGTACTGGCGCACGGCGATCATCGGTGGTCAACTCGCCCGCCGCTATCGCGTCCCCTACCGCAGCTCCAACACCTGCGCGGCCAATGCGGTCGACGCCCAGGCGGCGTACGAGTCGATGTTCTCGATCTCCGGAGCGATCGCCGGCGGGTGCAACCTGCTGATGCACGGGGCCGGCTGGATGGAGGGTGGCCTGCACGCGAGCTTCGAGAAGATGGTGATCGACGCCGACCTGCTCCACATGGTGTCGGCGTCACTCGACCCGTTCGTCGTCGACGACGAAACACTCGCGTTCGAGGCGATCGCCTCGGTCGGTCCCGGCGGGCACTTCTTCGGGACCGATCACACCCAGGCCCGTTTCCGCACCGAGTTCCATCGGCCGATGATCAGCGATTGGCGCAACTACGAGTCGTGGATCGAGGCCGGCTCCCCCGATGCGCCCCGGAAGGCCAACCAGCTCGTGAAGCAGCTGCTCGCCGACTACGAGCCGCCTCCGATCGCCGATGCCGTCCTGTCCGAACTGTCCGACTTCGTCGCCCGGCGCACCGCCGAGGGCGGCGTCCCCGTCGACTACTGAGCACGAAGGAACCAACGTGAAATCGTCTGCACAGGTCGTGGTGATCGGCGGCGGCGTCGTCGGCGCATCCGTGCTGTTCCACCTCACCGAGAACGGCTGGACCGACGTGCTCCTCGTCGAACGCAGGGAACTGACCGCCGGATCGACCTGGCACGCGGCGGGCGGTATGCACACCCTCAACGGCGATCCGAACGTCGCACAGCTCCAGCAGTACACCGTGCAGCTGTACCGGCAGATCGAGGAACGATCGGGCCAGAACTGCTCGATCCACCTGCCCGGCGGCATCACGCTCGCCTCCGACCGCGACCGGATGGACTGGCTCAGCATGGCGGTCGCCCGCGGTCGATACCTCGGCATGGACGACCTCGAGCTCATCTCCCCGAAAGAGGCACAGGAACTCTTCCCCCTGCTCGACACGCAGTACTTCCTCGGTGCCATGTGGGATCCGGTCGAGGGCCACGTCGATCCGACCGGTGTCACCAACGCATACGCGATCTGTGCCCGCCAGGCCGGCGCCGAGATCTCGAAGCAGAACTGGGTGAGTGCGCTCGAACAGCGCTCCGACGGCACCTGGACCGTCATCACCGAACGGGGCGAGATCCACGCCGAACACGTCGTCAACGCCGGCGGTCTCTGGGCCCGCGAAGTCGGCCGGATGGCGGGTCTCGAACTCCCGGTGCTCGCGATGCAGCACCACTATCTCGTCACCGAGCCGATGCCCGAGGTGCAAGCCCACATGGCGGCGACCGGACGCGAGATGCCGATGGCGATGGACTTCACGGGCGAGATCTACATCCGCCAGGAAGGCGACGGGATGCTGCTCGGCACGTACGAGCAGAACTCGCGAGCCTGGTCCGAGCACACCACGCCGTGGGATTTTGACATGGAACTGCTGCCGCCCGACCTCGACCGGATCGAGCCCGAGCTGAGCGTCGCATTCCGCCACTACCCGGCGATGGCGACCGCCGGCATCAAGACCATCGTCAACGGCCCCTTCACGTTCACACCCGACGGCAACCCGCTCGTCGGCCCCGTGCCCGGTCTCCGCAACTACTGGACCGCGTGCGGCGTCATGGCGGGCCTCTCGCAGGGCGGCGGCGTCGGGCTGGCGCTCGCGAACTGGATGACCGACGGCGACCCCGGCTTCGACATCTGGGGCATGGACGTCGCCCGGTTCGGGAGGTACGCGACGCGTCCCTACACGCGCGTGAAGGCCGAGGAGAACTACCGGCGGCGGTTCCGCATCACGTTCCCCAACGAAGAGCTCCCGGCAGGCCGAGACCTCCAGCACGTCCCGATCCACGACCGGCTCACCGAGCACAACGCCGTCTGGGGCGCCGACTTCGGTCTCGAGTCGCCGCTGTGGTTCCAGCGGCCCGGCGAGGAACCGGTCGAGAACGTCACCTTCCGGCGTTCCAACGCCTTCGACCTGGTCGGTGAAGAATCGCTCGCCGTGCGCGAAGGTGTCGGTCTCACGGAGATCTCGAACTTCTCGAAGTTCAAGGTGGTCGGCCCCGGCGCTGCCGAGTGGCTGCAGGGCCTGTTCACCAACCGCCTGCCGAAGGTCGGTCGCATCAACCTCACGGCGATGCTCAACCGGCACGGCCGGATCATGGGCGAGTTCTCCGTCGGCCGCTTCGGTGACGACGACTTCTTCCTCTTCAGTTCGCTCGGCGCGACCGAGAGCCACCATCGCTGGTTCCTGCAGCACATGCCGACCGACGCCCGGTTCACGCTCGAGGTCATGGGCCAGCGGATGGTCGGCCTGTCGCTCGCCGGCCCGCGCTCCCGCGAGGTACTGCAGGCCGTCACCGATTTCGACGTGTCGAACGACAACTTCCGCTTCATGGACTTCCGGTACTTCGACGTGGGCATGGCACCGTGCGGCGTCGGCCGGATGACCTACACGGGCGACCTCGGCTACGAACTCTGGATGGCGCCCGAGTACCAACGCCACGTCTTCGACGCGCTCATGGCCGCCGGCGAGCCACTCGGCCTCCGCCTGTTCGGTGTTCGTGCGCTCCTGACGATGCGCCTGGAGAAGATGTTCGGCACCTGGTTCCGCGAGTACCGCCCGATCTTCACCCCCATCGAGGCGCGCATGGACCGGTACGTGAAGTTCGATCACGACTTCATCGGCCGCACCGCGCTCGAGCGAGGTGCCGCTCCACGCCGACTCCTCTCCTACTTCGAGGTCGTGCCCGAACCCGACGACCCGGCGGATGTGATCGGCGACGAACCGATCTGGTACCGGAGCTCGGAGGGTTGGCGCGTCGTCGGCTGGGTGACGTCCGGCGGATACGCCCACTACAGCCGCCGCTCGCTCGCCCTCGGCTACGTCGACGCGGAGGTCGCTGACGATCCGGGCGACGGGGCGTTCGAGATCGAGATCATCGGCCGGCGGCGGCCGGCCACCCTGCTCCGCGAGCCGGTGCTCGACCCCGGTGGCCACCGGATGAGGAGCTGACGATGGCCCGCTTCGTGGATCTCGAACGTCGAGGCCGACTCCTCGATCAGGTCGTTGCACACCTCGCCCGACACGGACTCGCCAACGTGTCACTCCGCCCGATGGCCGCCGCCTTGGGGGTGAGTGTCAACTCGCTCGTGCACCACTTCGGCTCGAAGGACGACCTGATCATCGCCGCGTTGCGCCGCGCCGGAGCGGTGCAGCAGGAGGTCGAGCGCCGCTGGCTCGAACGACAGCCCCGGATGTCCCAAGCCGACCTGTTGCGCTCGTGGTGGCGGTGGATCACCGCGTCACCGCAGAACCTCGCGATCGTCCGGCTCGGGATCGAGGCCGCCGCCATGGAGGCGACGTTGAGCGGCCTCCCCAAGCAGGTGCGTAGCGAACAGGTCGGGCTCTGGCGGTCCAACATCGAGACCCGCCTCGTCGACGAAGGCGTGCCGCGCGACGCGGCGGTCACCGAGGCCTCGTTGGCGAAGGCGATGTTCACCGGCCTCGTCGTCGATCTCCTCGCGACCGGCCAGAAGGCCCGACTCACCCGGGCGCTCGAGGTGGGGCTCGCTCGTCTCGAACAGGTCGTCTGGACGAGCGCCGGCCTGACCGAGCCGAACTTCCCGGCCGCGCCGCGCCAACGCGATCGTCCGAACTGACCGGTCCGGTCAGCGTTCGACCGACGCCTCGAGCTGCGCCATGGCGATCGGTGCGAGCACCAGATCTTGGAACGATCGAGCATCGACGGCAGGACTCCACAGGAACCCCTGACCGACGCGGCAGCCGAGGCGGGCGAGGATCTCTCGCTGTTCGTCGGTCTCGATCCCCTCGGCGACGACGTCGATACCCATCTCGTTCGACATCCCGATCAGCGCAGACACCAGAGCAGCCGACCGACCGTCGCCGCCCAACCCCTCGACGAAGAGTCGGTCGATCTTGATCATGTGGATCGGCAGTTCGACGATGCGGGACAGTGGGCTGTATCCGGTGCCGAAGTCGTCGGCGGCCAGCTTGACGCCGCGGCTCGCCAGCGTCGCGAACTCCTTACGGAGCGTGTCGCCGGTCCGAGCGAGGAAGGTCTCGGTGAGTTCGAGCACGAGGAACTCGGGCGGGTAGCCGTGACGTTCGAGCGTCGACATCACGAGGTCGGCGAAACCGTCGCATTCGAACTGGCTCCCCGACACGTTGACGTGGACCGCCGGCGCTGCCGCCGGACCGACCGTGTCGAGCCACTCGGTCGCCTGCCTGAGCGACTCGTCGAGGATCCATGCCCCGAGTTCCCGCATCAGGCCGGTCTGCTCGACGAGCGGCAGCCATTCGCTCGGCGGTCGCAGCACTCCGCTCGGCAGCCGCCACCGGACCAGGGCCTCCGCGGCGGTCACCCGACCGGTCGCGAGTTCGACCACCGGCTGCATGAAGACCTGGAGCTCCTTGCGCGCCATCGCGAGCCGGAGCTCGGCGACGGTGCGGACACGCTTGGCGGCACCGTCGCGCAGCTCGGGTGAGTACAGCGTGATCGTCCTGGCGCCCTCGCGCTTGGCCGCATTCACGGCCAGGTCGGCCTCGGCGAGCAACTGCTCGGCGTCGATCCCCGGCTCTCCGAGCGCGACCCCGAGGCTGAGGTTCACCTCGTAGTCGAGCGCCTGCAGATGGATCGGCATCTCGGTCACCTGGAAGACGCATTCGGCGACCTCGATCGCGGCGGCTGCCGATTCGATCACCGGGCTCACGATCACGAACCGGTCACCACCCACGCGCGCGACCGTGTCGCCGTCCCGTGCCATCGCTCGCAGCCGCGAGGCGAAGGCGGTCAGGACCTGGTCACCGGTGACGTGACCGAAGACCTCGTTCACCGAGGCGAATCCACGGATGTCGATCGCGACGACCGCCACGCGCGATTCGACCCGTGTCGACCGATCGATCTCGTCGGCGAGCGTCGCCCGCACGGCGGTCATGTTGGGCAGTCTCGTCAGTTGATCGATGATCGCCGCTTCACGGAGGCGGCGGTCGGCGTCGCGACGCTCGGTCGTCTCGACGATCTGCAGCGAGACGGTGGCGTCGTCGGCGGCTCCCGAGAGACGGCTCATCGACACGCTGAACCACCGCCGGCCGTCGGTACCGCGCATCTCGGCGCGCGTGCCGTCGCCGGGGGCGAGTCGGGCGACGACGTCGACCATCGAGGTGCCGGACTCGTCGGAGAGCATGTGGGTGCAGGCGTCGCCGATGCCCAACCCGAAGCAGGTCCGCGCCGCGCCATTCGCCTCGGCGACGCGCAACATGCCGCCCTCCACCCGGACGAGCATCATCGCGACGACCGCCTCGGAGAAGCCTGCACGGTAGATCGACTCGCTCGCTCGCGATCGCTGGAGCGCTCGCTCGCGATCGGCGAGCATCGCACCGACCGTGATGACCATCACCGAGCAGGCGATGATGAACAGCTGCAACGGCACGAGCCACTCGTCGACCTCGACCCGGTCGGTCGAGGCCCACGCCGTCAGTGTGGTGGCGACGATCCCGACGGCCAGCAACTGTGCGGTGCCCGAGCGGATCCCGAGACGGACGACGCTCCACAGCAGGAGCGGGATGAGCAGGAACGAGTACTCCTGACGGTCGGCCACGGCGAAGATCAGCATCGTCGCCGCAGCGATACACGACCAGATCAGCACGTACTCGACCGAGTTGCGCACGAGTCGCGACGGACGGGAGAGCGCGAAGGGGGCGATCAGGCAGATCGCGGTCGCGTGCGAGGGGACGACGGACACCAGCACGTCGATCGGGTCGCCGGTCGTGAAGGCGTGGACCGTCAGCGCCGCGACGAGCCCGATCGTCGACACGCCGGCGACCACACCCGTGACGAATCGACCGACGTCGCCGAGACTGTCGAGGACGGCCCCGCGACGACCGGCGATGACGGCCGCGGCCACACCGGCCTCGAGCGTGTTGCCCACGGCGAATCCGAGCGCCACGGCCCACGGCCGTCCACCGGTCAGGTTGGCGATCACGGATGCGGTCGCGAGCGCGGCGAGGAGCCACCAGCGGTCACGCCGGTACTTCGCCACCACAGCGACGGCGACACCCGCCGCAGGCCACCAGGCAGCGACGTGGCCGTCGGGTCCGAGTGCCACGGCCAGGTGGCCGAGGATCAAAATTCCTGCCGCGAACGACACGATGGCGAGGCTTCTCGCGCGCAGTGTTGGTTCCGACATCGCATCTCCATCGGCAGCGACCGAGCCGGCGTGAACAGTCCGAACGAGATACCGCTCGTGATAACGGGAGAACACCCGAACGACACGGTCCGGAGGCCCGAGTCGGGCCCCCGGGAGGTCGGTTCACGTCGCCCGGCAGGGTGATGCGCATCACCCGGCGGGTCGGTCGCCGGGCTGCTCGGAGGCTCGTCGTGCCCGGTGATCGACGCGACCGTGTCGATGCATCGTCGTCGACACCGCCTGCTCGCGCAGCCAACGCGGCAGTTCGATCTCCGGGGCGGCGACCGGGTCGGCGTCGTCGACGGTCACACCCGCCCGATGACACGCTGCGACGACGTCGGATTCGACCGCCAGCCCGACGGAGCGATACCGGTCGACGGCGAGGTCCGGCACCCGCGCGGCGAACTCCTGCTCCGACTCGTCCGCTGCCTCACTGCTCACCAGACGGCATCCGACGGTTCCGGCGGCCGTGGCGACCAGGGACCGCTGGCGGGCCGTCGCCATCGGTCCGAATCGGACCGCGACCCCGCCCCGCAGCGGGCGATATCGGAACACGTTCCGCTCGACGGTCAGCCCGGTGAGGTCGCGCTCGGCGCGGCCGATCGTTCGCCACCACGTGGCGAATGCGGCCTCGACCGTCTCGATCGCCACGGTGGGGTCATCACTCCATCCGGCGAGGGTCGCGACGTAGTTCGGGCCGCCCGCCTTCGCGGTCGGGCCGACGACCGATCGCTTCCAACCTCCGAACGGCTGCCGCTGCACGATCGCGCCGGTGATCCCCCGGTTGACGTACAGGTTGCCGGCCTCGACCTGCTCGACCCAGGTGGAGATCTCGGCCGGGTCGAGCGAGTGCAACCCGGCGGTCAACCCGAACTCCGTGCCGTTCTGGAGCACGATCGCGTGGTCGAGATCGTCGGCGCGCATGATGCCGAGCACGGGGCCGAAGCACTCGGTGCGCGCGAACCACGAACCCGGACGCACACCGACCCGGACGCCAGGCGTCCACGACCGCCGATCGTCCGAGCGAAGCTCGGGACGGAGCAGCCAGCGCTCACCGGGGTCGAGTTCGGTCAGCGCGCGCTCGAGCGCCGGTCCCGGCGGTTCGATGAGCGGACCGACATCGGTGGCGACGTCATCGGCCGGCCCCACCCGCAAGGTCGCCGCGGCGTCACGAATGCGCTCGAGGAAGCGTGGATCGTCGTACAGCGGCGCTTCGACGATCGCGAGGCTGGCGGCCGAACACTTCTGCCCGGCATGCCCGAACGCCGACGCCACGAGATCGGCGACCGCCTCGTCGAGATCGGCGGCAGCGGTGATCACGAGCGCGTTCTTACCGCTCGTCTCGGCGTGCAGGCGCAGGTCCGGCCGCCACGAGTGGAACAGTTCGGCGGTGGCGTACGCGCCGGTCAGGATGACCGCAGCGACGTCCGGGTGGGTGACGAGCCGTCGTCCGGCGTCGTCGTCGGCGGCCGGGAGGAACTGCACGACGTCGTCGGGCACCCCCGCCGCCCAGCAGAGTTCGACGATCGCCCTGGCGGTCTCACGGGTCTGGGGTGCCGGTTTGAGGATGGCGGTGTTGCCGGCGGCCAGCGCCGCCAGCACACCACCTGCCGGGATCGCGAAGGGGAAGTTCCACGGCGGCGTCACGACGATCGGACCGCGCGGCGCAGCGGTCGCCCCGTCGACGGCGACGATGCGGCGGGCATCGCGGGCGTAGTAGCGAGCGAAGTCGACGGCCTCCGACACCTCGGGGTCGCCCTGGGTCACGATCTTTCCGGCCTCGGCGGCCATGATCGCCAGCACTCGGCCGCGGGCCGCTTCGAACTCATCGGCGACCCGCTCGAGGAGGTCGGCCCGGGCGGCGGGGGCGGTGGCCGCCCAGCGGGCGTGAGCGGCGAGCGAGCGCTCGACCGTGGCGTCGACGTGCGCCGTGGTCACGACCTCGATCGCGCGGCCGCCGGAACCTCCGTGGTCGGCCGCGAGTGCGTCGGCGATCCACGCCCGGTTGGCCGCGCTGGTCCAGTCGGTGTCGGGAGCATTGACGAACGCACCCGACGAGGCTCCGGTGGTCCCCCGTGGTGCGAGACGTGCCCGGTCGCCGCGCCGGCGACTGACGTGCGAGACCAAATGCCGCTCGTGCACCGAAGCGGCGAACCTCGCCGCTTCGGCAGCGAAGACCTCGCTGTCGCGCGCGAGTTCCATGATGTGCGCGAGGAAGTTGTCGGGCGCGGTGTTCTCGTCGAGCCGACGCACGAGATAGGCGAGCGCCGCAGCGAAATCGTCGCTGCCGACGATCGGCGAGTAGAGCAGCAGGTCGCCGGTGGCCGCACGCACCACCGCCGACTGCGACGGTGACATGCCTTCGAGCATCTCGAATTCGATCGTGGCGGGTCGCCCGGCGGCGAGCTGCTCGTCTCGCAGGCCGAGCGCCCAGGCGACGTCGAAGAGGTTGTGACTCGCCACGCCGATCCGAACGGCGTCGTCGAACCGAGGCGCACGGAGGATGTCGAGCACGGCCTTGTAGTTGGCGTCCACCTCGGCCTTGGTCCCGTACGGCGCCGCCGGCCACCCGGCGAGTTCGGCGGCGGCGTGTTCCATCGCCAGGTTCGCACCCTTGACGATGCGGATCTTGATCCGTCCGCCGCCTCGTTCCCGCCGTTCGAGCGCCCACGTGGCGAGGTCGAGCGCGGCAGCAGCCGAGTCCGGCAGATAGGCCTGCAGGACGATGCCGGCATCGAGCTCGACGAACTCGTCGTCGAGCAGCTCACGGAAGACGGCGATCGTCAGATCCAGGTCCCGGTACTCCTCCATGTCGAGGTTGACGAACTTCGGCGGATCGAACGACGCCGCACAGCGATACAGCGGCCGCAGCCGCTCGACCACCCGCTCGACCGTGTCGTCGAACGCGACGGGACTGATCGACGCGCAGACCGCCGAGATCTTGACCGAGACGTAGTCCACGTCGGGTCGCCGGAGCCGCTCGGTCACCATCGCCAACCGACGACGAGCCTCGCCGTCGCCGACGATCGCCTCGCCGAGCACGTTGACGTTGCTCCGGATCCCCTCCTCCGTGCGACGGCGGAGATGATCGGCCAGTCCGGGGTCGTCGGCCGGCAGGATCACGCCGTCGGCCTCCGCCCGCAGGCGACGATGCACGAGCGGCATCACGACCCGAGGAGCGATCGGCGCGACCCTGGCGCCGACACGCAGCAGGAGCCGGTCGGCGAGCGGCATCGCGCTCAGGTCGGCGTCGTGGACGAGCTCGGCGAAGCGACGAGCGGCCCGCGACGCGAGCGACATCCGGCTGACCTCGTCGGTCAACCTGACCGTGAAGTCGGCGGCACTCGGTGCTTCGACCAGCGCGGCGAGCCGACGGCGACGTCGCCGCTGCGAGCGCGGACTGCGTTCGTCGAGCAGTGCAGCGTCGTCGACCCACCGGCGGGCCAGCGCCACGGCGGTCTCGACGCGCTGTTCGTCGTCGGCCCGGGCACCGTCGGACGACGCATCGCCGTCCGGGCCGATGCCGTCATCACCAGGCGCTCGTTGGCTGCTCACGAGTTCCAGTCAACGTCGTCCGGCGTCCGGCCGCTAGCACGAACGCACGACGACTACGCTCCATTCGTACCATGAACGACCTGGGACGTCCAATCGAGTTGCTGCTCGAACTGTTCCGTTCGGTGCCACATGTGATGGTGTGCGTGAAGAACGACGACGGGGTGTACGTCGGCGTGAACCGTGCGTTCGTCCGACGCACCCGACGACGGCACGCGAGCGACGTGCTCGGTCGTCGGGCGCACGACCTCTTCCCGGCCGACCTGGCTGCCTCGTACGACGCCCAGGACCGTGCGCTGCTCGCCACCGGCCAAGCCGTCCGCAACCAACTCGAACCGATCGCCGACGCCGACCATCCGGGTGACGGCCGCTGGTATCTCACCACCAAGGTGCGCCACGACCGCCCCGACCGCCCCGACCGCACCGGTCGAGCCGACCGTGGCCCGATGGTGGTCGTGACCTCGGTCGATGCTCAGCTCGGCGATCGCGCCGACGCCGCGACGGGCCTGCGCGCCGCGATCGAGCTGGTCCATGATCGATGGGATCGGCCGCTCCTGGTCGACGACCTCGCCCGAGCCGCCGGTATGAGCACCGACCGACTCGAGCGAGCCATGCAACGGGCACTCGCCATCTCGCCGAAGCAGTACATCCTGCGAATCCGTGCCGAGCGAGCGGCGGCGCTGCTCGCCACCACACGGCTACCGATCGCCCGTATCGCGGCCGACTGCGGGTACTACGACCAGAGTCAGATGACACGACAGTTCCGCGTCCACATCGGGGTCACGCCGAGTTCGTACCGGCACGCCGTGAGCGGCGGGCAGTAGTCTCGGTCCGTGGGGAACGCCGACGCCGACCACCGTCGTCCGGGCCGTGTCGCGCCCCGGACGGGATCGCCGAGCGATGTCCCCCGCGGACGCAGCATGGTGCGTGTACTCCACATGGCCCTCTCCACGCCGATCGACATCCGCCGACGCCTGGTCGCGCGTCGGGCGAACGAACGGCTCGACGAGGCCGCATCGCCCGGCTCGTTGCCCGACACGTTCACCCAGCCGGCACTCGAGTTCGAGACCTTCTACCGAGCTCACTATCCGTCGGTCGTCCGGCTCGCGTACTCGTTGTGCGGGTCGATGCAGATCGCCGAAGAACTCGCCCAGGAGGCGTTCGTCTCGGCCCACACCCGCTGGCGGCGCGTGGTCGGCTTCGACCGGCCCGACCTGTGGGTTCGTCGGGTCGTGATCAACCGCTCGATCTCGTACCGGCGGCGGGAGACGATCGAGCGCAAGGCGGTGGCACGGCTCCACCCCGACGTCGGCGACACGACCGAGCCCACCCTCAGCGACGAAGTCGTCTGGCAGGCCATGCGTGAACTCTCGCCCCGACAGGCCGAAGTGCTCGCGCTCTTCTACGTCGAAGATCAACCGATGAGCGCGGTCGCCGAGATCCTCGGACTCGGCTCCGAGACCGTCAAGACACATCTCAAGCGGGGGCGGGCCGCACTCGCCGCCAAACTCGACGAGATGGGGCACGTGCGATGAACCTCGAACATCGCCTGCAACACGCTGCACGCGAACTCCGCGAGCTCCCGATCGAGGTGCCCCCGCTCGGCTCGTGCGCGCCGACCCGCGCGAGGTCCCGCCTCCACGTGCTCGCCACCCCGGCGCTGATCCCGATGCTGTTCGTCGCCGGAGCGCTGTTCGCGATCGGGGCCATGCGGCCCGACGTCCACCGACCGATGCACAGCGACATCCCGGCTGCCGTCGCCGCCGATTCGTCCGGCGATGAACCGGCGGTCGCGGCCGGCGGCGATCCCGACGCTGCCGACGTCGATGCGCCGACCGTCGAGGCCCCGTCGGTGCTCGACGAGCTGCAGATGATCGCGGCACTGATCAACGAGCGGCCGACGCCTTCCGCCGACGCGGCGTCGCCCCCGACGGCCGAACCGGCCGAACGTTCCGCCGGTCTCATCGGCCCGATCTGACGCCGCCGGCCGAAGCCGGCTGTCCCCCGCGACGTTCCGGCGTTGCGTGTTCCTCCCGAACATCGAACACAGGGGGAACAGATGCAACGGACCACGGCCGCTCGCGGCGCCGCGCGAGCCACCGCAGCGCTCGCAGCGGTCGCACTGATGGCCGCGGCCTGCGGCGGTGACGACGACGCACCGTCGAGCGGAGCGCCCGACGCCACGGCCGAAGCCGACAGCGACGACGACACGGCCGCCGAACCGTCCGACGCGCCCTCCGAGGATCGAGGCGGGAACGTCGTGTTCGCCGCCGAGCAATGGCCCGACTGCCTGAACCCGATCACCTCGTGCGCGAACGCCTCGTGGTTGGTGTGGTCGGTCTCCGCCCACATCCTCCCGCGCCTGATGGAGCTCGACGTCGACGGGAACTACCGGGCATCGCCGGTGATCGAAGAGGCGCCCAGCATCGAGAACGGGCTGATCACGGCCGACCCCTTCACGGTCACCTACCACCTCCGCGACGACGCAGTCTGGAACGACGGCACGCCGATCACGTCGGACGACGTCCGGTTCACCTGGCGCGCGATCCTCGACACGACCGGCACGCTCTCGACGTCGGGCGTCGACCTGATCACCGACGTCGACGCCTCCGACCCGAAGACGGCCGTGCTCACCTTCAGCGAGCCCTACGCACCGTGGGCCGACCTGTTCGGCGGTGGTACCGGCTTCCTGCTCAAGTCCGGCGAGTTCGGCGACACCACCGATCTCGCCGACGAGATGCTCGAGGCGATCGCGTGGTCGGGCGGGCCGTGGGTGCTGGAGTCGTGGGGCACCGACGAGGCGGTGCTGGTCCGCAACGACGAGTACTGGGACGCCGACCGGGTCCCGCTGCTCGATCAGGTCACGTTCGTCCCGCGCGAGGACACCGACACCGAGATCATCGCGCTCCAGACCGGCGAGGTGGCGGCGATCTTCCCGCAGCCATCACCCGGTGTGAACGAACGGCTCGACCAGGACGGCATCGATGTCGTCGTCGACGGCGGTGTCGTGTTCGAGGGCCTCTGGCCGAACCAGCGGTCACCGCAGTCACCGATCCTCGCCGACCTCGCGGTCCGTGAGGCGCTGGCCTTCGCCATCGACCGACAGGAGATCTTCGACACGGTGATGAAGCCGATCTACCCGAACGGCGAGGTGCTCCAGTGCGCCGGCTGGGTGCCGACCGTCGGCGACTGGTGCGGCGACGACTTCGCCGATGTCACGCAGGATTTCGAACGGGCCGAGCAGATCCTCACCGACGCCGGGTGGGCCCGCAACGGTGATGGCGTGTGGGAGCGGGACGGTGCACCGCTGGTGATCGAATGGAACACGGTCGCCGGGAACTCCCGTCGCGAAGACGTGCAGGCGCTCGTGCAGGAGCAGGTGGCCGACTTCGGCATTCGCTTCGAGATCAACAACCTCGACGCCGGCGAACTGTTCCAGAACCGTCTGCCGACCCTCGACTTCGGCATGGGCCTGTACGCCCAGGTGGCGAGCCCGGACCCGTCGGTGTCGACGCTGTACGACGCCGACCAGATCCCGTCCGAGGCGAACGGGTTCTCGGGGCAGAACAGCATCGCCTGGGACAGCGCGACGGTCACCGACCTGACCCGCAGGGCCGACCGGGCGCTCGACCCGGCCGAACGCCTCGACCTGATCCGGCGGATCGGCGCCGAGGCCCGGGCGGACATGGCCTGGATCCCGCTGTACCAACTGCCGAATCTCACCGCCTGGCGGTCCGACCGACTCGACGGACCGATCGGCGACTGGACCGCCAGCTCCTACGGGGGTTTCTCGAACATGTACGACTGGTACCTGATCGAGTGAGGCGACGGGTTGCGGCGTACGCGGTCACCGATCGATGGGGATTGAGTCGGTGATCGCGTACGCCGTCCGCCGGTTGCTCTTCTCGGTGCCCGTCCTGTTCCTGCTCAGCGTCGTGTCGTTCGCCGCGACACGAGCGGTGACGAGCCCCGAGGCGGGCATCCGCAGCAACCCACGCGTCTCCGCCGAGGACATCCAGCGCTACCGCGAGCAGCTCGGACTCGACGACTCCGCCACCGTGCAGTACCTGCGATGGCTGGGCAACATCGTGCGCGGCGACCTGGGAACGTCGCTCGTGTCGAACCGCGACGTGTGGCCGATCCTCAGCAGGGCGCTCTGGAACACCGCCGTGCTCGGCATCACGGCGATCGTGTTCAGCTTCGCGATCGGCGTCGTGATCGGCACGGTCGCGGCGATCCGGCGCGGCTCGGCGTTCGACTACGGCAGCACCGGTCTGGCGTTCTTCGGGCTCTCGATGCCGAACTTCTGGTTCGCGATCATGCTCCAGCTCTTCTTCGGGGTGTACCTCGTCGACTGGCTGGCCTTGGACGGACCGTTCTTCTACACCGCGGGCGCCCGATCGCCCGGCACCACCGGCTTCGACCTCGTCGACCGGGCACGCCACCTCGTGCTGCCCGCGCTCGTGCTCGCCGTCCAGCTGATCGCCGTCTACAGCCGGTACATGCGAGCGTCGCTGATCGAGGTCATGGGCACCGACTACATCCGGACCGCCAAGGCGTCGGGAGCGACCGAGCGCCACGTCGTGACGCACCACGCGATGCGGAACGCGATGATCCCGGTCACCACGCAACTCGCCGGAGATGTCGGCGCGATCTTCGGCGGGCTCGTGATCACCGAGACCGTGTTCCAGTGGCCCGGCATGGGTCCACTGTTCCTCGACGCCATGCAGAGCGGTGACTACCAGGTGATCCTCCCGTGGCTGATGATCACCGCATTCGCCGTCGTCGTGTTCAACCTGATCGCCGACCTGGCGTACGGGGTGCTCGACCCGAGGATCAGGTACGGCTGAGATGGCCCACCCCATCGATGCCGTCCGCTCGGACGCACCCGTGGACGGCGGCTTCGCCCGCCCACCGGAAGGGCAGGCTGCGATGGCCTGGCGTCGTTATCGCACACATCGACTCGCGGTCGTGTCGGGTGTCGTGCTCGGGGTGTTCGTGGCGCTGTGCGCCCTCGCCCCGCTGCTGGCGCCGCACGGCTCCACCGACCAGGACCTGTCGGCCACCTTCGCGTCGCCCGACGGCGACCACTGGCTCGGCACCGATTCGCTCGGCCGTGACCAACTCTCTCGGCTCCTGTACGGCGGCCGGGTGTCGCTGGCGGTCGGATTCGGGGTGGCCGTCGTCAGCGGGGTGTTCGGGACGCTGGTCGGTTCGATCGCCGGCTACCTGGGCGGGTGGATCGACAACGTACTGATGCGCTTCACCGACTTCATGCTGGCGTTGCCGGCCCTCATCTTCCTGATCGTCGCCGCCCGCGTGTTCGGCGACTCGATCGTCACCGTGGTGTTCCTCGTCGCCGCGGTGACGTGGATGCCCCTCGCTCGGATCGTGCGGGGCGTGACGCTGTCGCTGCGCGACCGTGAGTTCGTGACGGCCGCCCGGGCGACCGGGGCGGGCCCGACCCGGATCGTGATCCGACACGTGCTGCCCAGCACCGTCGGGCCGGTGGTGGTCAACCTCACCCTCACGATGGCGGCGGCGATCCTGCTCGAGTCGGCGCTGTCGTTCCTCGGCCTCGGAATCCAGCCACCGACGCCAACGTGGGGCAACATGCTCGCCGGTTCCAAGGGTTTCGTGCAGACCGCACCGTGGCTGGTCTGGTTCCCGGGTCTGATGATCCTGATCACGGTGCTGTGTGTGAACTTCGTCGGCGACGGCCTCCGCGACGCCCTCGATCCCACCGATCGACGCATCTGCTGACGCTCCGGTGCTGCGCGGTGTCCCCCGCGGCGACCTCGCGCGGCGTGTTCCACACGATGTGCGAGGACCCCCAACCGGACCGCGAGCCGAAGTCGGCGCGCCTGCGCACGTTCCGCAGCAGCTCCGACCAGCCCTACCTCGTGTTGCCCGGCACACCCTCGGCACGGGCACCGGCCGACGTCGCGCGCGCCCTGGACGACGACATCGACCGATCGCCGGGCGACACCGTCACCCCATGACGGTGCCGGACGTGACCGCCCGTTCGCGACGCCGCGAGAACGCGCCGAGATCGATCGTACGGCCGGTGCGCGATCCGGTGAACTGCACCGGATCGGCGTCGTGGTCGTGACCTGACATGGTGGCGTCGATGATCTCGCGCATGAACTGCCCGGCGATCGGCGCGTTCTTGAATTGGTTCCCGCTCGTCGCACAGGCCATGAAGTACCCGTCGAGCGACGACCGGTCGTAGATCGGCACCCAGTCGTCGGATGCGTCGTACAGCGAGGCGATCCCCGAGGGTCGACTCGGTACCCCGAAGTCCGGAACCCGCCGGGCGAACCGCATCATGTACCGCTCGAACACCTCGACGGTCGGGTGATCGGAGTTGGTGTCGGGATCGTCGACCCAGTGCAGTTCGTCACACTCGGGTTCGGTACCGCCGATCAGCACGGTGCCGCCGGGCTGCGGCCGGAAGTACTGGCCGACGTCGAGATCGGCGACCAGCGGTGCGCCGTCCTCGAGCCGGGCACCCGACGGCGCCGGCGCGGCGAACACCTCCTGACGGAGCGCTCGGTGGCCGATCGTCATGTCGTCGGTCACGCCCGCCATCCGGTTGATCGAGCTCGAGTGCGGGCCGGCGACGTTGACCACGATCGGCGACGTGATCGACGAACCGTCCGACAGCGTGACACCGGCGACCTCGTCACCGCTGCGATCGATCGAGACGACCTCGGTCCGGAACCGGAACTCGGCTCCGTGCCGGCGGGCCGCGTACGCGAGGTTCTTCGCGGCGAGCATCGGGTCGTCGATGAAGCCGGCGTCGGGGCTGAGGATCGCGCTCAGACGCCCGTCGGCAGCGTCGGCGAAGGCGGGATCGTCGATCCGCTTCGGTGGGTGGTACTTGCCGGTGTCGAGCCAGGGAAATCGGCCGGCGAGTGCGTCGGCGTCGAGATCCTCGTGCTCGATCCCAAACTCGTCCCAGAGCTCCATCATGCGGACCCCGTCGTAGCCGGTCGTGCGCAGGATCAGGTTGCCGGTGGGGATGAAGCGGCACATGCCGTCGGGATCGGACATGCCGAGATGGCCGGCCCAGTCGTGCCACATCGCGGCTGCCTCGTAGGCGGTCAGGATCGCGTCGCGTGTCGAGTAGCTGAAGCGGATGATCGCCGACGATGCGCTGGTCGAACCGGCACCTGCTCCGGGACCCTTGTCGATCACGACGACCGAACGGCCACCGCGCGCCAACTCGAGCGCGACCGACGACCCGATCACGCCGGCGCCGATCACGATCGCGCCGTACTCGCTCATGTCGCGGCCCCCTCGACGATCGCCTCCTGCCACACCCGCGTGTCGGCCACCGAGTTGAACGTGAAGACGTGCAGGGCTTCGATGCCGAGTGCGTCCGCATCGTCGGCGAACGCCACCACGTGGTCGGTCGGGTCGAAACCGCCAGGGGCCATCAGATGCATCACGGTCGACCGGTTCTTGGCGAGGAACCGCATCGAGGCGCCGATCCCGAGGCGGGTCCCCATCTTCATCAGCCGCGCCCGGTCGACGACACCGGGCACACCGAGTCTGATCGGCAGCGTGATGCCGGCCGAACGTTCCCGGTCGATCCAGTCACGCACCATCCCGTCATCGAAGCACATCTGCGTCGAGATCCAGCCGCCGACGCCGAACTCGGCGAGCAGGGACTGCTTCGCCCGCAGCTGCATGTGCAGATCGGCGTCGTCGATCAGTGCGTGTCCATCGGGATAGCCGGTGACGCCGATCCGCCCGACACCGGGGTCGGCGGCGAGGAAGTCACGCATGAACGGCAGCGCACCGTCGTACGGCCCGGCCGGTTCGGGAGCGTCACCGGCGATCACGAACACCTCCGACAGCCCGCAGTCGCGGACCCAGCGAGCGAGCTCGCGTGTCTCGTCCGGACCGGCGACGAGACGGGCGGCGACGTGGGGGATGGGTCGGTGCCCGAGCGTCAGCAGACGTTCGGTGTACTCGCGGGTCGCCATGATGCCCTTCACGGGCGAGCAGGTGACCGACACGCGCGAGCCGTCCGGCAGCGCCTCTATCGCCTCGTCGATCGACGCCATCGGCACGATCTCGTAGTGGAGGTGCTCGACCAGGTCACGCATGGCGTCGCGCAGGTCGGGATCGGCGGCTTCGATCACGTCGACCACGTCGGTCGCGTCGAGCGGGTCGCTCGAACCGGCGAGATCGAACGGGAGGATCTTCTTCAAGAGGCTGATCATCGTCGGCCCGTCATCACGCGAACGCGTCCGGCAGTTCGGCCTTGCGTCGATCGACGTACTCGCGGAGTTGCTCGTCGACGGCGTCGTCGATCGGCGGTGCCGTGTACGACGCGAGCTGCTCCTTCCAGACGGCGTTGGCCCGCTGTGCGGCGTCGAGACCGCCCTCCTCCGACCACTGCTCGAAACTGTTGTTGTCGGCGGTGGTCGATCGGTAGAACGCGCTCTCGAAGTTGGCGAGGGTGTGGGCGGTGCCGAGGAAGTGCTCACCCGGCTCGTGTTCGAGGATCGCGTCGATCGCCTGTCCGTTCGGCGACAGGTCGAGCCCCTTCACGAACGTCGCCATGCCGCCGAGTTGATCGCAGTCGAGCACGAACTTCTCGTAGCCGATCGCCAACCCACCCTCGAGCCAACCGGCCGCGTGCAGCACGAAGTTGACACCGCCCATCACGGTCGGCAGCAACGTCGATGCCGACTCGTACGCGGCCTGGGCATCCGGCAGCTTCGAAGCGCAGAGCGAGCCGCCGGACCGGAACGGCACCCCGAGTCGACGGGCGAGCTGAGCCACCGTGTACAGGACCACGGCCGGTTCGGGGGTCCCGAACGTCGGTGCCCCCGACTGCATCGACATCGAGCTGGCGAACGAGCCGAGCACGACCGGTGCTCCCGGACGCACGAGCTGGGTGAAGGTGATGCCCGCCAACGCCTCGGCCAGGGTCTGTGCCGCGACCCCGGCCGACGTCGCCGGCGACATGGCTCCCGCCAGTATGAACGGGGTGATGATGCACGCCTGGTTGGCGGCGGCGTAGACCTCGGCCGCTTCGAGCATCGAGCCGTCCCAGATCAACGGCGACGAGGCGTTGATCAGGCTGGTCATCACCGTTCGATCCTGCAGGTCGCCGCCGAAGGCGATGCGCGCCATCTCCACGGAATCGGCCGCCCGTTCACCCGCGGTGACCGACCCCATGAACGGCTTGTCGCTGTACCGCAGATGGGCGTACACCATGTCGAGGTGCCGTTTGCTGACGGGCACGTCGACCGGCTCGCACACGGTCCCGCCGCTGTGATGCAGGTACGGCGACACGTAGCTGAGCTTCACGAAGTTCTCGAAGTCGGCGATCGTGGCGTAGCGCCGACCCTGGTCGAGATCGTGAACGAACGGCGATCCGTAGTTCGGGGCGAACACGGTGGCGTCGCCGCCGATCTGCACGTTGCGTTCGGGGTTGCGGCCGTGCTGCGTGTAGACCGCCGGCGTCGACGCCCGGACGATCTGCCGGCACATCCCACGTGGGAACCGGACCCGCGTCCCGGTGACGTCGGCACCGGCGTCGGCGAACCGTTCGAGCGCCGACGGGTAGTCACGGATCTCGACCCCGACCTGTTCGAGGATCGTGTCGGCGTTGTGTTCGAGCAGCTCCATGCCCTCGTCGGACACGAGTTCGAACGGCCGCATCGTGCGGGTCAGGAACGCTGCCGCATCGGTCACCCCACCGGCGCGGAGAGTTCGGCGGGCCTCGCGGCCGCCTCCCCGACGACCGCTGCGGCTGGGCGTGGGTGCCGTGTCGTCACTCATCGGACGGTTCCTCCTCGCCGTCGTCGACGGCCGCGGTCGCCGGCGGCGCCGGCTTCGATCGGTTGGGGCAACTGCACGACGGCGCTCACGTTCGGCATCGACGCCGTCGCGTGGGGGAACGCCATCGCCGACACGAACAGCTCCTGGAAGCGGGGCTCGGTCGCGGTCTCGATCTTGACCACCTCGCGCACCGCGTGTTCCATCTCGGCCCGCAGCGTCCGCGAGAGCAGGGCCTGGACCGCCCCGGTGCCCGCGGCGTTGCCGACCGCACGCACCGAGTCGAGCGGGCAGTCGGGCACCAGGCCCAACACCATCGCCCGGAGCGGGTCGATGTGGGCACCGAACGCTCCGGCGAGCCGGATGTCGACGACCTCAGGGCGGCCGGCGCGCTCGATCAGCAGGTCGATGCCCGCCCGGAGTGCCGCCTTGGCGAGTTGGATCGCGCGGATGTCGTTCTGGGTGACGGCGACCCGATCGGCAGCGCCGCTCCCGCCGTGGAGCACGTACGAGAACGTCCGCCCGTCGGTCACGACGCGGTCCGTGCGCTCGGCCAGCTCGCCCCGGATCACGCCGTCGCGGTCGACGATGCCGGCCAGGTACATCTCGGCGACGACGTCGATGATGCCCGAACCACAGATCCCCGAGATCCCCGTCGTGGTGGCGAACGCATCGAATGACGAGTCGTCGCTCCACACCTCGATGCCGATCACCTTGAGTCGCGGTTCGAGCGTGACGGGATCGATCCGCACCCCCTCGATCGCCCCCGCCGTCGCCCGCTGACCGCAGCTGATCTGCGCACCCTCGAACGCCGGCCCGGTCGGGCTCGACGCAGCGAACTGGCGAACACTGTTGCCGAGCACGATCTCGGCGTTGGTGCCGATGTCGACGAGGAGCTGCATGCCGTCGGACCGGTGCGGGCCCTCGGCGAGGATCGCCGCCGCCGTGTCGGCGCCGACGTGACCGGCGATGCACGGTCCGACGTAGCAGCGGGCGTTGGGCGCGAGCAGATCGAGGTCGGCCGCGCGGGTCGTGATCGCCCGGTTGGTCGCCAACGTGAACGGAGCCTGCCCGAGCGGGGTCGGATCGATCCCGAGCAGCACGTGGTGCATGATCGGATTCCCGACGAGCACGATCTCGAGCACGTCCTCGCGGAAGCTCTCGACCTGGTCGACCAGGTCGCCGATCAGACCGTCGAGCGCGGTGCGGACCGCGACGGTCAACTCGCGGTCGCCGCCCGGGTTCATCATCACGTACGACACCCGGCTCATCAGGTCTTCGCCGTATCGGATCTGGGGGTTCATCCGCCCCGCCGACGCCAGGACCTCACCGGTCGTCACGTCGCACAGGTGGCCGGCGATCGTGGTCGAACCGATGTCGACGGCGACGCCGAGTGCTCGGTCGACGAAACCCGGCCAGATGGCCACGACCCAGTCGAGCTCGTCGATCGCGACCGTCACCTGTCCCCCGGCGCGTGCGAGCACCGGCTGGAGCGCCGCCAGCGAACCGAAGGGGACGAACGGCGCCGATCGGCCGTGCTGCTCGGCGACCGCCAGCGACAGCGAACCGGCGGCGCTGGCCTCGTCGCCCAGTTCGGGCTTGGGCACCTCGACGTACCACAGCGTGAACGACGGGTCGATCGTGACCGGTGGCAGGTCGAGGTCCTTGCGGACGACCTGGCGGTGCACCTGGCTGGTGGCCGGGACGTCGACGACGACGTCGGCACGGATCGTTGCAGCGCACCCGAGCCGGTGGCCCTCGGCGAAGGGACGCGCACCGTGGTACGACGTCTCGATCGCCGTCGGTGGCCCGAGCGCATCGGAGGTGACGGTGACGCCCCATTTGGCGAACGTGCCGATGCTGGGCATCACCTGACAACGGCCACAGATGCCGCGTCCGCCGCACACCGTGTCGAGGTCGGCGCCGAGCAGTCTGGCGGCCTCGAGGACGGTCGTGCCGTGCTCGACGAGTCCGCTCAGACCCGAGGGCGTGAAGACGACCTGGTGCTCGCCGGCGGCCATCGTGTCACTCCGCCGGACGCCGGCGGCGCCGGCCCTCGCGTGCGCCGCGCCCGCCGGCCGGCGCGTCGGGATCACGGTTGGCACGGATCCACGCCCCGCAGTCGCGATCGGTGCCCATCAGCACGTCGGCGGCCATCACCGCCGACTTCACCTCGGGATGGAGCGGGTTCATGATCGCCGAGGTCATGCCCGACGCGATCGCCATCGACAGGAACGTCCCGGTGATCACGTGCCGGTTCGGCAGCCCGAAGCTGACGTTCGACGCACCGCAGGTGGTGTTCACCTCGAGCTCCTCGCGAAGCCGCCGCAGCAGCCGGAACGCCTGCTGTCCGGCCGCGCCCATCGCCCCGATCGGCATCACCAGCGGGTCGACGACGATGTCGGAGGCCGGGATGCCGTGATCGGCCGCGCGGTGCACGATCTTCTCGGCGACGGCGAACCGCACGTCGGGGTCCTCGGAGATCCCGGTCTCGTCGTTGGAGATCGCCACCACCGCTGCGCCGTACCGAGCGACGAGCGGCAGCACCCGTTCGAGCACCTCGTCCTCGCCGGTGACAGAGTTGACCAGCGGCTTGCCCTGGTAGACCGCGAGCCCGGCCTCGAGCGCCTCGATGATCGACGAGTCGATCGAGAGCGGAACGTCGGTGACGCGCTGGACGAGCTCGATCGCTCGTGCCAGGAGGGCGGGTTCGTCGGCGAGCGGGATCCCGGCGTTGACGTCGAGCATGTGTGCGCCCGCTTCGACCTGGGCGATCGCATCGGCCTCGACCCGGGAGAAGTCGCCGTCCTTCATCTCGGCCGCCAGCAGCTTTCGCCCGGTCGGGTTGATCCGTTCGCCGATCATCACGAACGGCCGGTCGAACCCGATGACGACCTCTCGCGTCGCGGAACTCACCACGGTGTCGGTCATGTCGCCTCCTGGTCGGTGACCGCCGCGGTGTCGACACCGGGCGATCGGTCGGGATCGTCGTCGAGCTCTTCGAGCGCGAGCAGCTCGCGCCGACCGACCTCGCCGACCTCGCCGTCGACGTCGGCGGCGAATCCGCCGGCGTACGCGAGCCGACCGAGGTATTCGCGAGTCGTCTCCCGCTCCAGACGCGCGGCCTCGGCGTCCGCGGCGGCAGCCGCGTCGCCTCGACACGGCGAGCTCTCCCGCCGCCACTGGGCGATGTCTTCGTCGGCGGTGTAGATCTGCGCCTTGCGCTTCGCTCGATCGATCGCCCGCTGGAACTTGTTGGACAGCACGACCTGATGCCGGTCGCGACCCGACTGGCCGTTGACCTGGGCGGGGATGTCGCGCCAGAAGATCGTGACGACCTGGGACGCCTCGCCGCGGCGGGCCATCAGGCACCCACCGCCCGGAGTTCGACCCGGACCGATTCGCCGAACGGGCCGAGCCCGGTGTGGACGTGCGCGAACTCGAGCCCGAGTCGTGCGGCGGCCGCCTTGCCCGCGTCGACCACGACCGGGTCGTCGGCCTGCGAGAGCAGCAACACACGCCGATAGTTGCCGAAGTAGAGGTCGAGCAACTCGGGATGCCGGTCGATGCGCAGTCCCTGCCAGACGAGGGCGTCGAAGTTCCTGGCGAGGAAGTCGGTGAGGAAGAACGTGCCGATCTCTTCGGCTTGGAGTTCGTCGAAGCGGTCGACGCCGGCGAAGAACTCGTAGCAGTGGGCACCCGGGAGGCGCGAGATCACCCGACCGCACGAGGCGATCCAGGTGTCGAGCATGCCGCCGGTTCCACAGTCGGCGTAGCCGAGGAACACCGGACGCTCGCGCGGAACGTCGGCCAACCGGGCCTCGATCGCCGGCACGATTCGTTCGGGCCGATTGTGCAACGGCGCCGGCAGGTAGTCGACATCGAGCCGGTCGGCAAGCCCGTCGTGGCGGAGCACGGCGCGCAGCTCGCGCACCAGCGCACCACACGCCAACACGAGCGGACCGGTCACTGCACCGACGGTCCCGCAGGCTCGGCCGTCCTCAGGCGACGGGCCGAGACCAACGCTCTGGCCATCTCCGCAGCGACGGCGGCGTCACGGCAGTACCCGTCGGCTCCGACGGCCTCCCCGAACTCCTCGTTGAGCGGCGCGCCGCCGACGAGCACGATGTACTTCGACCGCAGCTGCTTTTCGTCGAGCGTGTCGATGACGACCTTCATGTACGGCATCGTGGTCGTGAGCAGCGCCGACATGCCGAGGATGTCGGGCTGGTGCTCCTCGAGCGCTGCGAGGTACTTGTCGACGTCGCAGTTGATACCGAGATCGACGACCTCGAAGCCCGCGCCCTCCATCATCATCGCGGTCAGGTTCTTGCCGATGTCGTGGATGTCGCCCTTGACGGTGCCGATCACGATCTTCCCGACCGATTCGGCGCCGGTCTCGGCCAGGAGCGGCCGGAGCAGTTCCATTCCCGCCTTCATGGCGTTGGCCGCGAGCAAGACCTCGGGAACGAACAGGATGCCGTCGCGGAAGTCGATGCCGACGATCCGCATGCCTTCGACGAGCGCGTCGTTGAGGACCTTGTCGGCGCCCCAGCCGCGGTCGAGCAGGATCGACGTGCCCTCGACGATCTCGTCGGCGAGACCGTCGTACAGGTCGTCGTGCATCTGCTGGACGAGTTCGTCGTCCGGAAGGGCCGCCAGGTCGATGTCGTCGTTCTCGTCGCTCACGTGGCCCCCCGGTCATCCAAGCTTGCAGTATCCATGATGCGGAACGCGACCGCATTGTGGAACGGTACCAGACGCCGAGCGCCACGTCACCACCTCGAGCCGAGGCCCGCCATCGCCGTGCGGGCGTCGGGTCAGCGCGCCGTCGCCGGGTGATGGCGACCGGCGAGTCGATCGGTCACCCGACCCGCGGCTTCGATCACGAACGCGGCGACCGACGCCGACGCACCCGGCGCCGGGAACCGGTACGACGGCCCGTGCGCCGAGATCGACGCGATCACCGAGCCGGCCGGGTTGAACACCGGCGCCGCCACCGAGTTGAGCCCTTCCGACATCTCCTCGAAGACCCACGCGAACCCAGCCCGGCGGATGTCTTCGAGGCGCTGTCGGATCAGACCCGGATCGGTGACCGTCTGGTCGGTCCACGCCTCGAGCGGGCGCGCCAGGTAGTCGTCCTGCACCTCCGGCGGCGAGAACGCCAACAGCACGAGACCGGCCGAAACCACGTGGGCGTCAACGCTCTCGCCGGTCCAGTCACGAACCTGGACCTGGTGGTCGCCGTCGACCTGATCGAGGTAGTAGACCGTCGGGCCGTCGAGCACGCCCAGGCCGGCCGCCTCGTCGATCTGCTGCACGAGCTCGACGAGGTGCGGCCGTGCGTGCGCGGTCAGGTTGCGCCCCGGACTGGCCGCCGACGACAGGTCGATGAGGAGCTCACCGAGCGAGTACACCCCGAGCGCCTCACTCTGTTCGACCGCGCCGAGCTCGACGAGTGTGCCGAGCAACCTCGACACGGTGCTCTTCGGCAGTGAGGTCCGTTCGGCGACGTCGGACACCCCCGCCGGACCGCTCGCCAGACATTGGAGCACCGCAAATGCGCGCTCGACCGATTGCACCGTCGACATTCCCTACCAACTCCTTCGTCTCGAAGCATTCCACAATGCGGAACGAAATCACAACTGATCCCGTCGACCGCCAGGTGCCAAGCGGTAGCGTCTCGCCCGTGCACACGGCGCACTCCGACGACACGACCGATACGGGCGGCCCGCTGACGAACTCGATCGCGTGGGCGACCTGGGCGCTGTTCGTCGGGCTGGGGCTGATGCTGACCGGTGCCGGCCTGTTCGCCACCGTCACCGGCATCCGCAGCGAGACCGAGGGCTTCCCGACCGTGTTGATCGGTCTCGTGACCGCGGCCTACTACCTGGGGTTCCTCGCCGGATCACGTGTCACCCTCCGGCTCCTCGGCTCCGTGGGTCACATCCGTGTCTACGCGGCCCTCGCCTCCATGTTGGCTGCGGCCGTGCTCGTCACCGGCATGGTCGTCACGCCGTACGCCTGGATCGCGCTCCGGTTCGTCTCGGGTGCCTGCCTCGCCGGTCAGTACGTCGTCGCCGAATCGTGGCTCAACCAACTCGTCACCAACGCCAACCGCGGCCGGATCCTGAGCTTGTACTCACTCGTCACGATCGTCGCCTACGGACTCGGCCAGGTGAGCGTCGGACTCGTCGATCCCAACACGCTCACCGTGTTCGGCATCGCTGCGATCGTCACGTCGCTGGCCGTCGCACCGGTCGCGCTGTCGGCCGAGGCAGCGCCACCGCTCGTCGGCATCCCCGAACGGATGTCGCTGCGAGAGTTGTTCACCATCGTGCCGACCGGCGTGATCACCTCCGTGCTGGTCGGCGTCGCCCACGGCTCGTTCCTCGGGCTGGCGGCGGTGTACGCGACCCGCGGGGGGCTGACCGAGGGCCGGATCGGACTGTTCGTGGCGTTGCCGACGCTGGGCAGTCTGCTGCTCCAGGTCCCCATCGCTGCAGCCTCCGACGACATCGACCGTCGCGCCGTCGGGGCGCTCGCCGCCTTCATCGCCGCCGGGGCGGCGGTCCTGCTGGTGGCCTCCGACGTCGGTTCGCTGCCGAGCGTGATCGCCATGGTGCTGATCGGCGGCACCACCTACCCGCTGTACTCGATCGCCGGCGCCTACACGACCGACTGGGTGCCGACCGAGAAGCTCACCGCGGCAGCGTCACAGCTGGTGGTGCTGTTCGGCGCCGGCGCCTTCTGCGGGCCCTTCCTCGCCTCGGTGATCATGGCGGCGGTCGGCAACAGCGGCTTCGCGTGGACCGTCGTCATCGTGCACGCGACGATCGGCAGCTACCTCCTCTACCGCATCATCAGGATTCGCGCTCCGTTGCGGGCCAAGCCGTGGAACGAGGTCGCGCTCGCCGGCCGGGTCTTCTACCTCCCGGCGACCGCCGTGGGGATGGGCCGCCGCATCCGCGAGACGAGAAATCGACGGGTTCCACTCCCGGGCTCCGATCTCCTGACCGCCCCGCCGGCCGACGACACCGTACCGACCAGCGTCGCCGACTGATCCCAGATCACCCCATCGGGTGAGCCTGGTGCGAAGTTCGATAACAGAGGGTGTTATCAGCCTCAAGTTTTTGTCTGGCGGTGCCGATCGAACACCGTGCTCAGACTCCGAACCTCCGCCAAACGTTCTCGCGTCGCGTTGACGCAGGCATTCATGCTCGCCGTCGCCGGCGTGATCACGCTGCCGACGGCCGCCACGGTCGACGCCGCGTCGACGATCACGAACACATTCGGCTACACCGGCTCGACACAGACCTTCACCGTGCCGGATGGTGTGACCTCGATCGAGGTCACGCTCCAGGGCGCCCAGGGCGGTCGCGGCGGCGGTGACTCCCAGGGGTCGCCGACACCCGGCGGCTACCAGGGTGTCGTGACGGGCACGATCGCGGTGACCCCCGGCCAGGAGATCACCGTGGCGGTCGGCGGCGGTGGCGGAACCGGCGCGTCGAGCGTGAACAACACCGGCGGCGGTTCGCCCGGTCTGAACCCCCTCGAGGGCTACGACGGCTCACGCGGCGGCAACGCCGGCAACGCCGGTTCGTCGGGCGCAGGTGGCGGCAGTGGTGCCGCCACGGTGCTGATCGTCGACGGCACACCGATCGTCGCCGGCGGTGCCGGCGGCAACGGCGGCAACGGTCAGTTCGCCCCGATCGTCGGTCGGCGGGCCGAGCCCACGCACACAGCACGACCCGACCTCGTCTCGACCACCGGCCGCCCCGGCTGGAACACCGCTGACGCCTGCACCGTGGCCTCCTGCGACGGTGGTGCGTCCGGCGCCGGCGGCGGCGGTGCCGTCGGCGGCGACCGCGGCACCATCCAGTACGGCGGAGCGAGTGCGACCGAATACTTCGGTTTCGGCGGCTTCCCCGGTGCCAACGCAACGGCCGGGCTGCCCGGCCTCAGCGCCAACTACAGCTACTACGCCGGCAACAGTGCCCACGGTTCGCTGACGATCACCTACAGCGACGGCGCGCCGAGCGCCCCGCTGAACCTCGCGGGCACGTCGGCCACCAACGCCGTCCAGCTCGCGTGGGACACCCCGTCGGCACCGGGTTCGTCCCCGATCACCGACTATCGCGTCGAATACGGCACCAGCGCCGGCGGCCCGTTCACCATCTTCGACGACGGCGTCTCGACGTCCACCTCGACCGAGGTCACCGGGCTCACGAACGGCGTCAGCTACTTCCTCCGCGTCACCGCGATCAACAGCGTCGGCTCCGGTTCCTCGGCGACGACGGTCGTCGGCATCGTGCCGAGCGACGTCCCCGACCAGCCCACGATCGACGACGCCACCGCATTCGGCGGCGGCGCGTACATCGACTTCACACCGGGCGACAGCGACATCGACATCAACTCGTACGAGTACCGCCTCGACGGCGGAGCCTGGCAGACCGGATCGGTCGACGAGGATCGCATGACGATCACCGGCCTCACCAACGGCACCACGTACTCGGTCGAGATCCGAGCGATCAACGACATCGGTCCGAGCCTCCCCTCGAGCCCTGCGGTGACCGTCACACCGATCGACGTGCCGCAGGAACCGACCGGCACACTGCTCAGCGCCGGCGACGGGACGATCGACGCGAGCTGGATCGCTCCTGCCGGGAACAACGGCTCGGCCGTGACCGACTACGTCATCCAGTGGGCGACCTCGATCGACGGTGCGTACACCACGGTCGTCGACGGCGTCTCCCTCGACACCACCCATCAGATCACCGGCCTCACCAACGGAACCACCTACTTCGTGCGGATCGGTGCGGTCAACGCAGCCGGCACCGGCCCGTGGTCGGCGCCGGTGTCGGCCACGCCGTACACGACCCCGTCCGCACCTGCGATCGACATCACCCCAGGCGACGGTTCGCTCACCGTGGGCATCACCCCCGGCTTCGACGGCGGCAGCGCCGTCACCGCGTGGCAGTACCAGCTCGACGGCGGCGCCTGGATCTCGACCGGCTCCCTCGCTGAAGCGTTCACCGTCTTCGGTCTCACCAACGCCACCAGCTACGACATCAGCGTCCGCGCCGTCAACGCTGCCGGCATCGGCGACGCAGCCGACACCGCGTCGGCCACGCCGCGCACCGTCCCCTCCCCTCCCTCGATCTCCGCTGTGGCGCTCAACACGGGTGCGGTCAGCGTCACCTTCTCGGTCGGCGCCACGGGCGGCAGCCCGATCACCAACGTCGAGTACTCCATCGACGGTGGCGAGACCTGGATCACCCGGGACCCGGCCTCGACCTCCAGCCCGCTGACCGTCAGCGGGCTGACCGGCGGCGTCACGTACCCGATCCAGCTCCGCGTCGTCAACGACGCCGGAGCCAGCGGACCGTCGAACACGTCGTCCGTGACCGCGAAGGGCACCCCCGTGGCACCGGCGATCATCGTCACACCGGCCGACAGCGCGCTGGTGGTCACGTTCGCCGCTCCCGCCAACGGCGGGTCGCCGATCACCAACTACGAATACTCGATCGACGACGGCTCGAACTGGGTGACGCACGCACCGGCGGCCACCAGCCCCCTGACGATCGCCGGCCTGACCAACGGCACCTCGTACGACGTCCGACTCCGCGCCGTCAACGTCGTCGGCTTCAGTCCGCCGTCGGCGACCGCCACCGCCACCCCACGCACGGTTCCGAGCGCACCGGTCATCGACGGCGACACGGTCGCCGGGGGCACCGGCTCGCTGACCGCGACGTTCATCGCTCCCAAGTTCGACGGCGGCAGTGCGATCCTCACCTACCAGTACTCCACCGACGCCGGCGAGACCTGGCGCAACCGTGACGACGGCGACACCGTGGAGAGCCCGCTCGTCATCACCACCGAATCCTCCGACGGCGTCACGCCGCTCACCGGCGGCGCGACCTACCCGGTCGAGCTCCGTGCCGTGAACGCCGCCGGCCCGGGCAGCGCGTCAGCGGTCGCCACCGGGATCCCGACCACGGCCCCCGACGCTCCCGTCGTCATCGCTGCCGAGGGCGGCAACGGACAGGCGAACGTCCGGTTCGCCCCGCCGGCCAACGGCGGCTCCGCCATCCTCCGATACGAATACCGTCTCGACGGGGGCCCGTGGGTCGACACCGATACCCTCGCCAGCGAGTTCGTCGTCACGGGATTGACCAACGCGACCAGCTACTCGCTCGAACTGCGCGCCGTCAACGGCGTCGGTGAAAGCGACCCGTCGGCACCCGCGGTGATCGACGTCTTCACCACGCCGGGCGCACCGACGCTCGACGAGATCACCTCGGGTGACCAGACGCTCGATGTCGCCTTCGTGGCCGGCGACGACGGCGGCTCCCCGATCACCGGGTACGAGTACTCGACCGACGGTGGCCAGACCTGGCGCGAGCGCGCCAGTGGCAGCACCGCCTCACCCCTCGCGATCGACTCGCAGAGCAGCGACGACGCACCGCTGGTCAACGGCACCATCTACGACGTCCAGATCCGTGCGGTCAACGCTGCCGGTCCGGGCGGCGCCAGCGAGAGCCGGCTCGCCGCTCCCCGCGGCAACCCGTCGATGCCGACCGGCCTGACGGTGACCGGTGCCGACTCGGCGCTCGTGATCTCATTCGTCGCCGGCAACGACGGCGGCTCGCCGATCACCGCGGTCGAGTACCGACTCGACGGCGGCGACTGGGTCGACGCCGGTTCGCTGAACAGCCCGTTCAACATCCCGGGCCTCGACAACGGCACCACCTACGACGTCGAGATCCGCACCCGGAACGCCGTCGGCGCCAGCCCCGAGACCCCGGTCGTCAGCGGCACGGCACGCACCGTGCCCGGCGCCCCGACCGCCGCTGCCGCCACCGGTGCGTCCGGTCAGGCCTCGGTCACGTGGTCGGCACCCGCCGACAACGGCGGCGCCGCGATCAGCGGCTACACCGTCCGCTTGTTCGAGCAGGCGACCGGCGGCTCGCCGATCGGAACCTGCACCACCACCGGCGACCTCTCCTGCGTCGTCACCGGCCTCACCAACGGTGTGACCGTCTACGCGGACGTCGTCGCCGAGAACGAGGCCGGCGCCGGCGCCGCCAGCGCACCACGTGCCGTGGCGATCCCGCTGGGTGTCCCGAGCGTGCAGATCGGCTCGATCACGTCGGCGGCCACCTCGCTGAGTGTCGTCGTCGACCTGGTCGACGACGGCGGCCGCCCGGTGTCGAACTACGAGTACCAGCTCGATGGCGGCGCCTGGGTGTCGGCAGCCAGCGGTTCGAGCCCGTTCCCCGTCCCGGGCCTCTCCACCGGCGTCGAGTACTCGGTGCGCATCCGTGCGACCGGCCCCGGCGGCACGAGTGACCCGTCCGACATCGTGCTCGCCACACCGTACGGCCTGCCCGGCGCACCGACCGCGCTCATCGCCAACAGCGGCCCGGGCTCGGCGGCGCTCAGCTGGACCGCCCCGGCCTCGAACGGTGGAGAAGCCATAACCGACTACGTGGTGCAGTTCGCGACGAGCGCCGGTGGACCGTTCACCACGTTCGCCGACGGCACGAGCGCCGCGACCAGCGCCACGGTGACCGGGCTCACGAACGCCACCAACTACTTCTTCCGGGTCGCCGCCAAGAACCCCGCCGGCACCGGCACCAACTCGCCGTTGGCGTCGACGACGCCACTCGCGGCCCCCAGCGCGCCGACGATCACCGGCATCACCCCCGGCACCGGCTTCCTGCAGGTGGCCTTCACGGCACCCGGATCGAACGGCGGCTCGGCGGTCACCGGCTACCAGTACCGACTCGACGGCGGTGCGTGGAAGAACACGGCCGGCACGTCGTCGCCGACGACGATCACCGGTCTCACCAACGGCACCGAGTACGACGTCGAACTCCGCGCCGTCAACGTGGTGGGCGGCGGTACGCCGTCGGCCACCGTGTCGGCCACGCCGTACGGCCTGCCGGGTGCGATCCTCGGGTTCCGCGCCACTCCCGGCGCCGGCAACGTGCTCCTCGAGTGGGATCCCGCTGCCGCCAACGGCAGCCCGATCACCAGCTACAACGTGATCCGCTGGAGCGCGTTGAACGAAGGCTCGATCATCGCCAGCTATCAGCCGACAGGCACCAGCCTGACCCTGTCCGGCCTCGGCAACGGCACGTACTACTTCACGGTCGAGGCCACCAACGGAGCCGGTACCGGCCCGCGCAGCACTCCTCGCACCACCGCGATCGTCGGCTCGACGCTCCCGTCGGCACCGACCGCACTCGGCGTCGTCGTCGACGGCAGCGATGCCGATCTGTCCTGGACCGCCGGCTCGACCGGCAGCCACTCCACCTCGAGCTACCTCGTGCAGTTCTCGGGCGACGGCTCCTCGTGGACCACGCTGGCATCCGGTTCATCCGCCAACTCGGCGTCGTTCGAGTTGCCGTCGGCCGCGACGACGTACTCCCTGCGGGTCGCTGCGGTCTCTGCAGCAGGCACCGGGGCGTTCGCCACGATCGCCCCGCCGACCGTCTCCACCGGCCCTGCCGGCGGCGTGACCACGAGCGCCGCCGACCTGTCCGGCACCGTCGACGCCAACGGCGGATCGGCGACCCCCTCGTTCGAGTACGCCGCCGACGCCGCCGATCTCGGCACCGTGTCGTCGGAGTCCGTCGCCGGCACCCCCGACCCGGTCACGGGGAGCGATGAGGCGATCAGCGCCACGGTCGCCGACCTGACGCCGGGCACCGAGTACTCGATGCGTGCCGTCGCCACCACATCGAATGCGACGGTCTACGGCGCCGTCGTGACCTTCACAACCGACGCATCGATCGTGACCGACGACCTCACCCCGACCTACACCGGCGAGCCGGTCGAGGTCGAGGCGACCACCTACCCGGCCGACCTCGTAGTGACCCGGACGTTCGTCGGCATCGACGGCACCGTCTATCCGAGCTCGTCGACCCCGCCCACCGATGTCGGCACGTACCAGATGACGACCGTGTCCGCCGACGAAACACTCGAGGCCTCGGAGACGGTGACCCTCACGATCGAGCCCAAGCCGATCGACGTGCTCGTGACCGCGGTCGACCGCGACTACGACGGCACGGTCGACGTCGAGTTGACGCTCGATCTCGATGGCGTCATCGAAGGTGACGACGTGGCGGCCGTTTCGGCCAGCGTGTCCGGAGAGATGGCCGACGCCGACGCCGGCATCGACAAGGAGGTCGACATCGTGGTCGACGGTGAGCTGTTGAGTGGCGACGACGCCGTCAACTACGAACCGACGATCGCCGACACGACCGAGGTGACGATCGCCCAGCTCGATCAGACCGTCGGCTTCACGACCAGCGCACCGGACCCGGCGCTCGTCGGCCACACCTACGTCCCCGCTGCCGAGTCGTCGGCCGACCTGACGGTGACGATCACGGTCGATGAGTCGAGCGACGGCATCTGCTCGATCGACGCCGGCATGGTCACGTTCGACGCCGCCGGCGAGTGCATCCTGGTCGCATCACAGACCGGCACCATCAACGTCGGAGCCGCGACGCCGGCGTATCAGATCTTCGAGCTCACCCGCAGCGCCCAGACGGTGCTGCTGTCGCTCGACGATGTGACGCTGGCCGACGGCCCGATTGCCCTCTCCCCCGTCATCGACGGTCGGCCGCTGACGTACGTCGCCGGTCCGGCCGGCGTGTGCTCGGTGACCGGCGCGTCACTGGCGCTCCACGGAACGGGTACCTGCGAGGTCACGGCCACGCAGGCCGGCACCGCCGAGTTCCTCCCGGCCGAGGCGACCGACACGTTCGTCGTGTCCCGCATCGCCCAGGTGGTCACGCTCCCTGTGCTCGGTGGCGTCCCCGACGTGGGCATGCCCTTCCCGCTGCCGCCGACGACCTCCGAAGGTCTGCCGGTCACGTACACCGCGGGTCCGTCCTCGGTCTGCGTCATCAGCGGCGGCAACCTCGTGATCGTCGGCAGCGGCCGATGCACGGTCACGGCCACGCAACCCGGTGACGGCACGCGCGCCCCGTTCAGCTCGACGACTCGCTACGACGTCGCACCCGACGCCGAGATCGGTCTCACGATCGAGATCGACACCAGCCGCCCGGCGGCCGGTGGGTCCGTGACCGTCGACGGCGCCGGCCTCCTGCCTGGTTCGTTCGTGACGATCGAGCTCGACGGCAGCCCGCTCGGCGCTTCCAAGGTCAAGGTCGGCAGCGACGGCACGTACCGTGCAGTCGTCGAGCTGCCCGACGACATCACACCGGGTTCGCACACGATCAGCGTGTCGGGCACGGCGTGGGACGACTCGCCGGTGACCACCGTCGAGCACGTCTTCGTCGACTGGTCGGGTTCGTTCTCCGACACCGACGGTGAAGCCGACGGCGGCGGATACACGGCGGTCGACGCCACCCGGATCCTCGATACCCGCGAAGTGCCCGGCCGATTGGTCGCCGACACCGAGTACCGGGTCGAGGTTCCCGCCGGCCTGGTCGGCGCCGACGCGACGACGTTGACGGTGAACCTGACGGTCACCGAACCCAGCGCACCCGGCTTCATCACGGTGTACCCGTGTGGGGTCGATCGCCCGCTCGCCTCGGCCACCAACTACACGACGGGCGAGACGCGTGCGAACGTCGTCGACGTCCCGTTCACGGCCGGATCGGACATCTGCCTCTACAGTCTCGTCGACACCGATGCGATCATCGACGTCCAGGGCTTCTACAGCCCGTCCAACGACAGCCGCATCGTGCCCCGCACAGCGACCCGTCTGGTCGACACCCGCCCGGGCAACAAGCTCGGCGCCGGCGAGACCCGCGTGGTCGACGTCGTCGGCAAGAACAAGGCATCGTCGTCGGCCACGGTCGTCGTGCTCAACATCGCCGCCACCGAGACCGAAGGTCCCGGCTTCTTCACGGTGTTCCCGTGTGGCGACGATCTTCCGCTCGCCTCCAACCTCAACTTCATGGCCGATCAGACGGTGAGCAACGAGGTGTTCGTGGAGCCGGGCGACGACGGCACCGTGTGCATCTATTCACTCACCGCGGCGCACGTGGTCGTCGACCTCGACGCCACGTTCGAGCCGACCGGCTCGCTCGACTTCGAGTCGGTCGTGGCTGGTCGGGTGGCCGACACCCGCCCCGACGGAAAACTGGCTGCGGGTGAGACCCGTGAGTACCACATCGCCGACGGCGTGGCTGCCGCCGCCCTCAACGTCGTCGCCACCGAGACCGCCGGCCCGGGCTTCCTCACGGTCTTCCCGTGTGACGCCGACCTGCCGCTCGCCTCGAACGTGAACTTCCATCGAGCCGACCAGACGGCCAGCAACCATGTGACCGTCCGGGTGGACGGCGAGGGCAGGGTGTGCGTGTTCTCGAGCATCGCGGCCCACATCGTGGTCGACGTCGAGGGCGTCTTCCGCGAGATCGGGGGCTGAGCCGACCGAACCGGTTCGACGAGCCGCGGGCAGCTCAGAGCTGCCCGCGGCTCGTCGCGTCTCGGGTCGGACGTGGCCCCGTCATCGGGCGGCCCAGACGTGCTGCGCCGTCATCAGGTCGAGGTGTCCTCCGCCGCCGTTCTCGAACAGCGTGATCGCGCGGTCGTCCGTCCGGCCCGAGTGGAGCCCTTGACACAGTTCGTACAGATCGGCGCGGACGTGCGACGCGTCGATCAAGCCTGCCCGCATCGGACCGACGATGTCGCCGCCCTCGTCGATCGCCGCCCCGCGCGAGTCGACGAACAGCTCTGACCGGAGCACGGCGCGATCGTCGACTTCGCGAAGTTCGGGCAAATACGCCCCGACACAGTCGAGGTGGGTCCCGGGGCGCAGCCACCCACCGAGGACGAGCGGTTCCCTCGACATCGTGGCGGTCGAGATGATGTCGGCCGCTCGGGCGGCAGCTTCGAGATCGTCGACGACGTCGTCGGCGATCCCGGCGTCGACGAGCGCACGCGCCTTGGCGGCCGTGCGGTTCCACACGACGACCCGGTCGATCGACGGCCGCACCGCTCGATGCGCTGCGATCAGATGTGGAGCGAGTCCACCGGCGCCGACCATGAGGAGGGTGCGGACATCGTCACGAGCGAGCATCCGCGCTCCGAGCGCCGAGTCGGCAGCCGTCTTCCGATAGGTCAGTTCCGTTCCGTCGATCAATGCGAGCGGGGAGCCGTCGGTGCCGTCGAAAAGCAGCACGAGCGCCTGCACCGACGGGCGACCGTGTTCGGGGTTGTCCGGGAAGATCGTCGCCAGCTTGATCCCGATCGACGCACCGGGCTGCCATGCCGGCAACGCCATGAACCTCTCGTCGGCGCCGTCCGGCCCGTAGACGATCCGCTCGCACACCGCCGGCGGACGCTGGTGCCCGTCGTACAGTGCATCGACGAGATCGGCGTACGGCGCGGCGCGAGCGACGTCGGCCGCGTCGAGGATCGTGATGTCGTGGAGTCCGTCCATCGGGTCAGCCGGTGCCGTCGATCGCTGCGTGGGTCATGCACGGCCCAGTCTCGCGCGTGGACCGGCCGCCCGGACGGGCGCCGACCGGCTCGCGCCGAGGTGTTTGGACGTTCGGTGACCGGGTACGACCGGCCCATGACCGAGATCAACACCGACACCAGCAAGCAGCAGGCCGAGAAGTTCACGGAGGTGTCGGCCGGTCCCGAGCCGACCGCCGCGGAGGAAGCGGCCGCCGAACGTGCGGAGCAGGACGTCGACCTGGACCAGGTCGCCGAGCACTACGACGACATGACCGACAAGGGCAAGAACGTCCAGGGCGAAGGCGACGTCACCTCCGGCGTCTGAGATCGGCGGGCCGCGATGGAGTCGGGTGCGACCGTGTCGCACCCGACTCCGTTGCATGTGACCGGCGCTCGCCGTCGTGTCGACCGATCGCTCGGTCGTCGAGCGGTCCCCCCGGCGGGTCGGTCAGATGGCGCCCTGCATGCGGGCAGCCGACACCGTGTTCTCGAGCAGGCAGCCGATGGTCATCGGACCCGTGCCACCCGGCATGGGTGTGATCGCACCGGCGACCTCCTGGACCGCGTCGAAGTCCACGTCACCGACGATGCCCGACTCCGACCGCGACACACCGACGTCGACCACGGCCGCGCCCGGCTTCACGTGGTCGGCGGTGATCATCCGTGCCTGGCCGGCGCACGCCACGATGATGTCGGCCTCCCGACAGACCGCGACCAGGTCGGCGGTACGAGAGTGTGCGAGCGTGACCGTGGCGTCGGTGCCCTTGCGTCCGAGCAGCAACACCTGCGGCAATCCGGTGAGCGTCGATCGACCGACGACGACCGCTCGTCTGCCCGACGTCTCGACGCCGTACCGCTCGAGCAGGCGCATCACGCCGAGCGGCGTGCACGGCACGTGCCCCGGCAGATCGCGCACGAGTCGGCCCATCGACCGTTCGGTGAGGCCGTCGACGTCCTTCTCCGGTGGGACCAGCGCCAGGACCGGCTCGGGGTCGAGGTGCCCGGGAAGCGGCAACTGCACGAGGATGCCGTGCACCTCCGGGTCGTCGACGAGTGCCTGGACGGCGGCCTCGACCTCGGCTTGGGTCGCGTCGTCGGCGAGTTCGACACCCTTCGAGATCAGACCGGCTTCCTCGGCCTTCTTGTGCTTCATCCGCACGTAGATCTGGCTGGGGCGGTCGGCACCGACCAGCACGGTGGCGAGGCACACCGCCGGGTTCCCCATCCCGTCGAGCTCGGCGCGGATCCGGGCGACGGTCTCGTCGCGCAATCGGTTGCCGTCCATCAGCACCGCACCGCCGGGCGTCCGTTCGAAATCGTCACTCATGATCTGCCCAGTCTCCATGTCGAGTCGTGCCTGGCACAACTCGTGATTCAGCTGAGTCCGACGATCTCGCCATCGTCGTCGAAGTCGATGCGAGATGCGGCCGGCGACTTGCCGAGGCCCGGCATGGTCCGCATCTCGCCACAGATCGGGTAGACGAACCCGGCGCCGACCGACGCACGCGCCTCGCGGACGGTGAGCGTGTGCCCCGTGGGAGCACCCTTGAGTGAGGCGTCGCCCGAGATCGACAGGTGGGTCTTGGCGATGCACACCGGCAGGTTGCCGAAGCCGTTCGCCTCGTAGTTGGCGAGTTGTTTGCTGGCCGCTGGCGTGTACTCGACCCGCTCGGCACCGTAGATGGTGGTGGCGACCGACTCGATCTTCGACTTCAGGCTGTCGTCGTCGTCGTAGAGGTAGTGGAACCCGCTGTCCTCCTCGCACGCCTCGATCACGGCCTGGGCGAGATCGGTCGCGCCGGCGCCGCCGTCGCTGAAGTGCGTGCACACCGCGACGCGGGCACCCATCTGCTCGGCGATCCGGCGGATCTCGTCGTGCTCGCTCCGGTGATCGGTCGGGAACGCGTTGATCGCCACCACCGGGGTGACGCCGTGGGCTTTCACGTTCTCGATCTGCTTGCGCAGGTTCGCGGCTCCGGCGGCGACGTCGTCGGGGTTCTCGGCGAGGAGGTCGTCGGGGAGATCCTTCCCCGCGACGATCTTGTACTTGCCGGAATGCGCCTTGAGCGCCCGGACGGTCGCGACGAGCACCGCGGCGTCGGGTCGCAGTCCGCTCGCCCGACACTTGATGTTGAAGAACCGCTCGGCACCCATGCCGGCCCCGAACCCGGCCTCGGTGATGAGGTAGTCGCCGGCGTGGATGCCGATCAGGTCGCCGACCACCGACGAGTTGCCGTGCGCGATGTTGCCGAACGGGCCGGCGTGCACGATCACGGGCGTGTTCTCCAGCGTCTGCAGGAGGTTGGGTGCCAGTGCCTCTCGCATGATCACCGCCATCGAACCGGCACCGCTCAGCTGCTCGGCGGTGACCGGCGTGCCGTCGGGGGTGTACCCGACCACGATCCGGCCGAGGCGGGTCCGCATGTCGTCGGGCGACGTGGCGAGGGCGAGGATCGCCATGACCTCGGATGCCGCCGTGATGTCGAACCCGGTCTGACGGACGACGCCGTCCATCTTGCCGCCGAGCCCGACCACGATGTTGCGGAGCGCCCGGTCGTTGACGTCCATGACCCGACGCCAGGTGATGTTGTCGATGTCGAGGTCGAGGTCGTTGCCGTGGAACAGATGGTTGTCGATCATCGCCGACAGGAGATTGTGCGCCGCGGTGACGGCGTGGAAGTCGCCGGTCAGATGCAGGTTGAGCAGTTCCATCGGGATCACCTGGCTGTAGCCGCCGCCGGCGGCGCCGCCCTTGATCCCGAACGTCGGTCCCATCGACGGTTGCCGCAGCGAGATCACCGCGTTCTTGCCGACGTGCTGCATCGCCTGGCCGAGTCCGACCGTGGTCGTGGTCTTGCCCTCGCCGAGCGGGGTCGGCGTGATCGCGGTCACCACGACGTACTTCGCCTTCGGCCGACCGTCCAACTCCTCGATGGCGTCGAGCTTGATCTTCGCCAGCTCGCTGCCGTACGGCTGCAGCAGATGCTCCCCGATCCCCATCTTCGCGGCGATTTCGGACATCGGCTTGGGTGACGCTCGACGGGCGATCTCGAGATCGGTGGGAAAGGACATCTGGCAAACCCCCATGGCTCAGTACCGGACAACGACGTCGGACAGTGTCGCACGGATCCAGTCGTTCCACAATACGGAATGGTTCCGCTTGGTGGAACCACCGCCTCCGGGGTCGCGGCTAGTCTCGGCGCGATGGGACGTCGACCGCACCGCCCGATGGCTCGCCTCACCCGCCCGCTCGTGCGTGACGACGGTGTGCTGCGCCCGGCATCGTGGGACGAAGCGCTCGATCGAGCCGCCTGGGGTTTCCGCCGGACACTCGACGAACACGGCGGCGGCTCGATCGGGGTGTTCTCCTGCTCCAAGTCGACCAACGAGATGAACTTCGTCGCCCAGAAACTCGCCCGCACCGTGTTCGAGACCAACAACATCGACTCGTGCAACCGCACTTGACACGCTCCCTCCGTGGTCGGTCTGGCCACTGTCTTCGGAGCAGGCGGCGGTACGTCGTCGTACCAAGAGGCCGAGGCCGCTGACGTGATCGTCATGTGGGGCTCCAACGCGCGCAATGCGCACCCGATCTTCTTCCATCACGTGCTCACGGCGATCCACAACGGCGCGAAGCTGTACGTGGTCGACCCGCGCCGCAGCGAGACGGCCCAGTTCGCCGATCGTTGGCTCGGCCTCCACGTCGGCACCGACATCGCGCTCTCCAACACGATCGCTCGCGAGATCATCCACGCCGGCCTCGCGAACCTGTCGTTCGTCGAACGGGCCACCACCGGCTACGACGAGTACGCCGCCTCGGTCGAGGACTGGACGCTCGAGCGGGGCGAGCAGGTCACCGGCGTGCCGGCCGACGCGATCCGTGAGCTGGCCCACGCCTACGCCACCGCCGATGCCGCACAGCTGTGCTGGACGCTCGGGATCACCGAGCACCACAACGGCGTCGACAACGTGCTCGCGCTGTGCAACCTGGCGATCCTGACCGGTCAGGTCGGCCGGTTCGGCGCCGGGCTCACACCGCTGCGCGGCCAGAACAACGTGCAGGGCGGCGGCGACATGGGCGCCCTGCCGAACAAGCTGCCCGGATTTCAAGACGTGGAAGACGACGAGGCCCGCGCCAAGTTCGAGGCCGAATGGGGTGCTGCCGTGCCGCCACGGAACGGCTGGCACCTGACCGAGATGTTCGAAGCGATGGAGCACGGCGAGCTCCGCTCGGTCTTCGTGATCGGCGAGAACCCGGCCCAGTCCGAGGCCGACGTGAGCAAGGCGATCGATCTGCTGTCGAGCCGCGACCATCTCGTCGTACTCGACATCTACCTCACGAAGACGGCCGAGCTCGCCGACGTCGTGCTGCCCGGCAGTGCGTCGTGGTGCGAGTCAGACGGCACCGTCACCAACTCCGAGCGACGGGTGCAGCGCGTCCGAAAGGCGCTCGACCCGCCGGGCGAGGCACGCGACGACATCGACATCCTGCTCGACCTCGCCACCCGTCTCGGCCACGAGTGGCAGTACGACGACCACGAGCAGATCTGGGACGAACTGCGCCGCCTCTCCCCCATGCACGCCGGCATGTCGTGGGACCGGCTCGACGAACTCGGCGGCATCCAGTGGCCGTGCCCGTCCGACGACACGATCGAGCCGCCGTTCCTCCACGGTCGGTTGTGGGCTGACGACCCCGCCGACCGTGGCCGTCCTGCGCCGTTCTCCGTGGTCGTCGACGACCCGCCGGTCGAGTCGCTGAGCAAGGAGTTCCCGCTCCGCCTCACCACCGGCCGGCGCCTCGACTCCTACAACACCGGCGTGCAGTCGGGCGGCTACCGCAGCCCGAACCGACTCGGCGAGACGGTCGACATCTCCCCCGAAGACGCCGAGCGGCTGGCGATCGCCGACGGCGAGATGGTCCGCGTGTCGTCGCCTCGCGGCACGATCGACGCGCCGGCCCGGGTCGACCCCGGTCTGCGTCCCGGGCTCGTCTTCATGACGTTCCACTTCCCCGACGAGGTCGACGTCAACCAGCTCACGATCGACGCGACCGACCCGCGCTCCGGAACCGCCGAGTTCAAGGCGGCCGCGGTGCGGATCGACAAGTTCGTCTCACCCGTCGGCGTCTCCGGCTGATGGACGTCGTGACCCGGGGCGTTCCCCCGACCACCCCCGAGCGCGAAGCGGTCGCATCGGTACTCGGCCCAGCCCCGGAGCGTGACGTTCACGACGGCGTCGGTGGGCACACCTTCCGGGAGCAACGGCACCTGCTGCTCCCCACGCTGCATGCCGTCAACGATCGGGTCGGGTGGTTGAGCCAACCGGCGATCGACCACATCGCCGAGCGGCTCGACCTCGGTCCGGCGGAGGTGTACGGCGTCGCCTCGTTCTACGCGCTCTTCTCGATGGACGAGCGAGCCGCCCACCAGACCCATGTGTGCGTCGACGTCGCGTGCCGATCCGGCGGCGGCCTCACCGCACCCGACCTGCCCGCTGATGCCCACCCGTCGCCGTGTCTCGGGATGTGTGAGCGGGCGCCGGCGGCGTTCGTCACCGAAGCCGGCGCACCGCGCCGTCAGGCGGTCGCCGGCCACGTGACCCCGGTCGACGTGCAGCGCTTCGCCGACGGCGGGTTCCCCGACCCCGAGGACGACCCCGCTGCCGCGGTCCCCCAGGCGGGCGGCGACGAACTCGTCCTGCTCCACCGCGCCCGCCGCATCGATCCGCTCGATCTCGACGGCTTCCTCGCCGATCGCGGCTTCACCGCCCTCACCCGTGCGAAGGCACTCGGTCCGGAGGCGACGATCGCCGCCGTGACCGACTCCGGTCTGATCGGTCGGGGCGGCGCCGGCTTCCCGACCGGCCGCAAGTGGGAGGCGGTCCGCACCCAAGAGGCAGGGCCGCACTACCTCGTGTGCAACGCCGACGAGTCGGAGCCCGGCACGTTCAAGGACCGCGTGCTGATCGAGAACGATCCGTTCACCCTGATCGAGGCGATCTGCATCGCCGCCCACGCCACCGGTTGCGAGCAGGGCTACATCTACCTCCGCGGCGAGTACCCGCGCGCCCGCCGAACCCTCGAGTGTGCGATCGCGGCCTGTTACGAGCGCGGCCTGCTGGGCGGCGACACCGGGTTCGACCTCGCGCTCTTCCTCGGGGCCGGGGCGTACATCTGCGGTGAAGAGACGGCGATCTTCAACTCGATCGAGGGCTATCGCGGCGAGCCGCGCAACAAGCCGCCGTTCCCGTTCCAGGCCGGCCTGTTCGGCAAGCCGACGGTCGTCAACAACGTCGAGACCCTGATGAACGTGCCGTACATCCTGCTCGACGGCCACGCGGCGGAGCACCGGGTGTTCTGCCTGTCCGGCGCCGTGCGCCGGCCGGGCGTGTACGAAGTGCCGTACGGCGAGACGCTGGGCGACCTGGTCGAACTCGCCGGCGGGCTGCGCGACGGTTCCGAACTCCGAGCCGTGCTGCTCGGTGGCGCCGCCGGCAACTTCGTCGGGCCCGACGATCTCGACCTGGTGCTGTCGCCCGACGACGTGCGCGCTGCCGGCCTGTCGCTCGGCTCCGGCGTGGTGATGGTCGTCGACCAACACGCCGACCTCGTCGACCTCGTCAAACGGATCGCTGCCTTCTTCCGCGACGAGTCGTGCGGACAGTGTGTCCCCTGTCGGGTCGGCACCGTGCGGCAAGAGGAGGCGATCGACCGGATCATCGCCGGCACCGACCGCGAGGTCGACCTCGCACTGCTCCAGGAGATCGGCACCGCCATGCAGGACGCCAGCATCTGCGGACTCGGTCAGACCGCCTACAATGCGATCGAATCCGCCGTCGTCCGCCTGGGGGTGTTCTCATGACCACATCGCGAGTTGTGCCAGGCACAACTCGCGATGCGGTCGAGTTGAACATCGACGGCCGCGACGTCAGCGTGCCGAAGGGTTCGACGATCCTCGATGCGTGCGGCGGGAAGGGTGGCGACATCCCCACGCTCTGCTACGGCGACACGATCACCCCGAAGAACGCCTGCCGGGTGTGCATGGTCGAGGTCGAGGGCTCCCGGGTCCTGGTGCCGTCGTGCTCCCGCGAGGTCGAGGACGGCATGGTCGTCACCACACGGTCCGAGCGGGTCGACCATTCCCGCAAGATGGTCCTCGAGTTCCTGGGGTCGTCGGTCGATCTGTCGCTCACCGACGGCGTCGACGACTGGAACACCGAGTACGGCGCCGACCCCACCCGGTACGGCAGCGATGCCGCCACCGTCGCCGATCAACCGGTCAAGATCGACAACGACCTGTACGTGCGCGACTACGCCAAGTGCATCCTCTGCTACCAGTGCGTCGACGCGTGCGGCGAGCAGTGGCAGAACAGCTTCGTGATCGAGATCGCCGGACGCGGGTTCGACGCCCGGGTGTCGACCGAGAACGACGTGCCACTCCCCGACTCGGCGTGCGTCTACTGCGGCAACTGCATCCAGGTCTGCCCGACCGGGGCGCTCATGTTCAAGTCCGAGCACGACATGCGCGAGGCGGGCACCTGGGACGAGGCGGCGCAGACCACGACCGACACGATCTGCGCGTTCTGCGGTGTCGGCTGCAACCTGACGCTGCACGTGCAGGACAACACGATCGTGAAGGTCTCGTCGCCGCCCGACAGCGAGATCACCCACGGCAACCTGTGCGTCAAGGGCCGCTTCGGGTTCCAGCACGCCCAGAACCTGCCCGACTGAAGGTACCCCCGCACGGCGAGACGTGCTGCACCGCTGCGACGGGCCGGCTCCGCCTTCGTCCTCGCGTGGGACGAACTCGCTCAGGTTCCTTCGCGTTCGATCCGTCGGTCGCCGAGGCGACTGCGGAAGCGGTCCATCACCCTGCGGAGGCGGATCAGGGGCTCGCGCGTCGCCGACACCGCCGTCCCGGCCGCCTCGGGAAGCGCTGGTTCGTCGGTCCGGTGGGCGCGTCCGTGTTCGAAGAGGTGGTCCCAGCGGTCGTCGAGGGCGGCGAGCGCGTCATCGACCGGGACCGCGACGAGCAGCCCGTCCGGCGCGACCGGAGCGATCACCCCGAGCCGCTCCAGCTTCCCGACGGCGTCATCGACCTCGAAGTCGATCTCACGTTCGCAGTGCCGTCGCAGCCAGCGTTCGACGCGCTCGTCGAGTTCGTCCGCTGAGATCGGCGTCGCACTGTCGAACAGGAACCGAGCGCCCAGCACGACCTCGACGACCTCCTGCTCCTCGGCCGAGGCGAGCAACTCGTGCAACACGCCGCCGCCCGTCCCCAACGTTCGGAAGTACAGATTCTCGGTCAGGGTCTTCCAGTACTCGATCCGGCGGTTCTTCAGTTTCGTCCACTGTCGAACCACGAACACGCCGAGCGTGAACGTCCCCGTGGCGAGCAGGACGAGCGCGGCTTGATCGAGTTCGGGCTCGTCGTCGCGCAGCCCGAGCCAGGCCGCGAACAGCAGGAGGATCAGACCCAAGGTGGGCAGGAGCTTGGTGGCGAGCACGACGACACCGGAGGCGATGGCCGGCACCCCCAGCACGAGTCGGTCGACGAATCGGAACCTCACCTGCACCGATGGCAGCAGCATCTCGATGTCGGCACGTGGCACATCGACGAACTGTTTGAGCGACGCGTGGCCCGGCACCAGGTTCCGGTCGGCAGGATCGATCCCGCGCGAGTCGAACCAGGCCGCGTCCTTCACCCGGGTGTGGACGACGACCCGATCGTCGATCGTGATCTCCTTGCGCTCGGGTGACCGGAGGCCCTTCCATCGTTCGAGTTCGACGGTGTCGACGTGGGCACCGCGGTGGTACACCATCAGCTCGTCGTAGTCGTCGAGGTCGACGTCGAGACTCACCTTCAGCAGCGACTCGCGTTCGAGCGCGTCTTCGAGCTCGGCCATCGACAGCGTCTCGTAGTTGGCGCCGTCGAGCAGACCGCTCAGCTCGCTGCTGAACCGGTCGGCGACGTCACCGCCGTCGGCGAGATGCTCCCAGAGCTCGACGATCGTCTGCTCCCGATCATGGAACTCGAAGTGGTACAGCGCAGCGACGAGCCTCGAGAACTCCCGGAAGCGATCGGGCGATCCGGTCGGCGCCTCGGCGTGATCCCACGGATGTTCGGCGAGCGCCTCGGTCAGCGCGCGCACCCGCTGCGGTACGTAGCGGGCGGCCTCGATCACTCGGGTCAGGGTATCGGCAGCTTCGGGAGCGCTCAGTCGTCGGCGAACTCGGGCACGACGTCGGGATTGTGATCGATGACGACCGGTGTCTCGCGGAGCTCGTCGGCGCTGAGATGGCAGAGCGACTCGTGGCCGGGCGCCAGCTCGACCATCGGCGGCTCCTTGACGTCGCAGAGCCCCGGCATGAACCGGTGGCATCGGGTGTGGAACACGCAGCCCGATGGTGGGTTGGCCGGGCTCGGGATCTCGCCGCTGAGCGGGATCCGCTCGCGGACGACCCCGTCGACGTTCGGCACGGCCGACAGCAGCGCCTCGGTGTACGGATGGTTCGGGCCCTCGAAGATCTGGTCGGTCGTACCGATTTCGACGATGCGGCCGACGTACATCACGGCGATGCGGTCGGCGAGATACCGAACCACGCTGATGTCGTGGCTGATGAACAGGTAACTCGTGCGCACGTCGCGCTGGAGTCGGGCCAGCAGGTTGAGGATCGCGGCCTGCACCGACACGTCGAGTGCCGAGGTCGGTTCGTCACAGACCACGACTTCGGGGTTGCCGGCGAACGCACGGGCGATCGCCACCCGCTGCTTGAGGCCACCGGACAACTGCCGGGGACGCATGTCGAGGTGGCGGGGCGACAGTCGCATCGCTTCGGCGACCTCTTGGGCCCGGGCATCGGCTTCGTCGCCCTTGAGCCCGGTGAGCTTGGTGATCGAGCGCACCAGGATGCGGCGCACCGTCCACGCCCGGTTCAGCGCCGAGTCGGGATTCTGGAACACCATCTGGATGGCCTGGATCGACTCGTCGACCCGCTCGGTCGACTTGCCCTTCATCTTGCGGCCGCGCAGTGTGATCGCACCGCCTTCGTCGGCCTCGTGCACACCCAGCATCGTCTTGGCCAGCGTCGACTTACCGGAGCCCGACTCACCGACGAGTCCGAGCGTCTCGCCATCGGCGAACCCCAGGTCGACACTCACGAGCGCCGGCACGTCGTGGCCGCGCTGCTGGAAGGTCTTGGACACACCGTGGACACCGATGATCTCCTCGGTGCCGATCTCGTGATCCCAGTCGGTGTCTTCGGGCTCGGGCACCTCGTCGATGCGGTCGGGATAGTGGCAGCGGGTCCAGTGTCCGTCTTCGTCACGGTCGACCACCGGCGGCACCTCGGTGCGGCACAGATCGGTGGCGAGCGGGCAACGGGCGACGTACACACACGTCGGGAGCGGATCACCGATCTGCGGCAGGTTGCCGGGAATCGCGAACAGCTCGCGGTCGGTCTTGCGGATGCCGTGGCGGGGGATCGAGTTGAGCAGCCCGACCGTGTACGGGTGGCTCGGGTTGTCGAACACGTCGGCGACGGCGCCCTCTTCGATCACCTTGCCGGCGTACATCACGCCGACGCGGTCGCACATCGTGCGGATCACGCCGAGGTTGTGAGCGATCAGGAGGATCGCGGCACCCGTTTCTTCGCGCAGCTCGCGGACGAGGTCGAGCACCTCGGCTTCGACGGTGGCGTCGAGGCCGGTCGTCGGCTCGTCGAGCACGAGCAGCTTCGGATCACCGGCGAGTGCCATGGCGATCACGACGCGCTGCAGCATGCCGCCGGACAGCTGGTGCGGGTAGCGCTCCATCACGCTCTCGGGCGCCGCGATGTGCACCCGCTTGAGCGCCTCGATCGCCGAGTTCTTCGCTTCGCTCTTCGACTGGCCGAGCACCTCGAACGACTCGGCGACCTGCCGACCGATCTTCAGCACCGGATTCACGGCCTGGACCGGATCCTGATACACCATCGACGCCTCGTGCGCACGGAAGTACCGGAGGTCGCGAGCCGACATCGTGGTGAGTTCGCGGTCGCCCGCGGTGACACTGCCACCGTCGATGCGGCCGTTGCCGGGCAGGTACCGGAGCGCGGCGTACGCCGTGGTCGACTTGCCGCAGCCCGACTCACCGACGAGTCCGTACGCCTCGCCTTCACGAACTTCGAACGAGACGCCGCGCAACACCTCGCGCGGCGTACCTCTGACGATGTACGACATCTGGAGGTTGTCGACCGACAGTGCGGCCGCGGTGGTGCGAGGATCGTCGGTGACGGTCATGATTTCAATGCCTTGTCGATCGAGTCGGTCACGAGGTTGACGCCGATCACGAGACTGGCGATCGCGAGCGCCGGGAAGATGGACGGCCACCAGATGTCGCGGACGATCTGCGTGTAGTTGCCGGCGACGTCGATCCCCCAGTCGGCATCGGTGAGGTCGGCACCGACGAATCCGAGGAACGCCAACGTGGCGTAGGTGAACACGGCATAACCGAGGCGCACGGTCAACTCGACCACGACGAGCCCGGTCACGTTCGGCAGGATCTCACGGAGCACGATGAACAAGCCCGATTCACCACGCATCTTCGCCGAGGTCACGTAGTCGAGTTCCGACTCGGCGATCGCCGCCGAGCGGATGGTGCGGGTGATCGCCGGGACGAACAGCACGGCGATCGTGCCGATGATCACCGCCCGGGAACTCCCGAACGTGAACACGACGAGGATCGCCATCAGGATGACCGGGATCGACAGGATCGCCTCGATGACGCGACTGATGATCTCGTCGACCAACCCGCGGTAGTAACCCATCACCAGGCCGAGGGTGGTGCCGACGACGATCGCGAGGGCGGTCGCGATCGGAGCGACGATGAGGATCGGGCGGGCACCGTAGATCAGTCGGGCGTACACGTCGAAGCCACGGCCGTCGGTCCCGAGCCATGCGCCGTCACCCGGGTTGGCTCGAGCACCGGCATCGGTGAACTCCTTGGGGCCGACCGAACTCAGCAGGCCCGGGACGATCGCGGCGATCAGCCAGAAGCCCACGATGATCACACCGATGATGAAGCCGGGGCTCTTGACCAGCACCATCGTCTGCTCGCGACGCACCTGCTTGCGGGTCGCTGCCTTGGGTCCGGGTTCGTCGACGGGGGTGGCGGCCCCGCCGGCCGTCGCCGTGTCGACGTCGAGTCCGGGTGCGGCGTCTTCAGGTCCTTCGGTCATGCTGGATCAGCCCTCCCCGATCGTCAGTCGCGCTCTCGGATTCATCCAGGCGATCAGGAGATCGGCGGCGAGCGTGGCGATCATGTAGATGATCGCCACCGTGAGCACGCCGGCCCGGAGCACGGGATAGTCGGCACGGTCGACCGCTCGGATGATCAGGTTGCCGATGCCTTGGTACTGGAACACGATCTCGAGGGCCACCATGCCGCCGAACAGGTAGCCGAGCTGGGTACCGAGCACGGCGACGGTCGGCTGGAGGGCGTTTCGCATCACGTGCCGGCGGAAGACGGAACCGGTCGTCAGCCCGCGCATGAACGCCGTGCGGGCGTAATCGGCCTCGAGCGCGTTGATCGTTCCGGCACGGGTGATGCGGGCGATGTACCCGAAGTACACCATCAGGATCGCGAGGACGGGCAGGAGGAGGTGTTGGATCTGGGTCGGGATCCCCGACCCGGGTGGTGCCGCCGCCTGGACCTTGAAGAAGTCGAACCTGACCCCGAGGAATGCCAGCAGGAACACGCCGGCGACGAAGTCGGGAATCGCCGAGAACGCGAGACCGGTGTTGACGATCGTCCGATCGATCCAGCTGTCCTTCTTGTACGCCGCCACGAGGCCGCCGAGAATCGCCAGCGGCACCATCACGAGCAGCGACAGGATCACCAACTTCGACGAGTTGGCGAGCGCGTCGACGACGAGACTCATCACCGGTTCGCCCCTGGCGACCGACGAGGACTCGCCGAAGTCGAACGTGACCGTCGACTTGGTCAGCTTCGCCAGCTGGGTCGGCACCGAATCGTTGAGGCCGAGGTCCTCGGTCACTTCGGCCAATCGCTCGGGCGACGCCGTGCCGCCCGCGATCTTGCGAGCCGGGTCACCGGGCGCGATGTTCGGGATCAAGGTGACGATCACGAGGAGGATCACCAGGGTCACCACCGCGAACAGCAGTCGACGAACGATGAATTTCACCACGAGTGAAGCCCCCCAGGGTTGTGCTCTAGCAACATTGTGTCAGACCTGACGGGCAGGACCCCGAACTGGGGTCCTGCCCGACCGGTCGGTGTGGACCGCGAGGTGCGGTCAGCCCTTGGTGGCGTTCTGGAAGTACAGGTGGCCGAGTGCGGTGGTCTGGATGCCGTCGACCTCGGTGCTGTGTCCAGCCAGGTAGTTGAAGAAGGAGTGGTAGCACGCCGGCGCATCCTCGTGGAGGAGTCGCTGGATCTTGCCGACCGCTGCCTTCTGTCCTTCGACGTCGAGCGACGCCTGGTACTCACCGAACAGCGTGTCGAACTCGCTCGACGCATAGTTCGACGAGTTCCAGTCACCGCCGGTCGCGAGCGCACGACCGAAGTACACGTCGGGCGTGGGCCGGTGGCCGTAGTCGACGATGCCGATCGACGCCGACGTACCACACGGCTGGGTCGGGCCGGTCGACTCGGTGCACCAGTACTCGCCGTAGAAGTCGGAGTTCGGCGACACGCCGACCTGCACGTTGATACCGACCTCGGCGAGGTTGGCCTGCACGATGGCGGCCAACTGCGGCACCTCACCGATCTCGCCGACCTGCAGCACGTCCTCGACGCCGCCGTCGTAGCCGGCATCGGCGAGCAGCTGCCGCGCCATTTCGGGATCGTACGGACGCTGTTCTTGCGTCTCGTCGAAGAACGGCAGCGTCTCGGAGATGGGGTGATCGTTGCCGATCACGGCCTGACCCTCGTAGATCGTGTCGACGATCTGCTGGCGGTTGACCGCGTAGCAGACGGCCTGACGCACGCGGGGGTCGGTGAACGGACCGCCCTCGGGCAGCTGGGTGTTGAACCAGAGCTGACGGTGGTTGGCCGACGGCGGACGCATCACCACGACGTTGGGATCGTCGAGCAGCGTCGCGCCGTCGTTGATCGTGAAGTCCTGGATGACGTCGATCTCGCCGGCGGCGAGCGCGGCGACCTTGGTGCCACCGGTGTCGAATCCCTGCAGGGTGACCGAGTCGAGGTTGACGCTGCCGCCCCACCAGTCGGGGTTGGGCACGAACCGGGCACGGAAGGCACCCGGGTCGAAGTCGTCGAGCATCCAGGCGCCGGTACCGGTGGTGCGCTCGTTGAGCACGGTGCCACTGGCGTAGTCGGCCGGGGTGATGAGCGACTGCGGGTTGAACAACGACAGGAGCACGGGCAGGTTGCCGTTGGGCGAATCGAGGTTGACGACGAAGGTGAGATCGTCGATCGTCTCGGTGTTGCCCTCGCTGACCACACCGGCGAGGCCGGCTCCGACCGCAGCCATGCGGTCGATGGTCGCCGTCGCGTCGGCCGACGTGAGCGTGCCGCCGCCCATCCACTGAACTCCCGGGCGGAGGGTGAAGGTCCAGGCGCTGCCGTCTTCGTTCGGCTCCCACGACTCGGCGAGGCCGGTCGCGGCGATGTTGCCGTCGTCGCCGAGGCCGACGAGGTACTCGAAGCTCTGCGAGAGCACGCAGTACGTACCCAGGTCGAGCATGTTGAGCGGGTCGAGACCCGATGTGGCGTCACCGGTCTGGATACCGGCGATGATGTCGCCGCCACCGGCGGCGGGCGTCTCGGACGTGCCGTCGTTCGTTGCGTCGGCGGTGTCCTCACCGCCGGTGTCGTCGGCGGGTGTTGCGTCGTCGTCGTCGCCGCCGCATGCGGCGATGATCGAGCCCATGAACGGCACCGACAGGCCGATCATCGTGCCACGCTTGACGAAATTGCGACGGCTGATTCGGCCCTTCGCATAGTTCTCGACCAAGTCGAGTTCCAACGGCGACGCGCTCTCGCGCGCTCGATCGAAACGCTTCCAATCCATGTGTCTCCCCTTGGGTAGATGAGTCTGGTGAACCCCGGGAGGTTCCACCCAGGACTTCGACCATACCTAGAGGTAGGGGGTGGGTCAAACGTCCGATTTGGTACAGGTGTACCAAGAATTGCCTAGATGCCCGGCCCGTTCTCGTGTCGACGAGCCAGTCGATCGGCACCTGCATCGATGCCCGGCAGTTGCACCTCGAGGGCCCCGGAGTGCGCCGTGGCGAGGTCCGTGACGATCGATTCGACCTCCTCCCACGACCGCGCCCGAGGGTCGCCGGCGAGGCCGCGGTTGTAGGGCTGTTCGAACGCGATCACCGTGTTCCCGGCCGCTCGGAGTTGTTCGATGTTGTGGGGTGCGTCGTCGATGTAGGCGTCGGCTTCGACCTGGGGTTTTGCTCCGAGGAAGCACAGATCGCGGTACGGGATCTTGTGGATGTCGAGCCAGGCAGCGGTATCGGCCACGGCTTTCTCGTGCCCCCAGTGCACGTACAGACGATGGGTGATGATGCGGATCCAGATGCCGGCGTCGGACAGCCGCCACAGCGCATCGGCGGCACCCTCGATCACCGGCATGGTGCGGAACATCGCGTGCTCCATCACCGCAGTGCGGTGGTACTGCGCGTAGTCGTCGGGGCCGAACCCCCATTCGTGAAAATCCCACGAACGTTCGAGCGGCATCGTCTCCGCGTCGACACCTCGCAACTCGGCCATGATCTCGCGGAACCGCCAGGTGTGGTTGGCGACCACGCCGTCGAGATCGACACCGAGGATGAACTGCCGATCGGTCGCCATCAGAGATGCGTACCCTTCACGTCGGCGTCGGCCATTGCCGTCTCGAGCGTCACGTCAGCGACGACGACATCGACCGAGCGCCCGGCGACGATGCGGCGGCGAATCGCCCCCGAGATCGTGTCGACGGTGATCGTGCCGACGATGACGACGATCAGCGCCAGCCCGGCGAGATCGAACTCCTTGAAGTCGAACGCGCCCGAGAGCGCGCCGCCGATGCCGCCGGCGCCGACGATCCCGAGCACGGCGGACGCTCGGATGTTGATCTCGAAGCGGTACAGGAGAAACGACGTGAGCTCGGGTGCGACCTGTGGGATCACACCCCATCGCAACCGCTGCACCGCCGACGCGCCGACGGCGTCGGCGGCCTCGATCGGGCCGCTCTGGACGTTCTCGATGATCTCGTAGAACAGCTTGCCGAGGCTGCCGATGGAGCCGACGCCGATGGCCAGCACGCCGGTCATCGGGGTCAGGCCGAACACCGGCAGGAAGAGCAGTGCGAGAATGACCTCGGGCACCGCCCGCAGCACGTTGAACACCTGGCGGGTGACCCAGGCGACCGGCCGCCCGACGAGATTCTCGGCGGCGAGGAACGACAGCGGGATCGCGAACACCGCGGCGATCAGCGTGCCGATCCACGCCATCGCGATCGAGTCCCACATCAGTCCCGACAACCGACCCAAGTCGCCCCACGGCATGTCGTCGAACATGACGGTCGCGAGGCGATACATGTCGGCCGGCGCGTCGATCAACCGGCTCCACTTGAGGTCGACGCTGATCGCCGACCATCCGAACAGCACGACGAACACCGTCGACAAGACGAGCTTCATCGTGTCGCGCGCCTTCGAGGGCAGCTCGATGGTGTGATCAATCGGCGACGTCACACCAACCGCCTCCGGATGCGCACCGAGACGTACTCGACGACGAACACGACGAGGAAGAACATGAAGACGAGGCCCCAGAGTTTGTCCCACTGGCCTCGGCTCTGGAAGAACCCGATCCGTTGGCCGATGCCGCCGGCGCCGACGAGGCCGAGCACCGCCGACGCACGGAGATTCAGTTCGAAGTCGTACAGCGCGTACGAGCTGAACGCCGGCAGGATCTGCGGCACGACGGCGGTGCGGAGCACCTGCGTCTGAGAAGCTCCGGAGGCGCGGGCGGCCTCGACCGGCCCCATGTCGATACCGTCGAGGGTGTCGGTCGTGAGCTTGACCATGACGGCGATCGAGAAGAAGAACAGCGCCAGCAGACCGGGCAGCGCGCCGATGCCGACGCCGAGCACGAAGATGCCTGCCCAGATGAGGTCGGGGATCGAACGGATGACGTTGTTGAACATCCGCAGGACGAATCGCAGGCCACGGAACGGGTTGCCGACCTCGGTCGACCAGAGCGCCAGTGGCAGCGAGACGATGACTCCTGCCGTCGTACCGAGCACGGCCAGCTGGAGCGTCTCGATGAACGCATTGCGAGAACGGGTCGAGAACATCTCACCCCATCGCAGGTTCAACAGACCGTCGAGCGCTGGATTCGGGCGCTGGAGGTCTTCGATCACGCCGGTGAACGAGAACTCGACGCGACGGGCCGTGACGACCGTGAAGACGAGCGCCAGCACCCACACGCCGATCGCGAACGCCGACGGCTTGGGTTTCGACGGCAGCTGCAACTTGCGGCCCGACGGAGTGATCGGTGCCGTCACAGGGCGGCCTGCTTCTCCATCGTGTCGTCGGCGGTGAGGCTGCGCCCGTAGATGTCGCGGAACGTCGTCTCGTCGGCCGCCGAACCAGGCCCGTCGAACACGAGCTCGCCCGCGCGCAGACCGATGATGCGGTCGGCGTACTGGGTGGCGAGGTCGAGGAAGTGCAGGTTGACGATCGTGGTGATGCCGAGCTCACGACTGATCTGCTGGAGGTACTTCATCACGACGTGGCTGGTGGGCGGGTCGAGCGACGCGACCGGTTCGTCGGCGAGCACGATCTTCGGTTCCTGAGCCAACGCTCGGGCGATGCCGACACGCTGGCGCTGGCCGCCCGACAGGTTGGTGGCGCGCACGTAGGCCCGGTCGAGGATCTCGACCCGCTGCAACGCCCGGGCCGCGATCTGGATGTCGGCCTCGGGGTACTTGCCGATCAGTGTGCGCCACGTCGGCACCTGGTGCAGGCGCCCCATCAAGACGTTGTTCAGCACGCTCGTGCGATCGACCAGGTTGAAGCCCTGGAAGATCATCCCGACCTCCGACCGGAGGGCGCGCATGCCCGAACGGTTGAGGTTCGGCACGTCGTGACCGTTCACGTCGAGGCCACCGCTCGTCAGCGGAACGAGGCCGTTGATCGCTCGGACCAGCGTCGACTTCCCTGCGCCGGACAAGCCGACGATCACCACGAACTCACCGTCGTCGATCTCGAGGTCGAGATCCTTCATGGCGGACACTCCGCCGTCGTAGGTGACGTTGGCCTGCTCGAATCGGATCATGTGGGACGCTTCCTGGCAGCGGGACGACCTGACGGCGCCCGGGGGGTGACGTGGTTGGGGTGGGACCCTAGTCGGAGCCCGAACGCGGACCGGGTCCCGTCCGCGGTGCGGACGGGACCCGGTCTTCGGTACGTGGTTCTCGTGGCGGATCAGCCGAGCAGGTCGGCCAACTCGGTCTCGAGGTCGCGGATGATGTCGTAGGAGCCCTCGGGCACCGGCACCAGACCGTCGATCTCGTACAGCTCGTCGAGGAGGGCAGCGCCGTCCTCGGTGGCTGCGATGTCGATGAACGCCTGCGTGATGGCTTCCCGCAGGTCGTCGGGCACGTCACCGGCGACGGCGAAACCGTCGTTCGGGATCGGAGCCGACCAGCCCCAGACGACGACCTTCTGGCCGACGTCGGGCACCGTCTCGAACAGACCGCCACGGGCGTCGTTGAACGACACGCCGACTTCGGCGTCACCGTCGTACACCGCCTGCACCGACGAGTCGTGGCCGCCGGCGAACAGCGACTCGATGTCGTCGAGCGGGTCGACGCCGGCCTCGAGGAGACCGAGCGACGGGATCAGGTACCCCGAGGTCGAGCCCTGGTCGACGAACGACACCGTCTTGCCGGCGATGTTGGGAATGAAGTCGGTGCCGATCGGGCCGTCGGTCGGGCCCTCGGCGGCGTCGACGCCGTTGCAGTAGGTGCTGATCGTGCCGTCTTCTTCGTCGGTGATCTCGACGAGCGTGTCGGGTGCACAGAACTCGTCGGGGTTGTTCGTGAACCACTGCGTGACGTACTGGTTGTTGCCGAAGCGCACGGCCTGGAGCACCAGGTCGGCGCCCGCCACGTCGGCGGCCTGCACCATCTGTGCCGGTCCGAGACCACCGGCGACCTGCGCCTGGCCCGACTGCAGCGCGACGATGACGCCGGCGTAGTCGGTGGGCACGAGCGCCTCGACGCCGATGCCGAGCTCAGCGGAGAGCAAGTCGGCGAGCGGCTGTGCGGTCTCGATGAGGCCACCGGTCTCCTGCGAGGGGGTCAGCGTGAAGACGATCGACTCCGGCCACCCTTCCGGCACCGTCATCTCGTCGGACATGTCATCGGACATCTCCTCGGACTCCTCGGTCATGTCGTCTGACTCGTCGGTCAGGTCCTCCGCCTCGTCGACGACCGAGTCGGCCACGTCCTCCGCCTCGTCGGCGACCGAGTCGGCCACGTCCTCGGCCTCGTCGGCGACCGAGTCGGCGACATCGGCGATGTCGTCGGCGGTGTCGTCGTCGCCACCGCACGCCGCGAGCACGAGTGCACTCGCCGCGAACGCTGCGATCAATGAGCGTCGCTTCATTCTGTTCCTTCTTTCGGGGATGTGGTGAAGTGATCCCGTCAGTTCACGACTGCCTGGTGGCAAACCGGGGAACCGAGCGATCGCCCGGTCCCTGCCGGTGGGACGCCCATACCATACTGCGCTCGCGGAAGCCCGACGCCCGGCGACGCGAACGATCTCAGGAACGCTGTGTGACCAGTTCGAGAAATTCCGACCAACTCTCGATGCTGTGGGTGCCGGCGACCGGAAGGTTCCACGGTCGCACGAATCGGCAGATGGTCGCCTCGGGACGATGCTCGACGAGTTGCTCGAGCACGTAGGGGGCGTCGTCGAGGTACACGTCGCAGTCGACTTCGTACTTGCGTTCGCTCAGGTGGACCTCGGTCGTGGGGATCTCGTTGTCGGCCAGCCACCGGAACGTGTCGGTGTGTGCCCAGTGCGGCTTGGTCGTGACGATCACGACGTGATGTCCCGCCGACGACAACCGGCGCAGCGAGTCGACCGCGGCGGGATACGGCTCGAGGTGACGGAAGATCGAACGACGCTGCTCGTTCGGACTGGCCCACGCCCAGAACTCACGCATGTCGGCGAAACCACCGAGCCGGTGCAGGCAGTCCCACGAGTCGACCATGTCGGGGTGCAGGACGCTGCCAAACTCTTGAGCATGCAGTTGCATCCAGCCAGTGTTGAAGTCGGCGACGACGCCGTCGAGGTCGATTCCGAGACGCATCGGGACACCCTAGGGACCGCGACCGGGAATTCTCGATGAGGCGTCTCGCTCGTCTCGCTGCCGTCGGCGCCACCATGCTGGGCGCCGCGTCGTGTGGCGGCAACGCCACGTCGGAGCCGACCCGGGCCTACACGCTCGGTCTCGAAGTCGACGACAGCGGCGAACGCTACCGCTACGTCGCGACCGGCGACGTCGACATCCGGGTCGGCGACGAAGTCACGTTCGAACTGCACAACACGGGTTCGCTCCCACACGACCTCCAGATCGTCGACCCGGACGGCGACGAGATCGCGCTCGCTCCACCGATCGTGTCCGGTGGCCGGCTCAGCATCACCGCACGTTTCGACGAAGCGGGCTTCTTCCGCCTCAACTGTCTCGTCGACGATCACCTCACCGTCCACGACATGCAGACCTTCATCGAGGTCACCGAATCGACCGGCTGAAGCTGCGAAACTCGTCGACCGATGGGACCCGACATCATCATCCCCGTGATCGTCGTCGCCGTGCTGGTGCCGGGAGCGATCGTGTGGGCCAAGAAGAACTTCAAGGACCGCGTCGGCGACGACCACGACGACGTCGCCGTCCCACCGAGCGACCGGCTGACCAGCAATGCACTGCGCGAACTCTCGACGCCACCGTGGCGGGTGGTCTACGAGGTGGCACCGGGCAGGCTCGGCGGCATCGGCCACGTGCTGATCGGCCCGGCGGGGGTCTTCGCCCTGCGGACGACCATGGACCCGCTCCCCCAGACGCCGGCCGTCGACGCCGACGCGTCGGCGATCGCCCAGGCCGCCATCGCTCGCGGCGGCGTCGACGACGCACTCCGCCGATGCGCCATGTCGAGCGACCGACTCGTGGTCGTCCACTGGGGCGTCAACGACACCGCCGAGATCAAGGTCGACCTCATGCCCGGCGTCATCGCGGTCGACGGCCGTTCCCTCGCCACGTGGGCGGCGACCGCAGGCCCCGACACCCTGTCGCCGGCGCAGGTCGATCTCGCGTGGCAGACCGTCGTCACCTCGATCGGCCGACCCGACCCGCTCGCCTGAACGGCCGGACCGGCGACGCCTACCGGTCGAACTCGACGACCCGGTCGACGAACCGCTGCTGTTCGATCAGATGTGGGTAGTGCCCCTGGTCGGTCCACACCTCGACGGTGGCCGTCGGGATCTTGCCGGTCAACCAGTCGCCGTACTCGGGACCCGGGTCGATGCCGTGCAACGACAGGTAGGGCACGGTGATCGCCGCAGCGAGCGAGTCGACCACGGCGTCGAGATCGGCGGGAGCAGCGGTGAACATCATCTCCCACACACCGAGCACCACCTCCTGCTCGGCCGCGCGGATGTGGTCGACGCGCCAGCGTTCGGCGCCGGCGAGCGGGCCGGCCATCTGGTCGAAGATCGCCGCAACGGCTCCCCGGAACGACTCGGCATCGCCCTGGAGCATGGGCTGCAGCTCCTGCAGCACCTCCTGGAATCCGCTGAGTGCGAGCGGTTGGTCGACGTTGATCACCCCCCGACACGGCCCACCGGCGGCATAGGCCGACACGACCGCACCACCGAGCGAGTGACCGACCAGCAGCGCGTCGTCGGCCGCCTCGGCCTGCAACACGGCACCCAGGTCGCCGGCCATGGTCGCGAGGTCGTACGGGGCGACGCGCGACGACCCACCGTGTCCGCGGAGATCGACCGCGATCACCCGGTAGCCGGCGGCGATCAGCGGGGCGAGGAGCGGGTCCCACGTCCGACGGCTCTCGGTGATGCCGTGGACCAGCGCGAGCGGCCGGCCCTCCCCCGCCGCGAAGTAGTCGATCGAGACCCCGGGTGACGGGTGAGCGTGGGTTCCATGTCCGGCCATGGCGCGACGGTATCCGGCTCAGCGGAACAGGTCGCGACTGGAGTCGCGGATCACCGGTGCCATCGACGCGTCGTCGTCGACCTCCCACTCGAACCCGCGCACGACCGCCACCGGCACACGCGAGGTGTTGCCCTTCACCAGCTCGGAGGCAGCCGCCAACTCGTCGACGACGCAGATCTCCTGGACGCGGAACTCGTGGCCGTGCGGATCGTGCTGGCCGATGTAGCTGAACAGCGGATTGATGCCGGCCACGCCGATCGCGATGTCGGTCTGGCCCTCACGCCACGGCCGCCCGAACGTGTCGGTGACGACGACGGCCACGTCGACACCGAGCTCGGCGAAGCGGGCCCGGGCGAGGCGAGCGGAAGCGTCGGGATCGCGCGGCAGCACCAGGATGCGACCGTGTGCACCGCTCGACGACTGGTCGACACCCGAGTTCGCGCACACGAAACCGTGCCGCGTCTCGGTGATCAACACCGGGCCGATCTGTCGCACGATCCGCTTCGACTCCCCGAGCACCACCTCGACGACTCGCGGATCCTTGTCCCAACGCTCGGCCCACTCGCGGGCGAAGCCGGACGGCTCGATCTCGTCGAGTTCGATCGCGCAGCCCTCGGCCTTCGAGACGATCTTCGAGGTGATCAGCACGATGTCGCCGTCGTTCAGCTGGGCCGACGCCGCGATCAGCTCGGCCAGATCGTCACCGGGCACGATCTCGGGCAGGCCGTGAACCGGCAGGATCGTCAACGGGTTCGACACGAACGGTCACCGTAGCGGCGGCGGGTTTGGAAGCTCGCGTCCGGAGGTACGCCCCGCATCGACAACCACCACCTGCACGAACGACCGCCGACGACCATGCGCACAGCCGACCGACAACGACGAGCGACCGCGGTGCCCAGGTCGGCCATCGGGCAGGAGCCGAGGCGATGAGCACGACACCGACATCTGTCGACGCCGAAGACGCCGTCGACTGGATCGAGCGGATCACACGGTTCGGGTGGATCGGCAAGGGCTTCGTCTATCTGGTCGTCGGCGTCCTCGCGTTTCGCATCGCCGTGCAACAGTGGGAACCCGCTTCGACCGGCTCGGGTGCCGACGGGACGGGGGCAGCCAACCAGCAAGGGGCGCTGCGATCGATCGCCGACGAGCCGTTGGGGACCGTGCTCCTCGTCGCGCTCGCCGTCGGCCTCGGCATCTTCACGATCTGGAAGCTCGTGCAGGCGTTCGCCGGCCGGAGCGGCGACGTCGGGCCGCTCAACCTGGCGAAACGAATCGGCTGGGCCGGTCTGGGCATCTTCTACGGTGCGCTGGCGTGGACGGCGGCACGTCTCGCGTTCGAGAGCCCGGGTTCCGGCTCGTCGTCCGGCTCGTCGTCCGGCGGCGACGCGTCTCCGCAAGCTCTCACCGCCCGGTTCCTGGATCTCCCGGGTGGTCGCCTCATCGTCGCCGGGGTGGGCGTCGGGATCATCGTGATCGCCGGCTACCACCTCCGCAAGGGCGTCACGTACGACTTCATCGACGACCTCGACACCGACGACCTCACGGACGACGAAGAGCGGTGGCTCGGCCGATTCGGGGTCGGCGGCTTCGTGGCTCGGGGTGTGGTCCTCGGGCTCAGCGGCTGGTTCCTGATCAGGGCCGCCATCCAGTTCGACCCGAGCGATGCGGTCGGCCTCGACGGCGCCCTGCGCCGTCTCGCCGACCTCACCTACGGCCGGGTGATCCTGGTCGCCGTGAGCGTCGGCCTCGTCATCGCCGGCGCGTACGACATGGCGACGTTCCGGCGCCAACGCATGTGAATCGTCGTCGATGGGGGCGCGGCCACCCTCCAGCGGGCAACATGTCGGTATGAGTTCGGCCGTCTCCGAGATCTTCGACCCGACGCTGTGGACCGAGGTCCCCGGCTTCGACTTCACCGACATCACCTACCACCGAGCCAAGGGCGTCGGGGCGGTGCGCATCGCGTTCGACCGGCCCGAGATCCGCAACGCGTTCCGACCGAACACCGTCGACGAGTTGTACACAGCGCTCGACCACGCCCGGATGTCGGCCGACGTGGGCTGCGTGCTGTTCACCGGCAACGGCCCGTCCCCGCGCGACGGCGGCTGGGCGTTCTGCTCCGGCGGCGACCAGCGCATCAGGGGCACCGACGGCTACCGCTACGCCGAGGGAGAAACGGCTGACACGATCGACCCGGCTAGGGCCGGACGGCTCCACATCCTCGAGTGCCAGCGACTGATCCGGTTCATGCCCAAGGTCGTGATCTGTGTCGTCCCGGGCTGGGCGGCCGGTGGTGGCCACAGCCTGCACGTGGTGAGCGACCTCACCATCGCCAGCGAGGAGCATGCCCGGTTCAAGCAGACCGACGCCGACGTGGCGAGCTTCGACGGTGGGTTCGGTTCGGCGTACCTCGCCAAGTTCGTCGGCCAGAAGTTCGCCCGCGAGATCTTCTTCCTCGGACGCGAGTACACCGCCCAGCAGATGCACGAGATGGGCGGCGTCAACGCGGTCGTCCCGCACGCCGAACTCGAGACCACCGCGCTCGAGTGGGCCCGCGAGATCTGCGCCAAGAGCCCCACCGCCCAGCGCATGCTGAAGTACGCGTTCAACCTCGTCGACGACGGCCTGGTCGGCCAGCAGATCTTCGCGGGCGAGGCCACGCGTCTCGCCTACGGCACGTCCGAGGCAGCCGAGGGACGCGACTCGTTCCTCGAGAAGCGGACGCCCGACTGGTCCGACTTCCCGTACTACTACTGACGAGCGGTCACGGTGGGGTTCATCACCATCGAGCAGGGGGACGACCCGAGACTCGCTCCGTTCCGGCTCAACGAGCGCGGTCTCGCCTCGCGGGCCGACAAGCGCGACGACGCCGGCGCCGGCCTGTTCCTCGCCGAGGGCGACCTGGTCGTCGAGCGCGCGTTGGCGGCCGGCTGTCGCCCGTTCGCGGCGCTGGCCGACGGCGAACGGCTGCCCGAGGTCGCGCATCGCATCGTCGAGACGGACGCCCCCGTCTACGTCGGCGGCGACGACGTGCGTCGGCTCGTCACGCAGCTCGGCATGCCGCAGCCCATCGTCGCGCTGTTCCATCGCCCACCACGCCCCTCGGCCGGCGATCTGGCGGCCCGGTGCGAACGCCTCGTCGTGGTCGAGGGCGTCGACAACCCGGTCAACATCGGCTCGATCGTGCGCAACGCAGCAGCGCTCGGATGGGACGGGCTCCTCCTCGACCACACGAGCGCCGATCCGCTCGCCCGGCGGGCGCTCCGCGTCGCGATGGGCACCGCGTTCGTGCTCCCCCACGCGCGGACCCGAGACCTGGTCGGTGAGATCGAGGCACTCGTCCGATCGGACTGCGAGGTGTTCGCCCTCACGCCCCATCCCGACGCGGACGACATCCGGACGGTGCGACCGATTGGTCGACGGGCTCTTGTGATCGGTGCCGAACGGTCAGGGCTGTCCGACGACGTGCTCGCGGCTGCGACCCCGGTCCGGATCCCGATGGCCGATTCGGTCGACTCGTTGAACGCCGCCGCGGCCGCGGCCGTGGCCTGCTACGCGTTGGCCTGAGCCGGGTCGCCGGCATCGCCCCGTGAACGACGGCTGCGTTTCCGCGAGCGGCCCGCACCGGTCGACGGCTCCCAGCTGAACGTCTTGGTGGCCAGCACCGCGCCGGCGATACCCCACGCGGCAACCACCGCCAGCTTCGACCAGCTGAACCCCGGTGCCTCCACGAATGGGTTGAGCGTGTTCTGGAAGGCGTTGACGAACGGCTTGAGCGGGAACACGTCACCGACCAGATCGAGCCAGCGCGGCGGATCGTCGAGTGGGATGAACACGTCGGACACGAACGCGAGCGGCAGGATCGTGGCGTTCGCCACGGCCGGAGCGGAGTCGGCATTGGGCACGACGCCGGCGATCGCCAGGCCCAGCGCCGCGAAGGCCGACACGCCGACCACGAACGTGACGATCATCGCCGGGATCTTCGAGGCCTCGATCGTCAGGTCGTAGACCAGCACCCCGAGCATGAGCTGGAGGACGACACCCAACACCGCGATCGCCAGCGCGCCGATGATCCACCCCGACAGGTACACGCCGGGTTGGATCGGTGTCGAACGCCAGCGCTTCAGGATCCCCTCGTCACGCCGGATGGGCACGACGTTGACGAGGTTGGTGTACGTCGCCGACACGGCCGTGAACGCCGCGAGGCCGCCCGTGTAGAACTGCTGGACCGACCACTCGCCGGCATCGGTCTCGACCAGGCCGCCGCCGAACAGCGAGTTGAACAATACGAGCATGAAGATCGGCAGGCCGAGCGTGAAGAACATGCCGACCGGACTGCGCACGAACGTCAGCACCTGGTAGCGGGTCTGTTCGGCGACCAGTGCCGCCGTCGAGGGCCAGTTCACGAGTCGCTCCCGTCGGATTCTCCGATGCGCAGGAACACGTCCTCGAGCGACGGGCGCCGAACGGTCAGGTTCACGAGTTCGACGCCGCGCTCGGTCGCGGCGGCGATGATCGGCGCCAGCGCCGCAGTGGGCGCTTCGGTGTCGATCCGCACCGACGTGTCGGTGACCTCCGCGCCGGCGGGCACCGCGAGATCGGACGCCGCCAACCCGGGCGGCAGGTCGAACGCGACGGTGGCGTCGGGCGCCGTCGCCATCAGTTGCTCGGGCGTCCCCTCGGCGACCATGCGACCGTTCGCCAACACACCGACACGATCCGCCAGGTGCTCGGCCTCGTCGAGGTAGTGCGTGGTGAGCAGGACGGTCGTTCCCCCGTCGCAGAGTCGCTGGACGAGTTCCCACGACTGTCGTCGGGCGACCGGGTCGAAGCCGGTCGTCGGCTCGTCGAGGAACAGCAGCTCCGGCGACCCGATGATCCCGAGACCGAGGTCGAGACGCCGCCGCTGCCCGCCCGACAGCGTCCCGATGCGCTCGTCGGCCTTCTCGGTCAACCCGACCATCTCCACGACGTCGTCGATCGAGCGAGGTCGCCGATAGCACGACCCGTAGAAGCGCAAGGCTTCGCGGACGGTCAGCTGCGTCTCGACCGACGAGGCCTGGAGCACGATGCCGATGCGGTCGCGCATCTCGCGCCCGGCCGACGACGGGTCGAGTCCGAGCACCGACACGGCGCCGGACGACGCGGTTCGATGTCCCTCGAGGATCTCGACCGTGGTCGACTTGCCGGCGCCGTTGTGGCCCAGGAGGCCGTACACCTCGCCCTGCTCGACCCGGAACGAGACACCGTCGACCGCGGCCACGGTGCCGTACTGCTTGCGGAGTTCGTCGACGACGATGGCGGTCACGTTCGCTCCTCAGCCACGGTTGAACGTCGACGACGTGATCGGCAGGCCGGTGTCGTTGCGAAGATGCTCCGCGGCCGGCACGAAGTACTGCATGAGTTCGGCGGCGACGTCGGATTGTTCGGGCGAACAGGTCGCTTCGACCGCCGCCGCCATGTGCGCCAGCCAGTGGTCGCGTTCGAGTGGGCCGACATGGAACGGGAAATGCCGCATCCGCAGGCGCGGGTGGCCGCGCTCGTCCATGTAGGTAGTCGGCCCACCCCAGTACTGAACGAGGAACAGCGTCAGGCGATGCCGTGCGCCCGTGAAGTCGGGGGCCTCTGGGTAGAGCGGGGCGAGCACGTCGTCGGTTTCGACCCCGTCGTAGAACGCATCGACGAGCCGCTCGAAGAAGTCCGCACCGCCGACACGTTCGTACAGGCTGGCTGGTTCGGTCGCGGCGTCGCTCGCTGGGTCGGCGGTCACGGCGGCCAGCCTATGCCGTCGACCGAGCGCGCCACGGTGGAGTTCGTGCCGGAAAATCAGTCGAGCGCCGTGGACTCGAAGAGTCACGGCGCTCGCTGTAGGGGAGGATGGGGTCGGGCGGCGTCGCCACCCGTGTGTCCGACCGGATCGGTCGCCGACCGTCGGGTCAGAAGGTCGGGTTGAACTTGCGGTACTCGACCAGTTCGTCGCGCTTGACGACGAACGGCGTCGAGCCGTCGCACGCGTCGAGGATCAGTGCTTCGTCGGCTGCGAGCAGCACCAGGGCGGAAACGACGTCGTCGCCCATGGTGATCTCGATCACGTCGCCGGTGTCGATCTGTTCGTTCAGGAGGGTGGTCATCGTCTTCTCTTCGTCTCGTCAAGGTCGTGTGGTGGAAAGGGTTCCACGACTTCTATCGGATCAAACCCCGGGCGACATGAGATATTCCTGACATGAATTGTGTCCTAGGACACACCTTCTTGCCGAAGGCGAGAAGGTGGCGTCACGCAGCGCCTACTCGAAGTCGGGTTCGACCCAGCCGGGGAACACGTCCGGCAGATCGCTGCTGACACGATCGGTGTACACGGCGGGTCGCTTCTGGAGGAAGCTCGCCACGCCCTCACGGGTGTCGGCACTGCGCCCCCGCTCGAGGATCGCCCGGCTGTCGGCCGAGTGGGCACGCATCGGGTGATCGGCGCCGAGCATGCGCCACATCATCTGGCGGGTGAGCGCCACCGAGACCGGTGCGGTGTTCTCGGCGATCTCGGTGGCGATCGCGCGTGCGGCCGGCAGCAGGTCGTCGGGCTCGTGCAGGCTGCGCACCAGTCCGCCGGCCAGCGCCTCGTCGGCGCCGAACACCCGCCCCGAGAAGCTCCACTCCAGTGCCTGGCTGATCCCGACGACGCGCGGCAGGAACCAGCTCGACGCCGCCTCGGGGACGATGCCACGCCGAGCGAACACGAATCCGAAGCGAGCCGCCGTGCTGGCGATCCGGATGTCCATCGGGAGCGTCATGGTGACGCCGACGCCGACGGCCGCGCCGTTGAAGGCCCCGATCACCGGCTTCTTCGATTCGAAGATCCGCAGCGACACCATGCCGCCACCGTCGCGAGGAACACCGGCGTCGGTCTGGATGTCGCTACCGCCACGGGAGAACGTCTGCTCGCCGGCCGACAGGTCGGCACCGGCGCAGAAGGCGCGGTCGCCGGAGCCGGTGACGATCACGGCCCGCACGTCGTCGTCGGCGTCCGTGCGATCGAGCGCGTCGAGCAGCTCGTGCATCATGGTGCCGGTGAAGGCATTCATCTTGTCGGGCCGGTCCAGCGTGATCGTCGCGATCCGATCGTCGACGTCGTAGCGGATCTGTGTGAATGGTGACGGGTCGGGCACGCCGAGACGCTAGCCAGGCCACCAGCGTCTCGACGGACCGACGTCGTCCACTCTGTTGCTCGCCTCAGCTGCCGATGACGCCGCCGTCGTGGCGGGTGATCACGACCGTCGAGTCCCGGGGCACCGGACCATCGGCACCGCTGAACGGCACCGGCCAGTTCGTCAGCGACGGGTCACCGTTGCCGGGATGCTGCAGGTTGACGAACATCGTGCGTCGATCCGGTGTCACGGTCAGGCCGGTGACTTCGCAGCCGGCGACGCCGGTGAACAGGCGACGGAACGACTCGCCGTCGGCCCCGGCGACCAGCATCTGGTCGTTGTTGCCGTTCGGCTGACTGCCGTCGGTCTGCACGAAAACCCGACCGTCCGGATCGGCCCAGAGCCCGTCGGGCGACCCGAACATCTGACCGTCAGCGTCCTGGACGTCTCGGGAGATCGCGAAGATGTCCCAGCGGAACGTCGTGCCGACGTGACGATCCGAGTCGGTCCAGCGAATGATGTGTCCGTCGGGGTTCGGGGCCAGCGGGTTGGCGGCGTCGGCCTCGGTGCGGCGGCTGTTGTTCGTGAGCGTGCAGTACACCTCGCCGTTCGGGCCGACGGACGTCCACTCCGGGCGGTCCATCGGCGTGGCGCACACGACGTCGGCGGCCGCACGCGTGTACACGAGGATCTCATCGGTCGACCAGCCGGCGAGCGCCGGGTTCTCCGTCGACAGCTCGAGCCACGTGCCCGTGCCGTCATCGTCGAAACGAGCGACGTACAGCGTCCCCTCGTCGAGCGGGCTGATGCCACGCCGGATCATCGAGCGCCAGTTGCCGCTCGACACGAACTTGTAGATGTAGTCGAAGCGCTCGTCGTCGCCCATGTAGACGACCGCGCGCCCGCCACGGCCGACGGTGACCGCCGCACCTTCGTGCTTGACCCGACCGAGGGCGGTCCGCTTCACGGGCTTCGTCTTTCGACGTCGGGGATCCACTTCGACGACCCAACCGAACCGGTTCTCCTCGTTCGTGTATGCCGGGTTGGCCAGGTCGAAACGCTCGTCGAACTCGTGCCAGGCGTAGCCGAACCCGCCCGCCGACAAGCCGTACCGGGCCTGCATCTCGGTCGGGGTCCAGTCACCGGTCGAGCCGAAGTAGCCGTTGAAGTTCTCCTCGCACGTCAGGTAGGTCCCCCACGGGGTGTGGCCGCTCGAGCAGTTGTTGAGGGTGCCGGCGGGAGCGTTCCCTGCCGGGGTACTCAGCAGCGGGCTCTTGGCAGCCGGCCCACCGAACTTCATGGGCGTGTTGACATGGATGCGGCGGTTGAGCGAGCTGGGACGCATCTTCCAGCTCCCGCTCCGACGCTCGATCTTGACGACGCTCACGCCATGGGCGGCCTGACTCAGCCGGACCTGTTCGAGCGTCGTGGGGGACGCGACGCCCAGCACGTGCGTATTGTCGCCGAACTCGTGGTTGATACAGAGCAGGCCGCGCCGGTCGTCGCCGGAGTACCACATGCCGTCGTGGCCGATACCGATGGCGGACTCCTGCTCGCGAGCGGTCAGGGTCTCGAGCGCGTACGAGTCGCCGCTGCCGTCGAGCTTCTCCAGCCACGGGATCAGCGGCGCGAACTGGTACTCCGGGGCGATCGTCGGCATCGACCCGTCCTGCAACGGGATCGACGTGAAGCCGATCGAGGTGCGACGTCGTCCGCCGCCGGACGCGGGAGTGGCATGGGCGGCTCGGCCGGCTTCGGCCACGCTCGGCATGCCGACGAACGCCACGGCAGCTCCGGCGAGACTGCCGACCATCAGGGTCCGTCGGGAGAATCGTGCGTCGAGGACGTCCTCGAAGGGGCGGTTGTCGGTGGGGTTGCTGGTGGATTCGTCGTCGAGCATGGCGGTCTCCGTGATCTGTCGGGATGATGGTCGACAGAAACGTAAGACAGCCGGGTGAACACCCACCGTTGATGAGATGGACGAACCAGGAAGGATCGGAGAACTTCTTCCCATCGCCATCGCTCTCCGGAGTCGGACTGCGCGCGGCGAGATGCAACGCCGAACGGGCGGCGGCCGGCTTCGCTCAGACGTCGAGGAAGCGGGAGGCGGCGATGCCGGACCCCACCATGCCGATCAAGGCGCCGAACGCCACGATCAGGATCGACACCTGCCACTGGTAGCCGTCGACGACCACGAGCGCGGTCATGCCCGACGAGTCGGGGAAGTCCTCCACGCCGAGCGTCCATCGCCAGTTGATGAACTGCATCGCGCCGACCGCCAACGCTCCGCCGAGCACACCCTGGATGAGCCCTTCGAGCATGAACGGGACGCGGATGAACCAGTCGGTCGCACCCACGAGTTTCATCACCTCGATCTCACGACGTCTCGCGAACATCGCGGTGCGGATCGTGTTCCAGATCAGGAGGCCGGATGCGAACATCAGCGCGATCCACAGACCGGTCGTGTAGACGCTCACGAAGCCCTGGAGTTTGCTGATCAGATCGAGTTGCTCCTCGGCGAGCGTGACCGTGTTGACGCTGGGCAGGGTGAGGTAGCTCTCCTTCAACCCCCGCAGGTACGGGACGTCGGTGGCCTCGTTCGGGACGATCTTGTACAGCGTCGGGATGTTCTCGGGGCCGAGCAGCTCACGCGTGGTCGGATCACCGGCGAGCACCCGGTCGGCGTCGGCCAGCGAGCACTCGACGTCGCAGTAGGTGTACGAGTCGATCGTGGTGCCGACCTGGTCGTCGAGCGTGTCCTCGATCAGCTGCAAGCCGTCGGGAGCCGTGTTGGCGTTGACGAACACGATCATCTCGACGCCGCCCTCCCAGCGGGCGAGCAAGTTGTCGAAACCGTCCTGGATCAGGAGCGTCAGACCGAAGATCAGCAGCGAGATCGCCGCGGTGATGATGGCCGCGACCGTGAGCGTGACGTTGCGCTGGAAGCCGGCGAGGGTTTCGCGGAGGGTGTATGCGAGGCGGGAGAGCATCAGCGGGTCCTATTCGTAGACGCCTCGCGCCTGGTCACGGACGATGACGCCGCGGTCGAGCTGGATCACGCGCTTGCGCATCGTGTTGACGATCCGCTGGTCGTGGGTGGCCATGACGACGGTGGTGCCGGTCTTGTTGATCCGGTCGAGCAGTCGCATGATGCCCTCGCCCGTGGTCGGGTCGAGGTTGCCGGTCGGCTCGTCGGCGATGAGGATCAACGGTCGGTTGACGAAGGCGCGCGCGATCGACACGCGCTGCTGCTCACCACCGGAGAGCTGGTGCGGGAAGCGTTCTTCCTTGCCGGCGAGCCCGACGAGGTCGAGCACGGCGGGCACCTGCTGGCGGATCACGTGCTTCGGCTTGCCGATGACCTCCTGGGCGAAGGCGACGTTCTCGAACACGGTCTTGTTCGAGAGGAGCTTGTAGTCCTGGAAGATGTTGCCGATGTTGCGTCGCAGGTGTGGCACCCGGCCGGGCGGCATGTCGATGATGTTGCGCCCGGCGACCCAGACCGCCCCACGCTCGGGGCGCTCCTGTCGGTTGAGCAACCGCAACATCGTGCTCTTGCCCGAGCCGGAGGGACCGACGAGGAAGACGAACTCACCCTTGGCGATGTCGAAGCTCGCGTCCTGCAACGCGACGACGTCGGCGGAATAGCTCTTGGTGACGTTCTCGAGTCGGATCATGTGGGGTTCCTGCCGGGATGGCGACCCGAGCGTATCGTCATCAAACGGTCACATGGCGGCAGGCCAGGTGGGAACGCCGCAGTGCCGGCACCGACGGGTCGGCGGCGTCAGGCCTCGTCGACCTCGGCCCGCTTCCACTGGAGGTACCCCTCCATGAACTGATCGAGGTCGCCGTTGAACACGGCGTCGACCGCCGCGGTCTCGACCTCGGTGCGCAGGTCCTTCACCATCTGGTAAGGCTGCATCACGTAGGAGCGGATCTGGCTGCCCCAGCCGACCTGTGCCTGCTTGCCGGCGATCGAGTCGAGTTCGGCCTGATGCTCCTCTTCGATCTTGGCGGCGAGGAGCGACTTGAGTCGGTTCATGGCCCGCTCGCGGTTCTGGAGCTGACTCCGCTCTTCCTGCGAGCTGGCGACGAGCCCGGTCGGTTCGTGGATCAGACGCACCGCGGACGAGGTCTTGTTGATGTGCTGACCGCCGGCGCCCGACGCCCGGAAGACCTCCATGCGGATGTCGGCCTCGTTGATGTCGACGTTGGGCTCGTCGAGCTCGGGCCACACCTGCACCGCAGCGAAGCTGGTCTGACGCCGCCCCTGGTTGTCGAACGGGCTGATCCGCACGAGGCGATGGGTACCGCGTTCGCTGGTCATCAAGCCGTACGCGTACCGGCCCTTGAGCGTGAACTCGGCGGAGTTGATCCCCGCCTCGACGCCCTCGGACTCGTAGTTGAGCGTGATGTCGAAGCCGCGCTGTTCGGCCCACCTGGCATACATGCGCAGCAGCATCTCGGCGAAGTCCTGGGCGTCGACGCCACCGTCCTTCGCGTTGATCTGGACGATGCACGGCGAGTCGTCGTGTTCGCCGGTGAAGAGGCTGCGCAACTCGAGCTGATCGAGCGTCGACTTGATCTCCCCCAACTCGGCGGCGATGTCGGCCTCCTGGGACTCGTCGTCGAGTTCGCGGGCCATCTCGTGCAGCACGTCGACGTCGTCGAGCTTGCTCGCGAGACCGTCGTAGGTGTCGAGGTCGTCCTTGACGTTGGCGTATTCGGTGTTGACCCGTTTCGCGAGTTCGGCGTCGTCCCAGAGGTCGGGCCGCTGCATCTCGGACTCGAGTTCGACGAGTCGGTCGCGACCGTCGGCGATCTTCAGGTAGCCGGCGGCCTCGACGAGGCGTCGACGCTGCTCTCGCAGCTCATCGGTGAAGTCACGCATGGGGCCTCAGGCGGCGCCGTGACAGTTCTTGAACTTCTTGCCGGACCCGCAGGGGCATGGCGCATTGCGCGGCGTCTTGTCGAACGCATCCTTCTGGACCGTCTGCGGCTTGGTGCTCGGCGCGGGCTGGGCAGGGGCCGGGGCGCCGTCGTCGGCGGCGACCTGGGCGGCCGCCCGATCGAAACCACTCGATGTCGGCTGGTCGTCGCTCGACGATGTCTGCATGTTGAGCACCTGCGGCGTACCGAGCTTCGGCTGCTCCTGGTCTTTCTCGACGACTTTGACGTGCATGACGTAGCGGACGAAGTCCTGGGCGATGCCCTTCATCATCCCGCCGAACATCTCGAAGCCCTCACGCTGCCATTCGACGAGCGGGTCCTTCTGGCCCATGGCCCGGAGGTTGATGCCCTCCTTGAGGTAGTCCATCTCCTCGAGGTGTTCGCGCCAGCGCTGGTCGATGATGCGCAGCATGACCTGCCGCTCGACCTCGCGCATGACCTGGTCACCCATCTCGGTCTCACGCTGCTCGTAGTGATTCGTGGCCTCGGCCATGATCACGTCGTACAACTCGTCGGAGTTGCGCACGCCTGCGAGGTCGTCGGCGCTCAGTGTCGTCGGCCAGAAGAGGGTGAGCTCCTTGGCCAACCCGTCGACGTCCCACTCGTCGGTCGCGACCGACGCGCAGTGCGACTGGATCAGTGCATCGACGGCGTCGGCGAGGTACTCGGCGGCGGCGGACTTGAGGTCTTCGCCCTCGAGGATCTGGTCGCGGCGCTGGTAGATCACCTTGCGCTGCTCGTTCATGACCTCGTCGTACTTGAGGACGTTCTTGCGGATCTCGGCGTTCTTGGTCTCAACGGTGGTCTGGGCCCGCTCGATCGCCTTGGTCACCATCTTGGCCTCGATCGCCTCGTCGTCGTCGAATCGGCCCATCGCCCACTGCAGGGCGCCGGTGGCGAACAGGCGCATGAGTTCGTCGTCGAGGCTGAGGTAGAAGCGGCTCTCGCCCGGGTCGCCCTGACGGCCGGAGCGGCCGCGAAGCTGGTTGTCGATACGGCGCGAGTCGTGGCGTTCGGAACCGATGACGTACAGGCCGCCGGCCGCACGCACCTGCTCGCCTTCGGCGCGGCACTGGGCCTTGAACGCGGCGAGGTGCTCCTCGTAGCGAGCGAACGCCTTGGCGCGCTCCTCCTGGAAGTCTTCCGGCATCTCGGAGACGGGACGGGGCAGGGTGAAGTCGTCGACCATCAGGTCGGGCGAGAAGCCCTCCTTGTGGACCTCCTGGCGCGCCATCAACTCGGGGCTGCCGCCCAACTGGATGTCGACACCTCGACCGGCCATGTTGGTGGCGACGGTGACCGCGCCGAGCCGCCCCGCCTGGGCGACGATGTCGGCCTCACGCGTGTGCTGCTTGGCGTTGAGCACCTCGTGCGGGATTCCGCGCTGCTTCATGAGACGCGAGAGCAACTCGGACTTCTCGACGCTGACCGTGCCGACGAGGACCGGCTGGCCGGTCTCGTGTCGCTCGGCGATGTCTTCGATGACGGCGTTGAACTTGCCGAGCTCGCCCTTGTAGATCAGGTCGGGCTGGTCGGCCCGTGCGATCGGGCGGTTGGTCGGCACCGGCACGACGCCGAGCCCGTAGGTGTTCATCAGCTCGGCGGCCTCGGTGGCGGCGGTGCCGGTCATGCCGGCGAGCTTGTCGTACATGCGGAAGTAGTTCTGGAGCGTGATCGTGGCGAGGGTCTGGTTCTCCTCTTTGATCTTCACGCCCTCCTTGGCCTCGACGGCCTGGTGGATGCCCTCCGACCAGCGGCGACCCTCGAGGATGCGGCCGGTGAACTCGTCGACGATCTTCACCTCGCCGCCCTGCACGATGTAGTCCTTGTCGCGCTTGTACAGCTCCTTGGCCTTGAGCGCCACCGTGAACTGGTGCACGAGGTTGGCGGAGACGTCGTCGTAGAGGTTGTCGACGCCGAGTGCGGCCTCGACCTTCTCGATGCCCTCCTCGGTGGGGACGACTACGCGCTTGTCTTCTTCGACCTCGTAGTCCTCGTCGCGACGCAGCGAGCGGATGATCGAGGCGAACCGGTAGTACAGCTTGGCGGCGTCACCGACCCGACCGGAGATGATCAACGGGGTGCGAGCCTCGTCGATGAGGATCGAGTCGACCTCGTCGACGATGCAGAAGTTGTGGCCGCGCTGGACCTTGGCGTCGAGCCGGGGCGCCATGTTGTCGCGCAGGTAGTCGAAACCGAACTCGTTGTTGGTGCCGTAGGTGATGTCGGCCGCGTAGTTGCGGCGCTTCTCGGCGGGCTGCGACTTGAAACCGGGCACGATCAGCCCGACGTCCATACCCATGAACTTGTAGATCCGGCCCATCCACTCGGCCTGGAACCGGGCGAGGTACTCGTTGACGGTGACGAGATGGACGCCCTTGCCCTCGAGGGCGTTGAGGTAGATCGGCAGGGTCGACACGAGGGTCTTGCCCTCGCCGGTCTTCATCTCGGCGACCCATCCGAAGTGGAGTGCGGCGCCACCCATCATCTGGACGTCGAAGTGGCGCTGCCCGATGACGCGGTCAGCGGCCTCGCGGGTGGTGGCGAACGCCTCGACCAGCAGGTCGTCGAGGCCTGCTCCGTTGTCGATCCGTTGACGGAACTCGGCGGTCTTGCCCTGCAACTCGGCGTCGGACAGCCGTTTGAACTCGTCCTCCAGCGCGTTGATGTCAGGAACGATGCCCTGAAGAGCTTTGAGTTTCTTACCTTCTCCCGCGCGGAGGATGCGATCGAGAATGCCCATGCAACCGAGCAGCCTACCGGCGACCCACCACGGGTCGTGGGCGACACCTAGCGTGGGTCCGTGAGCGTGCCCAGGCCCCGTCCGGGCCGAAAACTTCGTCGACGACCCAACCACGGCGCACCACCGGACGTGTCGACGTCAGTGAATGCACTCGCCGCGTCCCCGGACTTGACCGGATCCGACCGATCAGAGGTCGAGGTCGTGGTGACCACGCGCGTCCGAGCCGACTTCGACCAACTCTTCGCCGAGCACTACGAGCGACTGGTCCGGGCACTGACGGTGGTCGCCGGCAATCGTGAGACGGCGGAGGACGCCGTCCAGGAAGCGTTCGTCAAGGCCCACCTCCGATGGCACAAGATCGGCCGATACGACGACCCTGTCGGCTGGATCCGGCGCGTCGCGATCAATCGGCTGCGCGACGTCCACCGGTCGCACGAACGTCGGCGCGGGGTCCTCCGGCGCCTCGCCAGCCGGACCGAGGTCGAACACCTCGACCCCGAGATCGACGAGTTCGATCAGATCCTCGCCACCCTCCCCCGACAACAGCGCGCCGCGACCGCACTGTTCTATGTCGAGGGTCTCGGCATCGCCGAGATCGCCGACATCCTCGAGATCGCGGAAGGGTCGGTCAAGTCGCACCTGTACGACGCTCGCCGGCGTCTGCGTCCGCTCCTCGCTCCTCCGACCTCGAACCTCCAGGACCCAGCATGAACGACTTCGACGACGATCGACTCCGGGCCGAACTCAACCGACGCTCCGGTCGGGGCGTGTCAACGACCTCGGCCCACCAGGCCGTACTCGAGCGATCCGGCCGAGTCCGACGACGCCGGGCCGTCGTCGGCTCGGGCGCGCTGGTCGTGCTCGTCGTCGGTGGACTGCTCGTGCTGCCGCGTGGAGACGGCGACACGCTGGCTCCGGCCGTCTCCGGGCAGCCGATCCCGAGCGTGGCCGACTCCCTGGACGACGGGACCTCGGAGCTCGCGGCCACGACGACGACACCGACCGCGACATCCGGAACGCCGACCTCCTCCGAGGCTGGGCCCACGCCCACCGTGGACGACGACACCGACGCCCCGGGGCCCGGCCCGGCCCCCAGTCCGGCTCCCACTCCGGTCACGGTCACGCCGCCGCCGGGTTCGACGACCCTTCCCGCTGCGGCGCCGACCACCGCTGCCACTCCCACCGCCGTCACTCCGAGCACCGTCACTCCGAGCACCGTCACTCCCAGCACCGTCACTCCCAGCACCACCGAAGCCGTGTCGTCGACGACATCGAGCCCGACGACGACACCACCGTCGGTCGCACCGTTCACGCGGACCTACGACTCCCTCGGTGGGTCGATCACCGTCGATTGGGACGGCGACGCGTTCACCCTGCTGTCGGTCGCGCCGGCGGCCGGGTTCGACGCCGAGATCGAGGACCAGGAGCCCACCCGCATCCGAGTGCGTTTCCGCGGCGAGGACGATGACTCCAGGATCGAGACGCGGGTCGACAACGGACAACTCACCGTCGACATTTCCTGACCGACACCCAACCGACCGGGGCGGTCGGTCGTGTCTCTGGCACACATCCACGATGCTCAGGAGACACCCATGAACACTTGGCAACAGTTTCGACGCCGATTCGGCACCCGAACCGCCGTCGTCACCGCCGCGGCCGCCGGCTTCCTGGTGGGGGCGGGCGGCTTCGCCGCCGCCCAGATCGGCCCCGACGACGGCCCGACGACGTCGATCGCCTCCGCGACCTCGGTCGGCACGACCGATCCGGCGCCGGATGACGACGACACCAGCACGACGACCCGACCACCGGCGACGATCGTCGATCTCTCGGTCCCCGAACCGTCGGCGGGGTCGTCGTCCACCACCACCGTGTTCGTCGACGACGACACCACCTCGACCTCCGCGCCCGACGACAGCGCGACCTCGACCAGCGTCCCCGGGACGTCGAGCAGCGTCCCCGACGACGACAGCGCGACCTCCACCAGCCTCCCCGACGACGACAGCACGACCTCCACCAGCCTCCCCGACGACAACGGTGCGACCTCGACCAGCGTCCCCGACGACGACAGCACGACCTCCACCAGCGTCCCCGACGACGACAGCACGACCTCCACCAGCCTCCCCGGGTCGTCGAGCAGCGTGCCGAGCGCCCCGCTGCCAGGTCCGTTCACCGAGACCTATTCGTCGACGGGTGGATCGATCACCGTCTCGTGGTCGGGCACGTCGTTCACGCTGCAGGCAGTGAGCCCGGCTGCCGGCTTCCGGGCGGAGATCGAAGATCACGCATGGGATCGGATCCGGGTCGACTTCGACGGTGAGGACGATGCCCGCATCGAGGTCCGCCTGAACGATGGCCGCATCCGGGTGCGGATCGACTGAGCGACAACGACCGAGCGATCAGGCCGCCCACGGGCCCTGGACCACGACACCGTGGTTCGGGGTCCGACGGCGCGCCGGGCGCGAGCTGCGGGTGCGGTGCACCAGCGCCGGCGTGGTGGCGATCGCGGCTCGAGTGACCGACACGGCACCCGCGTCGGCGAGCGCCCGATCAGCGGAGCGCAGCGTCGACCCGGTGGTCACCACGTCGTCGATCAGCAGCACGCGTCGGCCGGCCGCCCGCGGTGACGACCGGAACGTCGGGCCGTGCAGCCGGGCGGCCCGGTCGAGTCCGGTCTGGGCGACACTGGCCGCATCGCGCTCGAGCAGGCGATGGCACGGCAGCCCCAGCTGGGCTGCGAGTCGCCGGGCGACCACCTCGGCCTGGTCGAAACCCCGCTGCTGCCGGCGGCGGCGGCTCGTCGGGGCCCAGGTGACGACGTCGATGTCGTGCGGGCGGACGCCTTCGGCCAAGAGCCGGTTGACGAGCAGGCCGGCGAAGTGATGAGCCAACCGACGGCGGTTGCGGTACTTGAAACCGAGCAGGACGTCGCGGGCCCGCCCGGCGAACGGCACCGCGGCGATCACGTCGCCTCCCACCGGCAGTCCGGCGGGGGCGGCGAGCGCGAATCGGCACGGCCGGCACAGCACGGCACCGGCCCGGTCACACCCTGCACAACGAGTCTGGAACATCATGCGTTCAGCATGACGAAGGGGTGTTGCAGTGTTTCCGGACGTCAGGGATCGCAGGTGAAATGGCCCGGGGTCCCCGGGTAGATCGGGTTCGTGTTGTTCTTGACGTCCGTCTTGTACACCATGGCGACCTCGTTGTAGCCCGATGACCCCGGATCACCCGGGTCGACGGCGCCACTGGCTGCGGCGAGGTCGATCACCCACTGGATCAGCTGCGGAGGCTGGCCCCGCACCGTGACGTACGCGCCGTACGTCGCCGGGCACAGATACGTGACGTTGTACACACCCGCCCAGTCGAGCACCCGGTCGCCAGCGATCGGTCCGTTCGCAGCGACGTTCGCCTGAGCAGCGTCCTGATCCCAGCCACCGTACGACACGTCGATGCCGTGGTAGCTCTCCACGTCGGCCTCGGCCCACGCCGCCCAGGTCGCCGGATAGGTTCCGTCGGGCCGCACGTCGATCATGTCGTCGCCGTTGCCGGCCCACGTGTAGTCGTCACCGCGACCACCCCAGGTGACATCTCCGTCGCCACCCGACACCGTGTCGACCGTGCCGTGACCGTTCGAGTCACCCCCGAAGATCCGGTCCTTGTCCGCCGACGCCGGGTTCGGGTCGGTGACGTCGGTCGTGTAGTCGGCATCGGGGTCGACGATCTCGGCGCCGCCGTCGCCGTCTCCCTGGATCAGGTCTGCTCCGGCACCACCGTGCATCCAGTCGTCTCCGTCACCGCCGATCATCACGTCGGAAGCATCGACGACATCGACCTGGGTGTCGTCGAACGCGAAGAGTTCCACCTCTCGGAACAGGGTGCCGTCGACACAGATGTCCTCGCCGACGAACGGCTGCCGCGGCTCGAGGAACTGCGGGTCACCGCACAGGACGTTGGCGTCGCCATCGCCGAGCAGTTCGGTGGTGACCGATCCGAGGTCACCGACCATCGCGTCGGATCCGTACTCACCCTCCACCATGTCGGCTCCGGCCTGCCCGTACAGTTCGTCGTGGCCGCCATTTCCTGCGATGAAGTCGTCGCCGAACGTGCCGGCGGGAGTCTGGACACCGACCATCAGGACGAGACGCTGCGTGAGCGTCATCGACACGCCGTCCGGGCCGTCACCGGAAATCACGTTGCCCGTGCGACCGACCCATCCGTTGTCCCCGACGATCGCATCGTGGTCCCCGACGGTGGCGTCGCCATCGTCGCCGTGGATGACGTCGGCACCGTCCAGGAGGTTGGCCCCGTTGGCGAGACGCATCGCGTCCCAGATCTTGCCGTCGTCGGCCGACCCGCCACCGGCGACGTCGTCTTCGTCGCCGTTACCGAAGATGAGGTCGTTGCCGTGGTTGCCCTCGATCTCGTCGTCACCGTCGCCGCCGATGATCGTGTCGCCGAGCCAACCGTCGTTGTGCTCACCGTCCTCGTCGACGCCCGCCGGGTCGACGGTGAGGCGATCGAAGTCCGGGGAAGCCTCAGCTCCGCTGTTGTAGTCGTTGTTCCGACCGTCGACGGGATCGGTCTGGCCCGCCGGCTGGCTTCCGTTGCCCTGGCCGAACAGCCGATCCGCGCCCTCGTTGCCCTGCAGCAGGTCACCGCCGCTCACACTCGGTGAGATCGCCGATCCGCCCGCGACCTGGACGTCGAAGAGTTCGATCGGTGCACGCTGCGAGCCGTTGGGGCCGTTGACGGCCGGGAGATTGCGGTTGATCAGCGCGTTGTCGCCGGTGATCCAGTCGTCGCCGAACCCACCGGTGACGATGTTCTCGCCCTGGTCGAGCAACCGGTCGCCGCGACGTTCTCCGTCGATCACACCGTCGGTCGCCGAACCGCCACCGATGAGGTCGTCGTCACCGCCGCCGCCGTCGATGGTGTCCACACCGTTGTTGCCCTCGATGTAGTCGTTCCCGCCCCCGCCGCTGAGGTCGTCGTCGTCGGTCTGTCCGAAGATCCGGTCGGGGGCGCCGTCGCCCGTGATCGTGTCGGGGCCGCCCGTCTGCGGGCTCGTCAGCGACACCGACAGTTCGTAGTCGTAGACCTCGACGTCGAAGAGTTCGATGCCGGCCCGACCCAGCGCCGGCACCGAGCGGTTGATCAGCGCGTTGTCACCGGTGATCCAATCCTCGTCGGAGCCACCACGGATGTCGTCGCCGTCATCGAGCAGCGACGTGCCGTTCCGGTCGTCGTCGATCACACCGTCGCTCGCCGAACCACCACCGACCAGGTCGTCGTCACCGATACCGCCGTCGATCGAGTCGGCACCGTTGTTGCCCTCGACGTAGTCGGCGCCTGGCCCACCCTCGATGGTGTCGCCGCCGGTCTGGCCGAAGATGAGGTCGTCGTCGCCGCCACCGTCGATCAAGGTTTCGGGGCCGCCGGTGCCCGGGAGCGTTCCGAGGGTCACGATCTCGACGTCGAACAGCACGACGGGTACCGGAGCGCTCGACGGGACGACACGGCTCATCAGCGCGTTGTCGCCGGCGATGTAGTCGGCGCCCGAACCACCCGATATCAGGGTCTCCCCGACGTCGGAGAGCCCGTCGCCGATGCGATCTGCGTCGATCACGCCGTCGTTGGCGGAGCCGCCGCCGACGATGTCATCCGCTCCGTCGTTGCCGGACAGCGTGTCGTTGCCGTCGTTGCCCTCGATGTAGTCGTCGCCGTCGTTGCCCTCGATGGTGTCGGGCGCTCCCTGTCCGAAGATCTGGTCGCCGAGCGCGTCGCCGAAGATCGTGTCGGGACCGCTGGTTCCCGGGGCGGGTGTGGAAGCCGTCGTGCCGACGTCGAACAGCACGATCAGTGCCGGCGCACCGCTCGGCACGTTGCGGCTGATCCAGGCGTTGTCGCCGGCGATCCAGTCCACTCCGTCGTCGCCGTGGATGGTGTCGCCGCCGTCGAGACGTCCGTCGCCGGACCGCCCGTCGTCGTTGACACCGTCGAGAGCGGAACTCCCGCCGACGAGGTCGTCGTCGCCGTTGCCGCCGTTGATGAGATCGGCGCCGCTGTTGCCTTCGATCGAGTCGTCACCGGCGTCGCCGTCGAGCGCGTCGCCCCCGGCCTGACCGTAGATCCGGTCGTCGCCGGCATCACCGCCGATCACGTCGAGCGCTCCCGCGCCGTCGACCCGCAGCTCCACGAGCCACGTGTCGGTGTCCGGATCGGCACCGCCCGTGATCACCGCGTTGTCGCCGGCGATGACGTCGTCGTCGGCGTTGCCGTCGATGAAGTCGGTGCCGTCGGCGACGCCCGCTTCGCGGTTGCCACCCACGATCTGGTCCTTGCCGCCGTCGCCTTGGATGTCGTCACCCTTGCCGTTGCCCCAGATGTCGTCACCGTCGGCGAGACCGCGGATGATGTCGACACCGTCACACGGCTCGTCGGCCACGGCAGCATCGCCGTAGATGATGTCCTCGCCGCTGTCGCCGAACATGGTGTCGCCGGCGCCATTGCCCGACATGAGGTCGGCGGCCGGACCGCCGCGCATCAGGTCGGCCCCGTCGGCGCAGCCGTTCGAGGCTGCAGCATTGTCACCGAACATCACGTCGGCGTCGTTGTCACCGAACATGGTGTCGGCACCGGCGTCGCCGGACATCGTGTCGCCGCCGTTGTCGCCGAACATGAGGTCGTTGCCGCCGCCACCGTTCATCGTGTCGGCGCCTGCCTGGCCGTAGATGACGTCGTCGTCACCGTCGCCGTCGAGATCGGTGTCGCCCGCGGCGCCGGCCGACGACATGGTCGTCACGAGCGGGAGCGCAGGGTCGGTCGGGAGCAGGTTGCCCTGGAGTGGCGCGCGGTTGATCGTGCCGTTGTCGCCCAGGATGATGTCGAGACCGTCGCCACCGCCGATGGCGTCGTCGCCGTCGTTGCCGATCAGGTTGTCGTCGCCCTCGTCGCCTTCGATCGTGTCGTTGCCGTTCATCCCGAAGATCGAATCGTCGCCGGTTCCGCCCCTGAGCATCGGATCATCGCCGTCGTCGCCGTAGATGATGTCCTGGTCGGGACCACCGTCGATCGTGTCGTCGCCGAATCCGCCGACGATGACGTCGTCGCCCTCGTCGCCGTCGATCGTGTCGTCGCCCCAGTCGCCCTCGATCGAGTCGGGGCCCGGTCCGCCGTGGATGACGTCGTCGGAGAACCCGGGTGGCGGCAGATCGATCACGTTCGGGGTCGACGGGTCGGTGTCGAACGTCGACGGGTTGGCATCGGCCCCACCCTTCAGGTTGTCGGCACCCGGTCCACCGAAGATGGTGTCCGCGCCGAGGTCACCGTTGACCTGGTCGTCGCCACCGCCGGCGTCGATGACGTCGTTGCCGGAGCCGCCACCGAGCTGGTCGCTCCCGCCGTGGCCCCATACCGTGTCGAGGCCGCCGTTGGCGCTGATCTGATCGAGACCGTCATCGCCGCTCTCACCGGTCGAGCAGGTCCAATCGCCCGACTCCTGCACGAGCGACCCGTCGCCGCCCAGCCGGTCGGGTCCTTCTCCGCCGGAGAGTTTGTCGTCACCGGGACCACCACAGATGACGGTCGGGATGACGAACGGCACCTGTTCGGAGACGACCGTCTCCTCGCCGTCGACCAGGACCACCGACTCGATCGAGCCGGGCTCGAACCGGACGCTGTCGTCGCCGCCGGCGGCGTCACCGACGACCTTGCTCACGCCGTGGCGCGTCTCTTCGAAGCCGAACGCGCTCACCAGCACCGAATCCTCGTCGAGCTGGCGGACGACGAACTTCTCGTCGGGCTCGGTCTCGGCGAAGCCGCGGTCGCCCGCCTTCGTGCCGATGTTGAGGTGGAGGACGCCGTCGGTCGGGTCCAGCTCGCTGAGCACCGGATCGGGCGGCTCGCACAGGTCGGCGGTGATGTTCTCGAGTTCGAGCAGCGTGATGTTCACGACGGTGAACTGGAACCGCTTCGAGAAGAGGAAGAGGTCGATCTCGACGAAGATCCGCACGAACGCCTCGAGCTTGCCGCTCACGTCGAACAGACAGATCGGATTGTTGAAGATGAAGCTCGCGATCTCGTCGAGTCGCAGCTTTCCGTCGAGGTTCTCCGGCGGTATCGGGTTGAAGAACCCACCGTCGTGCAGGTTGAGATCGAGGGTCGCGCGCACGCCGCCCTCGACGCCCGCCGAGACCACGACGAGGTCGACCGCAGCGCCGGCGGCGAACTCGACGACCAGTCGGATCTCCGGCACGTCCTGGCCGGCCGAGTTGAGGTCATCGAGGAACAGGCCGTTGAACAGGAACCCGAAACCCTTCAGGAAACTCACGTCGGGCCCGTCGTCGTCGGTGATCGCCTGCACCAGTTGGCGGACGCCCTTCGTGTCGTAGCCGACGGCGAAGCGACCTTCGATCGACGCCGACCCGGAGATCACGATCGACACCGGGATCGGGCCGACGGCGATCGGGCCGAAGCTCTGGCTGAATCCGAACTCCGCCTTCAACGGGCCGGAGGCGAACCGCACGAGCGTGATGTCCTCGCCGACGAGCAGGTTGAAGATGTTGCTGAGGTCCTCGAACGCCGGGAACGTGAAACCCGGCTCGTCGTCGGAGAACTCGGCGCCGTCGGCGAGGTTCTCGTTGAACGACGCGACGAACGCGTCGAACGACGAGTTCAGACCGCTCATCGCATCGGTGATCGACGACGTGGTCACCGTCTCGCCGGAGATCAGGCTGCTCTTCTGATTGGCCGGCAACTCGCTGTCACCGATCGCCGCACCTCCGATGTCGAAGCGGCCGATCGGGATGATGATCTCGCCGGCGTCACCGAGCGCGGCGACCGCGTTGATGAAGGTGACGACGTCGAGCAGCGTCTTGATCAGCGTGAGGTCGTTGCCCGAGATCGCCTCGAAGAGATCGATCATGGTGACCGGGTCTTCGCCGACGAGCTCGGCGAGCTGGCTGACCCCCGGGATCGGGGCCGACACGACGTCGATGATCGGTTGGAGCGGTTCGGTGAACTTGGTGACCTCGTCGAGGATCGGTGCCAGGAAGTCGTTGATGAAGCTGCCGAGGTCGAGTTCGACGTCTTCGAACGACATGTCGAGGTCGCCGAAGTTCAGTCCGTCGACCCCGAGCGTGGCGCTCCACTGGATGTCGAGCGTGGCGTACACCGTCGGCAGCGAGCCGTCGCCGGCCTCGCTCCCACCGAACTCGGGTGCGGTGGCGAGCCGCCAGTAGATGTCGACGTCGGCCGAGATCGTCGGGAGCAGATCGACCGGGTCGACGTTGAGCAGGTTCGACAGGGCCAGCTTGCCGGTGCCGCTCGGATCGGGCAGGTCGATCGCGATCGACAGGTTGAGCTCGTCGGCCTGGCGGCCGGCCGGCTTGGGCGTGTCGGAGTTGTCACCGTCGATGTCGACGCCGAGGAACGCGATGTCGGCCAGGAAGTCGGGCGTGTTCACGCTGACGTCGAGCGAGATCTCGTCGTCGCCGCCGGTCGCGAGATAGAAGCCCTCGGTCAGCGACAGGCCGAACCCGACGTCGATCGACCAGTCGACGCTCGCCGTGATCCCGTCGGGATCGTCACCGGCATCCGGGCCGTCGGCGGTCGCCAGCCGGAGGCCGGGAAAGCCGAAGTCGAAGGGGATCTCGGGTGCCTCGGCGATGTTCTCACCGATGCTGAACTGGAGACTCAGGTCGACGATGTCGAGCACACCGTCGGCCGGATCGACACACTCGTGGGCGTCGTTGCCGCACAGCACGACCACGACGATGTCGCCGGGGTCGACGCCGGCGGGCGCCTGGGTGTCGAGCAGCAGGCCGGCTCCGCCCGGTCCGATCAGGTCGTACATCTCCGACTGCAGCGGGCCGGCGATCGAGTCGACGTCGGTCGGGTCGAACGACTGCAGGAAGGCGCCGACCGGCGTGGCGAACGAATCATTGAACGCGGCGCCGATCTCGGCGCCACCGTCGAGGACGTCGCCGACGACCGGGATGTCGACGTCGTACGACGCCCCGTCGGTCGATTCCTCGATGAAGTCACCGAAGTCCTGGAGGCCCTGACCGATCAGCTGCCACGCGAGCGTCTCGGCATTGTCCAACAGGTTCGCCTTGATCTCGTCCATCACACCCGGCGGACCGACCGTCGCCGTGAACGGGCTCAGCTCGGTCACCTCGAACTCGATCGTGCCGAGGTGGATCGGGGCGCCGCCGGCGTTCACCCGCAGCGGCAGCGACGCACATGCGTAGCGCACGCCGTCGCCGCAGTCGACCACGTCGTTGGTGCCGAGTGCGGTGCCGAGGTCGATCGACGCGAACAGGTCGCCGACACCCGGTTCGCCACCTGCCGGGAAGAGGTAGGCACGGTCGCCGGCGACGTCACCGTTGACCGTGAACGCCGCGCCGGCCCTCGCCTGGACCGTGGTGCTCACCTCCGGGCAGCCGTCGTTGACCACCGACGGTGTGTCGTCGTCGACGGTGTCGGAGAGGTCGTCGTCGTCCGGGTCGTCGTCGATGTCGTTCGCGCAGTCCGGGTCGACGGTGTCGCCCACTTGCTCGCACCCGTCGTTGACCGCTCCGTCACCGTCGTCGTCGATGTCGTTCGAGCAGTCCTCCACGGCGCTCGTCACGGCACCGACCTCGACTTCGAACGGGCCGATCGAGGCGTTGAACGCCCCGTCGAACAGGCCGGCGACCCGGAGGTCGACGCCCGAGGAGTCGAGGACGAACGGCTTGGGCGTCACGTCTCCCTCGAACACGTCGGGGAGTTCGACGCCGAGGCCGACCGTGACACTCGCGTTGTAGTCGAGCGCCACCGAGCCCTCACCCTCGGCCGCGATCAGTCCGGCGAGGTCACCGAACCCAGAGGTGTCGAAGTTGAACTCCGACGTCAGGGGAATCTCCTGCGTGCATCCGACGCCTCCGTACGTCGCCACGTCCGAGCACACGCCGAGGTCGAGGGTGAGCAGGATCGTGCCCGGTTCACCGGGCACGGCCAGGTACTCGAGCTGCACGTAGTCGTTCGCGGCCAGGAACGCCGCGACGTCGGCGATGTACTGGTCGAGCGCAGCCTGGAACACCGCATCGTCGAAGAAGTCGTCGGTCGCATCGCCCGGGGTCCCGTTGTCGTCGATGAATCCGGCATCGTTCGGGTCGGGGGCGTCACCGATCGACGAGATGTCGACGCCGAACGCACTCGCGATCGCGAGCTCGAGCTCGGTCTCGAAACGCTGCAGGCTGCCGGCAGGGTCTTGTGAGAGTTGGTTGACGGTGTCGCGCACGTCGTCGAGGAACGAGACGGAGTCGCGGAGGCTCGTGCCGATGATCGGCAACTCCTCGTCGACGACACCACCCTCGTCGATCGTCGCCACCGCCCCGATCGCGACGTCGACGGCGTCGATGATCTGGTTGAACAGGGCGAGCGGGTTGTCGGGATCGATGTTGAACGACAGCAGGTCGTCGTTGAAGGCGGCGTTGCCGCTCATCGTCGGGGCCTCGTCGAGGATGTCGGGCCACCCGAAGGTGACTTCCGCGCCGGCGAGTTCGGTCGAACCGATCGTGGCCACCGCGGTCAGCGTCGTGTCGGGTACGGCGGCATTGATCGTGCCCGTCACCGAGAGATCGGGGCCGCCGTCGATGACGAACTGGTTGCCGTCGACGATATTGGTGTCGAGGCCGGCGAGCCCCTGGTACAACTCGGTCAGCGTCAAGGTGTCGTCGTCGCTCGCCACGTCGATCGTCACCATGTCGGTGGTGTCGCCGGCTCGCTTGCCCAGGATGGGGACCCACCCTGCGGCGCCCGACGCCGTGTTCTGATCGGACAGCGCCACCTCGAGGAAACCGATCGTGCCGCCGAGTGCGAGGTCGGCGGAGGCGAGGGCGTTGCCCGTGATCTCGGTACCGGCGGTGTCGATGAAGAGGAAGTCGGTGATCGGCTCGGCGATGTCGAAGTCGGCCAGGTCGATGCCGAAGGTGACGTCGACGTCGTAGTCGGCGACGACGCCGATGCCGGCCGACCCATTCGCGGACACCAGCCCGGACAGGCCGAGCTCCGCGAGCTGGTCGTTGAGCTTCACCTCGGCCGGCGGAGGCGTGTACGACGCACCGAAAGCGAGGTCGAAGGTGATCGCACCGTCGGCGTACGCGAGGTCGGCGGCGTCACCGAGTGCGGTTTCGAGTTCGGCCATGATCCCGTCGAGGGTCGCGAGGCCCAGGGCGTCGAGGTCGACGTCGGGGACTCCGTCGCCGTCGGTATCGCCGATCAGCAACTCGAACGGACTCTCCGGGCGCGACAGTCCCTTCGCGACGAAGAAGTCACCGATCGCGGCGTTGACATCGAGCAGGTCGGCGAGGTTCTCGACGGTCTTGTCGAGCGTCTCTCCCGGGGCCGGCGCCGGCGCGCCGAGCATCGGCAGGTTCGGGTTGGCCACGCGGGTCTGCATCGCCTGGAGCGACACCGCGAGCTGGGCGATCGAGACGAGGATCTCGGGGGCGCCCATGTTCGTGAAGTCGCCCAGCTCCGGCAGATCGAGTTCGAGCGTGTCGACCGTGTCATCCGACAGGTCGGCGTCGGCGTACACGACCGTGCCCGTGAGCCCCGCCCCGGCGAGGAGCGTGCCGTCGGCGACCGCCAGCGACGCGTTCATCGCCGCGCTCGAGCTCGAGTACTGGATGTCGAACAGGTCGATCGCGGCTGCCGACGCGAGTTCGTCGAGCGAGAGTCGACCGTCGGCGTCGGGGTCGACGAGGTCGATCGTGAAGTCGACGTCGGCCGAGGCCGTGCCCGTCACCGTGACATCGAGGATCCCGAGGCGGATGTCGACGCCGGAACCGAAGTCGACATCGAGATCGGCCGTGACGTGACCCGTGGTGTTCGGCATCGGGAGGAACAGCTCGGGCGGCGCGCCCGATTCGTCGAGTTCGACCACCAGGCCCGACATGTCGAGGGTCAGCGCTCCCCCGATCGCGCCGCCACCGAGGTCGACGCCGCCCTCGAAGAAGTCGATCGGCGAGCTCACCGATCGACTGAATGTCAACGTACCGAATGTGACGACACCGCCGGAGACGTCGGCATCGACGTCGACGACCACACCTCCTGCGGTCGTGCCGGACAGCGACTCCAGGTGGGATTCGAGGGCCCCGTTGTCGAAGCCGACGTCGAGGTCGGCGATCGCTTCGATCAGGGTCGCGGCCAGATCGAGGCCGTCGTCACCGGTCGGGAGGAGTTCGGTGAGCGGGAGTGGCTGACTCAGCTCGTCGAGGTTGTCGAGCCCTCCGAGCGCGGCCATGAGCTGCTCGAGCCCGTCGCTGACCACCTGCTCTTCAGGCGTCGCCGCCTGCGCGACCTCGGGGCGAGCGACGACGCCCAGCGTGATGATCATGGTGAGTGAGAGCGCGACGGCCAACGGCCGTTGCGCCCATCTCGTGGACCGCTTCGTCGCCATCGGCGACCCCCAAACTGCTGTGGTGACAGTTCCCGCCGTCGGGAGGACCCTTCCACGGCAGCCCGATCACCGCAAGCGAATTGAGGAGGTCTTGCCGGTGAACACGACACGCCGGGGCCCACCGGCACGCGGGACGCAGCGACCGGAGGGCCCGCAGCGCGAGGCCGAACGCAGCGAGCGCCGCAGCCGGCGCCGCTGACTAGTAGCGGTAGTGCTCGGGCTTGAAGGGGCCGGCCGGGTCCATGTCGAGGTACTCGGCCTGCTCGTCGGTGAGCGTCGTGAGTCGCACGCCGAGGGCGTCGAGGTGGAACCGGGCGACCTTCTCGTCGAGATGCTTCGGCAGCACGTACACGCCCAGCGGGTAGTCCTCGGTCCGATTGAAGAGTTCGATCTGGGCGATCACCTGGTTGGAGAACGAGCAGCTCATCACGAAGCTCGGGTGGCCGGTGGCGCAACCGAGGTTCACGAGGCGACCCTCGGCCAGGATGATGATCTGGTGGCCGTCGTCGAACTTCCAGACGTCGGTGCCGGGCTTCAGCTCGTCGCGGGTCGCGCCGGAGCGGGCGAGGCCCTCCATGTCGATCTCGTTGTCGAAGTGGCCGATGTTGCAGACGATCGCGTTGTGCTTCATCTGCTGCATGTCGTCGGCCGTGATCAGGCCGTAGTTGCCGCTGGCGGTGACGAACAGATCGGCCTCGCCGACGACGTCTTCGAGGCGGACGACCTGGAGGCCCTCCATGGCCGCCTGGAGCGCGTTGATCGGGTCGATCTCGGTGACGACCACGCGGGCACCCTGGCCACGCAGCGACTGCACACAGCCCTTGCCGACGTCGCCGTAGCCGAGCACGACGGCGAGCTTGCCGCCGAGCATGACGTCGGTCGCCCGGCTGATCGCGTCGACCAGCGAGTGGCGACAGCCGTACAGGTTGTCGAACTTCGACTTGGTGACCGAGTCGTTGACGTTGATCGCCGGGAAGAGCAGCTCACCGTCGGCGAACATCTTGTAGAGACGCTTCACGCCGGTGGTGGTCTCCTCGGTGACGCCCTTGACGCCGGCACCCATCCGCGTCCACTTCTGGTCGTCGTCCTTGAGCGTGCGCTGCAGGAGGCCGAGGATGATCGCCAACTCGGCGTTGGACGCCTCGGTCGGATCGGGGACCTCGCCCGCCTTCTCGTACTCGACGCCCTTGTGCAGGAGCAGGGTGGCGTCGCCGCCGTCGTCGAGGATCATGTTCGGACCGTCGTAGACCGTGCCGTCTGCACCGTCGGGCCACGTCATCATCTGCTCGGTGCACCACCAGTACTCCTCGAGCGTCTCGCCCTTCCAGGCGAACACGGGCACACCCTGTGGGTCGTCCTCGGTGCCGTTCGGGCCGACGACGACCGCCGCGGCAGCGTGGTCCTGCGTGGAGAAGATGTTGCAGCTCGCCCAGCGCACCTCGGCACCGAGCTCGGTGAGCGTCTCGATCAGCACCGCGGTCTGAATGGTCATGTGGAGCGACCCGGAGATCCGGGCACCGGCGAGCGGCTTGCTCGGGCCGTACTCCTTGCGGATGGCCATCAGGCCCGGCATCTCGTGTTCGGCGAGGAGCATCTCCTTGCGGCCGAACGGGGCCATGCTGAGGTCGGCGACTCGGAAGTCGTTCCGCGCGGCGAGTGTTGACGTCATGTTGTTCTCCTCCGTGGCCCGGGCGGGCCGCCGGCAAGTTCGGATGGAGCGAGCCGGGGCCTGCTGGCGCCGATCGGGTCAGCCCGCGTGGATGAAGGAACAACGCTACCGCCGGGCCCTCACCAACCCGGTCACCACCGTCGACCAGCGAGCCGGACGCTGCGTCCGGCGTTCGGTCGCGCGGAGACAGCATCACACCCGTACGCAACACCTCACTCGAGACAACCGATCATTCGACCCGACCAACAAGAAGGATCCAGGGCGGCTGACGGCGTCGAGCGCAAGGCGCGACGAACCCGAACAGCCTTCGGGCCGTGAGCGGTGAGGCGGAACGCCGCGATCGGCGTCGTCAGTCGTCGTCGAGGATGACGGCGTAGACGTCGAGGAGATAGTCGACGTAGCCGGCCCGGTTGTAGAACCGGATCGAGTTCGGGCCCTGGCTCGACGTGCCGTACGGGATCAGCGCCAGGTTCGGCACCGTGTCGTTCTCGAGGATGTTCACGTTCGACACGAGCGGCACCGCCGTGCTGTCGCCGGGCGACGGGTACGCCGTGACGAACGACGCCACGGGCGCCCACTCGTACTGACGCTGGAGGTCGGTCGCGGTGAGGTTCCCGATCAGCCCCGACTGGGCGCCGACCGGTTCGCCGTCGATCCGGACGTCGTTGACGAAGCTCTCGAAGCTGAAGTCCTCAGCCTCGGCCGGGCCGAGCGGCACGTCACCGAAGTCGTCGGACCGGGTGTCGAACGCCCGGAAGGGGGCGACGAGCGGCACGACGCGTCCGGCCTTGGTGTCGACCGACACGTTGCGTTCGAGGTAGGCGACGACGTCGACGACCATCCGCACCTCGCCCTGGAGGTTGAAGAGATGGATCGAGCCGTCGTCGTCGACCGGGAGGATCGCCATGTTGGCACGGATCTGCCCGTTGACGAGGTTGACGGTGCTGGTGTCGGGAACCGCGCCGTCGGCGACGGCGTCGGGCACCGCCGCGATGTACGTCGGCAGACTGCCCGGGAACACGTTGACGCCGGTGATGTTGGCGATCACACCGACGACGTCGTCGCCGTCGGGGATGACCGCGGTGTTGGGCTTGGAGACCTCGGCGGCGCCGCGGATCGGCACCTCGATCTGCGTGCGGCCCGTGAGGGTGTCGCCGCCGAACTGCTCGAGCTCACTGTCGTAGACACGGATCGGATCGATGTCGATCACACGATCGCCACGCTCCTCGTAGGAGCTGGTCGAGAACCATCCGGTGATGTCGACCGCGACGTGAGCGGTGCCGGGGCCGGTCGGGCTGACCAGCCGGAGCGAGATCTTGCCGTCGTCGCCGGGCCGGATGATGGCGGTGTTCGGGATGAACGTGCCGGGGAAGAAGTTGACGACCGACGTGTTGCCCTCTTCGGCACCCGTGCCGAACGCTCGGAGGAAGCCGAGTCGCGTCGGCTCGATCACCGTGATGTTCACCACGACGGCGAGCACGTTATCGTCCTGGCCGTCGCCGTCGAGGTCGTCGACGAAGTCGGGCAACCCGCCCTCGCCCACGACTTGGACGTCGATCGTGGGATCGGTCTCGGATGCGCTCATCGAGCGGGCACCGCCCGACTCGCGTGAGTCGAAGATGCGGGACGGGGTGATCTGCTGGAACTCGCCGCCGGCGCCCAGGGCACCGCCGACGGCCTCGACGGTGCGGTCGGCATCGGGCGAGATCGCGACGCCGAGCACGGCAGCGGCCATCACGGCGGCCGCCGTCATCGCGGCGCGCGAGAGAGAACGAACGGACCGGTTGCTCACGGCTGAGGAGCGTACTTCGTCACGATCGGCGTCGGGGGTCGCGTCGATCACACGTCGAACGTCGGTGCGAGGCCGCGCTCGGCGACGATCGCGTCGAGCCGGGCCGCGTCGTCGTCGGACAGGCCGGTCGACTCCTCGACGAGCATGACGGGGATGCCGTCGCGGATCTCGTACGTGCGCTTGAGGCGCGGGTTGTACAGCACCGCCTCGGCGTCGAGGTGGTACAGCGGCCCCTTGTCTTCGGGGCAGGCCAAGATGGCGAGGAGGGCGGGATCGAGACTCATGTTGGCTCCGTCAGGCTTGCGTGATCAGTGACAGTAGGTCGGCGACCCGGTCGTCGCACTCATTTCGATCGACGGCCTCGAGGTTGAGGCGCAGCAGCGGCTCGGTGTTGGACGGTCGCAGGTTGAACCAGTACCGGCCGCAATCGACGCTGAGGCCGTCGAGACGGTCTTGGTCGTGCTCGGCGAACTCGGCGCTCACGAGGTCGATCACGGCAGCCGGATCGTCGACCTGCGTGTTGATCTCGCCGCTCGCCGCGTACCGCTCGAACGGCTTGCGCAGCGTGCTCAACGGCTCGTCGGCGCGACTGAGTTCGGCGAGCACGAGCATCGACGCGATCAGCCCGCTGTCGGCCCGGAAATTCCCCGTGAAGTAGTAGTGCGCGGAGTGTTCGCCGCCGAAGACGGCGCCGGTCTCGAGCATCTGCTCCTTGATGTACGAGTGGCCGACCTTGGTCCGGATCGGGATGCCGCCGTGCTCGCTGACGACCTCGGGGACCGAACGCGAACAGATCAGGTTGTGGAGCACCGTCGACCCCGGGTTCGAGCGCAGCACCGCGGCCGCCAACAGTGCCGTGGTGGTCGAGCCGCTGAGGCCCTCGCCGGATTCGTCGACGACGAACACCCGGTCGGCGTCGCCGTCGAACGCCAACCCGACGTCGAATCCGCCGGAGACCACACGCGCCCGCAGGTCGCGCTGGTTGGCGGGTTGCAGCGGGTCGGCCGGATGATTGGGGAACATCCCGTCGAGCTCGCCGTACATGACCTCGAGCTCGATCATCGGCAGGCGATCGAAGACCGCAGGAACGACGAGACCTCCCATGCCGTTCGCGGTGTCGACGACGACACGCATCGGCGTGAGCTCATCGACGTCGATGAACGACAGCACGTGCTCGACGAAGTCGGGCAGGACGTCGCGCTCGGTGCGGCGGCCGGTGTGCTCGGTCGGACGTGGGCCGACACCGTCGAGCACGGTCGACGACGTCGCTCGGATCTCGGCGAGGCCGCTGTCGATCCCGACCGGCTTGGCACCGGCGAGGCAGAATTTGACGCCGTTGTACTGCGACGGGTTGTGCGACGCCGTCCACATCGCACCCGGGGCATCGAGCACGCCGGCGGCGTAGTACATCATGTCGGTCGAGGCAAGGCCCAGGTCGACGACGTCGAGCCCCTGGTCCATCACACCGCGGGAGAACTCGGCCACCAGTTCGATCCCGGACTCGCGCATGTCGCGCGCCACCAGGACCTGATCGGCGTCGACCAGTTTCGCGAATCCGACACCGAGGGCATACGCGACCGCTCCATCGAGCTGGTCGGGCACCGTGCCCCGGATGTCGTACGCCTTGACGATTTCATCCAGTACTGACATAAGCGGTACTCAAAGCTATCGGGATGTATCGACCGCCGCCCTCAGGGCGGGGTCAAGGTCCCGGCGAGCGCCAGACGTCGTCGGTCGGACCGGACGGTCGTTCGTCGTCGGGTGCACTCGGTGCACCGTCGTCTCGGGGGCCGCGCGGCACGTCGCTGTCGTCGACGTGCGGCGCCGCGGGCGGCCATACCGCATCGGGCTGCGACGACCTGAGGCTCCAGTCGTCGATCGGACGTGTCGGAGCATCCGCCGCGTCGGTCGACGTCCCCTGGCCGAACCCCGCTGGCACGACGTCGTCGTGGCGGACGTCGCCGACCTTGCGCCAGTAGACGCAGAGCCCGACACCGATCAGCGTCAGCAGAACGGTGAGGTAGTCGACCATGCTGCGCCCGTAGTGCAACTCGACGTGGGTGTCCTGCGGCACCACGACCATCATGTTCGGGCCGACCCGGAACGGGCCCTCGGCGCCGGTGGCGTTCCAGTTCGGGAAGTAGCTGACGCGCACGAGCACGGGCACCCCCACCTGGTCGACGTCGAACTCGATCGAGTCCTGACCCATGTCGACGTTGCTCACGGTGACGGCCGGCAACGGGACCGGTTCGATCGGGGACGTCGGCACCACGATGTCGACCCGTCGCCCGGGCTGCCCCTCCTCGCCCTCGCGACGGGACAGGTCGGGCGTGACCTCGATCCGCTGCCAGCTGTCGGGACCGTCGTTCGCCGGCATCGCCTGCCACTCGTCACGATGCTGGAACCAGCTCGTGCCCAGCTCGAGGTATCGCTCGCGGGTGTCGCCGCCACGTTCGCCGACGACCACCGGTTGGGTGGCGAGCGGCACGACGATGTCGCTGCCGGCGACCTCGTAGATCTCCCACGGACCCGACGTGGCGGTCAGGGTCAGCTCGGGCTGACTCGCCGCCTCGGCCTTCGCTTCCGGTGTGCGCACCATCGCGTAGCGGACACCGAGCGCCTGCAGATGGCCCACGCCGACCGAGGCGTCGTTGTCGGTGTAGCGCAACTCACGGACCGGGTTGGACGACTGCTTCGACATCGCCGCCGTGGCGAGGAAGTGGTACGGGGTCGTACCGGATGCCTCGAAGAACAGCCCCTCCATCGAACCGATGCAGCCGTCGGTCCAGTGCGGCAGCAGCATCAGCGCCATCGTGGTGCCGTAGTTACCGTTGTCGCTGCTGTTCTCCCACAGGGCACGCCCGCAACCGTGGTTCGGGTCGTTGCCGAGGCGGTCCATCGTCGTGACGACGCCGTGGTACTCGGTGTAGTACTGGTCGCGACCCTCGTAGCCGAGGAAGTTGTAGCGCGACCAACCGTCGCCCTGCGCGTCGGCGTTGGTGGCGGTGGCGGTGATCGGACCCCACGAATACCGCGAGGCGCCGTCGACCGTGGTCGTGCCGTCGAACGGGAGTTCCTGGAACATGAAGCCGAGCACCAGCAGCACGCCGACGGCACCGATGCCGGCGAACACCGAGCTCTCGATCGCCGTGGGGTCCGCCTTGGCCCGCCGGTCCTTCACGACGTTCCAGCCGATCGACAGCACCTCGTAGATGCCGATCATCATCAGCAGGTAGCGCACCAGGTACAGGAACGGCAGGAGGCGCGGGTTCCACAGCAGACCGATCACGGGGAGGCTGTCCTGGGCCAGATACACACCGGCGACCAGCACGAGACCGAGCACGCCGAGCGCGGCACCGTTGAGCTGCCGCCGCACGATGCACATGCCGAACCCGATCAGGGCGAAGGTGGTGATCAGGATGTCGAGCGGTGCGGTGAGCGGGAAGTACATCTCCCACCAGTTGGTGAGTGCGCCGTACTTCATGTCGGTCATGTACTCGTGGTCGAGCAGGAACGGACCGGCCCACCACATCAGCAGCAGCACGCTCGTGACGCCGACCGTCACCGAGTACCAGAGGCGTGTCCGGTCGACCCAGACCAGCGAGAAGATCACGGCGGCCAACGCGACGAAGATCAGCACGATGCCGTGCGACACACACGCCGCGGCGATCATCACCGACGTCCACACGCGGTACTTGCCGGTCCGGAGCCCGGCCGCGAGCAGGCCGAGCGCGAGCACGCCGAGCGACAGGGCGATCGAGAACGAGAACTCGCCGGCCATCGTCGACTTGAGGTTGCCGCCGTAGATGCTGAAGCTCTCGTCGAGCACGAACGCGAGGCCACCGCACGCGAACATCTCGGGGATCGGGTGCTTGAACCCGGCCAGGCGACCGAACGCCCAGCACGCGGCCGGCAGTGTGATCAGGCCGAGCACGCTGACGAGCTTCATCGCGACGCCGTACGGCAGCACGACGTTGACGAGCAGGATCGCGAGCGCCGGGAGCACCATGTAGAACCGGTAGGCGGGCATGCCGCTGTACCAGTCCATCGTCCAGCCGTTGAGCCGGAACGACCCGAGGAGGTTGTCGCGCAGGAACGCCGGCCCCCACACGTGCGCTCCGAAGTCACCGCCCGTCGGCGTGGTGTCGTCGAAGATCAGGTCGGTGTTCGGGAGGAACGGGTTGAAGTGGACGACCTTCATCATGATGACGGTCGTGACCGAGAGCGACACGAACGTGACGAGGTACCGGACGATCCGGTCGCGCGGCCACGGACGCGCTGCCCAGTCGAGCGGCCGGCGCATCGCCCGCTCCCAGACCCGGGTGGCGAACGGGACCGGCGCCGGCTCCCATGCCATCGCGTCGGCGCTCGGAGCGTCGTCGGCACCGCCCACGGAGCCGTCGGCGGGGTCGGCGACATCGGTCGAGACCGCTGCGTGGCCGGGCTCGTCGAAGATCGAGTCGGCGAGGTCGGCGTCGCGGCGTGGGGTGTCCAGGTCGTCAGTCATGGGCGCCCGTCATTGTGTCAGCTGGGCCGTCGCGGACGACGTCACCCGACCGATTGCAGGACGACGACCAGGCCGGTCGCGTTGAACGCGGCGTGCGTCACGATCGCGGGGCCGATCCGTCCGGTCAGGGCGACACACCCGCCGAACGCGAGTCCGGCGACCAACAACCCCGGGTACTCGACCGGGCTGAAGTGCACGAGCGCGAACCACGCGGACGTCGATACCAGGCCGATGCCGGTGCCGACCGCGGCGGAGACCGACCGCTGCAGCAGACCGCGGTACATGAACTCCTCGATGAGCGGCGCACCGACGACCACCACGAGGACCAACAGCACCGTGAGCCAGCCCCCGGCCCGGTTCGCCAGGTCTTGCGCCCGCTCCTCGATCCGTTCGTTCGAGAAGGTGTCGGGCCACAGACCGCGCAGCGGGACGTACAGCAGCGGGATCACGAGCAATTGGGTCGCGACGCCGAGCGGGATGCCGGCGAGGTCGATCGGCCGGAACGTCGCCCCGTAGTCGACGACCGGCTCACCGGTGCCGAAGCGTCGGCTCGCGACGAGCAGCGCTGCAGCCATCACCGTCCACGTCGCCGCCGATGCCGCCGCGAGTTGAGGGATCGTGAGATCGCCGCCGAGCTCGGCACCGAGCAGCGCGATCATGGCCGGCGCAGCGATCAGCGTGCCGGCCACCCACGCCACCGACCACGTGCCGAGCGCCCGACCGACCTCGATGGGAGGGTCGGCCGCGTCGGAACGCGGTGGCTCGGTCGCGGTCACGGCCGCGGATGGTATCGGTCGAACGGCGTCAGACGGCGATCAGGTCGGGGCGCACGACCGCACGGCGGTCGAGGACCTGCCAGCCCTGCGGTGCCGTCAGCCGCCCGGCATGCCGGGCGCACAGGTCGTACGCGTGCGGATCCCGCTCGGGGCTGAGATGGTCGAGCCACACCTGCGCGTGCGCGTACTGGTACGTCAGCGTCACCGCCGCAGTCTCGCTGCAGCCCGTCCTCGAGCACTGCCTCGTCACGTCGAACACCGTAGGACGCCGTACGGGCCGGAACGTGGACCTCGACGTTGCGATCCCGTTGCGAACGTGCGACGGCAGCGCACCGCCTTTGGCATGCGCTGCGACCTGGCAAGCGTCGCCCATACCCGTAGCATGGTTGCATGGACAAGTTGCCTCCTCCGCCCCCTCCTCCCCCGCCGGGGCGCGGCCGGTCCTCCGGTCCTCGTCCCGAGCGAGACCGCAAGCCGAGCCTGCCCGGATCCGGCGGCGGGTCCGGCGACGGCAGCCCGACGCCCAACTCGTGGCGTCGTTGGCTCCCGTGGGTCGCGATCGGTGTGTTCCTCGCGATCTTCCTCGTGCCGTCGCTGCTCTCCGGCGACGAGGGCGAAGAGGTCAGCTTCAGCGACTTCATCGACAACGTCGCCGCCGGTGAGGTCGCCAACGCCGAGTGGGAGAACGGCACCGGCAAGATCACCGGCGAACTGACCGACGGCACCAAGTTCGTCACGGTCGGCAGCGCCGACGGCCCGAACGACGCCCAGACCGAACTGCTCAAGTCGAACGCGGTCGATTACAAGTTCGACAACCCCAGTTCGAACTTCCTCCTCAACATCCTCGGCCTGATGCTGCCGGTCCTGCTGATCATCGGTTTCTTCGTCTGGATGCAGCGCCGGGCGCAGGGCCAGATGGGCAACGTCATGTCGATCGGCCGGAGCCGTGCGAAGTCGTACGACGCCGACAAGCCGTCGACCACGTTCTCCGACATCGCCGGCTACGAGGGTGTCAAGACCGAGATCAACGAGGTCGTCGACTTCCTGCGCATGCCGGAACGGTTCAAGGAGATCGGCGCCCGGGTGCCCAAGGGCATCCTGCTCGTCGGCCCTCCCGGCACCGGTAAGACCCTGTTCGCCCGCGCCGTGGCCGGCGAGGCCGGCGTCGGCTTCCTCTCGGTCACCGGTTCCGACTTCATGGAGATGTTCGTCGGTGTCGGCGCCAGCCGCGTGCGCGACCTGTTCCAGCAGGCCCGGCGGATGGGCAAGGCGATCATCTTCATCGACGAGATCGACTCGATCGGCCGCAAGCGTGGCGCCGGCCTCGGCGGCGGGCACGACGAACGCGAGCAGACCCTCAACCAGATGCTGTCCGAGATGGACGGCTTCGAGACCTCCGAGGGCATCGTCATCATGGCCGCCACCAACCGGCCCGACATCCTCGACCCGGCCTTGCTGCGCCCGGGCCGATTCGACCGCCAGATCGTCGTGCCGCTGCCCGAGCACGAGGAGCGCAAGGCGATTCTCGACGTGCACAGCCGCGACAAGCGCATGGGCCCGGACGTCGACCTCGACACGATGGCCCGAGCCACACCCGGCATGGCCGGTGCCGACCTGGCCAACCTGGTCAACGAAGCAGCGCTGATCGCCGTGCGTCGTGGTTCCAAGCAGATCGAACGGATCGACTTCGAGAACGCCCGTGACCGCGTGGTGCTCGGCGCGCAGCGCGAGTCGCTGATCATGAACGCCGAGGAGAAGAAGGCCACCGCCTACCACGAAGGCGGGCACGCGCTGCTCGCCACGGTGCTCCCCCACGGCGACCCGCTCCACAAGGTCACGATCCTGCCGCGCGGCATGGCGCTCGGTGTCACGTGGAGCCTCCCGCAGGAGCGGCACACCTACTCCCGCGAGTACTTCGAGGACACGATCTGCAAGGCGATGGGCGGTCGCGTCGCCGAGAAGATCGTCTTCGGTCACCTCAATTCCGGTGCCGCGAACGACCTCGAGCAGGCGACCGGCATCGCACGGCGCATGGTCCGCGAGTGGGGCATGAGCGACGAGGTCGGTCCGATGGCGTGGGGCTCCGGACAGCAGCAGGTGTTCCTCGGCGAAGACCTGATGTCGTCGGGCCGCGAGTACAGCGAGGACACCGCCAAGATGCTCGACGAGGAGATCGCCAAGATCCTCACCACACAAGAGCAGCGGGCGTACGAGATGCTCACCAAGCACCTCCGTGGCCTCGAACTGATCGCCGAGGCGCTCCTCGAGCACGAGACGATCGACGGCCCGGCCGTCGGCAAGCTGATCCAGCAGGGTCTGATCGAGGAAGGCAGCGACGAACACGTCGAGGCCAACGTCCTCGGCTCCCCCGACTGACCGACGGCTGCCTGACTGTTCGCGACCCGACCTGATCCTTGCGCGATCCGGAGCGGGGCCCGAGCGATCGGGTGGGCCGTTTCCGGAGCGGTCCGGATGGTCTGGGAGTGCGGTTGACCTCGGGGGTCCCGACATCTCGTCGTACCAGCGCTGCCGACTCGTCGAGCCCCCACTGAGCGAGGCTCAGGCGGTCGGGTGTTCGTGGCGGTCGCAGCCGCCGCCCTCGATCGAGCCCGGCTCCCTCGCGTTCGCGATCGCCGCCCACAGGTCGGTGGCGGTGACCGGGCCGAGGAAGCCGGCGTGCACGACGCCTGCGCCGTCGGCGATCACCAGGCACGGCACCGCGTCGATGTCGTAGCGTTCGTGCACGGCACGCTGCTCCTGGAACGTGACGTTCACGACGGTCACCTCGTCGCTGCGCAGCACCTCGGCCTTGCGGACGACGTCGGCGCACGTGGAGCACGTCGCCGACGTGAACACCGCGACCAGCCATCCGGCACCGTCGAAGTCGCCACGGTCGAGTTGGGCCGGGATCTCCCCGCGTACCTGGGTCGGCGGGTCGACCTCACGGCGGCGGCGCACGATGTTCGCCACGACGGCGACCACGGCGACCAAGGCGATGGCGAGCAGGAGACGAGCCACGGTGATCTGTCTATCAGCCGGTTCAGCCGGCGGGAACGGCCCACGACGACGAACGCGTGTCGCCGCGCCCCGTCGGGAACGACCGCTCGACGAACACCCGGGAGGAGCTCTCGAGGATCAGTTCACGTCCGAGCACGATCGGATCGAGGAGGTCGATCGTGATCACGGCCGCGCCGTCGATCGGGAGATCCTCCAGACCGGGGACGGGGACCGGGCCCGACTGACCCACCGCAGAGACCGTCACCGTGCCCGGCGTGTTGTCGGCGTTGTACACGATCACCGCATCGTCGACCGGCTCGTCGGGGCTGACACCCAGGTACCACGTGCTGGCCACGTAGGCGTCCTGGCGAGGCGTGGCACCGAGCAGCACGGAGGTGGCCGTCGTGTCGCCGACCGTGCGGGTGACGGCTCGCTCGACCACGATCGTCGACTCGGCTTGGGCGAACACCGTGGTGTGGCGCCCGTCTGGCAGATCCGGTTCGTCACCCGGGTCGTAGGTGACCACCTCGCGCGCCGGGACGACGATCGGGTCGAGCAGCACCGGCGTGTCGATACCGACGAAGATGACGTCGACCTCGACCTGCTCGTCGGTCGGGTTGTAGATCGAGAACCGCTCGCTGACGTCGGGGCCCTTGGCACCGTCGGCGAACCACCACTGGTCGCGCAGCGCCGGTGCGGCCAGGGTGACCTGACTGCCCGTCCGGCCGCCGCCCGTGAACGACTGGGCCCGCCCGACGACGAGACGACCGCGGGTCGCCTCGACGGTGACCGCCAGGATCGGTTCGCTCTGGGCACCGGCACCGGGAGCGCCGAGGTCGATGACCCGGATGCTGCGCGGCGGCACCGTCAGGCCGCGGTACGACTGCGGGCGGCGCGACCCCTCCTGCGTGGCGAACTCGAGGTTCGCGACCACGGTCTGTTCGAACGGGTTCGTGAGGATGACCTGGTCGAGGCTCCCTTCGACCGTGAAACCGTCGGCGAGGTACCAGGTGTCGGACGTCGCGTTGGCGCATGCGGCCACGCTGTCGCCGGACGACTGGAGTGAACGCTGCTCGACGACGCCGCCGCCACCGTCGATCTCGACGACCGCGCCGACGACCGCGCCAGGGAGCAGGTCGTCGACGTCGACCGTGGCCGACGCCCAGCCGTCGACGTCGAGCGCCAGACGAAGGCTTTCGGAATCGGTGTTGACCAGCAGGACGGTGCCGACCATCCGGTCGGGCGTGCGGTTGGCGATGACGATCTCACCCTCGGTTCCGTCGACACCGGTCGCCGGCACACCGGGGCAGAACCACGTCTCGGTGAGACCACCGATCGGCGGAGCCGACGGCATCCAGCCGTTCGCCGACACGCTGAACGTCGGCGTCGCGGCGCCGAGCTCGGACCGCGTGCCGGCAACCAGGGCACCGACGGCGACCAGCAAGGCGACGAGTGCGGGCACACGGCGGTTCACGACCGGCCTCCGTCGTCGTCGGTGGATGTGTCGTTCTCGTCGACCTGAGCGACCAGGCCGGCGAGGTCGACCTCGCCGTCGGCGTCGGCCGCGTCGCTCGCCGGTGGGGCCGATGGCCGTGCGGTCGTCGATGGTGGGTCCGACAGCTCGGCCGAACCGACCGGGTCATCGGTCGTCGATTCGGGCGGGAGCGGATCGTCAACGAGGCCGACGTGGTCGACAACGACGTCGGCGTCGTCACCCCAGACCGGGCCGGCGAGCGCCTCGCCGGCGATCACACCGCTCGGCGACTCGGAGAGGTCGATGAGGGTCTCGTCGTGCAGTTCGACCGAGCGACGACGGCCGAACGGCGAGCGGGCACCGGCGGCCACGATCAGGACGGCCAGCCAGAGCATCGTCTGGGCGACGCGCCACCATGCCCGGTTGGCATCGTCGCGGTACGAGAGGACGCCGGTCCCGGCCTGCGTGATGTCGAATGCGGTGGTCACGCCGAAACCCGGGCGGGACGGGGTCGCGGTGCCGTCGACTTCGAGTTGGATCCGTTCGTCGTACGGCATCGCCAGGTGCAGGACACCCGGTGCCACCTCGTTGACGCCGGACGGCTCGTGCAGATCGGCGCCGACCATCGACGGGAGCGCGGCCGAGAGGTCGGCACGTGCGAGCGAATCCTCGCCGGCGAGCCGCGATGCGTCGGCGGTCGCACCGGTCAGCTGAGCCCCGGCGGGGATCCACGCCTGATTGACGAAGATCTCGAGCGTCGGCGGGCCGTAGACCGAACCGAGATCGAGCTGGTTCTGCAATGCCGGCACGAGTCCGCTCGCGACCGGTACCGGGTCGTCGACCGTCGACACCACGCCGTCGGTCTTCGGCACGACCACGTACCGCACGCCGAGCGGCGCCAGGATCCGCCCGGCGCGCAGCGTGGAACCGTCGGCGATGAGCCGCAGCGCCCGCTCGAGCGCGTCGTGGGCGAGGGTCCGGGGACGGATGAACCGATCGGTGAAGTCGAAGGCACCCGCGTCGGCGATGCCGTACGCGATGCCGTCGGAGAACTCACCGTCGACGACCGGGATCACCTTCGGATCGCCGAGGTACATCACCCGATAGTCGCCGGCGATCGGATCGACCGGCAGCTGCGTCTCGAGCAGGCGGATCATCGGCGTCTCCGGCGTGTGCCAGGCGCCGTTGCCGACGGCGATCACACCCGGGATCAGTCCGACGACGATGCCGGCGTTGGCGAGCAGTCCGATCGGCTGACGCCAGCCGAAGCCGCGCCGCAGTACATCCGAACCGAACCCGCCGGCCACGGCTGCACCCGACAGTGCGAGCCCGAGCGCGATCGGCGCCGCCAGCATCGCGGTCCCGGGCAGCGCGACGTCGATCGATCCGCGCTCGGACAACACCGCCAACGAGCCGAAGCCCACGACGAGAGCACCCGCACGAACACTCCAGGTGAGCCGCCACGCCCGGCTGATCGCGACGGCGGCGAGCATGGGCAGGTACAGCGCGAGGGCGAGCACCGCGAATCGGTCGGTGGTCGGGGCCAACGTCGAGATCTCGACGAGCGCCCGCCCGCTGGGTCGCGCCGGTTCGGGCCCGACGATCGAGGCCCACGTCCAGTCCAGGGACCACGGCATGTTCAGCACGAAGGCGGCGACCGTCGACAGGGCTGTCGAGACGGCGAGCCAGACCGCGACCCGCCACGAACTCCCGGCCAGGATCGTCGCGACGGCGAGCAGTCCACCGACGACGGCCCAGAGGACCACCACGATCGGCACGAAGGCGGCCGCGGCGGCGAGGACGAGCGTCAGGAAGGCGAGCGCCCGCGCACGGTGCCGGAGCCCCACCACGACGACCCCGTCGGCGAGGTCGAGCGCGTCGGCGTCGGGGTCGGCGGTCTCGATACCGGCGGCCCGACGGAGCAGGTGGACCAGCCAGGGCAGGGCCGCGAACCAGATCAGGGCCGACATGTCGCCGCGGCTCAGCAGCCCCGGCACGAGCGGCGTGCCCACATAGATCGCCATGCCGGCGATTCGAGCCCGGTTGATCGGGAAGACCGTCGCCAGTCGCCAGGCACCGACGGCTCCGAGCAGGAACAGCCCGACGATCGACAGCGTCTGCAGCAGCGCCATGTTGAACAGCGTGAGCACGCTCAGGACGGCGAGGATCACGTAGCCCGTCGGCAGGGCTGCCGTCGCTCCGAAGCCACGGGAGTCGTACGATCCGCGGTACTCGGCCCACAGATCGCGCGGGCTGCCGGGGAACCGGAGGAACTCACCGACCGGCGGCACGCCGTTGCGGATGAACTCGCGGCTCCCGATCACGACCGCCAGCACCACGCAGAGCCATGCCAGGAGCGGACCGAACGAGGCTTCGCGCCACCGTCGGACGGTCGAATCGGCCCCGACGTAGGTCTCGGTGTCCTTACCCCGGAGATACGACGTCAGCCGGGAGCTGCCGTGGTCCTGGAGGCCGAGCACTTCGCGCTCGGGCACCACGCGCTGGCCACGGATCGCACGGCGACGAGCCATGATCGAGCCGGTTCGCGGGATCAGCCCACCGAGCGCACGGGCCGACGAGAGCGCCTCGCCGAACCGTCCGGTGAACAGACCGACGATCAACTCGACGAAGGTCAGCAACACCATCTGGACCGATCGGCCGAGCAGGCGTGAGCCGCCGGTCAGCGTGGCGACCGCACGCATGCGATGGCGGGCGCTCAGCGTGCGGTGGCTCAGATCGGGCCGACGCAGTGGCAGCTGTTCGATGTGTCGGACGCCGGCGTCGGGAGCGACGATCACGCGGGCGCCGGTGAGGTGCGCTCGCCAGCAGAGGTCGAGGTCGTCGCCGTGGAACGAGATCTGCGGATCGAACCCGCCGAGCGTCCGGAACAGGTCGGCCCGGATGAGGAAGCAGGCCGACGGCAGCACGAACACGTCGCGGACGGCATCGTGCTGCTCCTGATCGGCTTCGCCCGGATCGACGATCGGATCGATCTCGCCGAACCGGTCGAGCCCGAGCCCGACGTGCTGCAGCATCTTCGGGTGGTCCCACTCGACGAGCTTCGGGCCGACCATGCCGGCGTTGGAACGGAACAGTTCGGCCACGAGCAGGCGGACGACGTCGGGGGCCGGGGCGATGTCGTCGTGGCACAGCAGGAAGAACCCGTTGTCGCCCTCGACGAGCCGCAACACCTCGTTGATCGCCGGGCCGAAACCCGGGTTGCCGTCGAGCGAACGAACGAAGGCGGAGGGAATCACCGCGCGGATGCGCTCGGTCAGCTCGCCGTCGCCCTCGTCGGAGGTCAGCAGGAACAGCGTCCGGAAGTTGGGGTAGTCCTGATCGGCGAGGGCTTGGAGGGTCTCATCGAACCAGTCGCCCGGTTCGTGGACGACCATGACGGCAACGACCGACGGCGCAAGTTGGGTGTCCGTCTCCACGATGCATCGAGGCTAGCGGCGAGGCCGGTCCGGAGTCGGTCACTGCCGCCGGACTGCTGTGACGGACATCACATGCCGAACCTGCGTTGATCACGGCAACTTGCTTGCAATAGTTAGCAGTTGCTGGCACACTTGCAATCAACCCGGCGGAACCGCCGGACCACGACGAGATCCGCCCGGATCGCCACGCAGAAAGCACCCATCATGATCAACTGGAACGACCTCAAGAACCTCGACGTCAAGGATCTCGATCTCACCAAGATCGACCTCACCCGCTTCGACGTCCGCAAGATGGACCTGCCCAAGGTCGAGATGCCCAAGATCGACCTGCCGAAGTTCGACGTGCCGGAGTTGCCCGTCGACGCCGACCGCGTGATCGGGTTCGCCCGTGACGCCGCGTACGCCGGTGTCGGCGTCGCCGTCGTCACGGTGCAGAAGCTCGACGCCCAGCGTCGCGAACTGACCGACCAGGTCACCGCCCAGGTGCGCAAGGTCGTCGAGTCGGTCGCCTGACCGCTCGAACCCACCCCTCGCGGGTCACTCCCCCCGGTGACCCGCTCCCGCACGAGCGCGGGGCTGGCCGGTAAACTCGGGACCTCGTGTCCTCGCCCGCCACCCCCGCGCTCCGTCGCGTACCGCTCCCGGAGGGCACCCTTCCCGTCGGCGCCGCGCTGCTCGTCGCCGGCATCGCCACGTACGCCTTCTTCAAGGTCGGCGAGGTGGCCCTGGGCGGCGAAGAGGCCTTTGCACCGATCGTGGCGATGTGGTTCGCCACCTTCTCCCTCGCCCCGGGCTTCTTCCTCCCGCTCGAACAAGAACTCGGGCGTGCCCTCTCACATCGAAAGGCACAGGGAGAAGGCGGCCTGCCGGTCGTGCAGCGCATTCTCGTGCTCGGCGGGATCATCACCGGCGTGGTGCTGGCCGTCATCCTGATCGCCAGCCCGATCATCACCTCCAAGTACTTCAAGGGCGACTGGTGGATGCTCGCCGCGCTCGCCACGGCATTCGTCGCCTACGCGCCGGCCCACCTGGCGCGTGGGGTCTGCGCCGGCACCGGCCGATTCCACTCCTACGCCTTCGTGATGGGGTCCGACGGCGTGATCCGGATCGCTGTGTGCGTGGTCCTCGCCGCGATCGGCATCTCGTCGGCAGCCCCGTACGCGTTCGCCGTGGCGCTGTCGCCGCTCGTCGCGGTGGTGGTCGTCGGGGCCAAGGGACGCCTGCGTACCGAGCCCGGCCCGCCGGCCGAGTGGAACGAGGTCACCCAGAACCTGGGCTGGCTCCTCCTCGGCACCGTCTTCGCCGCCGGGCTCCTCAACGCCGGCCCCGTCGCCGCCAACCTGATGGCCGACGACGGCCAGGAAGAACTCGTCACCCAGTTCGGCTACGGCGTGCTGCTGGCGCGGATCCCCCTGTTCCTGTTCCAGGCCGTCCAGGCCGCCCTGCTCCCCCGACTGTCACGGCTCGCCGCCCGCAACGAACTCGACGAGTTCCGCAGCGGCCTGAAACGCCTGATGCAGCTCGTCATCCTCGTCGGGGTCGTCGGCACCGCGGGGGCGTTCACCCTCGGGCCCTTCGTGATCGAGCAGTTCTACGGCGCCGAGCTCTCCGGACGAACCCTGGCCATGCTGGCGCTGTCGAGCGCGACGTACATGGCCGGCCTGGCCACGGCACAGGCCGTGATCGCACTCCGCGGCCACGCGTTCGTCGCTGCCGGCTGGGGCGTCGGGGTCGTCGTGTTCCTGCTCGGAACCTGGCTGTCGAGCGACCTGCTGTTCCGGCGGATCGAGATCGGACTGTTGCTGTCGAGCATCGCCTCGCTCACCTGCTTCGCATTCGCACTGCGACACAAGCTGGCCAGCAATGCGACGCCGACGTCCGGCTCGTTCATGGACGCCATCACCGACATGCCGATGGAGAGTTGACCGGCCCGCCACCCCGGCGATCAACCGTGGTCAGTCGAGGCTGATCCCGGCCTTGGCCGCCTCGATCTCCAGATCGTTGGCGACCATCATGCTGATCAGGGTCGGGAAGTCGACCTCCGGCACCCAGCCCAGCTGATCGCGAGCCTTCGACGAATCGCCGATGAGCAGGTCGACCTCGGCCGGGCGGTAGAACTTCGGGTCCTGGCGCACGTAGTCCTGCCAGTTGTCGATGCCGACCTCGGCGAACGAGCGCTGCACGAGCTCTTCGATCGAGTGCGTCTCGCCGGTTGCGATCACGTAGTCGTCGGGCTCGTCCTGCTGGAGCATCAGCCACATCGCCTTGACGTAGTCGCCGGCGTAGCCCCAGTCGCGCTTGGAGTCGAGGTTGCCGAGCACGAGCTCGTGCTGGAGACCGAGCTTGATGCGAGCGGCCGCGTTGGTGACCTTGCGGGTCACGAACTCGATGCCGCGCCGCGGGCCCTCGTGATTGAAGAGGATGCCCGAGCACGCGAACAGGTCGTAGCTCTCGCGGTAGTTCACGACGATGTCGTGGCCGAACACCTTGGCGCAGCCGTACGGGCTGCGGGGGTGGAACGGGGTCAGTTCGGTCTGGGGGGTCTCGCGCACCTTGCCGAACATCTCCGACGACGACGCCTGGTAGAAGCGGATCGGGTTGTTCTGGCTGCCGCCGACCATCCGGATCGCCTCGAGCATGCGCAGCACGCCGAGGCCGGTGATGTTGGCGGTGAGCTCGGCCTGGTTGAAGCTGAGCGCCACGAAGCTGATCGCACCGAGGTTGTACACCTCGTCGGGCTGGGCCATGTTGAGGGCCGCCACCAGCGACGGGAGGTCGGCGAGGTCGCCCGGCACCATCTCGATGAAGGGCATCTCCTCGAGGACGGCTGCGACCCGGGGATTGCTCTGCCCCTTGACCATCCCGTAGACGTCGTACCCCTTCGAATGCAGGAACGCGGCAAGGTGTTGACCGTCCTGGCCGGTGATTCCTGTGATGAACGCGCGTGGCACGGTCGGCTGTCTCCTTCGTCGTCGGACGGCCCGAGTCTACGGATCTGCACGGGCACCGACTCGCCATCGTCCCGAACGCAACCGCGCCCCGCCGAGGCGGCCTGTGCAGGACGACCCGTCGTCATCTAGCGTGACGGTGCTGAACGAGCCCGATGATGACCACGCCTGCTCTCGACCTCGCCATCGACATCGGCCCGTTGTACGGGCACCGCACCGGGGTCGGCGTCGCGGTCGACGGTCTGGTCACCTCGCTGCGGGAACGTGACGACGTCCGCCTGTCGCCGTACCTGGTGAGCTTCCGGTCGAGTGCCGACGCCGGCCACCGCAAACTCCCGGTCCCCGGCAACGTCGCGTCGCACGTGTGGTCACGGGCCGACCGGCCGAGCGCCGATCGCTGGCTCGGACCGGTCGACGTGGTGCACGGCACGAACTACGTCGCACCACCCACCGCACACCCGACGGTGATCTCGGTGTACGACTGCTGGTTCCTCGAGCACCCCGACGGCGCCAGTCCACTCGTGCGGCGCGCCGGACAGACCCTCCGCCGCCGCGTGGCCGACGGGGCGTGGATCCACACCAGCTCCGAGGCGACCGCCCGCCGCGCCCGCAGCCTCCTCGACACCGACCGCGTCGTGAGCATCCACCTGGGCCCTCCCCCGCGGTCGGACGCCGCTCCGACGTCGACCCCCGAGGGACTCGAACCGTTGGCCGGGCCGGCTTTCGTGCTCGCGATCGGTACCGAGGAGCGCCGCAAGGACCTCCCGACGCTCGTCGTCGCGTTCGGCCGGCTGGCGGCCGATCGCCCGGCGATCCGACTCGCGCTCGCCGGTGCCCAGGGCGACCAGTCGTCCGAGGTCGACACCGCGATCGCCGCGTTGCCCGACGATGCTCGCCGCCGCGTTCACCGGCTCGGACCGGTCGACGACGCGACCAAGGCCTGGCTGCTGCGCCACGCTTCGGTCCTCGCGTATCCATCGCTCGATGAGGGATTCGGCTTCCCGATCCTCGAAGCGCAGGCGGCCGGCACGCCGGTGGTCGCCAGCGACGTCGGCTCGGTCGGAGAGGTCGCCGGAGCCGGGGCTGTCCTCGTCGACGGACGGACCCCCGAGCGATTCGCGGAGCAACTGGCCGCCGTGGTCGATGGGACGACATCGCGACTCATGCTGATCTCCGCCGGCCACGAGAACCTCGCTCGATTCTCGTGGGCGGCCACGGCCGACGCCTTGGTGGCGCTCTACCGCCGGGCCGTGCACGAACGATGATCGAGGATCGATGACCGTCACCGTGCTCGCCGGTGGGGTCGGCGCCGCCCGCCTCCTCCGCGGGATGGTGCGCGCCGTCACCCCGTCGGAGGTCACCGCCGTCGTCAACACCGGCGACGACACCGAGCTCCACGGCCTCGCGATCTCGCCCGACATCGACACGATCACCTACACGCTCGCCGAGGCGATCGACCCCGAGCGCGGATGGGGACTCGCCGGCGAGACGTGGCGGGCGATGGAGGCGCTCGAGCGCTATACCGCGGTGCGCCCGGCCGGATCGACGGCGGCGCCGACCTGGTTCAACCTCGGGGATCGAGATCTCGCCACCCACTTCTATCGCACGGCACGACTCGGTGAGGGCGCCGATCTGGCCACCGTCACCATGGAGATCGCTCGCGCCTGGGGGCTCGACCTGACGCTGCTCCCGATGACGAACGACCCGTTCCGCACGCGCATCGAGTTGGCCGAGACCGGTGAGGAGATCTCGTTCCAGGACTACTTCGTACGGCTCCGGCACGGTGTCGAGATCTCCGGCGTGCGCTTCGACCACGACGCGACACCGACCGAGCAGACGATGGCTGCGATCGGCGACGCCGAGGCCGTCGTGGTCGCTCCGTCCAACCCGCTCGTCTCGATCGGCCCCATCCGGTCGCTCCCCGGCGTCGACGAGGCGCTGACCGCCCGGCGCGAGCAGGTGGTCGCCGTGTCACCGATCGTCGGTGGCGCCGCCCTCAAGGGCCCGGCCGATCGGATGCTCACCGAACTCGGCATGGAGGCGTCGGTCGTCGGCGTCGCCCGGCACTACGCCCCGGTCGCCGCCGTGCTCGTGATCGATGTGGTCGACGCCGACCTGGCACCGGCCGTCGAGGCGGCCGGGATGCGCTGCGTGGTCGCTCCGTCGATCATGACGACACCCGAACGCTCCGAGGCGCTCGCCCGGGTGTGCCTCGCCGCCGTCGAGGGGTGATCGGCAGACTCGGCGGGCGTCAGTCGATTTGGGCGAGTCCGTCGGCGAGCTCGGTCCACGGCGACCACGAGAGGTGAATCCTCGCTCGTACGGGCGACACCGCGAACCGCTGGATCTCCGTGGCCGACGACGGGACATGAACGGGCGCCTGGCCGTTGGAGCCGCCGATCGTCTCCCACAGCGACGAGATCGACGTCTGCTCTCCCGTGCCGACGTTGACGACCAGACCACTGCCCTTCGTGCCCGCCTTGGCGAGCGCGTCGACGGCATCGTCGATGAACAGGAAGTCACGGGTCTGTCGGCCGTCGCCGAACATCGTCGGCGCTCGACGTTCGGCGGCGGCATGACGGAAGGCGGCGACGACACCACCGTCGGGGCGCTGCCGCGGCCCGTACACGTGAGCGAACGCGAGCGCCGTGAACTCGAGCGCATCGTGCTCGCGGTGGACGGCGAGCAGATCGACCGTCGCACGGGCGACGACCCCACGCGCGCCCCGCGGTTCGAGCGACTGCTCCTTGAGCGGGAGGTCGCGGCTGGCGGGCCGGCCGTACAGCGCCGACGCAGGGAGCGCGACCACGATCTTGCCGACGCGGTGCGCGCGAGCGGCCTCGATCACGGCCATCGTCGTGGAGAACGCCTGCGCGAGCGACGCCGGGTTCGGGTCGCCGCGAGGGATCGCGGCGAGATGGAACAGCACGTCCGGCGAACGCATGCCGATCAGCGACGAGAACTCGTCGGCCGCCGCGTCGAGGTGGTGGATCTTGAGCGACCCGACCATCGAACGAGCCTCGGCCAGGTTCGCGAGGCTGCCGCGCGACAGGTCGTCGACCACGTCGACCGTCTCGCCGTCGGCGATCAGCCGGTCGACGAGGTGGGACCCGATGAAACCTGCCCCACCGACGACGACGACGTTCATGTGTTCATCATGGCCCGTGGCCGCCCCTGCAGTGCACCTTCGGTGACGTTCGGCTCAGGTGGGCTCGGGCAACCGCTGCGCGGTCACCACGGTGTCGGCCGCCACCGAGTAGTCGGCGCCGATGATGCACGCCGTGACCACGGAGCCGGATCCGACCACACCAGCCACCACCGAACGGTCGACGACGGCGCCTGCTTCGACGACACCACCGGGCAGCAGCACGGAATCGGTGACCCGTGCACCCGTCGCGACGCTCGCCCCGGGACCGACGACGCTCTCGATCACGATGGCGTCGTCGTGGACCACGGCGTCGACGTGTACCCCGTCGACGCCGTCGCCCCGCACACCGCGGACCAGGTCGAGGTTGGCCTGGAGGAACTGCTCGGGGCTGCCGGCATCGAGCCAGTAGTCGTCGGACGGCATGCCGTACAACCGGCCAGCGTCGACCAGCGCCGGGAACACCGTGCGTTCGACGGACACCCGCTGGAGCGGCGGTAGGTGGTCGAGCACGCTCGGTTCGAACACGTACGTCCCGGCGTTGATCAGGTTGGAATCGGTCTCGCCCGGCGCCGGCTTCTCGACGAATCGCAGCACGGCACCATCGGCATCGGTCTCGACCACCCCGAACGCCGACGGATCGTCGACCGCGGTCAGGTGCAGGGTCGCCTCAGCCCCGAACGCCCGATGGGCCTCGACGAGCGCACCGAAATCGAGGTCGGAGACGACGTCGCCGTTCGCGACGAGGAAGGTGCCCTCGACCCCGGCGGCACGGGCGGCGAAGGCGATCGCTCCACCGGTGTCGAGCGGTTCGGGTTCGACGGCGTAGTGCACGCGAACGTCGCCGTGGGCACCGTCGGGAAACGCCGCCTGGAACGGTTCTGGCTTGAAGCCGAGCGCGAGCACGACGTCGGAGACTCCGGCTGCGGCCAGTCGGTCGACAAGATGGACGATCATCGGCCGGTCGATGACCGGCAGCATCGGCTTCGGGACGTCGTTCGTGAGGGGGCGCAGCCGGGTGCCGAACCCGCCCACCAAGACGACCGCGAACATCAGCCGTCGGTGGTGTCCGTCTCGCCGTCGTCGTCCCCGGTCGGCGTCGTGTCGTCGGTCGGCGTCGTGTCGTCGGTCGGCGTCGTGTCGTCGGTCGGCGTCGTGTCGTCGGTCGCCACGGTGCCACCCGGCAGGGTGACGTCGCCCTGGAGGAGATCGTCGGGCAGGATCTGCCCGCTGTCGATCGCGCCGAGCTGCGGGAGCTGCTGCGCCCACGGGGGCATCGTCTGCGGCGCATCGTCGGCGGTGTAGTAGATCGCGAAGACCATGCCGTCGTTGTCGAGATGGATGTTGTCCATGTTGGCGACGTAGCGCGTGCCGCCGTCGGTGTCGGTGAACGCACCCCAGGCCTTGACCGAGACCTCGGCGTCCTCGCCGTCGCACTGCGTCTCGCCCTCGATGAACTCGACGCCGCCGACCGTGGGAGCCTGGCCGAGGTAGTTCGGGTTGGGGCCGTAGCTCCCCGCGGACGGGAACTTCAGCGAGTCGTTGTCGAGCTCGACCTCGTAGGTGTCGAGGAACACACCGAGCACGGCGTTCTTGCCGACGCCCCGGGAGTTGTACGGGTGCCAGTGGATCACACCGTCGTCATGGCTGTGGATGCCCGTCCGGACGAAGTTGACGTTGGTGAACTGGCCGCGCGAGTCGCGCTCTTCGAGGTTGCCGTTGAGCTGCACCCAGCCGTCACAGAGGTAGAAGCCGTACGCGACGTGCCAGTGATCGTTGATCGACGGCTCGGACGAGTCGGCGGCCGGCAGGCTCTGCCGGGCGTAGACGATCAGCGCGAGGCCCAGGATCAGCGTGGCCGCGACGGCGAGCGGGAAGATGGTGCCGCCCTGGAAGCGGACCTTCTTGCCCTTGCCCTTGGTTGCCAGCTTGGCGGCCTTCTTGGTCGACGAGGAGGTACTTGCCACGGCAGGCAGGCTATCGGGGGGACGGCTGCATGCCGTGGCAGTCACCCGCGACGCGAGATGACACCCATGAGCTGGGCATATGCGGCTCCGACGGCGCGTGGTGAGGCCTCGGCCACCACCCAGCTCCGGCCGGACCGGCCGTGTTCGGCGGCCCGGTCGGGGTGGTCGACGAGGTCGCGCAGGGCGTCGACGAAGGCGTCGACGTCGTCGGGCGGGACGGCCACACCGGCGCTCGCTGCGGCCAGCAGGCGCGGGATCTCGGTGTCGGCGTCGATCGACGCGACCACCGGTCGTCCGGCCGCCAGGCTCGAGTACGTCTTGGACGGCACGCTCACATCGCCGAGCCCGGCGCGGAGCGGCACGACGTGCACGTCGCCGCTCGCGAGCACCTCGGGCAGTCGTTCGACCGGCTGGTAGCCGGCGAAGCGCAGGTTGGCGACGCCGACGGCGGACGCCTCGAGCGTGGATCGGGCCGCGCCGTCGCCGTTGACGACGAACGTGATGTCGGGGCACCGGCGCGCCGCCTCGACGACGAGGTCGAGCGACTGCGAGAAGCCGACGTTGCCGGCGTACAACACCACGGGTTCGTCACCGATCCCGAGTTCGGCCCGGTACGTCGTCGAGCGATCGAGCGGCCGGATGACGTCGGTGTCGACGAAGTTGGTGATCACGTGGACCCGCTCACGCTTGGACGCGGTCATCTTGCCGGCGACGTTCCGGCGGAGGTCCTCGCTCAGCACGGTGACGGCGGCAGCGCGGTGGTACGCGAACCGTTCGAGCGCCGACGCGGCGGCGATGATGCGCCGATTCGTGATCGCACCGGTCCGGACCGCTGCATCGGGGAAGACGTCCTGGATGTTGAACACCAGCGGGGCCCGTCGGAGGCGGCCGACGAGCCAACCGGTCGGCCCGAGGGTCAGGGGTGGGGACATCGCGAACACGACGTCGACCCGCCGGAACCAACCCCCGGCCCGGAGTGCGCCGATCCCGGCGAGCACGGAGAACGCGAGGAACCCGATCGCCCGCCGGAGCAGATTCGACTTGTCGGCGCCGGGGAACGGGTGCACCCGCGTCACCGATCCCCACGGGGTCGTCGCCGTTCGTATCCATCGGCCCGACCATCCGGGAGCGACGGCGTGGTCCGCGTACCAGGGCAGCGCCGAGACCACGTGGAGTTCGTGTCCGAGGTCGGCGAGCTCGTGGACGATCCGCGTCATCACGGTGCCCGTGGGCGCCGTGTCGGGTTCGAAGTGGGGGCAGAGCACGACGATCTTCACGAGGCCGCCTTTCGATACGCGGAGGCGATGGCGGCGCCCGATGCCTCGATGGTGAACCGCTCGCGTCGGCGCCGTCCCCTGACCACCAGCTCGGTGCGCGTCCGACGCACCTCGTCGACCGCCCGGGCCCACGCAGCCCCGTCGGGTTCGTCGACCACCACACCGGCGTCGCCGACCACCTCGACGAGCGCATCGGCCGAGCTGCACACGACCGGGGTGTCGAGCGCCATCGCCTCGACGACCGGTGCGCCGAACCCTTCGAACTCGCTCGGGAACAGCAGCGCGTCGGCGTCGGCGAGCAGCGCGTCGCGGTCGGCGTGCGGGACGCGTCCGGGGCGGACCACACGCTCCCGCTGGGAACTCGCCTCGATCACCGATGCCAGCGCCGCCTCGGCCGAGCCGGAGCCGCCGATCAGCACCAGCATCGTGTCGTCGTCGAGATGGTCGAGCATGCGGACCAGCAGGCCGTGCCCCTTGTGCGGATGGGTGATCGCCGGGTACACGACGTACGGCCGTTCGTGCACCCCGTAGCGGGCCCGCGCCGCGGCGATCCGTTCCGGTCCGGGCACGGCGACCGGGGGCACGCCGTGCGGGACGACGACGACACGATCGACGTCCACGTCGAACACCTCGCACAGATGGTCACGCACGAACGTCGAGGGAACGGTGACCACGTCGGCGCGACGGACCGATCGCGGCACCATCGCCGCGAGGTAGCGACGGCGGGCGGCGCTGAAGTACTCGGGGTGACGCAGGTATTGGAGATCGTGGACCGTGAGCACCGATGCCGCCCCGGACGGGCCGACCGCGACCGGCATCGTGCCGCCACCGTGATGGATCGCGTCGGCCCCGCGCGCCTGCATCGCGAGCCACGTGTGTTCGAGCAGGATCCGGGTGGCGCGGTTGCCGGCGACGGGCATCGGACGGAAACCGAACCGGTCGACGAGGTCGGGATGTGCCGGACCGAACGCCCGCTCGGCGTAGAGGTCGACCTCGAACGCCGACGCGTCGACCCCGAGCAATTGGCGCGTGAGGTACTCCTCGGAGCCCCCGACCCGGCCCGGAGTCAACCAGGTGAGGTTGACCGCGACCTTCACGTGAGCCCCCTCACGCCGTCACCTCGCGGTAGGCGGCGACGGTGGCGTCGACCGTGTGGTCCCACGAGAGCTGGGCAGCCCGCGCCAAGCCGAGCTGCGAGAGTTCGCCGGCCCGGGCGATCGCCTCGTCGATCCCGGTCGCGATCGACCCGGCGTCGGTGGGGTCGACCAGGACGGCGGCACCGGCGGCAACCTCCTCGGTGGAGGTTCCCGCACTGGTGACCACCGGCGTGCCGTAGGCCATCGCCTCGGCGACCGGGAGTCCGAAGCCTTCGGCCAGGCTCGGATAGGCGAACACGGTGGCGAGCCGGTACAGCGCGGGAAGATCCGCGGCGGGCACGAACCCGAGGAACCGGACGTCGCCGTCGGCCCGTCCCGCAGTGCCCCAACCGGCGGACCCGGCCGCCACGACGGTTCGACCGAGTCGTTCGGCCGCCGCGGCCAGCGCCGACAGGTTCTTGCGGGGCTCGACCGTGCCGACGAACAACACGAAGTCGTCGGGCAGGTCGTAGCGCGACCGGACGCGCGCTCGATCGGCGTCGTCCACGGGCTCGGCCGCGACGCCCCACGGCACGACCCGGATCGACTCGGCAGCGAAGCCGTACTCGACCAGGCGATCGGACGTCGTCCGACTGGGACACAGCACGAGGTCGGCCGACCGGCACCGGTCGAGGCCGCGCCGCATCACACGGGCCCCGTGTCGGGTGAACCGTTCGGGTGTGTCGACGAAGGCGATGTCGTGGACGGTCACGACATGGGGCCGTGACGTCGCCGCCGGGATCGCCGTGGTCGAGTGACAGACGTCGACGGCACCCGTCGCCCCCTCGACCCGCGGCCACTCGAACCGGTTCCACGTCTCGTACAGCAGCGGGCGGCCGAACGGGAGGGAGCGCACCTCGCCGGGCGGCACGAACGGGGGCACCGGAGGGCGACGGTGGCGGCCGGCGACGCCGACGACCTCGATGTCCGGACGCTCGACGAGCCGCCGCGCCACCTCGAGCGTCGCCGTGGCGGTGCCACCCGGAACACGATGCCAGCACTGCTCGAGGGTGTAGGCGACACGCAACGGCTCGGGCACCGCTCCATCATGCCCAATCGGCGGCGCCTTCGGGCGGGTCCTCACGATCCGGGGTTCGCTGTGGTCGACTCAGACGGCCGACACGATGCCGGCGGCGACGGCCGGTTCCCGGTACGCGTCGGCCAGCGACTCGACGGTCTCGTGCGCGTTGAGCCCGCTCGGGTTCGGCACCACCCAGAGTCGCGCCGGGCCCCACCCTTCGGGCTGCTCCCCCATGGTCGCCTTCGGCAGCCGGAACGCCGCTCGGTACGCGGTGATGCCGGCGACGGCCACCACCGCCGGTCGGTGTTCATCGACGAATGCCCGCAATCGCACGCCGCCGGCGCGCAGTTCGGCCGTCGTGAGCTCCGATGCCTTGGCGGTCGTACGCTGGACCACGTTGGTGATGCCGACACCTCGATCGACGAGATGAGCGCGATCATCGTCGGACATGCCGTCCGATCGATCGATGTCCCGGTCGATGATGCCGGCGAGCCGGAGCGCCGGGTAGAACCGGTTGCCGGGGTGGGCGAAGTGTGTCCGGGTCGCCGCGGTCCACAGACCGGGGTTGATGCCGACGAACAGGAGCCGGAGGTCGGGGCCGATCAGGTCGGACACGGTGACGTCGCGTGCTGCTTCGAGCTCGGCGCGGCTGAAACCCATGGGCACGAGGGTAGATCGGTCCGGCATCATGGCCACATGCCGCACCCCTACTGGCCGCTGTTCGACGTCGAGGTCCGCACTCCCCGCCTCCGGCTGCTGGCGGTCACCGACGAGATGGCGACCGAGCTCGCGACGCTCGCCGCCCGCGGCGTCCACGATCCGGCGTTCACCCCGTTCTCCGTACCCTGGACCGACCTCGATCCGCCCGACCTGCAGCGTGGCGTGCTGCAGTTCCACTGGAGGAGTCGGGCCGACACCACCCCGACCGACTGGCGCGTGCCGTTCGCGGTCGAGGCAGATGGACACATCGTCGGGTCGACCGATCTGGCTGCGGTCGACTACCCCACGCTCCGCCAGTTCGAGACCGGCTCCTGGCTCGGTCGCGAGTTCCAGGGTCGAGGTCTCGGCAAGGAACTCCGGATCGCCACGCTGGCGTTCGGGTTCATCGGTCTCGGTGCCGAACGGGCGACGACCGGGGCCTGGCACGACAACCGGCCGTCGCTCGGCGTCACCGAGTCGCTCGGTTACGAACGCTCGGGCACCCGCCGGGCGGTGCGCCGCGACCGGGCCGACACGTTGGTCGGGTTCCACATGGACCGTCAGCACTACCTCGCCAACGTGCACCGGGACGACATCGAGATCGTCGGCGCCGACGCCGCCCGGGAACTGCTCGGTCTCAGCTGAGCAGGTGGGCGACGAGCTCGCGCAGCGGGTCGCGATGGTGCCGGAGCAACGGCACACCGGCCAGCCGGAGCGCCGCGTTGTCGAGCACGCTGTTGGCCGGACGCGGCGCCGGCCGGGGCGGATCGAGATCGGCGGTCGAGATCGGGTGCACCATCGACGGGTCGCGACCGGTCTCGGCGACGATCTCCCTGACGAACTCGTACCACGACACGGCGCCGTCGTTGGTCACGTGATGGACACCGCTCCGGCGCTCGACCGCGAGGCGACGCACCATCGGCGCGAGATCGGCGGTGAAGGTCGGGCACCCGCGCTGGTCGTCGACGAACGTGAGGTGCGGATGCTCCTCGACGAGTCGCAGGATCGTCTTGACCATGTTGTTGCCGTTGGCCCCGCACACCCACGACGTGCGGACGATCGTGGCCTCCGGGCCGACCTCTCGCTCGCCTGCCAGCTTGGAGGCCCCGTAGACCGTCGCCGGGTCGGGTTCGTCCCACTCCCGGTAGGGCCGGTCGAGCGAGCCGTCGAAGACGTAGTCGGTGCTGATCTGCACGAGGTGGGCATCGACGAGGGCGGCGGCCTCGCGAACCCATCGCGGTCCGAGCGCGTTGACCTGGAACGCGCGATCGGGGTCGCCCTCGCACGCATCGACGGCGGTCCATGCCGCCGCGTTGACGATCACGTCGGGACGCAACGAGGTCACGGTGCCGAGCACCGCCGAGCGGTCGGCGACGTCGAGGCCGGCCCGATCGAGACCGATGACGTCGTCGCCGTGGCGCGTGCAGTCCGCGACGAGATCGGCACCCAACTGGCCGGCCGCGCCGGTGATCAGGATCCGCATCAGAGCCCCACGCGCTGCTTGAGCGGCTCCCACCAGTCGCGGTGCGACCGGTACCACTCGACCGTGTGCTCCAGACCGGCGTCGAAATCGCGCTGCAACTCCCATCCCAGGGCCGTGATCTTGTCGATGTTCACGCTGTAGCGACGATCGTGCCCGAGCCGGTCGGGCACCCATTCGATCGCCGATTCGTCGCGACCGGTGAGGGTCAGCAGGCGCCTCGTGATGTCGCTGTTGGTGAGTTCGTTGTGGGCACCGATGTTGTAGATCTCGCCCGGCGCTCCGCGCTCGAGCACCAGGTGTGCCGCCCGGTTGTGGTCTTCGACGTGGATCCAGTCGCGCACGTTGCCGCCGTCGCCCATCAGCGGCACCGTCCTGCCGTCGAGCAGGTTGGTGGTGAACAGCGGGATCAGCTTCTCGGGGAATTGGTACGGGCCGTAGTTGTTGGAGCAGCGGGTGACCACGACCGGCAGCCCGTACGTGGTGTGGTAGCTGAGTGCGAGCAGGTCGCTGCCGGCCTTCGCCGCCGAGTACGGCGAGCGAGGCGTGAGGACGTCGGTCTCGGAGTACGAGCCCTCGTCGATCGTGCCGTAGACCTCGTCGGTCGAGATGTGCAGGAACTTCGACACCTCGGCCCGCAGCGCCACGTCGCACAGCACGCTGGTGCCGAACGTGTTGGTGGTCACGAACGCGAACGGATCGTCGATCGATCGGTCGACGTGCGACTCGGCGGCGAAGTGCACGACTGCGTCGTGGCCGGGAAGGTGCTGCGCGACGGCGTCCTGGTCACAGATGTCGCCGCGGACGAACTTCGCCCGCCGGTCGTCGATGACATCTTCGATGCTCGACAGGTTGCCGGCGTAGGTCAGCTTGTCGAACACGGTGATCTCGTGGTCGCTGTTGTCGAGTACCCACCGGATGTAGTTGGACCCGATGAAGCCGGCAGCGCCGGTGACGAAGAGTTTCATGAGGCACCTTCCAGGTCGGCGAACATCGGCGCCGACCGGTCCTTGGCCGACAGCGCCGTCGACTCGTCGGGGTCGATCTCGATCGGCCACCGGATGGCGAGCGCCGGGTCGAGCGGGTTGACGGCCACGCCGGGCATGCCGGGGTGCCACTCCTCGTCGAAGCAGTACACGTACTGGCTGACGTCGCTCAGCGTCTGGAATCCGTTCGCCACACCGCGCGGGAGCAACACCTGCACACCAGGTCGCAGGGAAACGGTCTCGACGACGCCGTACGTCGGCGAGCCGGGACGGGTGTCGACGTAGGCGCCGAACGCCTCGCCCGCAGCGAGCGTCAGCAGCTTGGTCATCTGTTCGGCGTGCATGCCGCGGATCGCACCGCGGCGGCTCTCGGTGACGTTGATCTGCGACAGCTCGCCGAGACTGGTGACACCGGCGGCCTCGAAGGCCGAACGGCGGAACAGCTCACGGATCGTGCCGCGCTCGTCGATGACCTGTTTGACCGTGACCACGTGCAGCCCGTCGATCGAGCCCTCGCGCAGATCGAAGTCGATGATCTCCACACCCACCGCGATCACTCCACGTCGATCTGACAGTGGTCACCCACCATCAGTCGCAGGGCGCGAGGACGCTGCTTGGACCGCCTCACCTGGGCGTCGGAACCGATCAGGCTGTCTTCGAGCCGGGCGATGTCGACGACCGATGATCCGTTCATGATCACCGAGTGCTCGATCTCCGACTGCGCCACGACACACTGCGCACCGACGGCGGAGAACGGCCCGATGAAGCTGTCGGTCACCGTGGTGCCCTCACCGATCGCCACCGGCCCGCGGATCGTCGAGTTGGTGATGACGGCCCCTTCGGCGATCACGACCCGACCGTCGATCAGCGACGCGTCGTCGACGACGCCGACGATGTCGGTCTCGATCTTCTCGAGCAGGAGGCGGTTCGCCTCGAGCAGCGGGGTGAGCTTGCCCGTGTCGATCCACCAGCCGGTCAGCAGCTCACACCGCACCCGTTCACCCTCGTCGACCAACCACTGGATCGCATCGGTGATCTCGAGTTCGCCTCGCGGCGACGGCTCGATCGTAGCCACGGCGTCGTGCACCCGTCGGGTGAACAGGTAGACGCCGACGAGCGCGAGATCCGACGGCGGGTCGGCGGGTTTCTCGACCAGCCGCACGACGTTGCCGCCGTCGTCGAGGGTCGCGATCCCGAACCGGTGGGGGTCGGGCACCTGCTTGAGCAGAATCTGCGCAGCGGGAGGTTCGTCACCGGTCCGGGCCGCCTCGAACGCTCCCACGAAGGACGCCAGGTCCTGTTCCATGAGGTTGTCGCCGAGGTACATGACGAAGTCGTCGTCGCCGAGGAAGTCGCCTGCGATCAGGACGCAGTGAGCGAGCCCGAGCGGGTCGTCCTGGGGAATGTAGGTGATCGCAGCGCCGAACCGACCGCCGTCACCCAACGCCGCCATCACCTCGTCGCGGGTGTCGCCGACGATCACCCCGATCTCGGTGATTCCGGCGGCCACCATCGCCTCGACCCCGTAGAACAGGATCGGCTTGTTCGCGACCGGGACGAGTTGCTTGGCGCGGGTGTGGGTGATGGGCCGCAGCCGTGTCCCAGCGCCGCCGGCGAGAATGAGCGCCTTCATGCGAGGTCGAGACTACGGGGTCGAGGCGGCCGCGTCCGTCATCCGGTCGGGCATGCGGCCCTCAGCCGTCGGGATTCGCCGCGTCGGTCTCGGCATCGGCCGCACCGGTGGCGGTCGACTCGCTGGTCTCGAACTCGACCGGAGCCGGCCCCTCGCCGCGGAAGTAGGCCAGTACCTCGTCGGCGCCGTCGCCGAGGCGGAGGACCGCCGCATCGCCGACCCGGTCGTCGACGACCGGCAGCCGGTACGTGCGAAGGCCCTCTTCGGCTGCCTGGCGGAGCGCCTCGCCGGCCTTGATCGGGTCGAGGCGGTCGTCGATGCGGACCGCGTCGATGACGGCGCCGATCACGTCGCCCGAACCGAACGGCGACGATCGCAGCTTGCGGAGCGCCCCGTCGACGGCCGCACGCATGAACAACTGCTGACGTTCGATCCGCCCCAGGTCGGCGCGGGGGTCCTCGACCCAGTTCGTGCCGTCCCATTGCTCGTAGTGCCGGCTGCGGGCGAAGGCGAGCGCCTGCACTCCGTCGAGCACCTGGCAGCCCGGATTGATCTGCAGACCGCTGTTGGCATCGCGGGCGCCGTAGCCGACACACACCTCGACGCCGCCGAGATCGTCGATGATGTTCTTGAAGCCGACGAAGTCGACCTCGACGTAGTAGTGGACCGGGATGCCCAGGGATTCGCTGACGGTGGCGGCGAGCCGCTCGGCGCCACCGTTGAACGCGGTGTTGATGCGCTGGCTCGTGCCGGTGCCGGAGATCTCGACCCACAGGTCGCGCGGCAGGTTCATCAGTGCCGCGCCGCCGTTGCGCTCCTGTCGGAGGATCATGATCGTGTCGCTCCGGCGAGCGGTACCGACCTCGGCCTCGGTTCCGATCACGCCGAAGTCGGGGTCGCTCGGATCGACGCCCTCGCGCGAATCGGAACCGACCAGCAGGTAGTTCTCGGCCGGGTACTCGATCGTCGAGTCGTCCGCGTCGGGGATCTCGGCGAGCACCGACTCGAGGCCCTCGATCCGGGCGACGTCGGCGGTACGTTCGTCGGCCGCTCGCAGCACCCCGGCAGCACCGACTCCACCGATCACACCGGCGATCGCGAGCATCCACGGCAAGGGCGAGCGGACGCGACGGCGCCTCGCCGGCGAGGGGGTGGGTGACGCGACCTGGGACACCGACGAAACGGTACCGGCCCGGCGGGCCTTCACCCCGTCAGGCCGGTCGCAGGTGGACGACGTCGCCCACCGAGACCCGATGTGAGATCGCGCAGTCGTCGAGCACGACCAGCCGTCCGTCCGGCTCGACGTCGACCGCCGTCCCCACCAGTTCGCCGGCGGGCAGTTCGATCCTGACGCGGCGCCCGAGTGTGCCGAGCGCCTCCCGGTACCGCTCGTCGATGCGGCCGGGCAGCGCGTCGTACGCGTCCAACACCGCGCGCAGCACGTCGGCGGGAGCGATGCCGCCGCCGAGCCGGGCCGCCCCGTCGGGCGCCCAACCGATGTTGAGCCCCATACCGATCACCACACTGCCGTCACCCGATCGCTGGGCCAGGATGCCCCCGAGCTTGGCGTCGCCGACGAGCACGTCGTTCGGCCACTTGAGCACGGCCGTCACCCCCGCGACCCGTCGCGCGGCGTCGACGGCGGCGAGGCCGACGCGGCGGGTCAGCTCACCCGGATCGGCCGGCACGTCGCGGAACAGGATCGACACGAGCAGGTTCGAACCGGGCGGAGCCGACCACACACGATCGAGCCGACCACGCCCCGCCGTCTGATGGTCGGCGTACCGAACCGTGCGATCGGGCGCGCCACGCTCGGCCGCCGAGATCAGGTCGGCGTTGGTGCTCCCGGTCTCCGCGACGTGTTCGACCGACCAGCCGTCGGGCCACGCCACGTGTGCCGGTTCATCGGTTTCTGGTCCACGAACATGGTCCGGCGAGTCCACGACACCTACATTGGCACTTGTGCTGAAGAAGATCTTGATCGCCAACCGGGGCGAGATCGCCGTGCGGGTCATCCGTGCCGCTCGCGAACTCGGTATCTCGACCGTCGCCGTGTACTCCGAGCTCGACCGCAACGCGCTCCACGTGCGTCTCGCCGACGAGGCGTTCGCCTTGGGCGGACAAACGGCCGCCGAGAGCTACCTGAACACCGACGCCATCCTGACCGCCATCCGCGACAGCGGCGCCGACGCCGTACACCCCGGCTACGGCTTCTTCTCGGAGAACCCCGACTTCGCCCGAGCGATCATGGCCGAAGGCGTCACCTGGATCGGCCCCCCGCCCGAGGCGATCGACGAGATGGGCGACAAGGTGTCGTCCCGCCTCGCAGCCCAGCGCGGCGGCGCACCGATCGTCCCCGGTACGACCGAGTTCGCCAAGGGACCCGACGACATCCGCGACTTCGGCAACGAGTTCGGTTGGCCGGTCTGCATCAAGGCGGCGTACGGCGGTGGCGGTCGCGGCATGAAGGTCGTGCAGTCGGCCGGCGAGGTCGACGATGCGTACGCATCGGCGCAGCGTGAGGCCAAGTCGTTCTTCGGCCGCGACGAGGTCTACGTGGAGCGATACCTCACCTGGCCCCGACACGTCGAGGTCCAGATCGTCGGCGACCAGCAGGGCGATGTCGTGTGGGTCTCGACCCGCGACTGCTCGGCGCAACGCCGGCACCAGAAGCTGATCGAAGAGGCACCGGCGCCCGGCCTGCCCGACGGCGTCGAAGACGCGATGGGCGAGGCAGCCGTCAAGGCGGCGAAGGCGGTCGGCTACTACAACGCCGGCACGGTCGAGTTCATCTATCAGGACGGCGAATTCTTCTTCCTCGAGATGAACACCCGACTCCAGGTCGAGCACCCGGTCACCGAGGTCGTGACCGGCATCGACCTGGTCGAGTGGCAGATCCGCGTCGCCGCGGGCGAGCCGCTCCCCATGAGCCAAGACCAGGTGGCAGCCCGTCGATACGGCCACGGGATCGAGATCCGCATCAACGCCGAGGACCCGGCGGGCGGCAAGTTCCTCCCGTCACCGGGGCCGATCAGCAAGCTGACCGCCCCCGACGGGTTCGGCGTGCGCTTCGACTCCGGGTACGAGTCCGGTGACGAGATCAGCCAGTACTACGACAACCTCGTCGGCAAGCTCATCGTGTGGGGTCGCGATCGCGACATCTGCATCGCCCGCACCATCCGCGCACTCGACGAACTCGTGATCGAAGGTGTCGCCACCACCGTTCCGGCCGACCTGGCGATCCTCCGGCACCCCGACTTCCAAGCCGTCGAGCACTCCACCAAGTGGGTCGAGGAAACGCTCGACCTCTCGGGCGTCGGCGGTACCACCGCCGACCCGCCCGCCGACGACGACGAACCGATGATCGAGCGCACCACCACCGTCGAGGTCAACGGCAAGCGTTTCGCCGTCAAGATGTGGGTGCCCGAGTCGGCAGGTGTCGCGGCCCCGGCCGCCAAGGCCAAGAAGAAGCGGGCTGCGTCGAGCGGCGGCGGTGCCGCCGCGTCCGGCGATGTCACGGTGCCGATGCAGGGCACGATCGTCAAGCTCCTGGTCGAGGTCGGCCAGGAGGTCGAGGTCGGCCAAGGCGTCGTCGTGCTCGAAGCGATGAAGATGGAGAACCAGATCAACGCCGAGAAGGCCGGCACGGTCACCGAGATCAAGGTCGCTGCCGGCGACACCGTCGGCGGCGGCGACGTGGTCGCGGTCATCGCATAGCTCGTCGACACCGCACCCGCTTCGGCTGAGTTCTCCCGCTGCGCACTACCGCGGCCACGTTCCGCGCGCGTCCGGCGTCCGGGGCAACGCAACGTGACCAATGGCCCGTCGACTTTTCGCGCACTTCGCGCGATCGTGAAACCCGTCGTCACCCGACCGGGTGATGATCAGGGGGATTCGCCTCGCGGCGGATCACGACGAAATGGGGATCACATGCAGTTGTTCACACGCCAGGTCATGACCGCCGGCCCGCCGGGAGCGGCCGTCGAATGGGCCACCGAGATTCGAGCCGTCGCGTCGGCGAGCATGGGCACGGAGGTGAGTCTGTGGGCCGGCAGCTTCGGCGTGCCGATCGGCGCCATGGCGTTCACCGCCCGCGTCGAAGGCATCGCCGATCTCGCCGAGCGAGCGGCTCCGATGCTGGAGGACGCCGCCTACGGGGCACTCCTCGCCAAGGGAGCCGAACTGATGGCAGCGCCGCCGCAGGACAGTCTCGCGACGCCGCTGCACGGCGAGTTGGGCGACCCGCCTCCCGTGGGCTCGTTCGCCGTGGTGACCAACGCACAGATCGCGAACGGAAAGTTCGCGGAGGCCGTTGGTTGGGCGATCGACATCGCGAGTCACGTCACCTCGACCAGCGGCATGCCCGTCGGGGTCATGATGCAGGAGTACGGCCCGTTCGGCATGTTGACGTGGATCGGTATCGGCGCTGACGCCGCCGCCGTCGATGCCGCTGCGGCAGCCACCCGGGACGATGCCGACTACGTCACCAAGATGTCGGCAGCCGGCGATCTGTTCGTCGCCGGGTCGGGCGCCCGGGTCCTGCTCAGCCGCGTCGCCTGACGCCCACCGTCGGGTGGGATTCCGGCCCGCGCCAGGAATCTCACCCTACGTGTGGTATTGCCACGTTCTACCACTGCGCGTGTGCCAGGATGTCCCGGATGTCCCCGCACTGGCCGCCGATCTTGTCGAACTCGTGACATGCAGTTCGTCGAAGTCGAGCGCGGGAACTCACCAACGCTGCGTGGTCGCCGCACCCCGCCGATGAGCCAAACATGCGACAGCCACGGGTTGTAGCTGTCCAGTCGCCGCCCCTGGCAGCGATTCCGAACCGAAGGAGCCCCATGAAGCTCGTAAACGCCCAACTCGACACGCCTCACGCGGTTCGGACCGAATGGTCGACCACCGCCGACTCCGGACACCTGTTCTGGGCCCTGACCGAAGGTCTCGCCGATTGGCTCGGCGACGCAGCCGCGACGACGTCGCTGCTGGAGCCAGGGGCCACGTTCTGCATCGACGCCGGTCTCGAGTGGGGCGGCCGAGCGCACTACGGGCGGTTCGTCGAGCTGCGCCACAACCGCCGCATCGTGGCGAAGTGGATCAGCGAGTCGCTCGGGGGCATCGAGTCGGACGTCACGATCGATCTGGAGCCGACGGACCGTGGGACCAACGTGTGCGTCGAACATGTCGGACCGACGGATTCGGCGTCGCGCGCCGACATCGGCCGCTTCTGGCTCGGCGCTCGGCACGCGCTCGACGAGATCATCTTCGCGGCGCAGCAGCCGACCGCGTGACCGACGCCGGCGTCAGGCGGCGTCGCTGGCCGAGCGGCTGAGCCCGAAGCGGATCACGACGGCGAATCGCTCGGCCCACTCGGCGGGTTCGTCGAGTTCGAGCACGACACCGTCGAGTTCGAGCATCAACATGCCGTGCAGCATCGACAGCACGATCCGAGCCGCCTCCTGAGCAGACATCGGTGCCGTGTCGTCGCCGCGGGTGGAGCGAGCTGCTTCGACGGCCTGGACGAGCGCGTCGATCAGGTGGCGTCGCGCTTCGAGCGCCGTCGGACCGGCCTCGTACTCCGACGCTCCGGTCGTCATCATGAGCCGGTACTTCTGCGGGTGGGCGAGCACCCACGACCGGTACGCCCCGGCGAACCGCACCAGGTCTGACACGGCGTCGTCGGATGCCTCGAACGCGATCACGGCCGCCTCGAGATCGGCGAAGCCCGCCGCGACCACCTCGTCGAGGAGGCCCGACAGACTGCCGAACCGGGAGTAGACGTTCATCGTGCTGATGTCGGCGTCGAGCACGATGCGGCGCACCGAGATCCGATGGATGCCGTCGTCTTCGAGCACACGAGTGGCGCTCTCCAACAGCCGCTCACTCACCTGGTCGTGCTGTCTCACCTCGGACTCCATCTCTTCGTAATGACACGCATGCTACTTGGCCACGGAACATCATCAACGTGCCACGCTGAGTGTCACTCTGGGTGTCTGGTGCACACGATTTGTCACGCAACGAGGTCGGCGGATAACGGGTCACCGGCGACCGGCCGGCTACTCCGCGGCTTCGGCCAACGCCTCGGCGAGGGCCGGATGCACGAGCAGGCTCTCGACGATGTCACTGACCCGCAGGTTGGCGGTGACGGCCAACGCGATGACCGAGATCAATTCAGCGGCGTGGCTGCCCACGATCGAACCGCCGAGCACCTCACCGGTCGCCGGGTCGGAGATGATCTTGACGAACCCGCGTGGATCGTTGTTGATCAGCGCTTTGGGCGTGGTCGAGAACGGCACCTTCGTCACACGAATCTTGCGGCCGGACGCGAACGCCTCGGCCTCGGCCAGCCCCACGTCGGCGATCTCGGGCTCGGTGAAGATCGCGGAGGCCGCCTTGTCGTAGTCGAGGTGACGATGTTCGACGGTGTGCAGGCCCATCACGTGCTCGGCCACCTTGCGACCCTGCATCGAGGCGACCGACGACAACGGCAGCTTGCCGCTCACGTCGCCGGCCGCATAGATGTGCGGCTGGTTGGTGACGCAGTGGTGACTGATGTCGAGGTAGCCCCAGTCGTTCAGTTCGACGCCCGCCGACTCGAGGCCCAGGTGCTCGGTGTTGGGGACGGAGCCGATCGCGAGCACGGCGTGACTCGATCGCACGATCCGACCGTCGTCGCACTTGACGACGACCTCGTCGCCCTCGCGATCGATCGCCACGGCGCGAGCGCCCTTGAGCAACTTGACGCCGCGGCGCAGGAAGTCTTCTTCGAGGATCGACGCCGCTTCCGGGTCTTTGCCCGGCAGCACCAGCTGGCGACTGACCACGAGGTTCACCCGGGTACCGAACGACGAGAACATGTGGACGAACTCGACGCCGGTGACACCCGACCCGATCACGGTGACGCTCTCCGGGAAGACCTTCGGCGGGTAGCAGTCGCGGGTGGTGAGGATGCGATCGCCGTCGGGCTCGCACCACTCTGGGATACGAGGGCGGGTACCGGTGGCGATGAGGGCTGCGTCGAACTCGATCGACTCGGTGCCGGCCGGCCCGACGACCTCGACCGAGTGCGGGCTCGTGAACCGGGCCGTCCCCGAGACGAGGCGCACCGACTGGCTGTCGAGCAACCGCGTCACGTCGTGCTGCATCTGGTTCTTGATGCCCTCGACGCGCTCGGTCAACGCGTGGATGTCGACCTCGGGATCGGCCTGTTCGAGGCCCATGCCGCGGATCCGGCGCGAGAAGCTCATCGCCCCGCCGGTGGCGATCATCGTCTTCGACGGGATGCAGTCCCACAGGTGAGCGGCGCCGCCGATGACGTCGCGCTCGACCACGGTGACCTTCGCGCCGAGACGAGCTGCGTACGTGGCGGCCTGGTTGCCGGCCGGCCCACCGCCGATGATGAGAAATCGCACTGTCACGCTCGACAGGCTACGGGGATGCTGCGTGGTCGTGGGACATTCCCTCGTCGCCCACGCCATCCGTCGACCCCGCGATCAGCACCCCGCGGCCCATGGCGACGCTTCCTGGTCCGGATGCCGTGAGTGCCGCACCGGTGACCACGTTCGGGCAGTAGGTCGACGGGAAGTCGATCTGATCGCGCGGTTCGCCGACCCACTCGAAATGCATGCCGTCGGGGCGGCGGAAGTTCCCACCCCATGCGAACCCGTGACGGCGGAAGATGCGCACGACGTCGCAGTGCATCTGCGGACGGCACCCGGCGCAGTTCGGCGTGGTGTTCGTGTCGAACGCCATGCCGTAGGTGTGCCGCGAGAGGAACCCGATCTGGCCGCTCACCCGACTGAAGCGAGGCACGTAGCAGCCCCCGGCCGAGTTGGCGTTCGCGACGTCGATCGCGCCCCCGAGCCCGGCCGCCGCGACTTCGGCCAGCGCGGCATGTAGGTCGTCGACGACCTCGACATGGCACTGTGCCCGGATCGGGATCGACTCGTCGAGGAGCACCCGCCCGTCGGTGAGGTTCTCGGCCTTCCAGGTCGGGTGCATCGTGACCGAACCGTCCGCCGTGAAGCGGTACCACGGTTCGCCGAGCGCGACCTTCGTGCGCGCCGTACTGAGCGTGTCGTCGGGATCCTGCGGGTCCCAGCTCCGGTTGACCTTGGTGTCCTGGCGACCGACCAGACCCTCGGCCTCCACCGCGGCATCGAACGCAGCACGGTCGTCGAACCCGTAGATCACGGCCCGGGTGTCGTTGGTCGCACCCAGCTGATCGGCGACGTCGTACGCGAACACGAGCTCGGCCCAGCCGACCTGGTCGTACGGCCGGATGCCGCCGATCGTGAGCGGCACGGCCGAACCGTCCGCGGACTGCATCACCACCACGTCACCCACCTCGGCACCGGTCAGCTCGGCCGTCACCTCGTTCATCACGACCTCGTCGGGTCCGAGCACGGCGGTGACGTCGGCGCCCATGACCCGCCCGATCGACCCACGGGGCATCGAGATGTACACCATCGGGATCAGGTACCCGCCGGGTGGCGCGTGCACGGTCGCCCCGTCACGGGTGATCGCTCGCATGCCGAGCGAACCGCTGCGCCCGACCGAGGCCGTGCCGCCGATGCGGCGGGCGACACGATCGGACGCCTCGACCACGGCCCGGTCGACGTCGCCGACGTCGAACACGACGGCGAGATCGCCCATGGGCTGCACCGAGCGCTCGGCCGGCGCGGTCACCGTGGCCGGCGCGTCGAGCGCGGCCGCCCACACGATCGATCCGCCGAGCAGCGAGGCGGTGGCGATCACCGTCGCGACGACGCGACGGGAGTACGGGCGGGCGGACATGGCGCGTCATCGTACGAACTGTTCGCCAACCACGGGTGTCGCCCCGCAGGCGAACCGCTACGGTCTCTGACTCGTGAGCGACAGCACCGACGACCAGAACCAGTCGACCGGAAGCGGACTCGTCGCCGAGAAGGCACGGCGTCTCGAACGCATCGCCGAGCTGCGCGACCAGGGCGTCGAGCCGTACCCCTACCGCTTCGACCGTTCGCACACGCTGTCCGAGGTCCGGGCCGAATGGGGCGACCTCGAAGCCGGCACCGAGACCGAGCACGAGGTGGCCGTCGCGGGTCGTGTCATGCTCAAGCGCGACACCGGCAAGTTGGTGTTCGCGACGATTCGCGACCGTGGCGACGAGATCCAGCTGTTCGTCAGCAAGGCCGTCACCGGCGACGACCACTTCGCCGATGTCAAGGCGCTCGACCTCGGCGACTGGGTCGGCGTCAGCGGCACGGTCATGACGACCCGCAAGGGCGAACTGTCGGTCAAGGCGGTCACGGTCCAGCTCCTGTCGAAGGCCGTGCGCCCGATGCCCGACAAGTGGCACGGGTTGACCGACACCGACACCCGGTTCCGGCAGCGGTACGCCGACCTGATCGTCAACGACGAGGCACGGCGCGCATTCGAGATCCGCCACGAGGTCATCGCCAGCTTCCGCCGCACGCTCCACGGCCACGGGTTCATCGAGGTCGAGACACCGGTGCTGCACGTCGAGGCCGGCGGCGCCCACGCGCGACCGTTCGTCACGCACCACAACGCGCTCGACATGGACCTGTACCTGCGGATCGCGCTCGAGCTGCACCTCAAGCGGCTGATCGTCGGCGGCATGGAGCGAGTGTTCGAGATCGGGCGGATCTTCCGCAACGAGGGCATCTCGACGCGGCACAACCCCGAGTTCACGATGATGGAGCTCTACCAGGCGTTCGGCGACTGGAACGAGGTCATGGACATCACCGAGGAGCTCGTCACCCAGGCCGCCCGCGATGCGATCGGCACCACCGTGCTGACCATCCGGGGCCAGGAGATCGATCTCGCCGAGCCGTGGCCACGCAAACGGATGATCGACTTCGTCGGCGACGCCATCGGCCGCGAGGTACATCCCTCCCAACCGATCGACGAACTCCGTGCGCTCGCACGTGAACACGGCGTTCGATACGAGGACCGGTGGGGTGGCGGCAAGCTCGTCGAAGAGCTGTTCGAGGCGCTGTGCGAGGCCGACATCGTGCGTCCCACCTTCGTGACCGGCCATCCGACCGAGATCTCGCCGCTGGCCCGCACCGACCGCGACGACCCGTGGTTGACCGAGCGTTTCGAGATCTTCGTCGACTCGCGTGAGCTCGGCAACGGCTACTCCGAGCTCAACGACCCCGTCGAACAGCGCGCCCGGTTCGAAGACGAACAGGCCGCCAAGGAAGCCGGTGACGCCGAAGCCGGCACGGTCGACGAGGACTACCTGCGGGCGCTCGAGTACGGCATGCCGCCGACCGGCGGTCTCGGGATCGGCATGGACCGCGTCGCGATGCTGATCGCCGGCGTCGATTCGATCAAGGAAGTGATCCTGTTCCCGACGCTGCGTCACGAACAGGACGGCCCGACGGACGACCCGCACGACGACGCGGACGAAGGAGACGACTCATGACACGGATGGCTTGGGGTGCCGGTCTGACGACCGTCGACGCCGACGGAACGGTGCTCGACGCCTGGTTCCGATGGTTCGGCTGGGGCGAGTACGGCGACGACGAGATGATGCGCGAACACGCGATCGACGAACAGCTCGGTCTGCGCGACGAGCGCGACGAACTGCGCAACGTGACGATCCGCCCGATCCGGCTCTCGATCGACGTCGACGAGGCTCCGGCATCCGTCGCCGACGGCTACCTGCGGCTCCACCTCCTGTCCGGCCGGCTCGCCGCCCCGCACTCGCTCAACCTCGACGGCATCTTCGGCGCGCTCACGAACGTGGCGTGGACCAGCCTCGGCCCGGTGGCGATCGGCGAGCTCGAGGCCGTTCGGCTACGGGCTCGTAAGGCCGGCCAGACCGTGCGCGTCCACGGTGTCGACCGGTTCCCGGCCATGCTCGACTACGTCGTGCCGTCGGGCGTGCGGATCGCCGACGGGACCCGGGTCCGGCTCGGCGCCCACCTGGCCGAGGGCACGGTCGTGATGCACGAGGGCTTCTGCAACTTCAATGCCGGCACGCTGGGCACCTCGATGGTCGAGGGACGCATCTCGGCCGGTGTGGTGGTCGGCGACGGTTCCGACGTCGGCGGCGGTGCCTCGATCCAGGGCACGTTGTCGGGCGGCGGCACCGAGACGATCTCGGTCGGCGAACGCTGCCTGCTCGGAGCGAACTCCGGCATCGGCATCAGCCTCGGCGACGACTGCGTGGTCGAGGCCGGCCTGTACGTGACGGCGGCGACGCCGGTCCTGACGCCCGACGGCGTGGTCAAGGCTCGCGAGCTCTCCGGTATCAGCAGCGTGATGTTCATCCGCGACGGCCAGACCGGTCAGGTCAGCGCCCGCCCGAGGTCACGATCGTGGGGCGAACTCAACGCCGACCTCCACGCCAACGACTGAACCACCATCGAGACCACAGGAGTCACGTGAACACAGCACCAGAGTCGACTCGACGATTCGCCATCCGGTACACCGGCGCCAACAAGGCGATGGCCCTCATCGGGCTCCGACCGTCGAACAGCCACGTCGTCGTCGGTCCGACCGACGTGACGATCCACATGGGGTGGGCGTTCCACACGTCGATCCCACGGACCTCGATCACGGCGGCCGAGGACGACCACGATCGGGTGCTCGGCTGGGGTGTCCACGGCTGGCGCGGCAAGTGGCTCGTCAACGGCTCGTCCACGCAGATCGTGCGGCTCACGGTCGAACCGGCGACACGCGGCCGAGTCGCCGGATTCCCGGTCCGGGTCCAGCAGGTCCGGGTCTCGGTCGAGGATCCATCGGGCCTGATCGCCGCCCTCGGCTGACGGCGAGCCGAGACCCGTCGAGCGGGGGTCGACAGCCATCCGACCGAGCGGTACCGTGGCATCCCATCACGACTGGGGGGTCATGACCATGAAGAGATCACTGACGTGGAAGATCGCGGCGCTGGTGCCGATGCTGATCACGACGGCGCTGGTGCCACACGTCGCCGATGCCGACGAACACGGCCCGTGGTTCGTCGATCCGACCACCTTGCCGTTCACTCCGTTGACCGGAGCGACGGCGACCTGGGGCGTGCTCGACCATGCCGGTTACCGCATCGAGGTGCCCGAGAACTGGAACGGCGAACTCGTCATGTGGGCACACGGGTATCGAGGCGAGGGCTTCGAGCTCACCGTCGACAACCCGCCGATCCGCCGGCACCTCGTCGAACGCGGTTACGCCTGGGCAGCGTCCAGCTACGCCGAGAACTCGTACAACATCCTGACCGGCGTCGAGAGCACCGAGACACTCGCCAGGTTCGCGAGCGACGAGGTCCTGCCGTCGGCCCCGGCTCGGACGTATCTGGCCGGGGCATCGATGGGCGGGCACATCACGGGCGTCTCGATCGAGCGGTACGACATCTACGACGGCGCGATGCCCATCTGCGGCGTCATGGGCGACTTCGAACTGTTCGACTACTTCCTCGACTTCAACCTCGCGGCGCAGCAGCTCGCGCTCGGCGAGAGCAACCATCCCGTCGAGACCGCCGAGTACTTCGGCACCACCGTGCCGACGATCAAGGCCGAACTGGAAGGCGTCCCGGGAGGCTTCCCCTTCCTGCTCAGCGAGACGGGCGAGCAGTTCAAACAGCTGGTCGAGCTCCGCTCGGGCGGCGACCGGCCCAACTTCGACGAGGCGTTCGCCTACTGGAACGGGTTCCCGACCGCCACCGGCTTCGGCAACTTCCTGTTCGACCTCGGAGACGGTGACGGTTCGTTGCCGAACACCGACGGCGCATCGGTCGTCGACAACTCGACGACCCGCTACCAGCTCGACCTGTCACCCGGGCGCAACGCCGCCGAGCGAGCACTCGATCGCGACATCGCTCGCGTCGCCCCCGATGCCGGGGCGCGCGACAACGGCGAGGCGATCACCGGCGATATCGACGTCCCGGTGCTGAGCCTCCACAACCTGGGCGATCTCTTCGTGCCGTTCTCGATGGAGATCGACTACGAACAGGACGTTCGCCGGAACGGCAACAAGCAACTCCTGGTCCAGCGCGCGATCCGTGGCGTCGGCCACTGCGACTTCACGCCACTGGAGTTGACCACCGCATTCGACGACCTGACCCACTGGGTCGAGACCGGGCAGCGGCCCGAGGGCGACGACGTCCGGCACCCGAAGTCGGTCGCCGCCGACGACTTCGGCTGCCGTTTCAGCGACCCGGACCTGTCGCTCCACACCTTCGCAGCACCCTGTCCGTAGTCGATCGACATCGTCGTCCGGGTGCCGACAGCACCCGGACGACGATCGCCGGAGCCGTCATACTGGCCGGGTGATCGACGGTCGAGAGCGAGGCTGGGCGCTGGCCGGCATCGGCATGCTGCTGGTGTCGACCGACTCGTTCTTCGTCCGGCGTGCCGACTTCGACTCGTGGACGATCTCGTTCCTCTTCGCCTGCGCGTCGACGGTCGCGCTCGGTGCGTACTTCCTGGTCTCGACCCGCGAGCCGATCCGCCGGACGCTGGGACGTGAGCCGTGGTCGCTGGCCGGCCTCGCCCTCCTGTCGAGCGCCACCCAGATCGCATTCGTCGCCGCCATCAACCACACCGCTGTCGCGAACGTCGTCGTGATCGTCGCGGCCACGCCGATCGTTTCGGCCGGACTCGCCTGGTTGCTGTTGCGGGAACGCACGAGCCGGCGCGTCGCGGCAGCGATCGTCGCCACCGTGGCCGGAGTCGTCATCGTGGTCGGCGGATCGTTCGGGAGCCCGACGCTCGACGGCGACCTGTTGGCGATCCTCGCCGTGGTGCTCGTCTCGCTCAGCCTGGTGCTGTGGCGCCGCTCCCCCGGCATCGACCGACCGTTGGCGCTGGCGCTCAGTTCGGCCACCATGGCGCTCGTCACCGCCCCGTTCGCGTCGGTCGGATCGGCTCCGATGCGGGTCTTCGTGGCGGCCGGGCTCATGGGGTTGATCTTCAACCCCCTGGGTCGGCTCTCGTACACGACCGCGCCGCGGTATGCGCCGACCGCCGAGGTCGCACTGTTCACCCCGGTGGAGACGGTCGCAGCGACGCTCTGGGCGTGGCTGTTCTTCTCCGAGCGCCCATCGACCACCACCGTGCTCGGGGGCGTGATCGTGTTGGGAGCCGTGCTCGCCGGCACCGTCGGCGGCCGACGACCGCGCCTGCCACCGAGCTGACCCGCCCGGAACCGAGCGGTCGGGCGGTACCCGTGCCGTTCCGGTTGACAGGCGCCGGGGTCAGCTCGGGTCGATCAGTCGGTAGGTGACGTTGACGTCGATCCGCACCTGCTGCTGCCCGGCCTCGACGGGTGTGCCGCGCAACCCCCGGCTCTCCATCGCCATCACCGTGGGTGTTTGGTACCCGCTGGATTCGTCGATCGTGAGGACCTCGCCGACCGCTGCGCCGCCCGCCGACGCCAGTTGTGTCGCGATCTCGAGCGCCGCCGCCATCGCCGCCGCCCGCAGTTGCGGCAGGTGTTCGCTCGGATCGGCGACGGAGAAGTTCACGCCGTGCAGCGTCACGTCGGGGCCACCGGCCGCGACCATCGCGTCGATCACGCCACCGAGCAACCCGAGATCGCGGGCGACGACGACGAGGTCGTTGCTGCCCTGGTAGCCGTGCTCGGTCGGGTGGAGGTTCGGGCCGCGGGTCCGCAGGTCGGAGCGATCCACGCCTGCCGCGACGGCGGCCTCGATGATCCGGTGGAGCGATTCGTTGGCGCGTGCCAGCACCTCCTGCGCATACGCACCGCGTGTGACGACGCCGCAGTTCACGTTCGCGACGTCGGGCTCCACCGACGCCACCGCACTGCCGACCACCGAGATCTTCCGCTTCACCACCTCAGTGTGCCAACGGCGCTGCGGCAGGGGTGGGACCCACCGACTCACCCGGGAGCGACGAAGGCCACGCCCTCGCGCAGGAGCGAACGCCAGCGGCGGCGATCGCGCTTCGGGATCGAGACCCACTCACGAAACACCTTCTTGGCGGGCGCGAACGGCTCGCCGATGCCCGCTGCGATGAGTTCGTCGACGCGCGTGCGCGGCAGCTTCACGACCATGCCGGACCCTCGGTAGCCGACCAGACCCAGGAACTCACCCGCCACGCGGACGCAGCGCCCGTTCATGATGGTTCCCTCCTCGACCCTCGGGTCCTCGAGCTGCAGCTCCTCGATCAGCTCCCAGAACACATCTTCGTCGGTCTGTGGCATGACGTCTCCTCTCGTCGGGTCAGGCGACCAGGTTGGCGATCAGCCATCGGTGGACGGGCAGCAGTGCCGCCAGCCGATCGGCGCACCAGTCGGTGAAGTCGGGGGTATCGACCGAGTCGGGCAGGTCGTCGATGAACCGGACCTGGAATCCGGTGTGTCGGAGGAGGTCGGCCCGCGGATGGTCGGCAGCGAACGGCGCCGGAACCTTCTTGACCTGATCGCCGGCCACCTCGGCGGCTCGCTCGCGCTCGAGCTCGTCGAGTTCGAGTTCGAGCGCCGCGCCGACATCACCGCCGATCGCATGACGCCACCGCTCCCGCACCGTAGGCGTGAACCCGATGCCGCTCGCGAATCCGACCCGCGACGAGTCGACCCGGATCCAGACCATCGGCGACGCCTTCTTGTCGGCACCCTCCCAGGCGGTGAGCAGGAGATGGTCCTTGTACCGGGCGGCACCGGCGGGAGCGAATCGGAGGTCGCGGTGGAGCGGCGAGACCGAGCTGCGTGGCACCACGGTGAGGTCGGCGTCGAGCCGGTCGGCGACCGCCGCGATCAGGCTCGCACCCGGTCGGGTGACGCCGGCCGCCAGCTCGGCCTTGTGCGCCGCGTACGCCTCGACGGACATCCCCGGGAGCCGGCCGAGCAGTGCGATCGCGGCCGGGTCGAATCCGGTGAAGTTCACTGCTCACCCCCGACTCCGGCCACCGACCCGCGCTCGGCCCGCTCGGCCAGCAGATCGGTGAACGTTCGCCACCCCCCGGTGTGCTGCTCGGCCATCTCGGGCGTGAGTCCTTCGTGGCGAACGGTGAGCCGGGTCGCTGCACCGCGGGCGGCGAGTTCGATCGTGACGACGCTCGAGTCGATCGGCACCGGGAACCCGCCGCGTTCCCAGCCGTACGTGTAGGACAGTCGCCGCATCGGCGAGACCTCCCGAACGGTGCCGGCGACGATCCACCCGTTGTCGTGCTCCCAGCGGATCGTGCCGCCGACTCGCAGGTCGACCTCGGCCTCGACGGCCATCCACTCACGCAGGCCGTCGGCGGTACTGACGAGCGCCCAGACCAGATCGACCGGCGCCGCGATGAGTCGATCGCACCCCGCGAGGATCACGATGCCGCCTGCCGCTGCCTGGCAGCTCGCTCCGCGACATCGGCCAAGCGGTCGACAGCGTCCGACCAGTAGCCGTCGAAGTAGCCACGGAGCTCCAACAGCGCATCGGTGTCGGCCCGGTACAGGCGCCGTCGACCATCTGGCTCGACCGACACGAGCCCGGCGTCGCGCAAAACGGCGAGGTGCTGGCTGACGGCCGGCTGTGAGATCGCCAGTTGTTCGGCGAGCGCGCCGACCGGCTGCGCCTCGTCGCGCACGAGGCGCAGGAGCGTGCGCCGGGTCGGGCTGGCCAGCGCTCTGAATCCGTCGTCGTTCGCCACGAACGACATATAAGCACATTCGCATGCGTTCGGCAAGATGCCCGACCAGCGGTCGACCCTCCGGCTCGGCGGATCAGCTCAGTTGCGCACGCACCTCGACGATCGCGTCGCGCAACGTCGCCACGATCCGGTCGACGTCGTCCCGGTCGATGACGAGCGGTGGCGACATCACGTTGAGGTGCACCATCGGCCGCACGATCAAGCCGCGGGGCTCGCACGCGTTCGCGACCAGCTTGCCGACGTCGAGCTCCTCCGGGTAGTGCCGTCGCGTCTCCCGGTCCTCGACGAACTCGACGCACGCCATCAGGTGCGAGCCGCGCACGTCGCCGACCATCGGGAGGTCGGCCAGCGTCGCGAGTTGCTCCTGGAAGTACGGGCCGATCTCGCGGACGTGCTCGAGCAAGCCCTCCCGTTCGATGATCTCGATGTTCTTCAGCGCGGCGGCACACGAGACCGGGTGCCCCGAGTACGTGAACCCGACCGCGAAGTAGCGATCGTGCCCGGTCTCGGCGATCACGTCGTAGATCCGGTCGCTGACGATCGTCGCCCCGAGTGGGAGGTAGCCCGAGGTCAGCCCCTTGGCGCTCGTGATGATGTCGGGCACGATCCCGAACACCGACTCCGACGCGAACCACTCGCCGAGCCGACCGAACCCGGTGACCACCTCATCGGAGACGTAGACTATGTCGTGCTCGCGACACAGCGCGTGCAGCCGCTGCAGGTAGTCGGCCGGCGGCATGATCACGCCACCCGACCCCATGATCGGTTCGGCGAAGAAGGCCGCGATGTTCGCCGGACCCAGCTCGTCGATCTTCGCCCGGAACTCGGCGACGAGATCATCGGCGAACTCCTGCTCGGTGCGCCCGTCGCCGTACGCGTACCGGTTCGGCGATGACAGGTGATGGATCGTGTCCTCGATGTACTCGAACCCGGGCACACGGTCGCCGGGCTTGCCGCCGATCGAGACCGAGGCGTAGGTGGTGCCGTGGTACGCGTCGACGCGGCTTAGGACGTGGCGCTTCTCCGGGGTACCGCGCACGTACTGGTAGAACTGGATCAGCCGGTACGCCGCATCGACGGCGGTCGAACCGCCGGTCGACAGGAAGACCCGGTTCAGGTCTCCGGGCGCGAGCTCGGCGAGCTTCTCGCACAGGAGCCCTGCCGGACCGTTGGTCATGTCGACGAACGGATTCGCGTACGCCAGCTCGCGCACCTGCTGCGCGATGGCGTCGGCCATCTCGTCGCGGCCCAGGCCGATGTTGGTGCACCACATGCCGCCGACCGCGTCGAGGTACTCGCGCCCGTCGGAGTCGACCAGATGGGCACCGGCACCGCGGTCGATCGGCAGCACGTCGTCGACCATCACGGTGTCGAACACCTGGTACGGGTGGATGAGGTGCCGTCGATCTCGCTCGACGATCTCGGAGGTGGTGCCTGCGTCCATGCCGCATCGTGTCACGGCGCGCATGGTGTCCGTCGCCGCCCACGTCGGGCGTAGGGTTCGGTCATGCCGAAGGAGGATCACGGGGAACCGGTCGAACTGGTGGCCGATGGCCGCCCGGTCACGATCAGCAGCCCGGACAAGGTGCTGTTCCCGAAGCTCGGCCTGACCAAGCTCGACCTCGCGGAGTACTACCTCGCGGTCGGTGAGCCGCTGATGCGTTGGATTCGCAACCGGCCGGTGCTCCTCGAGCGGTACCCGAACGGGGTGGGGCAGAAGTCGTTCTTCCAGAAGCGGATCCCCGACTCGGCGCCCGATTGGCTGACCACCACGACGGTGCAGACCATCAACGGCACCGAATCGCGAGCCCTCGTGATCGCCGACCTCGCACATGTGCTGTGGGCGGCGAACCAGGGTGTGCTCGGCCTCCACGTGTGGCAGTACACCGCCGACAAGCCACAGTGGGCCGACGAGCTGCGGATCGACCTCGACCCGTCGCCGGGCCAGACGTTCGACCACATCCGCGAGGCAGCGATGCACGTCCGGCTGTACTTCGCCGAACTCGGTATCCGTTCGTACGTCAAGACCACCGGCAGCAAGGGGCTGCACATCTACGTGCGCGTCGTCGACGGATACGACTCGTTCGCCGTGCGGGGCGCTTCGGTCACCGTCGCTCGAGAGCTCGCCCGTCGGCACCCCGACCTGATCACCGACGAGTGGTGGAAGGAACTGCGCGACGGCCGGGTGTTCGTCGACTTCAACCAGAACGCTCCGCACAAGAACGTGTTCGGTGCGTGGGGTGTGCGTCCACGGGTCGGTGCCCAGGTGTCCACCCCGTTCGAGTGGGACGAGTTGATGGACGTGATGCCCGACGAGCTGACGATGCTCACCGTGCCCGACCGTCTCGCCGAGCGCGGCGACCCGTGGGCCGACATGGACGACGAGCCGCAGGAGATCGGTCCACTCGTCGAGCGGTTCGCCGACGACATCGCCGACGGCATCCCCGACGCACCGTGGCCGCCGGTGTACCCGAAGATGCCGAACGAGGCGCCGAGGGTCCAGCCCAGCCGCGCCAAGCAGTCGGACTGACCCGTGATCGCGAGTTGTGCCAGGAGGTCGAGCGGATAGGTGAGGCTCTGCCGAACCTGGCCGCTCGACACTCCCAATGGATACGGGGAGGAATCAGCGGAATGAAAAGGAGCGGAGCGACCTATCCGCTGATCCTCCAGGCACAACTCGCGATCTTTTCTGGGGTGGGTGCAACGCTTTCGCGCCGTCGGGCGCCGTAGATGGTGATGGGGTACGTGCGAGACACCGAGGCCGTGGCGGTCCGACAGGGGCCCGCCGCCACGCTCGAGGTCTTGTACCGCGCCGAGTACACCGGCATGGTACGGCTCGCATTCACGCTCATCGGGAACAACGCAGAGGCGGAGGAGGTCGTTCAGGACTCGTTCCTGGAGATCTCGCGACGCTTCGACGACCTGGGACAACCCGGCGCCTACCTGCGCACCGTCGTGGTGAGCAGGTGCCGGTCAGTACTTCGACGCCGCCGCCTCATGCGCCAGAACCCACCGACTCGACCGTCGGACCTTCCTCCGGAGGTCGAGTCGCTGTGGGACGTCCTGGAGCAACTTCCCGAACATCAACGCATCGCGGTCGTACTCCGGTACTACTGCGGATACCGGGCCGCTGAGATCGCCAAGATCACCGACCAGCCCGCCGCCACCGTCCGATCGCACCTGCGACGGGCGATGAAGTCGATGCGCAAGGAGCTCACACCATGAGTCGCTTCGAAGACACGCTTCAGCGCGACCTCCACGTGATCGCCGACCGAGCCGCCCCGTCACCCCACGCCTGGCAGCAGATCCAACGCCGGATCATCGACCAGGACCCACCTCAGGAGACGGAGATCATCATGCTCACGGACAACACCACCAGGCCCCGACGCTGGCCCGTGCTCGCGGCGGCAGCCGCGGTACTGGCGCTCGTCATCGGCGGCGTCGCCCTCGTCAACCGCAATGACGACGCCAACGACCCGGCCGACACGCCGACGCCCGAGACCATCGCCATCCCCGAACCGGACGACGATGTCGACACCGGGCCCGACACCGGGCCGGACACCGACGGCGCCGATCCGACACCGACACCGGAGGCGGAGACCGATCAGAATGCGGCGGGAGAGGCGGCAGCAGCGACCGTGCCGCGCTCGATGTCGCTCGCCGGCACGTTGTCCGCTGTCCTGGACTTCGTCCCGTCGGGAGATGACGGTGCCGGCAGCTTCAGCGGCGACGACGTCATCACCGGAGACCTCCTTGGCACCGCCCTCGCCGAAGGGAGCTACCGAATCAACGATGCCGACGACGGCCTCGTCGGGAACAACCACCTCGTCCTCGATGTCAGGATCACCGACATCGGCGAGGGCCGGCTGATCATCGACGAGCAATGGACATCGAAGTACACCGGGGCCTCCGAGCACACCGGCGTCGTCACCGCCGGCACCGGCGATTTCTTCGGTGCGACCGGCACCTGGAGTTACCTGGCCCCCGACGGCCGCGACAACCCCGCGACCGACAAAGTCGAGACGGCCGGCGACTACTCGCTCGAGTTGACCCTTCCATCACAGGCCGACGCCGACCGGGGTTGGACCGTCGACCAAGGCGGCGTCATCACCATCGGCGGCGCCTCGCGCTCGATCACGACGTTCACACCGATCGACGACGGCGACCCGGACACCGTCACGTCGGTGTCCACGGCCACCCACACCGACGCTGGCGGGGCCGTCGCCCGGCGCGGGGTCGGCCACCGGGTGGACCCGGACTCGAGGACCTCGTTCGGGATCGGCCGCGACACCCAGGAGCTGACACTCGACGGCTTCGGCACGGGCACCCTGGAATGGGTCGTCTTCTGGAGCCAAGACCCGCACCTGTCCAGCCGGCACTACCTCACCGGAGCCACGGGCGCATTCGATGGCTACACGGGCAGCTTGATCGCCTACGGAGGCCCCGCGGGCATCGACGTCGATTGGTCGGGGGTCACGACGCTCGTGCCGGGGCCGAGGATGCAACACGTCACGGCGACGGGCAGTTGGTCAGACGAGGGGTACGCCGAGACACCCCGCACTGGCGACAGCACGCTGGATGTCACGTACACGACCACGTTCGTCGGCGTGTTGGACGGCATCGGACAGGGCACCGGGACGCGCACACCGCACGAGACCGACACCGGCAGCGACGGCGGTGCAGTCGTCGAGTTCACCGGCTCGGTGGCCGGCATCGGCGAGGGGACCATGACGTTCCGGGAGATCTACTCGACCGGAACCGGACCGTTCTTCTCGGTCGCCGCCATCACCGACGGAACCGGCGACCTGGCGGGAGCACGCGGCTTCGTGCAGTTCGAGACCGGGGGCTACCAGCTCGAC